>NC_014328.1:3307189-3968627 GCF_000143685.1 Clostridium ljungdahlii DSM 13528 | reverse complement strand
TTTCGATATATCAAACAAAGATATGCAGAAAATTACATTTACAATATGTAGCATATGTTCAGCAAGTTTCAATCAAAATAGAAGCCAAGATTTAGGACTTAATTGGTATATTTGGCGCTCATGTATGGATAGTAAAACTCGAAAATCTCATAAAAACATGGAAGGAATAGTTGTTAATTTTAACGAACCACCTTCACCAGAAAAATTAATTGGAGAACCCTTTATAGGAGAATATAATGCAGGTGAATGTGATGGATGTAGGTGCTATGCAGAATCAGTAATTAATATAGATTTTATCAAATTCCCAAGGCGTGTTTATTATAATGGAAAAATTCAAGTTATGAAAAAAGCGGAATTTATGAAAATATATTAATATAAGTCCGATTTAATTAATCTTTAGGCAATGATAGAGCTGTATATAGTATAGATTAAGGTCCAATATATAAATTTTTAAGTGTAGAAAAGATGATTTTGTTAATAGCTTTTATGCAGTTACAATTTTAGGAGTGAAGTGTCATGATTGAGAAATATAAACGCCATAATTGGCATGAGCTAAAAAAAGAATATATAATAGGGCATTATGATTCATTAAAAGCCTTTGCTGCTGCTAAAGGCTTAAATTATAAATCTAGTCAATTCTGGGTGCATTGCAAGGGCTGGAATTCAGTTAAGAAATATATGAAATTTAATAAACTGTTGACTGAAGGGATAGAATTATATATTAATGAATACATGAGTGGAAAACCACCTTACTTCTTTGACTATGGAAGTGCTACATGGATAAACGCTGAATTAACTTATAAATGTGATACCAGGTCAAAACCTTGTAAGTTAAAAGATATTGCTAAATGGTATGGATTAAACTATCAGTATGTTAGGCTAAGAGCCGCAAAGGAACATTGGAAAGATAAAAGAGAAGAGTATCTAATGATGGTTTATAAAAAAGTTCGTCTTAAGAGGCGAGGGCATTTCCTCTAGCGATAAAATAAAATATAGAGAAACTATCAACAAAAAATTAAACTTTTAAAACGTTGCAAATAATATAGATTTTGTTACAAATAGCTCTAATACTTACTTGAAAGGTAATGCAACTTTATCAAAAACCGAAGTAATACAAAAGGAACGTGTTTTTTATTATAACGTTACTAATAAATTTAGATTAACTAAATGTTCAAATTTTGAAGAATACAATATTATTAGGACATAATTAGATGGTAGAAAGATATAAAAGGCATAATTATGATTAATTAAAAGCCTTTGCCGCCGTTAAAGATTTAAACTATAGATCCAGTCAATTCTTTGTAAATATAAAGGGATGAATTAAAATAAAGGAAATTATTAATATGAATCCGCTTCTATTTAATAAATATAGTGAGAACCTCAATAAATTATTAGAGGATATACCACATTACTTTTATACAATAATGGAAAGTAAATTAGAAAATGTAGTAGCTACATACATTTAGAATATAAGGAATAATCCATGTACTTTAGAACAAATAGCGGAGTGGTATGGAGACATATTAGAACTTAAAGATGTAGCTTTAAAAGAGCGGTGGAAGTATTTCAGGCAAAAAGAAAAGAAAGGGCAATGTGGGTATGCTGAATACACGGGTGTATTTGAAGAGCGAAGTATAAGTAAGAAATCGTAAAGCATACTGTGTTTACATTTCCCAATTTTGGTGAGTGCTCCGGTGTACGAGTTTTGTGTTACATATTGCAAGCTTACATAAATTGAAGTGGTTGTGGGAAAGTGCGGGATATATAAACTGGAGTCACTAAGGTAAAATAAGGAGTATATAACTGAAGTAATCCTAAGAAAATATTAGATAAAATTGAATTACACTGGTAATAAATAGAATATTAATATAATTAAAGCAATGTTGGTAAGTAATAGTATATGGATACTACAAATCTTTATACAGCAAAAAAGCATGCATATAAAAACTAAAAGTATACACATATTTTTAGTTTTTATATGCAACCATTTAGTGCAACCAAAAGAAGTTTAAATAGTTGCATTTGGTTGCATTCAGAAGTAAAGTTTTTTTGAACATTATTATCAAATGATTGAATATAATATTCTCGTAGTGTTCAATACCTAAAATGCAGATAGAATATCAAGAATTTATTAAGAATTTTAAGGGAGGTTGTGACTAAACTTAAATTAAAAGTAGCTACTAAGTGTACAGTTATTGACATGTAAAAAAGGTATGCACACAAAACAAAAAAGTACGCATACAAAAAAAGAAAAAGTATGCACACAAAAAAGGATGCATTACAGGATATAGAAGAACCAAATATTGAAGAAATAAAAGATATGAGCGACGGATTAAAACTTACTGATAAACAAAGATTATTTTGCTTTTATTATAGTAGATGCTTAAATGCAACTAAAGCATATCAAAAGGCTTATGGATGCACTTATATAGAAGCAGCAAGATATTCATACAGCTTGAGGAAAAACGAGGACGTAAACAAGCTTATAGATAGATATGGATATAGGCCAAAGATAAATAATTGATAGGTAAAAAAAGGATTTAAATTAGTTTAGATGCACGGTGGAATAAGTTATGCCAAATAACGAGTTATCTAAAGAATTATTATCTATGAATAAAAAAACATATAACAGAAATACACTAATAAAAATTCAAGATAAATCCGGTTAAATATACATGTATATGAATCTAAAAATCAAAAGACTGTAACACAGGAAGTATATAAAGTTTTAAGACAGTATTTTGGAGACTTGTTTGGCGAAAAAATGGATACTATAAAATGCCAAGGTGGACTTTAGCTAAGAATATTGATTATTATGGTAAATGAAAATATATTTTAAAACAGAAGTATTTTATTGTTAAACTGTGTGAAAGTTTTGATATTACGCTTTGACAAGAGGCATGTAAACTTTCAAGATAACTTACCAAGGGAGACAAAATTGATTTTGAAAATACATAGATAGATGAACAAAATTTTTACGACCTGTGTTTGGAAAAATTTACTCAAAGTGCTAAATATTTTACAAGGTGGATGATAGGAGCAACTCATTTCTATAGGGAAAACATGGCAACATAAAAAATTAAGTTATAAATAAAATACTATAAGTATCATAGAGATTTTTAGTATACTAAGGCAAGTAAAATCAATGACTAAGATAAAGTTAAGGTGTCCAATGGGTTGGATACCTTTTTGATATGGTTTTAGGCATATCCTTGGATAGTAAAGGAATAGAGGATTTTATCATATTTTATAGAATTATCTTTCTAAGGAGATGACTTTATGACAATTTTTGTAATAATTATTATAGTGCTTGTTATTTTCTATAATATACATAAAAGTTCAAACAATAAGTCTGCAATGACAAGTGAACCAATATTAAATAAAAGCAAGGATAGTAGATTAAGAGAAAAAATAGCACGACTTGGAAACTTAGAATTTACTGATGATATTTTTAAAGAATTTGTGGCACTAGATTTTGAAACAACTGGACTTGATTATAGAAATGATAAAATAGTTGAAATTGGTGCTGTAAAATATAAGGATGAGAAAGAAACAGATAAATTTCATTTTTTGATAAATCCACATATACATATACCAGAAAAAATTACAAAAATAAACGGTATTGAGGATAGTATGGTTAAGGATAGCCCTTCTATAAATGAAGTAATTCCTAAGCTTATAGATTTTATGGGTAACTTACCAATAGTGGTTCATAACGCAAGATTTGATATTGATTTTCTAGATGAAAATATGTCAGACAATAAATATAGAGGTAATTCTGTTATTGATACACTGAGTATAAGTAGAAAAATGTTTGAGAATATAGATAATCATAGGCTACAAACTATTAAAGATTATTTAAAAATAGATTTAAATAGTCACAGAGCAATAGATGATGCTAAAGTTGCAGCAGAAATTTATTTAAAATATTGTAGAGAAGGCTATCCAATAAAAAAAGATTATGATAAATTAAGAAAGCAAAAAAATAAAATTAATCTTGAAACGTCATTTAAATATGATCCTATAGATGAAGACATATATAAATGTTTTATAGCCTATAAACTTGGTTATGAGAGAAGAGATGGTACTTTAAAGCAATTTCATAAAATCGAAGACAAAATATCTGAAATATGTAAAGAACATGGTGGAAGATATTTTAAAACTGCAGCCAAGACAGCTAAATTTGCGATAATATTTGATGATAAATCTATGTTTTATACATACATTAAAGAGCTAAGAGATAAAGGCTACAAAGTAACTTCATTTGATAAAGCATTAGAATACTTTGGTATAGCTGATATGTGGGATATAAAGGCACTGTATGAATTAAGAGATGAATACATGAAATATATGAAAAGTGATTGCTAAAGCAAAGTAAATGGTTATTCTAATTTAGTTGTGGTGTAGAAATATGGTATGGAAGTTTTATAAATAAATTTTATATTTTAAGCTACTTTTTAGTGGCTTTTTTTATTAAAAAATAATAAAAAAGTATTCGAAAATACACATAATAGATATGAATAAGAAAATATTATGTCTTATGGAAGAGGCAACATAAAATAAATTGGTTTATTTAACTAACATGAAAAATATATTTAAGCAATTTTTAATAGAGCAAATAAATTGAATTTCATAAGAATAAAAGATAGTTAGGATTGGTTGTTTAATTGACGTTTGGAGCCGTCCCTTTGTTTTAGATTCTAGGCGAGTTATTTAAACAATTAAATTCTAGTACATTACTTAAGGGGAAAATCAAATCCGCATGCGGTTTACTCCCGCACGCAAAATGAGGGAGTAAACCGCAGTAACACTGTGGTAAAGATTTTTAAAACAGAATTCCAGTGAAGGGGTGGGTTTGCATATATGCTTAATGCAAGACTTTTTTATTCACTGTTTACACATATAAATAAATTTGAACACATGATAAGGTATGCTCGTACTTAGGCACATACAGCGAAAGCTAGAAACAGATCTATACCAGTAACCTAAGTCAAAGATTTAATTGCAGGTGGATGTCCTTGAGAAAGATATCCATATATACTGCGACTCCTTATGTTAAAAATGCATAACGAGGGTAAAGGGGTTTGATCTCTACAAGCATTATTTTTGTATCCAGGAGGTTGATATAATGGCAAGTTTAAAATTCCAAATTCTTAAGCGCATTGATAGTCTCAAGTGTTTTGGTCAATCTAGGCATAAGGCCAAACAGAAACAAAAAGAGGCAGATTTATTCCTTGAAGTAAAGCAAAATTCACTCCGTGCACCAGGTATTTACAGCAAGTCAACATGTGATAACTATAAAAAACATGCATTAAATTTTGCTACTTGGGAGCGTGAAAAGCATCCTGAAAAGGAATATAAGATACTTGATAATATTCCTCGGGATCATGTGGGAGAATGGCTAAAGGAGAGTATGGACAAAGGGGAAAGTGGGTATACTACCCGCCTTAAGGCTGCATCTTTAGCAAAAATTTTCGGATGTCATACGTACAGTTTTGAAATTAAATTGCCAAGCAAAAGAGGTGATAGATTAAGAATAAAACGTAGTAGACATGATGTGGAATATGATAAGCACTTCTCTGAAAAAAACAATAAAGAGGTAAAAGAGTTTTGCAACGCTACGGGACTTAGAAGAAGTGAAGTAGCTAAAATTAAACCAGAGCAGATCATAAAGGATGAAGAGGAAAATGTAATACTAGATTTTAAATCTAAGAAGGAATACCGCGTTATGACTAAGAATGGCCGTGGCAGGTTTATACATCCTTTACGTGGTACATATAATATTATTCTTAAAGCCAAGGAAAAGGCAGAAAAAGCAGGACAAGCCACTGTGTTTGAAAAAATACATCATGCGCTGGATGTACACAGCTGCAGGAGGTATTTTGCACAGCATAAATACATGGAGGTACTTCAGGGATTAAAAGAAAAAAAGCTTGACTATATCTGCAGAGATGGATCCGGGCGTAGATATAATAAAAAGGCTCTCGGAATTACTTCTGAAAACCTTGGACATTCACGCCTTGATGTAGTGGTTAAGAATTACTTATAACAAATAGTAAACTGGATAGCCAATGAAATGTATGGAGGGGCTAGGAGTACCGCTTATAGGAGAAGAAAAGAGGTTATAAATTACATATGGGAGTCAGGTATGGTCAAAATTACTATACCTAAAGTTAGCTCAAGAATAGGAAATTCGTAAAATGCGAGTCTTTTTTTATTGATTTGAGTTTTTGATTTAATGAAATTTAATAAAACGTAGAATTATAAAATAGGTTAGAATCATTTTAGGGTAGAAATAAGTAATATAATAGCGAGCGAAAGTTAAAGGATAATATTTTCTTTTGTAGAAATATAAAATATAGAAATAAATTTTATATTATAGGAGTGATATGAAAAAAATATCGAATACGGTATTTAGTTTAATAGCATGAATAGCATATTATATAAGGGGGATTGCTATGAGTAGCTTTATATGTGGCAAATGTGGGAATAAATATCCAGTGTATAATCAGGATAAACTAAAATTTACAGGGATAGTACAAGACTCTTGTATGGATAAAGCTGCAAAATTAAAGCAGAGCTTAGATCTAAGTGATATAAAATATATTTATTATTATTTTGACAAAAAAGATTTACTAGTAATAAAAAATAATTGTAATGCAGCAGGAAAACCAAGAGAGTATTGTAGTAAGTGTATAAATCAAACTATTACTGATACCTTTAAGTATAAAGATCCACATTATGGAGATGGAGTGTATTTGTCTATACATGATAATTTAAAAATGGCATCAAAATATGTAAAATATGCTCATGGCCAACAAGTAAGTAATAGAGATTACAGAATAAAGTTTAAGATAATTTCATATATGGACTTAAAAAAGATAAAACATACTGGCGGTGTTGTGAAAAGTAAAGAAACTAAATGGTATAAAAAAGATACACTTATACTTTTAAATAATAAAGATAGAAAAGTTGCTGAGTTTAAGTGTATTGAACAGTATAAGCATGGTGAGTGGACGGTTTTATAATAGTAATAAGTGAAATAGTCTTATAATATATTTTATTAAATTACTAAAAGTAGGAGGTGATTCCATAATGGAAAATATAGGTAGTATTATAAAAAGTTTATTATTTAACTTAGGAAAAGATGAAAGTATAGCTAAAAATAATTTAAAAAAAGTTGCACTTGCAGCATGGGATCAGTCTACATCGGATGAAACATTAAAATTATTTGTATCCGCTTATGAAAAGGTAAGAAAAAATAAGAAAGAGGTATACTTTTGGAAATGTTTTAAAGCTATCCTCCTTGAAGATAATGATACAAGTACGATTCTTGGAATGATTGATTTACTGCTTGAAATTGAAGCATATAGTTTTATTAATGACAAGTACATTAATGAAATTAGAGAATGCCTATATAAGGTGTTTTTAAGTTCAAGTGAATTAGCAATTCACTACGAGTTATTCGGATATCTGATGAATTTTACCCAATATAAAACTAAACTTATTAAGGCTATTCAAGAAAGTAAGGACAAATACAAAGATTTATTACCATCTGTTGAAAGAATATGCAAAGTTGACGAGTTCATGGTTACTTTTGAAAAAATGATTTTTTCATTGTGTAATAAATGGGATAATAAGGTTGTAGCATTTTTTATACCATTTTTTGAACAGTATGCGCAATATATTCCCCAAATAGCAGCAACTATTAGGGATTATTATCGTAATGGTAATAAGAAAGAAGAGATAAATAAGTTCTTTTATAAAGTCTTAATTTGCAATAAAGAATTTGGTTATAAGAAGGAAGTAATAGAGTTAATATTATCAATATATGAAGCAAAAGACTTGTTAATTGATATGTTATCTTTATTTAAAAATTTTGTACAATATGCTGAAAAATCTGCAACTACTGTTAATGATGATTATGTTAATGATCTATCAACGGAAATATGTGAGCTTGCTGATTATATTGAAGTTGCTGGTGTTTTCAAAAACGAATTAAAGAATAGAACTTCTATATATGATGAAAATATGATTCATTTAATAAAAATATTAAAAAAGGAAAAACGATTTGTTAAATTAGAAAATGTAGCTGCAAGAAAAGATGTGATGCTTGATTATGATGATTTATTATTAATAAATAATATTTACCGAGCAGTAAAAAATTCAAATAGACAATATAGTGAAAAGCTTAAAGCCAATCTAACATATAATGCGGCTGATATGAGAGAATTTTTGAAACTTAATACAAATAATGATAATTTAGAATTTGCTATCAAAAAGTTTGGGATACAGTTATACTTTAAAGATTTTTTAAAATCAGAATTTACTGGCTGTTTACTTAGATTTCCGTATTTAAGAAAAGCAGCAATAGTAATAAATGGACATTTAACAGAAGGTAGATTGAATTTTACTATAGCACATGAATTAGGGCATTTAGTTCATGCTGTGGTGAATACTGAAGGCACTATCAGTGATCCACTATATTTATCTTTTTTCTATGATAAAGGAGAAAAAGAGTGTGATAAATTTGCAAGTGAACTACTTTTACCAGAAGTATATGTAAAACAACAAATTAAAAATTTTGATTTGGATTTTAAGTTAATATCAAATATTGCAAACTATTTTCATACTTCTATTGAAGCTACGATATGTCGTTGCATTGATTTATCACTTGATAGGTATATTTCAGTGGTTTATGAAAATTACCAAATGAAGTATTTTCACTGTAATAATGATTATATTAATGAGTTTATAAATGCGGATTTAAAAGACAAGTTGGATAATGATACCATTGCATATAAAATTGTGAATGATATTAAGGAATATGGAAATAACTATTTTTCATCAAAGAGAGAGGAGGACATTTCTATATGGTTTGATAAATATGTTAGTAGTTTTACAATAAAATCTCAGGTATATGTACAATATGAAGAAAATAAAAGAATTATTGTATTACTGCAATTACCTAATAAAGAGTTGTTTTATTAAGCAGTATACT
Organism: Clostridium ljungdahlii DSM 13528; assembly: GCF_000143685.1. Classification (NCBI taxonomy): domain Bacteria; kingdom Bacillati; phylum Bacillota; class Clostridia; order Eubacteriales; family Clostridiaceae; genus Clostridium; species Clostridium ljungdahlii. The sequence continues at coordinate 3,959,626 of NC_014328.1, read as the reverse complement.
ATATGAATTGAGAAAATTAAAATATCTACATTATAATATTTATATACTTGTGGTATAATATTAGTAATAAGAGGGTGGATTATGAATTTAGTCTGCTTAGTAAAATTGTATAATGGTTAAATAATAGATAGGTCTCGGAAAAGGCTATCTATTATTTTTTTTGGAATTATTTATGTTTACTTTAGTATCAGATGATATTTCATCAGGTCTTAAAGTAATTTTATTTTCAATTTTTATATCCGAATTTTTGTTAGATAATGCTACTATAACCATAGCAGTTATTGAAAACAAACTAAAGAATAACAGTAAGTATCCTTCTGACATAAATTGCATCACCTCTTCTTCATACGCAGACATTATTAACCATAATCCACCCACAAATAAAGAAGAGGTACCTATACAATTTTTCTTATTACATTTTAAATTATAGCATATACTTTGATTACTGGAAACTTGCAAAAAAGGGAAACCCAACTTATGTAGGTGAGTAGCAAAATGATATGTACCTTTTATATTGCGTATATAGCCATTTTAAGAGTAATTTATAATTAGAAATGGAATTATGCCTATAAGCAATTTTATACTAACTATATAAGCTGTGTGAAAGATGTAATATATAAAATTATGCATTATAAGATAAAATTTATAGATTTAAAGCTGTAGTTAAAAAATAAATATATTTTTATAAACCATTGGTAGCGCAGTGATTGAATATATAAAAAATTGTCCCCATATTGTCCCCAAAGTTTTAAATAAGCATAAAAAATAGTACTTTTAAATAGTATATAATAACACTTAAACAATTGAAAATAAAGGAACTTAAAAAACACCAAAATATTATAAAATCTAAAATTCGAATCCAGAGGCCGGGAGTTCGAATCTCCCTGGGTGCACCAGTATCAATGCTTTCACGATGTCGTGAGGCTTTTTTTATTGCCAAATAACACAACCGTAACACAACCACCATAAAAATATATAAACACAAATAAAAAGACGCCCTATGAATTTATAGGGCGAACAAATCATTATCTACATATTTTGTTTTTTCGTAAAATTGCTTTCGTACAAGGTTTCCAGTATCGTCATGTCTTATAGTAATTGTAGTTCTCCATCCTTTTAGAACTCTATCTTTATAATATTTTTGTATGGAGCCTTCAGCATTTGCTTTTTTAGAGGGCATATATTACCCATTTCTTCTATATGTAATTATGACTGCTGTTTGACTGTGTATTTTAATGAATTTAGTGTATCATCAACCAGATCTGTAAAGGATTTGTTTAAGTGTCTTGAAAAATAATTTTTATTAAACTCATTTCCATTGATATATTCTAAAATCTCATCTTTAAGCTTTATTTTGGATTGTTCATCACAGAATAGAACAAGGTTTTCAAGTTGATCTATTATTGAATCAAGCGCAACTTTTGTAATAAATTTAAGCTTGTTTATATCTTTAAGTTTATTCCTGGAGGTTGTAAAGAATTTTCAGAGAGACAGTGGACTTGCAGTTGATGGTATTGTTGGGATTAATACGTGGAATAAGTTGTTTGGATAAATATTGTGGATAGTTGTTTTCAATACATATAAGGAATGTTTCTATCACGAAGTTTATGGAAACATTCCTTGTAACATAAAGATTCATCAAGAAATTAAAAATCATTACTAGAAAATAAATGTACTTTTATTTTCTAGATAAGTAAAGAACCTAATAATGCTAATTTTCATTGAAATTTATAAATAATTCTATATATGAAATAGAAAAAATATAAGGAGAAATGATAAATTAGTGAAAAGCTTACTTTTCAGTACATGATATGCTTGTTTTCATTACTTCTAAATCTCGAGAAAAATGCTCATGTAAAAGATTTTAAAACTTTTACTTTCTATATGAAGGAATTTTATATAATATATAGAATATATACTAAAGTATAGTAATGTCAAAGAAAAATATAGATTATCCAATTTTTCTATGATGAAATGTAATTTCATCATCAACTCTACATGAAAAGGTAGCTGTAAAAACAGGAATTGCAGGATGTATAGATAGAGGCAAAAAGTAATTTTATTACATTCAATATATAATAAAGAGTGAAAGGAGACTTACGAATGTTAAAAAAATTAATGAATTTTTGTATAACTACCACTATAGTATTTGGTATATCTACTGCAGCATATGCTAAGACAAGTTATAATGTAACAAGACTTTGTGGTAATGATAGATATGAAACGTCAATAAAAATTGCAGAGAATTTTCAGAGCGGTACCCTTCAAAATGTAATACTTGCAAGTGGGAGTAATTTTCCTGATGCATTGGCAGGAAGTATTCTATCAAAGAAATATAATGCACCAATACTTTTAATAAATAGTGACCTGAATAGTAATTCAGAACAATTAAATTATATAAAAAATAATGTTGATAAAAATGGAAACGTATATATTCTTGGGGGTACTGGATCTGTAAGTGATAAATTTGTAAATCATATAAAAGATTTAGGATATAATAATATCATAAGACTTGGAGGAGATAATAGATTCAGCACAAATAAAGAAATAGTTGATTCTATGGATGTTAAAAGTGGAACTCCAATTGTAATTGCAAATGGATATGGTTTTGCGGATGCATTAAGTATATCAAGTGTAGCAGCAGACAATGGTTATCCTATATTTATGACGAAAGCTGATAGTCTACCAGATGAAACTAAGGACTTAATTTTAAGTATCAATCCAAGTACGGTTTATATAATTGGTGGACAGGCCTCAGTTGAAGATAAAGTGTTAACACAGTTAAAATCACTTGTTCCATCTTTAAGTGATGATAGTATAAAAAGAATTGATGGACAAACTAGATATGATACTTCATTAAATATATGTAAATATTTTAATGTGAATACAGATACAGCTGTACTTGCAAGTGGAGTAAATTTTCCGGATGCATTATCTGGAAGTACACTAGCTTCAAAATTGAATGCACCTATAATACTTACAGATGGCAAAAATATAACAAATCAAAAAAGTTTTATGGACCCAAAAGGCTATAAAAATGTAACTATACTTGGTGGATTTGCTTCGGTAGAGTTAGCTGTAGAATATCAGCTAGTAGATCCATCAAAAATTCCTCAGGCTGAAAAAGATTATTTGAATAATTTGAAAAATTATTGCGAGTCCTATAAACAGGAAACAGATACATTTTTAAATAACTTGGATACAGTCCAAAATAAAGTTAGCAACTTAACATCAACTTATAATACTGTGGAGGATATAGATAATAGCATATCCCAATCAATTTCAGCGGTGAATGAAGTCAATTCATATCTGTCAGATTATAAAAATAATTTAAACAGCTTAAAAGATAAAGTTGCAAATTTACAGGTACCAGACAAACTTAGTAACTTGAATAGTCAGTATTTAAATAACATAAATACTCAAATTGATGATATAGATAAGTCTATAGATTATATGAACAGTTATGTATACAAGTTTAATTCTTTTAAACAGGCAGTAGATGATTTAGATTTTGATAAAGCTAAATCTATAGGAAATTATATAATTCAACCGCCAGATATACAAACTGGAAGTGCTGGGATATCAAGCTTATACGATACAGTTAATGCAGCTATAAATAGTTTACAACAATAATTTTAATTTATTAGAATTGAAAGATGTCATTCCTAGATTTTTATGTTTGGTGATGACATCTTTATTATATTTATAAAGGTGGATACAATTCTGTTTTTTTACTATAGTTGAGAAAGTTTCATAACATATATTTACTGCTCAATACATGAAAGTGCCAATGATTCCTTCAGAAAAGGACTTATATTACGGAGAAATCAGGTTAAAAAAATACTATTCAATGGATATATTAATCTGCTAAAAATGGTACTTTATTTAAGACTGTTTTAAAAACTATAAAGATGTTTAATTATATTACAAATATATACTGTAAGTATTTATACTTATTTTTTCATTTATAGTTATTAAGTTAAAAGAAGGAGTTAACTTTATGTTAAGTGAATTTTAAATTTTTATTCTTTTCAGCAATTATATAATATAAATTGTTCATGTGTTCTAAAGTAAAATTTTATATAATTATCAATTGTTATATAGTTTTTTGATTTTGAGTATATATGTTGTTATATAAATATAAAGGAAGTTGGATATGTGAGTATGTTTAAAATGAAAAATAGAAAACTAATTTTATCGTATGGAATTATAAGTATAGTTATAACACAGTATATAAATTCATTTACTATAAATTCCACTTAGAATAACTAAATCATTTAGTCTTACCTGATGGGTATATTATTGATCAAAGTATTTCTAAGTATACGTGAAAACTTAAGTGATAACGATTTTTAGGCTCTAATGAGCTTTAAATAAGAGAAATATAATTATGCGTAAGCCTAAAAAATATATGAAAAGAGATGAAAGTATGATTGCAGAAATAAAAGGGAAGATAAGTAGTACTGGCTCAAATCTTAATGATAGATTAGAAGATGATTTAACTGGAAATGTTTTTGGTAGCTTAAGATATATGTCATTTAATCACGGTTTAAAACAAATTCTTATTCAAGGGATATATCCAAGAAGTTTATCAAAGATCATTGAGAATATTGATGAAGATGAGTGGAGCGAATTTATTGAATTTTGGCCTTATGATAAAGAAGGAGAGATTGATGCTTTAATAAAGTTTGAAAATACTATTATTGGTATTGAAGTAAAGTATCTTAGTGGCATTTCATCTGATGATGATGTAAGTAATTCTCTAGGCTTGGAAGGTGAATTTACAACATATGATAATGTTAAGAGCGTAAACCAACTTTCACGTGAATCAAGAATTGTTTCACGGTCAGGTAATAATAAAAATAAGATACTACTATTTGTAGCAGATGGAGAAGCTTGCAGAGAAGTCTATAAAAATATTAAAGCTAGAAATATTATTGAAAATAATGTGGAATTTGCCTATATTTCATGGCAAGGCATTTTGTATGGTCTTGAAAATTTAAAAATAAATAATGTCTATGAAAAAGTCATAGTAAGTGATTTAAAAAATCTTTTAATAAAAAAAGGATTTGAAAGTTTTAAAGATTTTATAATTGAGGGTAATGTAGAAGAAAAGTGGTATGACTTTGGTGCTGTAAAAAAAAATACTATTTCTTTTGATGTGAAAGAAACAATAGAGGAGGATTTATATTATGAATTCAGCTGAGAATATACGAAATGCATTTAAGGTAGTAAATAAAACTTATGAGAACATAAATAAAATGATGAATTATTGTAAAACAATCGCAGATGAAGGAAACGAATATGTTGTTTCAGTTCCTAAGTTTTTAAGATGGAAATCTGACGCTGAAGTTGATGGATGGTTAATTAATGATTTTATAGTACTTTTTCAAAGTAAACATGATAAAGAATTAGAAAATGGATGGCGTAATGGGCCGATTTATGTGCTAGATATAGAGCTTAATTATGGTGATACTCCAAAGATATATATTTCAAAATTTGAATATAAGAATATGGAGAATTGGAGTAATGGATGTTCACCAACCAATCATTGGCGTTTTTATTGGCCGATAAGGAATATGAATGAGTTTGAGGGTGTAAAGACTGATGATTATAAAATATGGACTCCTAAAAAAGGAAAGGAGTCAGTAGCAGATAGTTCTTATTGGGGGATAAAAAGAGCAGTATGTTACACTGAAGAATTGATAGATATAAATGCAGATAACATACAAGAAAAAATATTTGATAGATTCTTATGGCTTAAGGACAAGTAGGCGTCAATTAAATTAGCAAAGACTTTCAAGGAAGCCAGACTAATTATTGAATGTAAATTAATACAAATCACTACCGCAAATCCCGATGATTTTTGCCCAAAAGAAGCTAAAGACTATATAAAAGAAGCTTATAAAGATCCAAATGAAGTCCGCAAATATGCATTTGGAAAAATCACCCATGATTGGGTAGAGAAATAAAAATAAACGAGAATTAACAATGAGGGAATGATTTATTAATTTTTCATGCATTAATGAAAAATTAAGTAACAAGCATAATATTCAGTTCAGTTATTACATATTCTTCTTAAATTATGACATAACTCATGTATGAGTAATGGGATTAAGAAAGCCTAGTACAACTTCCAATTATCCATAGCAAGGCATATTTTTAATTCTATGCAGTTTTGTTATTAGTAGGAGGAGATTTACAAGGGTAATAAATCTGACGAATTTGTTTCAACCACAGAGGGGGCATAAGGATAAATCTCCGCCTAATAGCTTCTGAATTAGTTCAAGGGTTGAAGTATTCTCTTTAGCCAAGATAGATGTATTAGTAAGCTGCTTACAAATACACTTCCATGGGCAAGTTTTTTTTCTATTGTAAGATAGTGGAGGAAGGCTCTGATATCTTTTTCTCCTGGCTCTGTTGCAGGTTTATCAAAATAGCCTTGAAAAATTTTAGCTTTAGTATAATATTCATCCTGAGTATGCTTGCTTTGATAAAAGCACGTATAAGGTGGACTAGACATGGGCTTGTCAAAGGCGCCAATCGTGTGTGAAAAATTCAATTTAATTAAATACTTTGTGCGTAGATGGAAGACACCAGAGGAATACACCGGCAGTACAGTTAAAATAGGAACTTTTATGAATTATTAAAGAAGCACTTTATCCGCAGGAAGCCTTCCTTTTATTTTTATCTGGAAATTTATCTATCATAAAGCTGACGAGGACTAAAAAAGTGCTGGTGCTTGAAGAAAAAATAAAGCGGTTTATTATTTTAAAACATATGGATAAATTAAAGGTATATATAAAGTATCTATATGTGTAGTAATAAATTTTTGAGGTGATAGCGAAACAAGATCATAATAGTGTATTTTAAATTCATACGCAGATATTGATTTCATGAAAATATAGGAACCTATTTTGCAAAGATGGAGGAGCACTGGGCTGCTTATTTGAAGTGATAGATGAAATAATTTATAAATTGCCTTTGGACAAGCCTTTGTTTTGAGCACTGTAGGGATAAGTCCTACATATAATAGATGTTTTACTTTAAGTGACTATTGATGCAGTAGCTAAGTGAAAAAGAAAGTGCTAGTCCAAAGCTTCCTTGCGAGGGAACCCGAGCCTATTATAAGACATAGGAGCATTACTCCCTGGGTTTGGGGCGGAGCATCCCATTAAAATTAAAGGCACTGGCCAAGCTTTTGTCTGAGTGAGGGAAGAGATAAAGCTTGGCCAGTGCTTCAGCTTATAGGTTATAACTTTTACATACAATAAACGTAAAAAAATTACATAATAAATAAAAGCAGACGTAAAAAGCATACACTTTTTTGAAATTTGAGTATAATATAAATAGGAGAAGGTGATAAAAATGTTAAGCAAAATAGAAATAGAAAACTTTAAGTCTTTTAAACATTTAACAACAGTAGATTTTACAAGCACTAATTATAAAATTCTTAAAAAAAGGAATGTTTCAGATGATGGAATACTAAAAGGTGGAATATTTGTAGGATCTAATGCCTCAGGCAAAACTAATATAATACTATCCATTAAGCTTTTACTAGAATTACTATTTGCAGAAAAAATAATTGATATTGGTTTATATAAATGTTTATTTTCCAGTAGCGACAACATAAGGCTTCACTATGAGTTTCAATTTGGAGATAACATTATTAATTACAATATTGAATATGATACAGATAAAAAAATTATGGTTGAGACTTTGCTCGTGAATAATAAAATTATGCTAAATAGGATTGGAGAAAGCGCAAAATCATATATTACAGATAATGAAGTATTTGATAATCTTGATAAAAAATCCTTGCTTTTAAGATCCATATATTTTAATACAAAGTTTAACAATTATCCTGTTTTAAAAGAGTGGTTTAACTATTTGATAAATTCAGTTTTTCTCGATGCATTTCTCAGGGGAGGAATAAATCCGTCAAACAATAACCTGGATTTGAAAGAATACCTGGACAATAACGGCGTAGATGATATTAATAGTTTCTTTAAAAAATATAAATTCGGCCAATTAATAGAGTATTCAAAGGAAAGTACGGGAAGCTTAATTTCTATAAATGCAGAAGGAAACAAAAGCATTTTCTTTAAAAGAGATGATATTGGAGAACCAATTCCATTTGTGATGGAGTCATTAGGCAATAGAAATCTTTTAAATATGCTGCCTGCATTTTTCCATGTTATAAAAAATGGAGGTATGTTAATTATAGATGAATTTAGCAGTGCATTTCACAATGATTTAGAAGAACTTCTTATTAGATATTTCATGGAAAAGTCAAGTAAGGCTCAGATATTTATAGTTTCACATTCAACTAACCTATTATCAAATACTATCTTTAGACCGGATCAGGAATATGCAGTTGAATTTAGAGGAAACGATGGAAGTTTTATAAATAGGTTTTCTGATGAAAGACCAAGAGAAGCACAGAACATAGAAAAAATGTATACGAGCGGAGTTTTTGGCGGAAAGCCGGTATATGAAAATGAGTAAAATAGTTTTTGCTGATTTTGAAGTGGTATTTTTTCAATGATGTTTAATTTGAATGGTAATAAAAGATATAATATTGAGTTGTGAGATGAATTCTTCAGTATTATTTAGATTTGGAGGCATGAAAATTGGAGAAAATAATATGTATGTCATGTCAAAAGACTATTGATAGTGATAGCCGATTTTGTAAATATTGTGGTGCAAGGGTAGTTTCAACGAAAAAGTCCAAAATCAATAATGATAAGTTAGTGAGTATTTTTCAAAATGTATGTGATACATTATGTTTAAATAGTGAGTATACTGAACAGGAATTTGAGGATGAATTTAGTAGATTTAAAAGTTATGAAAATAGGGATATTAGTGATAATGAATATTATAGATTACTTGTAGATATTATCTTTTATTCAGGTTTTAAAGCTTCAACAGTTGATAAATATCTGGATGTAATTCACTCACATTTTGAAGATTATGAGATTGTTGCAAAATATAATCTGGATCAAGTTGAAGAAATTAAAAACGATAAAAATATGATACAAAATAAGGCCAAAATAGATGCTTGCATTAGAAATGCAGTAAGAATAAAAAAGATAGTTGAAAAGTATGGATCCTTTAAAAAATATATAGATTCCTTTAAGCCAAACTCGAGTGATGAATGCCTTTTTAAACTAAAGAAAAGTTTAGAGAAGAATTTTAGTTTTATAGGAGGAACTACGGCGTATCATTTTATGACTGATATAGGATTAAATGTGTTGAAACCTGATAGAGTTATATTAAGAATCTTTTATCGTTTAGGATTAATCGATAATGAAGAAGATTTATTTAGTGCAGTAAAAGTTGGAAGATTATTTAGTAGGGCAACAAAATTGCCAATTAGATATATTGATATTATCTTTGTATCTTACGGGCAATTAAATCAAGAAAAAATGGAATGCATATGTTCTGAAAAGAATCCTAAATGCCTGAAATGTGGTGTAAAAAACTATTGTAATTATTATATTGGTAGTGTGCTATAAGAGAGTTATGTATATAAAAGAAATAAAATAGTGGTAAATAAAGGTTAACAAAATTATTAAAAAATATAGAAATGGTAATACAAAATAAAGTAGGTAATATAACTTAAAATATAATAATTTGCATACTAATATGTATTTTTATACATCAAGATTACTTATATAGTTATTTACAAAATATATAATATGTTTTGATGAAATTGTGAAATTTAATATTTGATCTGTAACACAACCGTAACACAACCGGGAGTTCGAATCTCCCTGGGTGCACCACAAAGTATTGATAACACTACATTCTAGTGTTTTTTATTTTACCCTAAAATAAAATTTGCCCTATTTTTTGCCCCTTATAGATTTTCAAAAATAAAAAAGGAGTTATTTTTCCATCATGAATTTATATAAATCATTTAATTTAGATGCCGCTTTTTTCTTCATACCTTCCAGCACATGAGTATATATCTAAGGTGATAGATATATTACTATGACCAAGTAACTCTTGGACCGTTTTTGGCTCCTCACCTAATTCAAGTAACCTAGTGACGAAGGTATGTCTTAGATCATGGAATTTCCTATCTTGTAGGCCAGCATTAGTGATTACTTTTTTAAATCTTTTACGGAGATTGCTGCAGTTTAAGTATTTACCATATATGCTGCAGAAAACTAGATCGTTAATGACTTTGCAAATCATTTTTTCTCATTAATAGAATAAATTCTAATAGTTAGCACTAAAGCTATTAGAATTTATTATAATGCTATACTTTTACTTGAAATAATTGTTATTTTAAATATAGAATTATATAGTAAACATTTCTCTTAATAATCAATTCGCACTATATTATAGGAAAGGTGATATTCATGAAAACATACTTACGACTTGAAATAATTTCACAAGATAGAATAGGAATGTGTTTAGATATTTTAAAAAAACTTTATGAGAATAACATGAGTATTCATTCTCTCGAAGTTTTTCCAAACAAAGTATATGTAAAAGTAGAAGGCTTGCAAGAGGAAGAAGAAAAATTAAATATTATTAAAAATTTACGTAATATAAATGGTGTTTTAAAAGTTCATGAAGTTGAACTACTTTCATATGAGAAAAGTGAAAGGAGACTTCATGCTATTATAGATGCTGTACAAGATGGTATACTGGCTATAAACCATAATGGAGAAGTAGAACTTTTTAACAATTACTGTGAAAAAGTGTTTCATGTAAAAAAAGAAAATATAGTTGGAAAAAATATAAAAGAACTTTTAGGCTTTGAAGGTCGTATTATCAACCTTTTAAGAACTGGTAAAGATCATGACAATATTGAAGTGCTTACAAAAAATAAAAAAAATGGTTTCCACTATATTACTTCAGGACGTTCTGTAAAAGATGATAAAGGAAAAACTATAACTGCTGTTGCATCACTTAAAGATATTAATGAAGCCATTGAAATGTCAAATGTCATTACTTCAAAAGAAGATTTCGTATTTAAAGATATTATAGGAAATAGCTCTTCTATTCTAAAAACTAAAAATATATGTGCATCTGTAGCAAAAAGTAATTCAACCATACTTCTCCGTGGCGAAAGTGGTACAGGCAAGGAACTATTTGCAAAAGCTATACACAAGTTAAGCTCAAGAGCAGATAAAAATTTTCTGGCTATAAATTGTGCTGCTCTTCCAGATGATCTTATAGAAAGTGAACTTTTTGGATATGTAAAAGGAAGCTTTACTGGTGCAGCAGAGAAGGGTAAGGATGGTTTATTCAAAGCAGCAGATAATGGCACTTTATTTTTAGATGAAATAGGTGAATTATCTCTTCCAATTCAAGCAAAACTTTTAAGGGTTTTACAAGAAGGCACTATAAGAAAAATAGGCAATACTGTAGAAGAAAAAATAGATGTAAGAATAATTGCAGCAACTAATAGAAATTTGGAGGATATGATTAAAAAAGATACTTTTAGAGAAGATTTATATTATAGACTAAATGTAATACCTATATATATTCCTAGTCTTAGAGATAGAATTGAGGACATACCTATGTTAGTTAATTTTTTTATAAAAATCTTAGATAAGCAGATGGATAAAAACATAAAAGGTGCAGAAACGGAATTCATAGAAGAACTTGTAAAGTTCAACTGGCCTGGTAACATACGTGAATTAAAAAATATTGTAGAAAGAGCTATGAATATGTGTCATGGAGTTTTTCTTAAAAAAGAAAATTTAATTATGGGTTTTCAAAAAACTACAAATCATGAAGTAACCTCCCAAAATTGTAACTTTAATTTTAAATTGAAAGATGTCGTAGCAGCTGCTGAAAAGAAAGCTCTTATTGCCGCTATGCAAGGCCATAAAAGCTGTAGAAAAGCTGCGAAATCTCTTGGAGTATCTCATACTACCATAATAAATAAATTAAATAAATACGGAATAAAAATTCATTAGTCTCCAATTCAAATTGTGCTATAAAGTCAGGTGTAGTACAAAGCTTACGGCATGTTAGACAAGAATTCAATTGAGTATGACACTCTTGTTTCTTGGGCTTCATGCAGTACTTAAAGGCATTCTAACAGCATCTAGGTTATGCCTTATATACTCCCACTCAATAAAATCTTCATTTTCTATATCTGATATATCTATCTTTTTTAACGTACCAACATCATCAATTCTAAAAAGTCCTTGCTTAGTGGGTTCCCCATGATTTTCTCATTGTAGTGTCAAGTATTTTAACTCTAATTTTAGACTAGAATTAAAAAAGCTAAAATTAATTTTCTTATATTTTATATCATTCATATTAAAAACTTTTATATTAACTTAAATTATGATTAATTTACCTATAAAATGACATTATGTTATAATTGTAAAGAAATGTTTACAATTATAAAAATTTCTTTACGTTTTAATTAGTAAAGTGGTTTAAAATGTTTACATGCTTTTTTATTAGTTGGCTTATTTTATTAAAATTCAAGCTATTACAACTTTTGAACATATTGGCATAATAAATGCTAATGTTAATTGTATTGAACTTACATAGAAACATAAAAGGAGGTATTCAAAATAATGAACCAAAGAAAAGGAAGTGCCATTGCATTATTACCATTAGGTATATTTATGGTTCTATTTCTTGGTGTTTCAATTATAATGAAAGACTTTTATAAAATGCCTGTAGTTGTAGCTTTAATAATTGCATCCACCATAGCTATACTCCAAAACAAAAAAATACCTGTAGAATTAAAGGTTGAAAGATTTTGTAGAGGTGCCGGAGACTCCAGTATCATACTTATGTGTTTAATTTTTATTTTAGCAGGTGCTTTTGCTGAAGTCAGCAAAGCTATGGGAGCTGTAGATTCTACTGTAAATTTAGGACTAGCTGTTTTACCACATAGCTTTATAGTAGCTGGTATATTTATAATTGGTTCTTTTATATCAATGTCACTTGGAACTTCGGTTGGAACAATAGTAACTCTAGCACCTATCGCAGTTGGGATTGCACAAAAAACAGGGTTACCTGTGGAATTTTTAATTGCTGCTGTAGTTAGTGGTGCTATGTTTGGTGATGGATTATCTATGATATCTAATTCTACTGTAGCTGCTACTAAAACTCAAGATTGTGAAATGGTAGATAAGTTCAAAGCTAATTTTAAGATAGTACTTCCTGCAGCTATTATAACATTACTTATATATGCATTTTTAACTTTTGGTATGCAAGTCAATCATACTGGAGTTTATAACTACCAATTTATTAAAATATTACCTTACATAGCTGTACTTGTAGTAGCTTTAACAGGCTTTAACGTAGTCTTAGTATTAGTTGGAGGTATCGTACTCGCATCTATAATAGGTCTTATTTATGGTTCCTTTAATATATTTATGGTATTTCAACTTTGTGCAAAAGGTATTGCAGGTATGGAAGACATATCTATAATATCCATACTAATTGGTGGTATAGGTGAATTAATAAAATTCAATGGCGGTATAGATTTTTTATTAAATACAATACAAAAAAGAATTCACTCCGAGAAAGGTGCTGAATTTGGCATAGGTATATTGGTTAGTTTAGTAAATTTATGTACTGCTAATAACACTGTTTCTATAATTATAGTTGGTTCACTAGCTAAGGATTTATCTGAAAACTATGGTGTAGATAGGAGAAAAACTGCCAGCCTTTTAGACACTTTTGCTTGCTTTATACAAGGATGTATACCTTATGGTGCCCAACTTTTGGTTGCTTCTAGTCTTGCAACAATTTCACCATTTTTAATAATGAAATACATTTGTTATCCATATCTTTTAGGCATTGCATCAGTATTGGCTATAATAATTGGTATACCTAAATTTAAGACTCCAGCTAAAGGTGCATTAAAGCTAGAAGAGGAAGACTCTTCTGCTAGGGTAGGTCTGGTAAAATAAAAATTATGAAAATAATATAGATTCTCATGATTATAGTTATATATAGTATTAAATTAACTTTATTTGTAACATCCTATAGTATGCAATTTTAGTTGCTTACCACAACTGGTAAAGCGGAATTTATAGAGCAAAAAATAATAATTAATAGGCAAGAAGTAAGGAGTAATAAGAGTGTGATGGATAATGGGTGAAGGTATAGGTAGTATGATTTTAAGGAGCTTGAGAGGCAGCTGCTTGGATGGGATGATTTATGCTTTTGATGCATTTTTGTATTAAAAGGTGCTATTATGGTGTTAAAGACTGATTTAACATATAAAAATCTTAATACAAATAGTAATTTATTGTGAGGATTAATTTATAAAAGAGGGCGTGTAAGTGAAGAGTGTATATGATATAAAATTGTTCGTGAATCTATATGATTGTTTCATGAGAAAAATCATGTTTCCAAGATGCTTTAATACGACAATAGAAACACATATGGGCATATTAAAAAATGAGTTGAAGGATATACATGGAAAAAAAGTGCTAGAGTTGGCTGCAGGAACTGGGAGTACGTCAGAGGTTCTACCTATAGACAATTCTTATATTGGAACAGATGTAAGTATGAGAATGTTAAATATAGCAAAATCAAAGTTTAAAAAAATGGGTTTTGAAGATACTGTATTTGAAATAGCCGATGCATGTAATCTTAAATTTGAGGCTGAATACTTTGATTTGGTAATCTGCAACTTGGCAATGACCTATTTTATTAATATAGATGATTTTGCTGATGGACTATACCATATTTTACGGCAAGGCGGAGAATATCTATGCAGTGTTCCAGTGTCGTTAAAGAATGGAAATAAAAAATATAGGATCAATGAAAAAATAGAAACACCTGAAAAAATCAAGGATTTATTTGTGAGGCATGATCTAGTATTTGAACCGCTAAAAAAACAGGCGGGAGAATTATTATATTTTAAAGCATATAAAATTGCGTACCCAGCTAAGGGTAATTAGTGTAGAAACAGAAAAGGGTGCGGATCTAAAAAAATATTTGCATGAAAGAAGCATTGGCTATCAAAAAATAAATAAGGATACTTATTTATTTTTTGTATGAGCTTATACAGAGAGTTTTATTTATAAATAATAGGACAGCAGTTATCTGCTTGTTTATAATCCTTATACAGTGCATAAGATAAACATTTTAGTCCGCCCCTGCATTTTTCTGAGTATGTACATTTAAAACATTTATCAGGAATGTTTTTATTTCTTAAGTCTTTAAATACATTATTATTAAAATAAATATCCTTTAGAGAAGTTTTAAGAGCATTCCCACATGATATAGGCATTCGTCTGCAAGGGAGTACATCGCCATTTTCAAGAATAGTAATTAATGAGTCTCCTGCACTGCATCCATAAGGCATTTCTCCACTTTTTAGAAATTGCAAAGCTCGGTTAGAATAAATTTCAAGACCAGTTAGTTTATTTCTAAGAGTTTTCTTCTTTTCATTAAGTATTATAGAGAAATATTCTAAGGCCTCTTTAGAAGTAAATAACATGTCCGACATATCCTGCCCATTTCCTATAGGAACAAGTCTATCTGTCCATAATTTTGAAGCCTTATATTTTCGTGCATACCTGGCAACTACAGGGAATTCTTTATAATTACCTTTATGTGCAGTAAATGATACTAAAGTTCTTATATTATGTTTTCTGAGTATTTTAACAGCATTCCAAGTTTTATCGAAATTTCCTTTGCCTCTTAAAGCATCGTGAGTTTCCCTGTTCCCATCAATACTTACTTGTGTATGAGCTATATTCAAACTTTTCAATTTTTTAGCTATGTCATCTGTAATATAACTGCCATTAGTAAGTATTCCAAAAGAGAAATACTTTTTATTTTTACTGAATACTTTCAATATCTGAAGAAAGTCCTTCCTAGTAAAAGGTTCTCCTCCTGTTATATTTATATGTCCTCTAATAAAATCTTTATTTTTACTTTTTGAATAAAGTCTTAATAGGTCTTTATATTGCTCCAAAATATTAAGAATTTCATTAAATGAAAGCTCTTTTCCTGCATAACACTCTTGATAACAGTGTTTGCACCTTTGATTACATTTTGCTGTTATATGCCATTGCAAGGTTAATCGGCTGGTTGGTACACAAAACATATTAATCCCCTCCACAGCCGCCACATGATGAACAACTACTACAGCTGCTGCAGGAAGAACAACTGCTACAAGATGAGCCTCCTCCTCCTGAATTATTATTTGAAGAAGAATAATGATCTTGATTTGCTATTATAGAGCTAAATAAAATTGTTTCAGGATAATTTATCAATGAAGTTGGTCCATATAGGCACATAGAATATTCTAATTCTTCATCTGATGCGTTTGACGAAGAAACCTTTGGATATTTTGATTTCATTTCATCTAGTATTAATGGTTTATCTCTGACTTTATTAATTAAGGAATAAATAAATAACATCAATACATAAAGAACTACTAATGCCAAAACAGGTTTTCTGTTAATAATGCCTAGGCAAAGTTTGATTATAAATGGGATTGTTAAAGTTAGGAAGCCTACTCCAGATATAATTTTTTCATCATTGAATGAACTGATATTAACACATTTTTTATTCTCTAATTTTTTTCTAGTTTTTTTAATGAGATTTTCAACTTTTTTAAGTAAAGTTTTTGAATGCATAATACTATCTGGGGTATCTCCATTATCATAATGTTTTAAAATCTCCCGTTCTATTTCATCTGGAAACAATAAAGAGAGCTTACTATCTTTATTTGTTTTTAAATAAGGATTAATTTTATCACCTTCTAATAAAAGATATTTGTCCTTCCATAGTTTATAAAGATAGAACTCAATAATTTCATTGCATACATTGTTATCTTTTAGCACTATTAATTCTATTGGTGTTATTAGATCTTCTTGAAGCATCTCTTTATGATATCTATGTTTCAATCTAGTTCTAGTAAAAAATAGAGAAATTCTTGTAAAAAAAATAACGCATAAAACATATTTAAAAAATAGTAAAAGAAATTGAGGCCCAGGTATACTCTTTAAATAGTGTATCACTTTAATCACTTACCTTTATAATTATTTATTTAACCTATTATAGGTTGTACACTGTTATAAGAAAGATAAAAATCCTTTTTCTGCATATCTAATAAATATGCTGGAGCTATTCTTATAATTTTATCATTAACTTTTATTACTATGGTTTCATAAAATTGACTTAAACAATTTAAATTTGTTTTCTTAGTTGAGTATCCTATGATGTCACATTTATAAGTTTCATTTTTATTTTTATAATATATGTCTTTTAAATCAGCTGCTGTACGACTTAAAAGCTTCCATTCCCTTAACTTGTTTATCTTGTCATCTAAAGTGTTAAAAATAATAGTTGAATTTAAGTCAACAACTTCATTGGAATCATCAAAACTATTTTCTTTATTGGGAGTTTTGATCAATTCTAGAAATTCGGATTCATTCAAAATTTTTATAGAAGATCCGTTTTCATTTAATTCAGCTGCTTTTTCTTCCTTGGAACTTATTCCATTTTCACCTACAAGAGATTTATCCTGGTTTCCAACTATTAAGTAATCTGTCTTTTTAGATACACCACTTTTTAATGTGCCACCTAAGTTGACTACTTTTTGCATAGCTTCTTTTCTACCTAAACTTTTAAGTTCACCTGTGAAGACCACATTTTTATTATAAAATGGATTGGACGTATCGATAATATTGTCATTGTCAGGTTTAATTTCAGATATTTTAACTGTATTGAATTTGTTATTAGTGAAACTGTTTTTAGTATTCGCAATAAAACCTTTTTGAGGATTTAGATCTTTAAAAGTTTTTATTGGAAGGCTGGTATATGTATGACAAAAAGATTCAAGGTTCTTTTTATGAGCACGTTTTATGCATTCAATTACTAAATTTGCACATGCTGCAGCATCATCTAAAGAATTATGATGATGTCCTAAATCTACTCCAAAATATTTGGCACGGTCTTCTAAAGATTTACCAATTCCTTTCCCTCCACATAATTTTGTGGATATAGGTATACTGCAGATATAGTTGAAATTAGGCATAGAAATATCATATTCTAATAAACAATTTTTTAGTACTGACATATCAAATACGGCATTGTGAGCAATTATTATATTATCATCAAAGTAAGTATGTATATCATTCCATATATCAGGAAAAAGAGGTGAATTTTCTATGTCCTTAGGAGTTATTCCATTTATGGAGATATTCTTTTTATTAAAATCAAGAGTTGGTGGATGAATTAAAAAGTAATCTTTTTTACATATTTTATTATTTTTTACAGCAGCAATTCCAAGTGAACAAGCACTGTTGAAATTATTATTTGCTGTCTCAAAATCTATTGCTACAAAGTCAAATAGCATAATAGTTTCCTCCTTATATTTTACCCGTCGTTTCTGTATTCTTTATCATCTCGCAATACTTACATTATACATGTTACTTTCTAAGTAGGTATTATGTCAATATGGGTGTATATTCAGGTACACTTTAGCAGAATGTATTGTATAATTAACTTAACAATAGACACAATAAAAACAGGGTGCTGCTAACGCCTTGTAGTATACAATTTTAGTTACTTAGGACAACTAAAATTAAAATATTTATGTTATAATATTAGTAATAAGAGGGTGGATTATGAATTTAGTCTGCTTTATAGATTTGTATAAGTGTTAAATAATAGATAGAGTTTGAGGAAGCCTACCTATTATTTTTTTAGAATTATTTATGTTTACTTTAGTGTCTGATGATAATTTATCAGGTCTTAAAGTAATTTTGTTTTCAATTTTTATATGTAAATTTTTGTTAGATAATGCTACTATAGCAATAGTAGTTATTGAAAACAAACTAGGGAATAACAATAAAATGCACTTCATATTATGCCAAATCCTGATAAAGCACTAACAGAAATTCGTTGTGTGTTAAAAAAAGGGGCATTGTTGATTGCACCGACATTTGTATATGATGAAAAATCAATAAGATACGAATTTGGTTAATGGAAAGAATTGAATTTCATACTTTTCATAAATGGAAATCTGATGAATATATAGAATTCGTCCGAAAAAAGGCTTTGATATAATTAATAGTTCTGTAATTGCAGGAGAAATGTGCCGGAATGTATATTGATTTGTAAAACATAAATTCAAATTTAATGAGGTGAAATGAATGGGCATAGAAGCAATTTACAATAGGAGAAGTATACGAAAGTATAAATCTAAAGAAATACCAATAGATATTCTTAATGAAATATTGGATGCTGGAAGAGCTGCACCATCTGGGAAGAACAAACAGCCCTGGAAGTTTATTGTGTTTGGAGGAATTAAAAAAGAAGAACTTTTATCAAAAATGGAGGCTGGAATCCAGCGTGAATTAAATGAAGAAGCATTATTGCCTAATTCAAGAGATGGAATACCAGATGCAAAGAATACTTTACGAATTATGAAAGAAGCTTCAATTATCATCATGGTTTTTAATACAAATGGTAAATCGCCATTTAAAAATATAACTACGGCAGACGAACGATTTACGGAAATTGTAGATACACTTTCTATAGGTGCAGCTATTGAAAATATGTTGTTACAGGCAGAAGATTTAGGATTAGGTACATTATGGATTGCAAATACATGTTTTGCATATAATGAACTGGTAAATTATATTGATGTAAAAACACAGCTGGTTGGGGCTGTTGCACTTGGATATCCTGATGAGAAACCAAATCCAAGACCTAGAAAGACGCCAGATAGCATTATTGAATATAGACTTTAAAAATTTATTTCCATCTTTTTTCGAAATTGTGATTATAAAATGGGATATCTTAAATTTGAGATATCCCATTTATAGATTAAAATTTATACTTTAAATTTATGAACCATTTCATTAAGTTTTTGTGCAAGTTCAGCTTGACTTTGAGCAGATTCAGAAACCTCACTTACAGCTTTTGTTATCTCATTTATACTGCTCATTATATCTTCTGAACTAGCTGCTGATTCTTCTGAAGTTGCTGATATATTTTCAACTGAACCACTTATATTACTTATAGCATTATCCATTTGTTTTGATGAAGTTGAAATTTCCTCAGCCATATTTTTTATAAATGCAGCATCTTTTTCATATTGTATACCTGTGTTCATAAGAAGTTTATAATTAGGATTTACATTATTTGATATATAATCTAAGATATCTTGTCCACTTTTCGATAAAGAATCAAAGGCATCTTTTACTTGAGAAACCATGCTTTGTATACTTACTACAGCTTGAGAAGATTGTTCTGCTAAATCTCTTACTTCCTCTGCAACTACAGCAAAGCCCTTTCCTTGTTCCCCAGCTCTTGCAGCTTCTATTGCAGCATTTAATGCAAGGAGATTTGTTTGTTCTGCTATACTTCCAATGGAATCGGCCATAATTTTAACTTCTTCGACAACTTTGCCATCCTCAATAGATTTTATAATATTATCGTGTTTTTCTTTATATATTGCATTTCCATCCTCTATATTTTTAGCCGCTTTATTTTTTATTTCAACTGCACGTTTACTTATTTCATTTGAAGAATTTTGGGCATTTATTGATTTATCTAATAATTTATTAGTTGAAGTAGAAATCTCCTGCATAGAAGCGTTTACCCCTTCTGTTGTTGAACTTAATTCTTGTGCACCTTGTGCTATTTGTTCGGTGGATTCATTTGCAGCTTCCATCATAGATGTAATTTCCTCAGTAGTTGCAGATAGCTCTTCACTAGAAGAACTTATATCTCCAGCACTATTCATTATTGAACTTATTAATTCTTTCATATTCTCACAAGCTTTATTTAAAGCTTTGCCTAAGTTTCCTATTTCATCTTTGCTATCCACTTCTATAGATTTAGTTAAATCTCCATCTCCCAAAGCTTTTGCTAAATTTAAAACCTTAGTAATTTCTTTTGAAATCATAATTGCTATAAATAAACCAATAATAACTCCAACAGCAAGCCCTAATATAATTATTGTATTGGTAATAACTAAAGATGATGTATATGTAATTTTATTTTGATTATCTGCATTATCCGCTTCATTAGAATTTGTTGCTATTAATTTATCCATATCACTGTAAATTTTCGTTCTTGCCTTAGTAATATCAGAAAAATTTTCTTGTGCGTCTTTATAATTATTTTCATCAATAAATTTTAATACCTTATTAAATGCCTCTTTGTATTCATTCCTATCCTTTTTTAACTGTGAAAAAATTGAATCTTCATTCTTAGATAATAATGTCTTCTCATAATTATCTATAATTGAATCATTTTTAGCACTTAAATCATTAATTTCTTTTTTTAACTTATTTTTGTCACCTAAATTTTGTTGATAAACAATTTTTAATAAATCTGATCGAATATCTGCAAAATTTTGTTTCGTGATCATTAAGCTTTCTATTGACTTAAGATTATAATCATGCATAGAATTAGCGTTAGAATAGATGGTTTTCATATTATGTAATCCAATAAATCCAACTACACCGATAAATAAAGCTACTAGAACAAATGAAGATATTAATTTTTGTATCATCTTTAAATTTTTAAACCACTGCATAATTTGCGCCTCCTTAAAATTTTACTAAAATTTGCTTAACATAAAGAAAATTTGCCCTAAAATGTTGAATGTATTAAGTACAACTCCCAAAATAATAATTAAGGTGAATACTATGTATATCGTATTATTCGACAAAAATATTTATTATTTTTTGATAAAAATATGAAATATTAATATAAAATTAAGTTAGATTATAGTACTAATGAAAATTTGAAATAAAGAATTTAAATAGAAATGATAAATTATAGAAAAAATTTAAAAAAGGAATTAATTATATTTTTAAGAATATTATGTAATGAGGTGATTAATATGAAACAAGAAGATATAAGCTGCATAGTAGATCATGAAAAGTTAAAATTACATATAATATACATTATAATCATTAGTATAGCAGTTATAGCAATTTTTATAACAACGTCGTGTTATTGGAATATTAAATTTGTAGATGAAGTGTCTTTTGCAGTGGCAATATCATCAATAATATTATCAATAATTGCTATAATAGTGACAATAAATGGGGAACAGAAATCTAATAATACAAAGAACAAACTTGAAAATGTATCTGATAATCTTGTAGACGTATCGCGAGAGACAAAGAGCAAATTTGAGGATGCATTTGATAATCTTGCAGATGTATCACAAGAAATAAATGTAGCAGCAAACAGACTGAATCAGATTAATGATATGAAATTTAAAATAGAAGAATTAAATAAGAATTTAGACGGAATGGATTCTAAAATTAATCATAAATTGAGAGATTTGGAATCAACGATGACCAGCTTAATAGATAATGAAGCTAATAGTCTAGATAGTGAAGATAATGATAGTTATATTAAAACATTGAAAAGTTTCTTAAAATATAGTAAAAATAATACAGATAAGAAAATTATTGTTTGCACTATATATTGGATTAATTCAATAAGTGAGATAATAAAAACTAATAAAGATAAAAATTTAAAATTTAAGTATTGTTTTGAGCAATATAACCAATATCTCAATGATATTGGTGGGAATAAAGGTCTTCAATATTATTATTTAGGGGTGGCAACAGTATTTGCTAATAATGTTTGGGTTAAAAAGCATATATTAAATGAAATGGAAGAGAAATATTATAATGAAAAAAGTATGCTGCAAAATCAAATAGAAAAGAGATTCAACGGCTAAAGCAAAATAGATTAAATAGAGTAAATAGAGTGATACTGGTGAGAACTTGAAAACAATATATAATTATCCAAACAGGAAATGGGTATAGATTTGTGTAGAAACTAAATCTATACCCATTATTTTTAGATGAATATCACTTTAATAAATAGAAACAAACTTTAAAGTTTTATAGTGCCATTTAAGCCTTTATTTGACGGCCAATTGATAATTTTGTTATTAAAATTAATTTCAACATGATCATTTAGAACCCTAATACATATACTTCGAGAATTATTTCTATACTTTAATATATTAGCTAAACATATAGCTTTTTCCAGGCCATCTCCCATTTGATAGTTGCATACTTCATCTGGTTGAGCCATTCGGGAGCCGTTATATATGGATACATTAGGCATATTCTCCAATGCATTTATAACTTCATCTTCATTTAAGTTTTCATACATATTAATAGAAACGGGATTTCGTTCTAAGGCTGCTTTGATAAAAGGATCCCATTCGGTTCTGGAAAAATCTCTTAATGCGTAAAAAGCAAGATCTGCAGAAACGTTTGTGTCTCTAATAGACTCTAAATAGTTAACAATATCTTCACGGCTCATTTCTGGCGACAACTGTATTGGCTCTGCTTTAATAAAATTTTTATTCTTTCCAGGAAGTCTTGGATCTATATTGCAAAATTCATATAATGAAGTTAAAATCTCCTTTAAAGGCATATTAGGGCAGTTAAGTTCATCCATTACACTGATAATATCCTTCTCATCATTAAAATCTACTTTGTGTTTTTTAAAGAATTCATCAAAATTATTAAGACATATCCTATTTTGTATCGGTTCCTGAGAAAATTCATACTCGTCAATCTCAGACAGCAATTTGTCTCTCGTACTCTTATTGATCTTAAAAGAGCTAGTATGCTCATAAGCATAGGCTTTTTCAGCGGGAATATATCTGTGGCCGCCATGATACTCATGCTTAATTTGAAAGAATTTTTGAAGATGGCTCTCCTGTCTAAGAAAATTGCATAACATCTCATAATCTATGTCATGTACAAGGAATTTCTTGAGCTTTTTTTCAAAGCCCATATATACTTCATGATCTATGGTTGCTTCGGGATATACTACATGGACAAAACCTGTGTTATGAGAAATAATTGTAATTTGTTCGTTTCGTATTGCTCTTTGAGCTTTTACCGTAAGTTCAGTACCGTTAAACCACATATTTTTAGTAACAATTCTTCTATTATTTGTTACTATTCCACCCTTTACATCTACAAAATTTTGTGAATGAAGTGGTGTTGCAAGTAGGTATATGTCTTTAAGAGGTATTTTACATATTATAAACAATGCAGCGGCATAAAGAGTAGATAGGGACACACATTCACCTGCACCTTTTTCATAGTTCTTTTTGTATTTGAATGCATTCATTGCTTCTACAGTTTCAGTCTTCCAATAAGGAATCATATTAGAGTTATATTTATCAAGGCCAAAATGTCGTCTAATATCCATACTAAAATAATATTTGTCTCCTTCATAACCAAACAAGGCATTACTTCTGCTTATTGTTTCAACATTCATAAAGGGTTCAAAACGTGCTATTTCATTCTCTTTAGTTGTAAGTCCCCATGTATCAATATCCAGATTGAAATCATAATTGTCCATTATATACTGCTTAAGTCTTAATATTTTCCTATATGGATTTAGTTTATCAATATCCTTAAACCATTCATCCTTTTTCCATTCCCATATAATTGGAGACATTATGTTTGCTAGCAAGAGACTATATAGAAGTTCCGGAAATATGAAAATTTCCATATCTGATAGGGTAACTGCTGATGAATACTTTTCTATATCCTTATTATTAAAAATCTCAAACACATCCTTTTTATTGATAAAATTATACTGCTACGTATATAAATTTTAACATCTTCATAGTGTAGCTACAAGTCTAGAATATGGCGAAAATATTATTTATGCTTATAAAACTAAAAGTTTTTTGATAATTTAAGCTTATTTATGACAGATAAAAGTTTTATTTTTTTAGTGACTTAAGTGATCAATTCTTTTGTTTGTAAATAGTTGAGTCCCTATGAAACTTTATCATAAAAATAATACATTTTTTACATATTTATGGAGAAGAAATAGAACTTGTACTATAATAAAAATATATATTAGGATGTTTAATTTTTTGATTATGTAAATTCCTCAAGTATAAAAACACCCACTAATCAGCTGTGAAGGAGAAAAGATGAAAAGAAATTTAAAGTTTTACGAAACATTGTTTGTGTCAACATTTTCAGTTAGCGCTTTCACCTTTGGGGGCGGATATGTGATTGTGCCATTGATGAAGCATAAATTTGTTGATACACTTCACTGGATTGATGAAAATGAAATGCTGGATATTGTTGCCATTTCACAGTCTTTGCCGGGGTCAATGGTCGTCGATGCTTCTGCTTTGGTCGGTTACCGTCTGGCTGGTATTCCAGGAGTAATTGTGGCGCTTATCTCAACGATTTTGCCACCTCTGGTAATTATAGCTGTTGTTTCACTCTTTTACCAGACGTTTAAAACAAATCCAGTGGTAAATGCCGTTCTAAAGGGAATGCAGGCAGGAATTGCGGCTATTATTGCCGATGTGGTGATTTCTGGTGGAACTGAAATCTTCAAATCGAAAAACACTCTTTCAATTTTTATCATGATTGTTTCCTTCTGTACAATTTATTTTCTAAATGCAAATGTCATATGGGTCATTCTGGTGTGTGGTGCACTTGGTGGCATTTTAACAGCTATTCAAAACCGAAAGAAGGTGATGAAAACATGATTTATTGGAAATTGCTTTTGAGTTTTCTACAGGTAGGACTTTTTAGTTTTGGCGGTGGTTATGGAATTCTTCCACTTATTCAGCAGCAGGTTGTCACACAGAATCACTGGCTGACGATGAAAGAATTTGCCGATGTAGTGACCATTTCTCAAATGACACCAGGACCTATTGTTTTGAACGCTTCCACATTCGTAGGAATGAAAATGGCAGGGGTAACAGGTGCTATTGTGGCGACTTTCGGCTGCGCATTTCCAACGACAGTACTAGCAATTATTGTTGGATACTATTATTACAAGTATCGAGACATGACGCTTGTAAAAGGAATTTTTGAAGGACTGCGTCCGGCTATCGTTTCTCTGATTGCTACAGTTGGGATGTCCATTTTGTTTTTATCACTGTTCAATGCTGAAGCATTTACTTTGAGTGTATTTTCTCATGTAGATTGGAAAGCTGTAGTCATGTTTCTAAGCTGTCTGTTCATTCTGCGCAAATGGAAAACGAACCCGATTTACATCATGCTTGGTTCTGGAGTCGTCGGAATAGTTGTTTATCTTTTGATGGGGTAATATAAAGGAATGTGTCACTTAGAGGCAAATTCTTTAAATGAACTTAGTTTTCTTACTTTTTCTAATTCCTCATCTTCTAAAACATATTTTAAAAATTTGGGATATAACTTTAAAGCCGTAATTATATCTTCACAGGCCTTATTTTCTTCATTAATTAAGGCATAAAAACAACTTCTGTTGTAATATAAAAAATGTACTTTGCTGCAATTATTAATTCCATTAGATAAAATTTCTATACCCTTTTTTGTAGCTTTATATTTATAAATTACTGCTAAATTCAAATAACTGTATTCATAATGCTTGTTTTTATTAATTGATCTCTCATAGAAACCAATGGCCTTTTTTATCATATTAAACTTATAACAAATTACTCCCATGTTGAACAAAGCTAAATAATTATTTGGATCTATTTTTAAAGCTTTTGAAAACTTCTTATACGCAAGATCGTTTTGATTTTGTTCTTCATAAATGCTTCCTAAGTTTAAATTTGCCCAAAAATCCGTAGGATTTAAACTTAAAAGTTTTTCATAAGTTTCTATTGATAAATCCTTTTCTCCAGATAAATCGTAAGCATTTGCTAGGAAAAAGTAAGCCTTATGATAATTTGGATTTATATAAATAGCTTTATTGTATAATTTTATAGCTTGTTCATAATTTCCTTCATCATCATATATTGCAGCCAAACCATAGTAAGCTCTTTCCTCGCAGTTATCTATATCTAAAGCTTCTTTGTAATACGCCTTAGCTTTCTCTGATTTTCCCAAAGTATCATATATTAAAGCTAAATTAATTATTGAATCTATATCTTCGCCATTTGAAAGTTCATAAACTTTATTATATAAATTTAATGCTTTAATTAATTTATTCTCTTCAAAGGCTTCCTCTGCTTTTTCTAAATATTTATTAATTTGTATATTATCCTTCATAAATACACTATTCCTATATAAATTATTTTATTTGATAATTGAAATATTATTATCTTTAGAACATACATTAAACTATTATTAATAGCAACTAACTTCCTTTTTATTATATTAGTGACTGTAATTTTTCAAATAGTTCTGTATGATTTTTCTTTAAATTAATTATTTTAAAGTTATTATTAACAAAAGCGTGTAATGTGCTTCCTTTTGCAATTTCCTTTTGGTCGTTTTCTCTAATAACCGAGTAGTTAAATTTTGCTTTAACTGGTGTTAATTCTTTAATCCAAGTTTTTATTAGTAGTTTATCTTCATATTTTGCACCCTGTAAGTATCTGCAGTTACTTTCAACTAGAGGAAACATTATACCGTCTTTCTCCATTTGTGAATAACTTATACCAGTCTTTTTTATAAACTGTGTTCTAGCTTCTTCAAAGTATATATAATAATTAGAATGATGAACTATACCCATCTTATCAGTTTCTGCATATCTAACAACTACCTTTGTTTCATTTATGTACAAGCTTGACACGTCCTCTCTATAATAGAATTATTATACACAATATTATAACACCATTCATTATAAAGAAGAATCCGCTCGTAATATTCAACATTGAATTTTATACAATTATGAAGTGTCTATTGCACTAAGAAATTAGTATAACAGACACTCTAGTCATATTTCGATATTCTTTTATTTAGGTGTAGATAAAAAATTTAACACGTTTTTACTTAAAGGTTAAAAAATTGGTTTATTGTCTAGGTTATCACTTTCATCCCCATTAGGATTGCTTCTCAAATATTCTCTACCATTTTTGGCCTTTCCAACATTTATGCCCTCTATTAAGCCGTCCTTTGTCATCATTATTGCTTCATCTATTGAATATATATTTCCATTTTCAAGCATTACATCAGTTATATCTCCCTGAGAATTTTTCTTTACCTTTATAACTTTAGATTTGTCACTCATACTAACACCTCACCTGTATTTTTGATATTACTTCATCAAGAGATTCTTAGGTTCAGGTGGGGTTTGCTTATAAGGAATACCTTTTCTCCATCTGAACTTTAGAAGAACTTATCCAGGCGCGTAGCAGTGCTTATCCCCTTTGAAGAAGATGGGGGTGTTAGCAATGGTAGCGATCGGATAAGGTTTCTTTTTAATATTATTTGTAGTAATGTTATATACTATTCTTATTTAAATCAATAATTAAAAGAAAAAGGTATTATGGTAATTGATGAGAAGTTAGGATAATTGTCATGAAAAGTAATAGAGAGATATTGTATAAAATGATATAATTTACTTATAGGTTAATGAGCAGCGGTAAATTTCTTCAATCTTGAAAGGAGGAAGTAAAGAATGTTTGGTGAAAAGTCTAATAAAAGATTTGAGGTAATTTTTAAAGAGGGTGCTACAGCTGGATATAAGATAATAGTAGATAAAGAAACAGGAGTTGAATATTTATTTAGTTATGATGGATATGCTGGGGGATTAACATTGTTAGTTGATAAAGATGGAAAGCCAATTATTAAAGATGATAATAAATAACATTTTTAATTTGTGTATTATAAGATAGTTCAAATTGAATTCAAATTTGGACTATCTCATAGGTAATAAAATAAACATTCCTATCATAATTTAAAAATAGAAAGTGGATTATATAAAATTGATTTTGAATAATTATATATATTAACAAAGGAAGCACTTTATCTGCAGAAAGGCTTCCTTTTATTTTTGTCTAAAAATTTAATTATGGAGGTATAAAATGATAGATAATGTATTAAAATCAATACTAACTTTTTTTAATGGTATTTTTAAAAGAAAGTATAAAGTAATTCCACAGAAAATTAATTTGAAATTCAATCAAAATGGGGAATTTAAAATTGTTCAATTTACAGATTTACACGAGTATTCTTTCAAAAATAAAAAAACTATAAGACTTATGGAAAATGTGTTAGATACTGAACAGCCAGACCTTGTTGTGCTAACTGGAGATATTATAGACGGTAGGTTTTGTAAACTAAAAGAAGAAGTTAAAAAGGCAATTGTAAATATTGCAAAACCAATGGAAGATAGAAAGATGCCCTGGGCAGTAGTTTTAGGTAATCATGATGATGAATTATGTATGGCAAATAGAAAAAACCAGATGAAAATGTACATGTCGTACAAGTATAATCTTAGTCAAAGCTTTTCAAGTGTAATTGGTAGAGCAGGAGACTATAATCTCATCATCAAGGATTTTAAAAATGATAAGCCTATATTTAACATTTACATGATTGATTCAGGCAGCTATGACATAAAAGGGTATGGGTATATAAGAAAAGAACAAATAGATTGGTATAAAAAATTATCAACTAATCTAAAAAAACAATTTGGCAAGATAATTCCATCACTTATGTTTTTTCATATTCCACTGCAGCAGCAATATAAGGTATGGCAAAGTGGAAAAGCTATAGGAGAAAGAAATGAAAAAGAATCTCCACAAGCTGTTGATAGTGGATTGTTTTCTGCACTTATTGAAATGGGGGATGTTAAAGGAGTATTTGTAGGGCATGATCATACTAACGATTATATAGGAGATTTAAATGGTATTACTTTAGGATATGGGCGTAAGACAGGATATAACTCTTACGGAAAAAAAGGCTTTGCTAAAGGAGCAAGAATAATTATTTTAAATGAAAACAATTTAGAAAAGCTTAAAACATATAAAAAATTAGAAGTGCAAAATAATAAATGAGTATTCAATTTATATTTATTAGTATACAAAAATTTTATCTTACATAAATGTATAAAATATCGTTGTAAATTTCTACATCATGTAGGGTGAAATGTAAACGTATAAATATTATACTATATACATATAGAAGATTTAAAATGTTCAAGTTTATTTCAAAAAATTATGGGGGTGAAATAACATGATACCAAAAGAGATGACTGCAATACGTGATAAAAGAATGATGGCCGCACTAAATATGAAAAGTTTTTTAAAATCAAAGAGCGAAGAAGGGAGTTTAAGTTATGAGTAAAGGTAAATCAGCAACTATATTCGCAATATTTTCTTTTTCATTTCTAGTTATGGCACAAGGAGCAACTTCTCCTGCACTTGCAAGTATAGGTCAGGCTTTCCCCAAAATAGATTTTAGTGTAGTGGTACTTATAGCTACATTACCATGTTTAACCACGATTCCATTTTCAATGATAGGAGGAAAATTAGCCGGTAATATTATGACATTTAGAAGTGTTACCATTATTGGAATAATTCTTACTATCATTGGTGGTGCTTTCCCTTATTTTACAAATAGCTTTGTTGTAATTCTTATTATGAGGGCTATATTGGGAGCTGGGGTAGGTTTAATATCTCCAATTCCATCAGCACTTATTATGAACTTTTTCCAAGGAAAAGATGTAGAAAACCTCATGGGTTACAATAGTGTTATTCAGAATATAGGTGGTATCGTATTCCAAATACTTGGAGGATTTTTATGTGTTATTAGCTGGCGAACTACCTTTTTAACTTATCTTTTGGCTGTTATATCTCTTATCGTAGTTATTTTCATGTTACCTGAGCCTGCAAAGGTAGAAAAGGCAAAGAATGAAAAAGTAAAGATGCCTGGTATGGTATATGTATGGTCAATAATTTTCCTGGTTTATACTTTAATAAATTACCCAATGTTAACGGGTATATCATCTTTAATAGTTGATAATAAATTGGGAACTTCAGCTAGTGCAGCGATGGCACTTACTATGTTCTCTATAGGTGGGATGTTAACTGGTGCAATTTTTGGAAAATTATATCATGTGGCTACAAAGTACACCATAGTTGTAGGAACGGTTCTCCATGCTATAGGATTTGTGATTTTGATCTATGGAAATAGCGTTTTTATGTTTACTATTGCAACAACTATTGTTGGAATGGGATTTGGACTTGTGGTGCCAGCTGTAATTATGTATGTTGGTATGCCGGTGCCTCAGTCAGCACAGCCTTTTGCAATTTCTATAGCTCTTGCATTTATGAGCATAGGTGGTTTTGTTTCAAGCTTCTTCTTTGCTTTTGTTAAGAATACTTTTAATATATCATCTATGAGATTTCCATTTGTATTTGGCGCTGTATGTCTTGTGATTTACTCAATTGTTCAATCATTGTTTAATCTAAAGACATCAAAGCAAGAGTCAATAGGTGTGAAATAATAGAAATTAAAGTTACTAGTATGATTTTACGTTTGTATGCTGTGCATAACGGCTGATACACACTTGGGTAAGAAAGATATTAAGAATACTATTAATAAGACACAGATGGAGAGAGGAAATTCCTTTTCCATCTGTGTTTAAGAATAACTTGGTTAAACAGTTTTTAAAAATACTGCATATTTTCTGTCTGCTATCATAATATGATTACTGATCCATTCAGATAAAAAGTCTATAATTTCTAATATTACTTTTCTTTGATTATCATCTATATCCTCTCTAGAAGAAACTTCATTTATTTTATATACATAAAATCCATGTTCTTCTTCTTGATCGTGAATATGATCGTAATTATATTTTTTTAGCATATTTTCTTCATACTCAAAATGATATTTTGTATATTCTAAAAGCTCATCAAGTATTGTCATTATTTCATCATATCTGTCATATCCATCATCTAATATTGCAATATCATAGGCTTTTTTTCCTATTTCCATTAGTTTTTTATGTTGTTTATCTATTTCATCGATATTTAAATTGAATTCTTCTTTCCATTTAAATGCCATTTTGCCATCTCCTTCTTATTAATATAAATTATTAATAAATAAATATTATCATATATTTTCAGCAAATGCAAGTGTATTTATTATAAGTTAGGCAAAAACTATTAGTAATATATGTTATTATGTATTTAAGGGGTGAAAATATGAATAAGGAAAATAATTATGAGATTTGTTATGAAAATATGTGTAAGGAATTTGTTAAATATGATCCAGAAGAAGTGGCTAAAAGAAGTAGGGCTTATTATGACTCTGAAAAAAAACAATTTACATTAACCTGTTTTAACAAAGAATACTTAATTTCTTATCCAGAGGGGAATATTGTATTAAAGAATAATGAAGATAAAGATCCATCTGTAGATATAAATACAATGCTTATGCTAAAAATGCTTATGCTTAGTTATTTATACAGGGCTACTAATAGCAGCTTAACAAATAAGTGGGTGCCTCTTAGAGAATTAGAAGGAGTTGGTCATGCTTATCAGGGATTTGCAAAAAAAGGTATAGATAAATTAGTTGAGTTTTTTGGGCATAAGGGAGACCTTTTCTTGGAAGCTGGTCTTAAACTAGGTGGAAAAAAAGTTGATGTTGGAGATGTGGGTATAAAGATTGATATATTACCTAATGTGCCTATGGCCTTTGGGCTATGGACAGCAGATGAGGAGTTTCCAGCAGATGCTACTATTCTTTACGATTGTTCTGCAGTTAAAGAGCTGCATGTAGAAGATTTAGCAGGATTATGTTCTGAAGCAGCTGATGAAATAATTAGAGCTGCCAAATCAATTCACAATTAATTGGAAAAATATTTAAAATAGCATATATATTATTTATAATGGCAAAAGGGAAGGTGATATTTATGTATGACCAGCTGGTTAGCTTAATCAGTACCGTTGGGTTTCCCATAGCAGTTAGTATATATTTGCTTATAAGATTTGAAAATAAGATTGATCTTTTAGTGAAATCTGTTGAAGATCTAAAGGCGGACATATCAGCCGTTATAAAGTACCAGAAAAAGAAATAGGCCTAAAACCTATTTCCTTTTCCTTAGCTGAATTGTATAAAAAATGTGACCATATAAAATAATCACATTTTTTATTAAAAACTATTTTCAATTTTTTGTACTTTTACTAGTAGAAGCTGTTAAAGCATTTATCATAGCAGTTTCTTGATCTTGAGTAATGGAGCCTGAAGTTACTAGAGTATCAAGTTTAGTCTTTAAGAAAGTTGTAAGTTTTTCTTTCTTAGCTTGAATGTTTGCATTTTTATTAGAAGTAAGTAGATTTTTTATAGCAGTTTCTTGATCTTTGGTAATAGTGCCTGAAGTTACTAGAGAGTCTAAGAAGTTAGTTTTTCTTGCAGTTTTTTTACTTTGAAGATAAGCTTTACGTTCAGTTTGAGTCATATTTTTGACTTTATCCATCTCAGCTTTTCTTTCAGCTTTTTCTTGACTACTGCTATTTAATATAGCAGTTTCTTGATCTTGAGTGATAGTTCCTGAAGTTACCAAGGAATCAAGAGTAGTCTTCAATGAGTTTGTAGACTTTTCTTTTTTAGCTTGAGTGTCCTTATTAGAAGTAAATAAATTCTTAATAGCAGTTTCCTGATCTTGAGTAATAGTACCTGCAGTTACTAAGGAATCAAGTTTAGAATTTAATGAGTTTTTAGTATTTTTATTTCCTGTATTAGTTGAGGAAGGAGTGAAAAGATTTAATACAGCGGTTTCTTGATCTTGAGTAATAGTACCTGCAGTTACTAGAGAATCAAGCTTAGTCTTTAAGAAATTTTGAGCATTTGATTTTTTATCAGTTTTAGAAGGAGTTAGAAGATTTAATGCGGCAGTTTCTTGATCTTGAGTGATGGTACCTGCGGTTACTAGAGGATCAAGTTTAGCTTTTAGAAAATTTTTACTATTTTTTGTTTTGAAATTTTTACTGGAACAGTACGTTGATTTTGCTGTGTTGCTAGAAAGTGAAGCTGCATTAACTGTAGTAAACCCTGTACCAATTGATACTACAAGGGCTAAAGCGGATATTATTTTAAGGTTCCTTTTTAACATTTTTAATTACCTCCTAAATATTTCTTTGATTTATCACATAATCTCACTGCTCTGTGACAGCTTTATTACAAATAAGTGAATAGGATGTTAACATTGATAAGTATGGATAAAAGAAGAATAAATAGTAGGAGAAAATTCTTATAAATGATGATATAATTTATTTGTACGCTAATTGATAAAAGTAGTTTATCCGATGACTACCTGCTCTAATACTCCTTTTCCAAGTGGGAGTAAAGAGTAGCTACGTCCATGGATAACGATTTTCCCTAAAGGATAACGCCTTCTAAGTGCTAAAGCACTAAGAATCCTGTTAATAAGCATCAGGTGGAGTCAAAAACTCCATCTGATGCCAAGAACTCTGTTTATGATATAAAAATCTTTCAAATAAAGGTGAAAAAAGATGTTTTTTAAAATATTCAGATTGATAAGAAGTTTTATATTGGCATCAGTACTGGACAAGCACAAAGAAGAATTTGTTGTAAATATTAATGAGATTAATTTAACTAGGGGAAAAATTACGGCAGTAACTTTCATTGTTATAGAGGCTGCAGAGCTTGTAATTTTGTTTACTATAGGGAAAAATATTTTTCCACCAAGAACCCATATATATTATGCGACTATGTATACTTTACTAATTTTAGTAATGGTGGTGTATTTACTGATATTTGTTAAATTAGAAAATAACATTTCTAAACATGAAACGGGTATTAATGTTGCTTCGGTATCTTTTACAATCATGATACTATTTTGGTGTGAAGGTATATCTTTATTGGATCAGTTATCTTCTGGACAGATTATTGTATATGCCATATCAATTATAGCAATTGCTGTAACTCCGATTTTTAAACCAATTACGTTATTGCTTATGTATTTGATTGTCCATTTACCATTTCTTTTTTTCCTGCCATATTTTCAGAAATCCAGTGATATATTGTGGGCAAACTGTATTAATAGTACTACTTTTTTAATAATATCCTGGATGATATCATGTATAAGATATAAAAATCAAGTAGATGATTTTAATAATAGAAAAATAATACAGAAAAAAAACGATGAATTGAAGCGGGTAAATCAAAAATTAGAAAAACTTTCTCAAATTGATAGTTTAACAGGTATCTTCAACCGTTTTGTATTTGATAAAACAATAGAAGCAGAATGGGATAGATGCAAACGCTATTTTATACCACTGTCATTAATTATGATAGATATTGATTTTTTTAAGGCATTTAATGATAGTTATGGTCATCAAGCTGGAGATGATTGTTTAAGGCAAGTTTCAAGGGTACTTTCATCTTCTGCAAGGCGTTCCTCAGATACTGTTGCCAGATATGGGGGAGAGGAATTTGCTGTTGTACTTACCCATATGGAAAAAGAAAGTGCGCTGGAATTTGCAGAACAATTGAGAAAAAAGGTTGAGCAATTAGCTATTCCGCATATGTATTCTTCTATTTCTAATTATATTACCATTAGTTTAGGAATTTGTACTGTTATTCCGTCTGATATGTTATCTATTGAACAATTTATTAAGACTGCAGATGAAGCTTTATATGAAGCTAAAAAATGTCGTAACAAGGTTGTCAGTGCATAAGCATAGTATATAAAAATAAGCGTCCGTTATTTAGGACGCCTATTTTTATATGGAAAAGAAGTAATGAATTCTAAAAAAGTTTTCATTTTGTTATTGACTTAAAGTGCACTTTAAGTGCTATGATTTTTGTTATTGGGAGGGATTTTATGTTGGAGCTGGAAATAAACGACGTATCAAGATCAACTAAATTAAAACCACATACCCTTAGATATTATGAAAGTATTGGGTTAATTATAGATGTGAAAAGAAATTCATCAGGAAAGAGAATTTATAGTGAACAGGATTTGAAATGGCTTGAGATGATAAATAGACTTAGGGCAACAGGAATGAATATAAATAAGATGAAAGAATATGCTAGGTTAAGGTATATGGGAGATAAGACGGTTACGGAAAGAAAAAATATTATGAAAGAACATTTAGAGTTTATAGAACAAAAAATCGAGAAATTATTCGAAGCAAGAGATTATGTTGCAAGAAAAGTTCAAATTTATAGTGGGATAGAGGAAAAAATCAATGGAAAAGGAAAATAGATTGGAAAGAGGATATAAGAAATTACAAGAGATTGATGGAAAAGCAGGTGAAGAGGTAAAAAATAGTTTAAGTGATATATGTCCTGACTTGGTAAAGTATATGATTGAATACTCTTTTGGAGACATATATTCCAGAAACGGATTGGACTTATTTTCACCGGATCTAGTTAAATTTATAGTATATGGTCAAGCAGATATTATGACAAGAAATAATCTAAGTAAAAATTATAGGAAAATTGCTACGATTGCTGCATTAACTGCTTTGGGTAATGCCAAACCACAATTAAAATTTCATATTGGCGCAGGGCTTAATATTGGGGTAACTGCTGATGAGATAAAAGAAATTATGTTGCTTATGACAGTTTATTCAGGTTTCCCTTCAGCAATAAATGGAGTTAATGCTTTAAAAGAAGTTTTAGATGAAAGAAAATAATATTACTATACAAAATTAACCATAAATTACTTAAATGCTGAGGATTCATCATCCCCAGCATAAAGGTAATTATCAACGTATTGAAGAAAGAATATTCTGGTTTATCTAAAACTTAAACATTTAGTAGCTTTAATACATTGATATCCTTATAATAATAGAATGTACGAAATTCAAATTATTATACTATAAATAAAAGAAGTAACTGGATAATATTATCAAGAGTTCTTATATTGTTTACATAGTGTTCAAAAAATAAATAGTTATTTTATTTATAGGACATTAAATTGTAACAAATAACTAATATAATTATAAGTGTCCTAAGAAAAATAGACTTAGCAAAAATGAAAACAATAAAGTGTAGTACATAATTGATATAATTGATATCCCCTCAAAGATAAGAATAAAAGGATGGACAAATATCGCCATCCTTTTATTTTGATTTTTTAAGTGCAGATAAGATTAGAGCCTATCGTTTAATCCAAGCTCATAAGCATATATAATTTTTGAGGTTGTTTGATTAAAATTAGGGAAATCAATTCCTAATTCCCTTGCGGCTTCCATATTAAATTTATCATTAGAATGTTTAAATTTAATATGAGGGGTTTTATTATATTTTATGTTTGTCATATATAATCACCTCCATTATATAGTGATAACCAATTATACAGCCTTATATTCAGAAAAAGTTATGTATAAAATAAAATTAATTACTTATCGAATCAGTATACTTAGAGAAACTTATTAAATGAGATTCCTAACCTATAATAACTAATATTGACAGCAGTAATCTAATTGGAATTTGTCATTATTGATATGATTTATTGAAATGTGATATACTTACTTATAGAAATTTAAGATTTTAGTTAGTATCTTTTATTAATAATAGAATTTAAAAATAAAGGCATATAGTGTATAAAACTTATCCAGGGTTTAGCAAACCTATGTACATAAGAACTCTAATGGATTAAAGCCAAAGAGTTCTTTATACACAGCATAAAACTTGCAGCTTTTGTAAAGCAGGCGAGTTGTTTGCGGATGATAACATTGGATAAATTAAATGCGCTATGTGCTTTTTTATTTTTAAATATAATAAAAATATTTTATCCGATCGCTACCATTGCTAACACCCCTAGCTTCTTCAAAGTGGGGGGATAAGCACTGCTACGCGCCTGGATAAGTTCTTCTAAGGTTTAGATGGAGAAAAGGTATTCCTTATAAGCAAACTTAACCTGAACCTAAGAATCACTTGATAAGGGAGGTAATTGATTAGAACTGCTGATTACTTATTAAACTAACCAAAAGAGTTATGGCGGAATTAGTGAAAATTGTAAAGATAATTGTTCCGAAATGTAAATGAATAAGGTTAAAAACAAATATAAATTAATGCCGAGGAGTGAAAATTCATGTTTCTTATGATCGATAATTATGATTCATTTGTATACAACTTGGTAAGGTATTTAGAAGAACTAAATGAAGAGGTTAAGATTTGTAGAAATGATAAATTAACATTGGAAGATGTGGAAAAAATGCATGTAGAGGGAATTATAATTTCTCCAGGACCTAAGTCACCTGAGCAATCGGGCATTTGTGTAGATATAATTAGAAGATTTAGTGGGAAAATTCCTATTTTAGGTATATGCCTTGGACATCAATGTATCGGGTATGCCTTTGGTGCTAATATAATAAAGGGTAAGGAGCCTGTACATGGTAAAATATTTAAAGTCCATCATAAAAATGTAGGAGTATTTAAAGAAATCAAAAATCCTGTAGAGGTTACAAGATATCATTCATTAGTAATAGAAAAGAAAACACTTCCTAAGTGTCTTAATATAACCTGTGAAACTTCAGATGGAGTTATAATGGGCGTTAGGCATGAAAAGTATCTTGTTGAAGGAGTACAATTTCATCCTGAAGCAGAACTCACAGAATGCGGACATGAAATGCTTAAGAATTTTATAGAAGAAGCAAGAATGTTTAGTAAGGGGGAATTATATGAAGTTCTTCATTGAAGAAATAAAAACAGAATTAGATGCTTTTGATATTTATTCGCTGTTTAAGGGAGACAGAACAGTTACCATTTTAGATAGCGGCATGGGTGCTGAAGATTTAGGCAGATACTCTTTTATAGGATTAAACTCTTTTACTACTTTTAAATATGAAAATAATATTTGTACTATAAATAAAAAAGAATTTAATGGCGATCCTTTTGACGAACTTAAAAAACTTATTGCAAGGTACAAAATTGAAAATAATACAGAACTTCCATATATAGCTGGGGCTATGGGATATTTTTCTTATGATATAGGGAGAACTATAGAAGAGCTTCCTGTTATGACTATAGAAGAAGTAAAAATACCTGACTGCTATTTTTATTTTTATGATAATGCAGTAATAGTAGATAACTTAAAAAAGAAGACCTATATTACTTCTTTAGGTATATTAAAGCAAAAAGAAGATAGCATTAATGAAATAAAAAGTAAAATATCTAAAGGACATAAAATTAAATATAGAAAAGTAAATGATAGTGATACAAAATTTGTATCAAACTTTGGCAGGGAGGAATATATAGAAACTGTAGAAAAGGTCAGACAGTTTATAAGAAATGGGGATATTTATATTACAAATCTAACTCAAAGGTTTTGCTGCGAGACAAAAAAAGATCCTTATGAAGTATATAAAGATTTAAGGCATATTAATCCAGCACCATTTGCTGCATTAATGAATGTTGAAGATTTTAGTATAGTATCTTCTTCACCGGAGAGGTTTTTAGAAATAAGAAATCACCTTGTTCAAACAAGACCTATTAAAGGGACAAGACCTAGAGGTAAAAATAAAGAAGAGGATTTAAAAAACAGACAAGAACTTATAGATAGTGAAAAAGATAGATCTGAATTATTAATGATTGTAGACTTAGAGAGAAATGATTTAAGCAAGGTATGCAAGCCTCATTCTGTAAAGGTAACAGAACTTTTTAAATTAGAGGAATATAGTACA
This sequence comes from Clostridium ljungdahlii DSM 13528, assembly GCF_000143685.1. NCBI lineage: Bacteria > Bacillati > Bacillota > Clostridia > Eubacteriales > Clostridiaceae > Clostridium > Clostridium ljungdahlii. The sequence goes on along the minus strand of NC_014328.1, from coordinate 3,920,304 downwards.
GTATTTCACTTGGTATCAACTGTTTTAGGAAAATTAAAAGATGAGTATACAGCAGTAGATTGTATAAAAGCATGTTTTCCAGGTGGTTCTATAACTGGTGCACCTAAAATCAGGTCTATGGAGGTAATTGAAAAATTAGAACCTACTAGAAGAAACATTTATACAGGATGCATAGGATATTTAGGTTTTGATGGCAATGTGGATTTAAATATAGTTATTAGAACTATACTTATAAAAAATGGAAAAGCTTATTTAGGTGTTGGTGGAGGAATTACCTGGGAATCTGATGATGAAGCAGAATATGATGAAACACTTGATAAGGCTAGAGCTTTGATGAAAGTATTATAAAGGGGTGAATAGCAGCTATGATGCTCTTAAATGGTAAGATGGTAGAAGATGATAAAGTTTTTTTAGACACCGGCTTTTACTTTGGAAGAGGACTTTTTGAAACTATGCTTGTAAACAATGAACCACTTTTTCTTGAAAATCATTTATATAGGATAAATAAAGGTCTTTCTATTATAGGAATAGATAAAGAAATTACTGAAGACGAAGTTATGGATGCTGTTAACAAGCTTCAGTGTAACAATTGCGTGCTGAAGTTAGTAGTTACAGAGGAAAATACGTTGTTCAATACTAGAAAGAACAATTATACTGAGGAACAGTATAAAAGAGGTTTTAAAGTTAAAATAAGTTCTGTTAGGAGAAATGAATTTTCTCAGCTTACATACCTAAAATCTTTAAATTATTTAGAAAATATATTGGAACATGAAAAATGTATTGATGAGGGATATGATGAGGTGCTGTTTTTTAATACAGAGGATAAATTATCAGAGGGAAGTGTATCTAATGTGTTTTTTACAAAGAATAAAAAAATATATACTCCATCTAAAAAATGTGGATTACTTGAGGGTACAGTAAGAAAGTTCATAATAAATAACTTTAATGTTACTGAAGGTGAGTTCAGTAAGGAGGATTTAATGTTGGCAGATAGTGCTTTTTTAACTAACAGCATTATGGGGATAATGAAAGTCTCTAGTATTTATGATAGAAGTTTCAATGAATATAGTATTATTGAGAAAATAAAAAAAGTTTATGAAGAACAATTAAAGAAGCATTAAATATAAAGTTTCTAAATGAAAAATATTCCTGCACATAAGTTGATTTTTAAGCTGCAATATACGAGGTTTCTAATTGAAATTTAAAGTTATACATGAAATATAATGACAAAATTGAAATCATACTTAAAAACTTTTATAAATAGGTCTTAGCTTAGCATTTTAGAAAACCTTAGAAACTTAGATGTGTTTGAGGTACGAGTTTATCTAAGTTCCTTTAGGTTTTCAAAATGCCAAGCTTTAGACTTATTAAAAGTTTTTATGATGATGAAATTTGTCATTATATGATATTGTATAAGTTGATTTTTTATTTAGAGACTTTATAAGATTAATGAAATATATAATATTGGGAAATATATTGTAAGAGGGGAGGCATAAGTATGGATAGAATAGGTTTCAATAATTTTATTTCCATTATTATAGGAATATTTTTAGTTTTAACCTGCTTTTTAATCTTTTATTTTTTTCAAAAGTATCTTTTTAGTAAATATAAAAATAAAGTAAAAAATATAGTAGATAAAGATGATGATTAAGCTATCCTTTTTTCTTCAAGATTAAAGCTGCAAAGAAAAGAAACATTTCTAATCCTGTTCCAACAAATATAGATAAAAGAGGGTATGAATAAAAACTAAAATTCACTAATTGCAAGCTGTTCTTAAAGGAAGTCATACCAATAACAAAAGAAAGTAGTACAGCAGGAAATACAAGAGGTTTATATGTACTTAGTTCTGCAATTTGAGATATACCAACACTAAAGGCCCATATCATAGCTGAAGATGATGTAATAGCTGCACCGATGACAATCATAAGCCAGATAGCTTCTACTCGTTCAAAAAAGTGACCTAAATGAACAAATCTTGTAAGTTCAAGACTGACATTTATCATATTTTTGGCTTGTGGATAACTAAAAATTCCTATTGCACTTATAGCTAACATCATGATGATCAAAGTACCTAAACTAACTGCAGTAAATTTTGCGATAAATCCGTTTTCTGGATGATTGCAAATGGGAATGTACATTCCCATAATAATACATATTCCTATAAAGGATAAGATCAGAGGAGTGCCTGTTAAAGCTGGGTATAAGCCAGCTTCCAGCTGAGGTTTAAGTCTATCTAACTTTATATCTGGTATAGCAAATAAAAAAAATAAAATAAGAGCAAACAAAAAGAAGGGACCCAAAATTTCGCATACTCTTCCGATTACTTCTATTCCTTTAAAAACAGCATATGAAATTACAAGATAAGAGGAAATAAGAAGTAGTTCTGATGAATTTTTTGGAAAGAATACTATGTTAAGAATTATACTCAGTGATCTTTGCAGTATAGCAGATACAAGTAAAAAGAAAATAGGAAATAATATTCCTATAATTTTACCTAATTTTTTACCTAAAATAGTTATGCTGTATTGTACCATATTTTGGCCTGGAAATCTTATGCCCATGTAAGCATAGACAACAGCAAGGAGTACATCTAAAATCCAGGCTAGAATTACAGACAACCAGGCATCCCTTCTTGCTTGAAAAATTAGCAGTCTAATTACCTGTAGTCCACTGAAAGATGTAATGATACAAAAAAGCATCCATATAAACTGATTTGTAGTGATAATTTCTTTTTCACGCATATCTATTCACCTCAATGTGAAATTTATAACCTATTTAAAAATGTTTTGCCAATAGGCTTAAATAAATTTTCTATTAAATTTATAGGACCTGGGATACCTAAATTTTTACCAATTTGAAAAAACAAAGACATCATAAGTAAAAATACAGTACATAGAAATTCTTTCCACATATTTTTTTTTATTAGAAATATTCCCTCAAGCATCACTATTAGAATTGCTAAGATAATTACAATTGCGGTCATTTAGTTGTTTCCTCCTCATTTCTCATAACAGGATCTTTAATTATTCCTATATTAGTTAATTTAATTTCAAAACTAATTTCATATTTCATATTTGGAAATATTTTATCCCAATTTTTTTTTATATTAAACCATTTCTTTGGATAGTTATTATATATTTTTGTTGAAAAACCAATAAAATCTGTATCTAGATTTTTTTGTGACTTTGTTATCAATTTATTTAGTTCATCTTTTAGTACAGATTCAATAGCATATTCAAATCTAGACACATCTTCAGGACTAATATCGATATTTTCTGCCTGCTCAATAAAAGCACTGCCTTTACATCGAATTTCCATGTTAAAACCTTCTTCAGTTAAGTGAGGAATTATTTGAGTGGATTGTTTAAAAACGCTGGCGGTTATATTTATATTATTTTTAGCTGATTTAAGGGGAAATATATCTGTATGGCCTTTTGTATAGTCTGCCATCCAGAAAAAATTTTTAGATTCCTCACTTGTAAGTATTCCTATTAAACGATTGTTTTTGAAAATAGCCATCTTTTCCACTGTAATTCTGGGAGCGGTACTATCTTTTGATTTTTCTATATCAATTACAGGAGCAAAGGCTGAATTTGACTCCTTTTTTGATTCTATAATAAAGTTATTTATGGTCATGGGTACAATAGATCCGCTTCTTTCGAATAAACTCATCATAGTGTTTATGCCATTTGAAATTGAAGCTTCATTAAGAATTTTGCCTTTTAAGATTTCTTTAGCTGGTTTATTTGAAATAAGAATCCAATTAGTACTTCGTATTTGACGATTTCTATTTAAATAATCCATTACTTCAGAAACTCCTGATTGTGATTCACATAATTCCTTTGATAAAATGATTACTTTAGCATGTGAAAAGTCCAGCAGGGCAGAACTATTTTTCGAAAAATTTTGAATTGCATCAAAAATAGAATTTCCTGTGCTTGTTTGTATAATAGAATTATTTTCTTTTTTTAATCCATTATTGCCGTCTTTTGTGCTGTTTGGGTTGATAATTTCTAATGTTACAACAAAGGAGTTATCACTGGACATCTTATCAATACCCATGCCCACTACAAGGCTAATTTCGTTTAGTTCACTTTTATCCGTGCTGCAGCCATAAAGTGAAATTGAAAATATAAAGAGCAAAATATAAAATAACGTTGATTTATACTTCATATTTTATTATCCTTTCTCGTCTTTTCCATTTTCATAGGATGATTTTTGCCGGTGCAAATTATTATTATTGGCAAAATGAGGCCTACATTTCATATGAGGCCAGGGGAATCTTATTAAAATGTCTTTGAGTTCCTTTAAATTTAAAGGTGCTAGTGGAGAAAGATAATTTACACCAAAGGAGCTTAATGATGATAAGTGAATTAAAAGTACAATAATACCTAACAGAACTCCATATAAGCCTAAAAACGCTCCTAAACACAGCATGGAAAAACGTAAAATACGAATGGCATAGCCCATATCATAAGATGGAATGCTAAAAGAAGCTATAGCTGTAATGGCTATAACAATAACCATAATAGGAGAGATAACACCAGCTCTAACGGCTGCATCACCTATGACAAGGGCACCAACAATGCCTACAGTTTGGTTAGCTGGTGAAGGAAGACGGATGCCTGCTTCTCTAAGTGCTTCAAAAGCTGTTTCCATTAACAGTGCTTCAATAAAAATAGGAAAAGGAACTCCATGGGCAGCTCCCATAATGCTAATAAGTAAAGGTGTAGGAATCATTTCTTTATGATATAAAATAATTGCAACAAAACATCCAGGAAGCAGCAGTGAAATTACGAAGAAAATTAACCTTATGAAACGCACAAATATGGTAGTGGTATATCTTTCATAATAATCCTCACTAGTTTGCAAAAATTGAATTAAAGTAGCAGGAAGTATTAAAACACAAGGAGTACCATCTACTAAGAGTGCTATCCTACCTTCTAAAATCCCAGCGGCAACTCTATCTGGCCTTTCGCTGTGCTGAATTTGGGGAAATAATGTGTAGTGTGTATCTTCTATCAGTTCTTCTATATATCCACTTTCTAAAACAGAATCTATGTCTATTTTGGAAAGTCTCTTTTTTACATCTTCAACAATATTGTTATCTACTATTCCCTGCAAATAGGTAATGCTTATTTTTGTTTGTGTCTGTTTCCCTACTGTAAAATCTTCAAATTTTAGCTCTGAAGATTTAATTTTTCTTCTGAGTTGAGATATATTGGTGGAAATATTTTGCGTAAATCCTTCATTTGGTCCCCTTATAACTTTTTCAACATCTGTGTCTGATACGCTTTTTTCCTTCCATCCGGGTGTTTCTATTTCTAAAGCGATATCATCACTATCTAGTAAAAGTATGGTATTTCCATTTAGGAGAGCATTTGTAATTTGCCCAATAGTTGATACTTCACTTATTTTTGCAATTTCAAGAAAATATTCTTTAATTATTTCTACAGTATGATCACATTTTAAATCACTTTCAGTAACCTCTTTAATATTCATGATAGAAGGTAATATGCTTTCATTAATTGATCTTATATCCGAAAGTCCATTTATAAAAATAAGTACGCAGGAACATTTCATTGAATGTATAACAAATTTATGGTAAACAACATCAGCACAATTTGAAAATAATTCGTGCAATACGTTTAAATTATTTGAAAGAGATTTATTTAAGGGCAAATTATATCTATCATCGGATAACTTTTGTACATAAATAAGATCTGAAGTGTTTTTAGAATTAAAAAACTTCTTCACAATTAAAGATCACTCTCCTAGAAAAAATTATTTTATAATTTATCCGATGACTACCTGCTCTAATACTCCAACTTATCCAAGTGGGAGTAAAGAGCAGATACGTCCCTGGATAACGATTTCTAAGTATCAGGTGGAGTCAAGACCCCATCTGATGCCAAGAATTCTGTTTATGCTTATTCTCTGCATTAAAGGTAAAAATATTCAATTTTCATTTTTGTACTTTTACAAAAAAATATTAATATATTATAATTATATACAAGGATATTTTAAACAAATAATAAAAATATTAGCATATTTTTATCAAATATACATTAAATTATAAAAGAGGGATAGAAAATATGATTGTTACCTGTAGAAATATATTAAATTTACCAGGACTTGAAAAAATGAAAGTTGTAGCTGGAAAGGGCGGTTTAGACAGGGGAATTACCTGGGCACATGTAATAGAAGTACCTGATGTTGGTGATTTTGTAAAAGGAGGAGAACTTTTATTTATTACTGGTATAGCAATAGGAAATAATTCAGAAGTTCTCCTTAAATTTATTAAAGACATTATTTCTAGAAATTTATCTGGCCTTGTTATAAATATAGGGCCTTATATAAAAGAGACACCTAAAGGAGTTATAGATTTTGCAAATACTGCAGGTTTTCCTATATTTGAGTTACCTTTCGAGGTGAAATTGATAGATGTAACTCAAATTATTTGCAGGGCCATTTTTGCACGAAATGCGCATAAGGAATCTGTGAACAATTTTATGCGAGAAGTGATTTTTGAGGATATAAATATTGATGAGGAAATGTTGGATAGGGCAATTTTATATGGATACAAAAGAGAAAAGAAATATTGCAGCCTAATAGTTGATATTGACAATTTTAGCTCTTATATAAAGAAAAAAAATATAGATGACGAGGAAATTATATCAAATATAAAAAACCGTGTACAAGATATAGTAGAATACGTTTTAGATGAAAATAACAAAAAATATTTTTATGCAGTTCAAAGTGATGCATTTTATTTTATGGTATGTTCCAATGTAGAAAATATAGACAGGATTGCAGAATCTATACGAAATGAAATATCAAAGAGAATGGGTGATATTACTGTAAGTATAGGAATAGGAGATGAATGCAGTGATCTAAAAGATTTTAAATGCGTAATATTAGAGGCAATAAAAGCATTAAAGTTATCTAAGATTTTTGGAAAGAAGAATTGTGTTATAAAGTATAAAGGCTTAGGTATATTTAGGCTTTTTTTTGATATAGAAACCAATGCAGAGATGAAAAAACTATTTGATGAAAATTTACTTAAACTTAAAATATATGATGAAAAAAACTCCTCTGTGCTAGTAAAAACGTTAATTGCATATTTAAAGGAAAATAGAAACTTAGGTAAAACTGCAGAAAAGCTGTACATCCACAGAAATACTATAAAATATAGGATAAATAGAATAGAGGAAATATTAAACTGTGATTTGAAGGATGATGAAACTGTCTTTAATATTATGCTCTGTATAAAAATTGGGGTGTTTTTAAGATTGATTTAAATGCAATTTCTATATGGTGAACAAAAATTTATACATATATTTGTTCATAGTGGACATACTAATTAGTTTAGAAATATGGTAAATTATATACATTAAGTTTAATAAACAGTTAAATAAATAGCAATTAAATTGATAAATTACAAATTAAACGGGTTAGGTGATGGAATTATGGATTATTCAGTTTTTCAATGTCCCAAGAAAATAATATATGGGAAAGATACCGTAAATTTCATTGGAAGTGAAGCAGCGGTGTTTGGAAATAAGGCAATGATAGTTACAGGAAAACATTCGTCAAAAAAGACAGGTGCATTAGATAAAGTTTACTATAGTTTAAAAGATCAGGGAATAGATCCTGTTATATTTAATAAAGTAGAATCAGATCCTAGTGTAATTACTGTAAGGGAAGGAGTGAAAGCAGGAAAAAAAGAAAAAGTAGATTTTATAGTTGCCTTAGGTGGAGGAAGCGCTATGGATGCAGCCAAAGCCATAAGTATGGCTATAGGAAATGGAGGGGATATTTTAGATTATGAAAAAGTTCAGCCTAAAACTTACGGAATACCTATTATAGCAGTTCCTACTACAGCAGGAACTGGAAGTGAAGTTAGTAAGTTTTCTATAATAACGGATACTGAAAGAAAGATAAAGATGCTTATTTCAAGTAACTTTATAATACCTGAAGTAGCAATTTTAGACCCACTTTTGACTATGATGATGCCGCCTCAGGTTACGGCAGCTACAGGGATGGACGCTTTCACTCATGCAATTGAGGCATATATTTCAAAGGCTGCACAGCCAATGTCAGATACATTTGCAATAAAGGCAATAAAGATTATAAGTAGTAATATTTCACGGTCAGTGCTTAAAGGTGATATTGAAGCTAGGGAAAAAATGCTGCTTGGACAGATGTATGCAGGACTTGCTTTTAGTAATGCATCTACAGCACTTGTTCATTCAATGTCAAGACCCTTAGGAGCTTATTATAAAGTTCCCCATGGAATGGCAAATGCAATTTTGCTTACAGAGGTTATGAAATTTAATAGAGCTTCTTGTGCTGAAAGATTTAAAGTTATAGCGGAAGCTATGGGAGAAAATGTAGAAGGAAAATCTGTAAGAGAAGCAAGCTTGATTGCAGTAGATACTATAAAGTCTATTTTCTTGGAAACAGGGCTTCCAGTATCACTTAAAGAAGTTGGTGTAGACAAAGACAATTTTAGAAAGATGGCAGAAGATGCTATGGAAAGTAAAACTACAGCTCTTAATCCGAGAAAACCTACGGTAGAGCAGTTAGTAGAAATATATGAAAAGATATATTAAGGAGGAATTTAAATGGAAGTTTTAGAAGATACTGAGTTAGATTTAGATGTTGATCAAATTAGAGAGTATGATAAAAAGTACAACTTGCATTCCTGGAGTGCACAGAAAAATCTAAAACCACTTGTAATTACAAAGGCTGAAGGAATTTATTTTTGGGACAGTGATGGGAAAAAGTATTTTGATATGTCCTCTCAATTAGTTAATGTAAATGTAGGACATGGAAATAAAAAGATAATAGAGGCTATAAAAAGGCAGGCAGAAAAAATGCCATTTATGGGACCTTCCTATGCTGTAGATGTAAGGGCAAAATTGGCTGCTAGGGTAATAGAAAAGGCACCAGATAATATGGCTAAAGTATTCTTTACATTAGGTGGATCAGACTCCAATGAAAATGCTATAAAAATAGCTAAGATGGTTACTGGAAGATTTAAGATATTTTCGAGATATCGTTCTTACCATGGAGCAAGTTTTGGAGCTGCAAATTTAAGCGGAGAGCCAAGAAGATATACTTGTGAACCTGGAATACCTGGATTTGTAAAGTTCTTTGATCCTTATATTTACAGAGAAAAAATAAGATTTGAAAGTGAAAAAGAAGCTTCAAAATTTTATTTAAGCAAACTTAGAGAGCAGCTTATATACGAGGGTACGGATAAAGTAGCAGCTATTGTTGTTGAAAGTGTAACTGGCAGCAATGGTGTAATCATACCACCTGAAGGTTATCTCCAAGGAATAAGGAAGCTATGTGATGAATTTGGAATAGTTATGGTTTGTGATGAAGTTATGGCTGGATGGGGAAGAACTGGAGAATGGTTTGCCTGCAATAACTGGGATGTAAAACCAGATATTATCACATTTGCAAAAGGAATTACTTGTGGATATGTACCTCTTGGAGGAGTAATTGTAAGTGAGAAAATAGCAAAGTTTTTTGATGATAATGTACTTATGTGTGGGCTAACATACAATGCACATCCACTAGCTTGTGCTGCAGGCTGCGCAACATTAGATGTATATGATGAAGAAAATCTAATAGAAAATTCTAAGAAGATGGGGGTCATTTTAGGACAAAAATTAGAGGAAATAAAGAAAAAGCATTCGAGTGTAGGAGACGTCAGATATATAGGATTGTTTTCAGCAGTAGAACTAGTAAAAGATAGAGAAACTAGAGAAGCTCTAGTGCCTTATGGAAAAGATCCAGATGGAATAATGTCAAAGATAGTTGGAATGTTAAAAGAGGAAGGATTTTCAACTTATTCTCATGAGAGCTGCTTAATGATAGCACCTCCACTTATTATAAATAAAAAAGAGATGGAAGAAGCTATGAATATTTTTGATAGGGTTATGTATTCTATAGATGAATTTGTAAAAACATTAAAAAAATAAGCGTCCCTTTTGTGGAAGAATAGGACACTTAAAATTAATTAACCAATTATATTATAAATCAATTTGAAAAAATGTAAAGGAGATATTGATTATGGAAGTAAAAGATATGAAAAAAATTAGCTGTGATAAAGAAAGAATGGAAAATAAAATTGCTACTTTTAGTAAATTTGGTGCTACAGGACACGGTGGAATAACAAGGTTATCCCTATCAGAAGCAGCCCTTCAAGCAAGAGCAGAATTTACAAAGAGAATGAAATCACTAGGTGCATATATTGTAACAGATGATATGGGAAATATGTATGCTACTTTCAAAGGATTGGAGGACTTGCCTCATATTGCAATGGGGTCTCATTGTGATTCAGTAGTACAAGGAGGAAATTATGATGGAATTTTAGGAGTAATGACTGCAATGGAAGCAGCTGAAACTATAGTTAGGGAAAACATTCCTCACCGCCATCCAATTACAGTTATGATATGGACTAACGAAGAAGGAGCACGTTTTGATCCTGCTATGATGTCATCTGGTGTTGTTACTGGTAAATTTGATAAAGAAAAGATGCTGGCATCAAAGGACCCGGAAGGCGTAACTTTTGGTGAAGCTCTGGATGCAAGTGGATATAAGGGTGATGAAAAAAATAGAATAAATCCTAAAGATTATATGGCTCTTTTAGAACTGCATATTGAACAGGGACCAGTACTTGAAGCCGCCAAAAAGGATATTGGAGTTGTAGAGGGCGTTGTTGGAATGGTTAACTATGAATTCGAATTTATAGGTCAAGCTGGGCATGCAGGAACTGTTCCACAGAAATTAAGAAAAGATGCTCTTTTGGCAGCATCTGAAGCCATTTTATATCTTCACAAGGAACTAGATAAACTTGATGGCAAGTTAGTCTATACTACTGGAAGAATTAACTGCTCACCAAATGTTCATACAATTATACCAGATGACGTTAAATTTACTTTGGATGCAAGACATCAAGATCCAAAAGTAGTACAGCAGGTAGTTGATATAATTAAGAACATTCCATCTGAACTCGCAGGCTGTAAAGTTAGCTATGAGGAATTGTGGGCACGTAAAACTGTCAGCTTCAATAAAGAATTAGTAAATCTGGTTGAAAAAAATGCAAATCTTTATGGATATTCCAATATGAGAATGTACAGTGGTCCTGGACATGATTCTCAATTTGCAGCTGATATGCTTCCTGTAACTATGATATTTGTTCCAAGTATTGGAGGACACAGCCACTGTGAAATAGAAAAAACTCCTCTTGATAATTGTGTAAAAGGTGCCAATGTACTGCTTCAAACTATACTAGACATCGATAAGATGTAAATTTGATTATAAGTCTATTAAAAGGAAGAGGGGATCTATATGGAACAGCCAGTAGAAAAAGAAATATATGAATTAGATCAATCCGATACAACTGTTACAGAAAGTAAACTGTACAATGGCGATAACGCACCAGTTCCGGTTAAGGAAAGGACCTGGAATACCTATAATTTCACTGCTCTCTGGATTGGAATGGCTCACTGTATACCTACCTATATGCTAGCGGGAAGCTTGATATCACTGGGAATGAACTGGAAACAAGCATTATTTACAATTACTCTTGGAAACCTAATAGTTTTAGTACCAATTTTATTGAACGCCCATCCTGGAACTAAATATGGAATTAACTTTCCGGTATTTTCAAGGCTATCCTTTGGAGTATTTGGTGCAAATATACCTGCAATTTTAAGGGCAGTTGTTGCCTGCGGGTGGTTTGGAATAAATACCTATATAGGCGGAAGTGCATTAAATGTATTGTTTTCAGCTGTAATTCCAGGATGGAAAACTCTTGGGGGAAGTTTTCAAATAGCAGGACTTAGTTTGCCGTCTGGTATAACATTTATGATATTCTGGGGCCTTGAGATGTTTGTTATATTTAAAGGCATGGAGCAGCTGAAAAGATTTGAAAACTGGGCAGCTCCACTAGTTATGGTTTTAGCTTTTGTTTTGATGGCTTGGGCAATTAAATCTGCTCACGGCTTTGGACCACTTTTAAGTTCACCAGGCAAATTGCATACCATGAGTGATTTTATGAAAGTATTTCCTGCTTCACTTACCAGCATGGTAGGATTTTGGGCAACACTGTCTTTAAATATACCAGATTTTACAAGATATGCAAAGGGTCAGAAAGAGCAGTTAATAGGACAATCTTTAGGACTTCCTATAACTATGACAGTATTTTCTGCTATGGGTATAATAATAACTTCTGCTACTGCAGTAATATTTGGAAAAAGCATGTGGAGTCCGGTAGATATAATATCGAAATTTTCAAATCCTTTTGCAATGTTAGTAGGTTTCTTTGGTATAGTAGTTGCTTCTCTTTCTGTTAATATTGCCGCAAACATTGTTTCACCAGCAAATGATTTTTCAAATGTAGCACCGAAACATATAAGTTTTAAAATGGGAGGGCTTATTACAGGTATTATAGGAATACTCATAATGCCATGGAAGCTTTTAGCAGATCCTAGTGGATATGTGTATACATGGCTTGACACTTATTCTGGAATACTTGGACCTGTAGCTGCAATAATCATATGTGATTATTGGCTTATAAAAAAGACCAAGGTAAATCTTAAAGATCTGTATCTTAAAGAAGGATTGTATACCTATAAGAAAGGGTTTAATCCAAAGGCAATTATTGCACTTGTTTTAGGAATTTTTGCAGCTCTTATAGGTAAAATAGTCCCTAGCTTAAGTGGAATAGTAAATTATGCTTGGTTTGTAGGTTTTGGAGTTTCATTTGTTGTTTATTATTTATTAAGTGCAGGATCTAAAGATTCAGGCAAAATTAATAGTCAGCCTGAAGAATTTGAAGAATAAAGCTTTTAGATTATTTTATGAGGTGATAAATTATGGATTTGATTATAAAAAATGGAGTTATAATAACGGCTAAAGATACTTATAAAGCAGATATAGGCATAAAAAATGGGAAAATTGCAGTCATAGGAAAAGAAATTGAGGGTAGTGGAGAAGAGATAATAGATGCAGAAGGAAAATATGTATTACCAGGGGCAATAGATGCACATACACATCTTGAAATGCCCTTTGGGGGCACCATATCTGCAGATAGTTATGAGGCAGGTACGAGAGCTGCTGCCTGTGGAGGTACAACTACAGTTTTTGATTTTGCACTGCAGCAGAAAGGCCACGGCATAATTCAAACGGCTAGGGAAAGAGATGAGCTCTGTGCACCACAAGCTTGTGTTGATTATGCTTTTCACGTAGTTATATCTGATTTAAGACCAGAAATTTTAGATGAATTTCAAGCTGCAGTAGATTATGGACTTCCCAGCTTTAAAGTGTATATGGTATATAAAAAAGAAGGGCTTATGGCAGATGATGGAGTGCTTTGCCAGGTGCTTGAAAAATCCAAGGAAACAGGAGCACTTATTTCAGTGCATGCAGAAAACCCTGATTTAATAGACATAAGAACGGATAAATATCTGAAAGAAGGAAAAACTTCTGCCTGGTATCACTATATGTCAAGACCTGAATTTGTAGAAGCAGAGGCGGATAAGAGGGCAATACACTGGGCAAAATCACTAAATGCTCCCCTTTATATAGTACATCTTGCAAACAAAGAAGGTATGGAAGAAGTAAAGAGGGCAAAAGATGAAGGATATGAAATATATGCAGAAACTTGTCCTCAATATTTATATTTTACAAGCGAAGTTTACAAGAGAGAAGACGGTAGAAATTTTGTGTGCTCCCCACCAATGAAAGGGAAAGAAAGCTTAGATGCCCTATGGAAAGGTATAAAAACAGGTGATATTTCTACTATAGCTACAGATCATTGTCCATTTCAAAGTTCTGAAAAAGATTGGGGAAAAGATGATTTTACAAAGATACCAAATGGATGTATGGGCATAGAAAATATGTATCCATATATGTTAAGTGAAGCAAATAAAGGAAGGATTTCCTTTAACAAGGCAGTAGAAGTTTGCAGTGCAAACCCTGCAAAAATATTTGGATGTGATAATCAAAAGGGTAGTATTGTAATAGGAAAAGATGCTGATATTGTAATCTATGATCCTAAAAAGGAATTTACAATTTCAAAGAATAATATGCATTCTGATGTAGATTATACCATATGGGAAGGAGTTAAATTGAAAGGATATCCAGTTATGACTTTATCAAGAGGAAAGCTTGTATTTAAAGATGGAGAATTTGTAGGAAAACCCGGTTGGGGAAAATTCTTAAAGAGAAAGATAAAGAGGTAATTAGGCATTTTCTTTCAAATGCCTTAATAGGAGGACTTAATATGGACAAGAAAAATGATATGAAATTTAGTCAGATAACAGAAGAAGTTTCTAGATGTCTTTTATGTTATGATCCACCTTGCAGTAAAGCATGTCCGGGAGGAAAAAATGCAGCAGATATTATAATGTCTCTAAGATTTAAGAATTATAAAGGAGCCTGTCATAAGTTTATGAATGACTTATATAAATCTGGTGAATGTGGTCTTGCATGCAATAATAAGATGTATTGTCAAAGAAATTGCATAAGGGGAAAAATAGATAGACCCATAAAGATAAGGATGATACACAAATTTCTTCATGAAGAGAGCTTAAAAGTGGAGGAGGTAATTTAAAATGAGGGACCTTTCTATAGAGTTTTGTGGTATAAAGTGCGAAAATCCATTTTTCTTGTCCTCTTCTGTAATTAGCAATAACTTTGAAATGTGCGCTAAAGCTCTAAACATGGGCTGGGCTGGTGTGGTATTTAAGACTATAGGCTTTTATGTTGCAGATGAGGTATCTCCTAGGTTTGATGCAATAGGCAAAGAGAATACTCCTTTTATAGGATTTAAAAATTTGGAGCAGATATCAGAGCATCCTTTAGAATATAATCTAGAATGTATAAGTAAATTGAAGAGAGAATTTAAAGATAAAGTTATTGTTGCATCCATTATGGGAGAAAATGAACAGCAGTGGACTAAGCTGGCGGAGTTAGTTACAAAGGCAGGTGCAGATATAATTGAATGTAACTTTTCATGTCCCCAGATGGCGGAAGAATCCATGGGGTCAGATGTAGGTCAAAATCCTGAACTTGTAGAGAAATACTGCAAAGCTGTAAGAAGAGGAACTTCACTTCCTGTACTTGCCAAGATGACTCCCAATATAGGGAATATGGTAATCCCTGCAGAAGCTTCAATACACGGCGGCGCAGATGGAATAGCTGCTATAAACACTGTAAAAAGTATAACTAGGGTTGATTTAGATAAGTTCTCACCTTATCCAATAATAAATGGTAAGTCAGCTGTATCTGGATATTCAGGAAAGGCAATCAAGCCTATAGCTCTTAGATTTATAAGTGACTTGGCTAAGAGTGAAAAACTAAAAGAAATTCCTATAAGTGGAATAGGTGGAATAGAAACTTGGGAAGATGCAGTAGAATTTTTACTGCTAGGAGCATCCAATATTCAAATTACTACAGCTGTTATGCAATATGGATATAGAATAATAAAGGATTTGATAAGTGGATTGTCCTATTATATGGAAGATAAAAAATTTGAAAAAGTAAAAGATTTAGTGGGATTGGCAGTTAAAAATGTAGTGAATGCAGATGAACTTGAAAGGGATTATATAATTTATCCTGAATTTAGAGATCACAATTGTGTTGGATGTGGAAGATGTTATATATCTTGTTTTGATGGAGGACATCAAGCTATAAAATGGAACTATGAATCTAGAAAACCACAGCTTATTGAAGATAAATGTGAGGGATGTCATTTATGTGCAAATATATGTCCTACTGGAGATATACTAAGTGGTAAAAAAGTAATTAAAACTGCAAAAAAAGTTAGGCAATTGGCTTAAAAATTTAAATAAATAAGACTATGAGTATGTTAGCTTATAGCCTTATTTTATTTGCAAGAGTCGCAGGGCAATTTAATAGTATCATATATTTTTATTATTTTTTCATTCAACATTTTGTCAACTAAATCAATGCAATCTCCATCGTATTTTATACTATTATTTAATAGTAACACAGAAATACCGTGTACCGCACTCCACATGGTTAATATGTCTAAAGATAGATCCTTTTCTTCTATAGTATTTTTATATACAGATTTTAGGTAATTAATGGCACTTGCTTTAAATACTTGAAAAGCTCCACCTTCATAGGATGAATTATCATCTTTGCTTATATTTACAGGTTTACTAAAATCGCTTAAGAAAATAAATTTAAAATAATCTGGATTTTCAATCATAAATTTTACATATTGTTTTCCGAGTTCAACAAGTTGTTTTTTTGGATCGGAAGGATATTTATTTACAATTTCATTCAAAGAGTTTTCAAAGCTTTTTGATACTTCCATAATGATTGCAGAAATGAGTTCATCTTTATTTTTAAAATGTTTATAGGGTGCGGTATGGCTCACGCTGCACATTTTAGCTACTTTTCTTAAAGAAAAATCTTCATATCCACTATTAGTTAGAAGCTCAATTCCCTTTTTTATCATTTCTTCTTTTAAATTTCCATGATGATATTTTTCTTTATCCAATATTATCTTCCTTTCAAATTGATATATTTAAAGTAATTATAACCTTTGCCGATCATATAGGCAATGTTGTATTAAACATTGCCCGTAAAAGTTAAACATATGAGTAAAGCATTTAACCCTATTATTACACAGGTTATAATCCATCCTACAGTTTTTGTAAGAGGCTTATTGACAAGGTTACCCATGAGATCTTTTCGACTGGTTATAAGCAGCATAGGTATTATTGCAAGGGGGAGGGCAAAACTTAATGCAACCTGGCTTAGCACTAAAGCTTTCATTGGATTCATTCCAAGACATATAATAACCATTGCAGGTGTCATAGTTATAAGTCTTCTAACATTAAGTGGTATATTTAGATTTACAAAACCTTTCATAATAGTCTGTCCTGCTAACGTTCCTACTGCAGATGAAGACAATCCAGATGCAATTAAGGCTATGCCAAAAATTCCACTGGATAAGGAACCTACTAGTGGTTCTAGAGACTTATGTGCCTGTTCGATGGAGTCTACAGCTATTCCATTTTTATAAAATACTGCAGCTGAAACTATTACCATTGCTGCATTTACGATAAATGCAATGTTCATGGCAATTATTATGTCAATTCTCTCCATTTTTAAGTGACTAAGCTTAGCTTTTATGCTGTCATTTCTATGATTACGACTTTGAACCAATTGAGAATGCAGATATATAACATGGGGCATAACAGTAGCTCCTAACATGCTTACAGCTATCAATACAGCACTTCCATTTGGCAGTATGGGAACAAGGGTATGTATCCCAACAGCTGTCCAATCAGGTTTAGCTATAAATAATTCCATAGAATATGCAATGCATATAACAGTTACTAATGTAGTGATTATTGCTTCTATTATCCTTTGACCATATTTCTCCATATATACAATGATATAAGTTGCTAATCCAGTGAGAAGACCTGCATAAATCATAGGAATTTTAAATAGTAGATACAATCCAAGAGTGCCGCCTAGAAATTCTGCCAAATCTGTTGCCATAGCAGCAAGTTCGGCACAAATCCATAAAAACCAGTTGGCTTTTTTTGAAAAAATCATTCCACACATTTCAGGTAGGTTGTGTCCTGTGGCAATGCCTAGCTTTGCAGACATGGACTGGAGGAAGATGGCCATTATATTGCTCCACAGGATTACCCATAGGAGAGTATAGTTAAATTGGGAGCCGGCACTTATATTTGTAGCAAAATTTCCAGGATCTATATAAGCCACGCTTACTATAAAAGCAGGCCCTAAAAATTTGGATAATTCACGGCTTTTCCCAAGTATTCCTCTATTTTTCTTCAATACATTTAACTCGTTTTCCATATTCTAAACTTACCTTCTTTATAAAAAATTTGTTAGTCTAGGCTAAAGTTCTTTCACTACTGTAAAATATGTAATGTAGGTTAAAAGTGTTACTGATGCATATGGAAAATAGGGTTATTTAGTAACTAGAACTTAATGTTTTTAACAAACTGTTATGGTATAGATAACATATAGTTAACTTGTAAAATGTATACTTTTTTTGAAGTCAAATTAATGAGGTGTATTAAATGAGCATAGAGAATGAACTTGAGAAAATATTAGCGGAAAAAAGTATCAATACTGTTTTTCAGCCTATCGTTTCTTTGAAAAATGGTTTTGTTATAGGATACGAAGCACTTAGCCGCGGACCTGAAGGTTCACCTTTGTATTTCCCAGATAAACTTTTTTCGACTACAGAAAAGTATAATAAAACATGGGAACTTGAATTTTTGTGTAGGGTAAAAGCATTGAAAAGGCAAATTCAATTGATAAAAATAAATTACTATTTATAAATGTAGATCCTAAAATATTTAGAGATGAAAGATTTAAAAGTGGGTTTACAAAGGATTTTTAAAGAAACACAATATGTCTCCAGACTTAATTATTTTTGAAATTACGGAGAAAACTGCTATAGAAGATTATAAAAGTTTTAAAAATGCCCTTGAAAATTATATTAATCAAGGATATAAAATTGCAATTGATGATACAGGGGCAGGTTATTCAGGCCTTAAAACTTTAATGGAAATAAAACCTCAGTATATTAAAATTGATATTTCTCTCATAAAAAATGTAGATAAAGATTTATTTAAACAGGAACTTATGAGAACATTTGTAACTTTGGCAAGATCTACTAATATGAAACTTATTGCAGAAGGGATTGAAACGAAAGAAGAACTTTTAACTTTAATTGAAATAGGTGTTTGTGCTGGACAGGGATATTTTCTTTAAAGACCAGCAGGAACATTTTTAGATATTCCTCAAAATGTAAGAGAAAAAATAATTGATTATAATAAAATATCTGATAACAAAGTTAAATTTGAAAAAAGTTATATTGGAGATATTGCCCAAGAAAATAAAACATTTTCGGGATCAACTAAAAGTGAAAATATAAAAAAATTTTTTGAACAATCAAGTGTTACAGGAGTATGTATAGTAAATGAAGATTTTCCCACAGGTTTAATTATGAAACACAATCTTGATTCTATGCTTGCTACAAAATATGGAATCTCAGTGTTCTTAAAAAGACCTATGGTTTTGAAAATGGAGATAAGGTATTAAAATTCACTTCAATTTTTTTAGAAAATAAGATTAAGAAATCTTTTCCATACAATAGATTTATAGGACATTTAGGAGGAGATGATTTTGTGTGTATAATAGAAGATACTGCTGCTAAGTGTTATAAATTATGTGAAGAGATGATCCGTGAATTTGATTTGAAAATACTTAATTTTTTCAATGAAAAAGATAAAGAAAATAATTACATAGAATCCTTTGATCGAAAGGGTAATAAGGATATCTTTCCACTTACATCAATTGCATTTGGAGGAATGTACGGAAATGTCAATAGATTTAAAGATGTAGATGAAATTGGTGAATATATGAGTACTTTAAAAAAACAGGCCAAAGGAAATAGGGATAGGAGCAGCTATATAATTGATGAAGTTTATTAAAATGAGGTCAATTATATTGCAAATTAAATACTAGTATGATACACTGAATAAGTATTAGTAATAACTAATGCTTAGATTTGATTAGATGAACAACATATCTCTTTTAGAAATATATTTGTGAATCGTTTTAGATCTTGATTTTTGGAAAAGGAGGTATGTTTAAATGGCAGATAAAACTATAGTTTGCAAAGACTGTGGAGAAGAATTCGTATTCACTGAAGGCGAACAAGAATTTTATAAAGAAAAAGGTTTTGAAAATGAACCTCAGAGATGTCCTGATTGTAGAAGAAAAAGAAAACAACAGAACAACAGAGGATTCAGAAGATAATACGGTGTTTACTAAAGCCCTATAGTTTTATGCTATAGGGCTTTTAAAAGTTTAGATGATTTTCATGGAAAGGAAATTGAAAATGACAAAGCACAATGTTTGGACTAATAAAAGTACTATCTATCAATATATAAAACAGTATTTACAAATGATGATAGGATGTATAATAGTAGCCTTTGGATTTAATCTGTTTTTAAAGCCTAATGAAATAGCTTCTGGTGGGACGGTTGGAATATCAATACTAGTACAGCATGTATTTGGTGTAGAGCCTGCTATTACCCAGTGGTGTGCAAATATTCCGCTGATTTTTGTAGGATTATTTTTTATGGGGAAAAAATTTGCAATGAGAACTGTATTTGGCTCTTTGGTTCTACCTTTATGCATACTTTTTACAACACATTTTCATGCTTTGACATTAAATCCTCTTTTAGGTGCTATATATGGAGGAGTACTATCAGGTATAGGACTTGGCTTAGTTTTTAAAAGTGATGGATCTACAGGGGGAACCTCAATAATAGCTAGTATTGCCAATAAATATACAGCTTTGAGCATTGGAAATTCTCAAGGATTAATAGATGGATCTGTAATTATTTGTGCTGGTTTTGTATTTGGTGCAGAAAAAGCACTTTATGCGATTATATCCATATATATAACTAGTAAGGCTATTGATTTAATACAGCTAGGATTTAGTGGATCAAAAGTTGCCTTTGTAATTTCTGATAGATCACTACTAATAAAAAAAGCTGTATTAGAGGATTTAAACAGAGGGGTTACCGTGCTGTCTGGTTTTGGTGGTTATACTGAAGAAAAACGTACAGTTTTAATGGTAGTTATGGATCAATCAGAATTGAACAGATTTAAAACTTTCATAAAAAATATCGATAAAGACTCATTTATAATAATAAGTGATACCCATGAAGTTTTAGGACAGGGATTTAAATTATATAGTGGAGTTAAGAACAAAAAAATAGTTTGATAATCAGGCTGTAAAGTATTTTCGAGGTTTATAATACAAAACTGTAGAAAATATGTAAACTGTAGTATATAATAATTAATAATTGACAACAGTTTTTTTTAGATTAATATGTTAAAATAGAAATAGGTATGGATAAATTTTAAGATAGAGGCGAGAAATTTGATAGATATAAAAACTGAAAAAGAAATAGGATATATGGCTGCAGCAGGGAAGATACTAGCATCGTGTCATAAAGAAATTAGAAAAATGATTAAGCCAGGTATAACTACTATGGAGATAGATGCTTTTACGGAGAAATTTTTAAAAGAAAATGGGGCAACCCCTGAGCAAAAAGGTTATATGGGTTTTCCGTATGCTACTTGTGCTTCAGTAAATGATGAGATCTGTCATGGATTTCCAAGCAACAAACCTTTAAAAGAAGGTGATATTGTAACTATAGATATGGTTGTAAATTTAAATGGATGGTTGGCTGATTCTGCATGGTCCTATGCAGTAGGAAATATATCTAAGGAAGCTGAGGACCTTATGAAGGTTACAAAAGAATGTCTTTACAGAGGTATAAAGAAAGCTGTTGTTGGAAATAGAATAGGTGACATAGGACACGAAATACAAAGCTATGCAGAGCCACTAGGATATTCAGTAGTAAGAGATTATACAGGACATGGCATAGGAAAAGTAATGCATGATGATGTATGTGTACCTCATTATGGTAAACCAGGAAGAGGACTTAAACTTAGAGAGGGTATGGTAATTACTATAGAGCCTATGATAGATATAGGTACTTATTCAACTGTAGTAGATAGCAATAATTGGACAGCACGTACTGCAGATGGAAGTCTTTCAGCACAGTATGAGCATACTCTCGCTATAACGAAAAATGGACCTATTATTTTAACTGATCAAGACAGCATTTAGAAAGTAGAAATTAAGCAGCCGTGGATAAGTATCAGCAATACATGACATTATTCACGGCTATATATCTTTAATAATTAAAAAATAATGGAACCTAAATCAGTTCACAATTCACGAATTGCAATTGATTATTTTGTATTATGAATTATGTTATGATTTGCTATATATGGTAAATGCCATATATAGATTGACATAATAGCCCGTAGGGCTTATTTTTATACGCTAATATATAAATCTGAAAGGAAGGTATTTATGGGAAAAAGTGATATGTCAGAATCATCTAAAAGTAATGAAGTAAAACAAAAATATCTAGGAAATAAAGGTCTTATAATCCTTATCTCTTTATTAAGTGCATTTGTGCCTTTATCCACGGATCTTTATCTTCCAGCATTGCCTATGATGTCTGAATATTTCCATGTATCACAGGCTGTTACTAATCTTACGCTTATAATGTTTTTTGTATTTTTTAGCATAGGCACGCTTGTTTTTGGACCGTTAAGTGATAAATATGGACGTAAACCAGTACTTATTATGGGTCTTGTATTTTATTTAATAGGCAGTGTAATGTGTGTATTTTCGGCCAATATGACTCTTTTAATATTTTCTAGAATTATTCAAGCTGTTGGAGGAAGTGCAGCTAGTGCAGTAGCTACAGCTATTGTTAAAGATGTTTACAGCGGCAAAAAACGAGAATCGGTTTTATCTATTGTTCAATCTATGACAGTAATTTCTCCAGCTGTAGCACCAGTTTTAGGCTCATGGACTTTAAAAGTAACTTCATGGAGAGGAATATTTGTGGGGCTTGCCCTTATAGGAGTAGCATCTCTAATAGGATCTGTATTGCTAAATGAAACCTTAACAAGTTACAATAAAGGAACAGTAATGCAGACATTGGGAAGGTTAGGCGTAGTACTTAAGAATCCAGGATTTTTTTCTATGTTACTTATATTTTCTGTAGTAAATATAGCATGTATGGCGTTTATATCTGCATCATCCTATATATATCAAGAGGGCTTTAAACTTACAAGTGAAGTATACAGTTATTATTTTACTTTAAATGCAGTGGGAATGTTATTTGGTCCATTCCTTTATCTTAAGCTTGCAGGTCATCTTAAACGTGAATTTATCATTGATGCTTGCTTTATTGTAATGATAGCCAGCGGTATATTAGTTTGTATATTTGATAACAGCAAACCTTGGGTATTTGCATTAGCTCTCTTGCCTTCTACTATAGCATCATGCTGCATGCGTCCGCCAAGTACTAACTTGATGCTTGAGCAGCAGCAGAAAGATACAGGTTCAGCATCCTCACTTATAGGTGGGTTTGCAATGATTATGGGAAGCGTAGGCATGGTTATTGTTTCATTTAATTGGCCCAATCAAGTTTTTGTAATAGGAGCTCTAACTGTTGTAATAGGACTAATTTGTGGAATTGGATGGAAATTGGCTTATAAAAAACCATATGTAAGACATTTTTCTGAAATAGATATGGAACAATGTGATGTAGCAGAATAAAGAGACTTTCTAAGTAAAAATGGACTTATACTTCGGATATTTTTTACAACCACAAGTATGATTAAATACTTTGATAAGTCTAAGCAGAAAATTTATAAAAACATAAGGTCTTTTGAAAACTCATACCTCAGACAATTCAAAAGACCTAAGTTTTTTATAAATTTTCCACTAAGACTTATATACAAAGTTTTTAAATGTACTTGTTTATTGTAAAAATATGCCTGCGTATAAGTCCATTTTTAAGCTATAAAATCTGTATTTGATTATAATATCAAATATTTATTATAGTATGTTAAACATAATGATTGAATTATTACATATATGTTTACTTTTTTAAGTAACACTATAGGGATGCCAATTTGAAATTGCTATTATGTGATTTGATATAAGACAACTTTTAGCCTAGAAAGTGTGTATAAAAATATATTATAGTTGCTGTTATAACTATTTATAAATCAAATAAGTGGATAGAGCTAAATGTGATATCATAAAATCAAATGTTATAATATCTAGAGTTAAGGGGGAATATGTAGTGGCAGATTATAGAGAATTATGGAGTAAGTTGGGAATAGATCTAGAAAAACATGATAAATTATGTGAAGTGCTTCCAGAATTATACGGTGGCGTTTATTTAACCCAAAAAAATAGACCAGAGGGAATGAATTATTTTAATCTTGTAGTAGCTGAAGTCCATGGATTAAGGATACAGGAACTGGATGACTATAAAGCACAAGGTGGAAAAGTAGTAGGCACATTTTGTGTGTTTGTTCCTGATGAAGTTATACTTGCAGCAAAAGCAATAGGGGTAGGTCTTTGCTCAGGATCTCAATTTTGGGTTGAAGATGGTGAAAAGGTTTTACCAAGGAACATATGCCCTTTAATTAAGGCACTTATGGGTGCAAAAGTTGGAGGAACGTGTCCATATTTTCAATCGTGTGATATGTTAATTGGAGAAACAACCTGTGATGGAAAGAAGAAAGCTTGGGAAATATTAAATGACTATGTTCCAGTTCATGTTATGGAATTACCACAGATGAAAAGAGAAAAAAATTGTAAGGCTTGGGAAGAAGAAATAAAGGAATTTATAAGCAAGATGGAAGAACTTACGGGCAATAAGGTAACTGTAGAAAGTTTAAGACAGGGCATAAAGACTGCAAATGCGAAGAGAAGGGCACTTAAAAGATTATATGATTTGAGAAAATATAAGCCATCTCCAATAAGTGGATTAGATGTTTTATTGATATCACAAATTGCTTTCTATGATGATCCAGATAGATTTGTAGAAAAATTAAATGAACTATGCGATGAATTGGATGAAAGAGTTAAAAAAGGTGTAGACGAGGGTAAAAAAAGGATCATGATAACAGGAACCCCAATGGCACTGCCTAACTGGAAACTTCATTCTATCATAGAAGGATTAAATGCACAGGTAGTAGTTGAAGAAACATGTACAGGAACTAGATACTTTGAAAATGAAGTTTGTGAAGATGGAGAAACTATAGACGATTTAGTAAAAAATTTAGCTGACAGATATATGAAGATAAACTGTGCCTGCTTTACCCCAAATACAGGAAGAATTGATGATATAATAAAATATGTAGATGAATATCATGTAGATGGGGTAATTGATTTTAATCTTTCATTTTGCCATACTTATGCAGTAGAACATAAGGATGTAGAAAAAGTGTTAAAAGAAAAAGATATACCTTTAATTCAGATAGAAACGGATTATTCTACAGAAGATTCAGGACAGATAAAAACAAGAGTAGAAGCATTTTTAGAGATGATATAATGTAGGAGATTTATAGTATGTCAAATAAAAGATACTATATACTTTTTCCATCTCATACTGAAGGGATAAAGATGGAAAAGTTATTAAAAGGGAGTAAATTAGAATATACAATTGTGCCTACACCTAGGGAAATTTCATCCTGCTGCGGCATATCTATAATGTATAACAAGAAGGATGAAGAAGAAATAAAGCTGATGGCACAACAGCATAATGTAAAAACATTAGGCTTTCACTGTGTAGATAAAAAAATTGTGAATCCTTATTTATAATAACTCAACTTTTTTAGTTAATAGTTAAGAATGAAGAATTAATAGTTATTGTGGATTTTTTTTGTTACACTACAAAAAATCACCATTTACTATTAACTTTTCATTATTAATTATTAATTTATCTTAATATAAAAGGTGGAATTTTGTGATTTACGTAGGTATAGACATAGGTTCTACTGCTTCAAAAGTTTGTATATATGACAGTGGAATTAAGGAAACATTTGCACTTCCAACAGGTTGGAGCAGTGTAAAAACTGCTGGTGTCATAAAAGATAGACTAAAGGAAATAGGATTGGGGAAAGATAATTGTAAAATAGTAGCTACGGGGTATGGAAGAGTATCTGTTCCCTATGCTGATAAAACTATAACTGAAATTACTTGCCATGGAAAAGGTGCTTACTACCTTTTAAAAGATGACTGTACAGTAATTGATATAGGCGGCCAAGACACCAAGATAATTACCATAAAAGGTGGTAGAGTTACTAATTTTACTATGAATGACAAATGTGCAGCAGGTACAGGAAGATTCCTAGAGCTAATGGCTGGTACTTTAGGCTTTACCATAGATGAACTATGTGAAAAAGCTAAGAGTGGAAATGGAGTTACTATAAGTTCTATGTGTACTGTGTTTGCTGAATCTGAAATAACAAGTTTAATTGGAAATGGTACAAGGAGAGAAGATATAGCTTTTGGAGTAGTTGATTCTATTACAAGTAAAGTAAAATCTTTATGTCAAAAGCATGGAGACGAATTTAATTATTTTTTAACTGGTGGTTTAAGTCAAAATAAGTATATAATAAACACCCTTTCTAAAAAATTAAGCTCACCTGTTAAAAACAGTAAATTTGGAAGATATGCAGGTGCTATTGGAGCAGCTCTTTTAGCTTCAAAATTAAAATAACATGTTGACTTTGATTTGAAACTGTGATATCCTAAACACAGTAAAAATTAAACAGTAAAAGACCTTTAAAACTAGTCCTGTGAGACTAGGAAGGCATATGTAGAATATAAAATTATTATATTATGGTATAATAATGCCTTCCTTAAAGGAAGGCATTTTTTTACACCTTTAAATTTAGCACGGAGAGGCTGAGAAGGAGGAATTATTAATGTTAAAAGGAAGACATCTAATAGATATAATGGATTTTTCAATAGAAGAATTAGATGAGATATTCAAACTTGCAAATGAAATAATTTCAAAAGAGAAGGATTTTTCAAAGGTATGTGATGGAAAGCTTCTAGCAACCTTATTTTATGAACCAAGTACTAGAACTAGACTTAGTTTTGAATCTGCTATGATTAGGTTAGGTGGAAAGGTAGTAGGTTTTTCGGAACCTAATTCAAGTTCTGTTTCAAAAGGTGAAAGTATAGCAGACACAATAAGGGTAATTGGATGTTATGCAGATATTATAGCTATGAGACATCCTAAAGAAGGTGCACCTAAGATAGCATCTATGTATTCTACAGTACCTGTTATAAATGCAGGAGACGGTGGTCACCAACATCCAACACAAACACTTACAGATCTTTTAACCATTAAATCTATAAAAGGAACATTATCCAATCTAAAAATAGGCTGCTGTGGTGACTTGAAGTTTGGAAGAACAGTACACTCACTCATAAATGCCATGTCCAGATATGAAAACAATAGTTTTACTCTTATATCCCCGGAAGAATTGAAAGTACCTGATTACGTTAAAAAAGAATTAAATAGAAAAGGTGTTAACTACAGCGAAACTAAAAATTTAGAAGATGCTATAGGTTCTCTTGACATACTTTATATGACCAGGGTACAGAAAGAAAGATTTTTTAATGAAGAAGATTATATAAGACTTAAAGATATATATATATTAAGCAAAGATAAAATGTCTAAAGCGGGTAAGGATATGATAGTACTTCACCCACTTCCAAGAGTAAATGAAATTCCATATGAAATAGATAGTGATCCAAGAGCTTGTTACTTTAAACAAGTTAAATATGGTATGTATGTGAGAATGGCATTAATGTTGAAATTACTTGGAATTAGGTAGGGGAGGAAGATAAACATGCTTACAATAAATAGTGTAAAGAACGGTATTGTAATTGACCATATAAGAGCAGGATACGGAATGAAAATATTTAATTACCTAGAACTAAACAAGGCAAAGTATTCTGTGGCGCTTATAATGAATGCCGTAAGTGAAAAATTAGGAAGAAAAGATATAATTAAAATAGAAAATAATTTGGAACTGGATTTTACAGTACTTGGATTTATAGATCCTAACATTACAATTGATATAATAAAAGATGAAAAAATATATAAGAAGATAAAATTGAAACTTCCAGACAAAATTGAAAATATAATAGAATGTAAAAATCCAAGATGTGTTACTTCTGTAGAAAAAAATATACCTCATATTTTTAATCTGGTGGACGAAAAAACAGGTGCCTATAGATGTGAATATTGCGATCAGATATATGAGAATTTATCGAAATATCTTTAAATTAAAGTAAAATTATATTTAAAGAAAGGGCTTTTTATGATTATAGATAAATTGTACGATGATGTTTTAAAAAAGGGAAATGTATGTGTGGGACTAGATACTGCATTAGAATATATACCAAAACATGTATTAAGTTCAAATGAAAATATAGCAGATGCTGTATTTGAATTTAATAAAACTATAATAGATAGTACTTGCGATGTAGTAGCTTGTTATAAAGTACAAATTGCATACTACGAAGCCTTGGGTATGGAGGGACTCAGGGCATATAGTAGAACCTTAAAGTATATAAGAAATAAAAAGGTTTTAACGATTGCAGATATCAAAAGAGGAGATATAGCAAAAACAGCGGAAATGTATGCAAAGGCACATTTTAAAGGTGAATTTGAAAGTGATTTTATAACTTTAAATCCTTACATGGGATTTGATACATTAGAACCTTACTTACCTTATATTGAGAATGACAATAAGGGAATGTTTGTGCTCATACGTACGTCAAATAGAGGAGCAGAAGATATTCAGTATATAGATACTAAAGAGGATAAAAAACTTTACAATATAGTAGGAGAAAAAGTAAATTTTCTTGGAAAGAAATATTTAGGAGACTGTGGCTACAGTTCCATAGGTGGGGTAATAGGGTGTACTCATCAGGAAGAAGGAATACAGCTTAGACACAATCTAGATAGTGTATTTTTCTTAATACCTGGATATGGAGCCCAAGGGGGAACAGCTCAGGACATTGCTGCTTATCTTAAAAAGGGCAACGGCGGTGTAGTGAATTCTTCAAGAGGAATACTTCTAGCATATAGAAAAAGAAAAAATGGCGAAAAGAATTATGGAGAATGTGCTAGAGAAGAGTGTATTAGAATTAGAGATGATATATTTAAGGTATTTTCAAAGAAATAGCCAGTTAGTATGCTAGTCTATTTTCTTTCAAATGCCTTAAGGCATCAAAAAATATTTAGAAATGGAGAAGAAATGCATTGAAAAATGAGTTAAGCTATACCACTGAAAAAGTATATAAAAATGAAAAAACAGCTGAAGGTATTTATAAACTTGAAATTCAGGGAAAGTTCAAGGGCAAACCAGGGCAGTTTTATATGCTGAGGTGCTGGAAACTAGAACCACTGCTTTCAAGGCCTATAAGCATACATTATTTAGATACAAATAAAATAGTTTTTTTGTATCAAGTAGTAGGGGAAGGTACTGAAAAGTTAAGCAAATTGAAAACGGGGGATGAAATAAAACTTTTAGGGCCTTTGGGAAATGGATTTGATATAGAAAATTTGAAAACAAAAACTGCTATTATTGCAGGAGGTATAGGAATTGCCCCAATGTTTTATCTTGCTCAAAGCATAAGAAAACAACATGAGAATTGTAAATTAGATCTTTATGCTGGTTTTAGAGATAGTGTGTATTCTATAGATAAATTTAAACCTTTTGTAGATGACATATACATTTCTACAGAAACGGGAAGTCAAGGTACAAAGGGCTATGTAACTGATGAATTTAGGCCTGAACTCTATGATGCTGTACTATGTTGTGGGCCGGAAGTTATGATGAAAAAAGTAATAAGTATGTGTAGCAAAAAACAGGTAACCGTATATGTTTCAATGGAAAATCGTATGGCCTGTGGAGTGGGAGCATGTCTTGTATGTACTTGTAGTACCATTAAAGGTAA
Organism: Clostridium ljungdahlii DSM 13528; assembly: GCF_000143685.1. NCBI lineage: Bacteria > Bacillati > Bacillota > Clostridia > Eubacteriales > Clostridiaceae > Clostridium > Clostridium ljungdahlii. The sequence goes on along the minus strand of NC_014328.1, from coordinate 3,890,813 downwards.
TAAACGAGCATGTAAAGATGGACCAGTTTTCTTAGGAAGCGATATAGTACTGTAATTTTTAAAAAGTTTGAAATAACTAGTTAGTATGCTATTTCAAATGCACAAAGATAAAAGGGGAAAGGAAGTTTAACCAATTGATAGATATATGCGGTGTGAATTTTAAAAATCCTGTAATCGGAGCATCTGGAACCTTTGGATTTGGTGAAGAATATAATCAAATTTATGATGTATCAAAATTGGGAGGAATATGTTCTAAGGGTCTTACGTTAAAAAGAAAAGAAGGAAATGGCGGCATAAGAAGCTATGAAACTAAAGCAGGTATATTAAATAGTGTGGGACTTCAAAATCCAGGAGTAGAACATTTTATAAATTTTGAACTTCCTAAAATGAAAAAATTTGATACAGTTGTTATAGCTAACATAGGCGGAAGTACTATAGATGATTATGTTGAATCCGTGGAGAAGCTAAGTAGTTCGGATGTAGACATTATAGAACTGAACATATCTTGCCCTAATGTAAAAAGTGGGGGTATGGCTTTTGGAATAAAATCAAAGGTAGCCTATGAAATAGTAAGTGCTGTAAGGAAAGTCTGCAAAAAACCACTTATGGTGAAGTTATCTCCTAATGCTGAAGATATCGTAGATATGGCGTATAAGTGCTGCGATGCAGGAGCGGATAGCTTATCCCTTGTAAATACATTTAAGGCTATGGCTATAGATATTAAAAACAGGAAGGCAGTATTTGATAATATAACTTCCGGATTGTCGGGACCGGCAATAAAACCCATTGCATTAAGAATGGTATATGAAGTTTCAAAAGCTGTAAAAGTTCCTGTAGTTGGAATAGGTGGAATAGTAAGCTTTCAAGATGCGATAGAATTTATAATGGCGGGAGCTTATGCAATTCAAGTAGGTACTGCAAACTTTATAAAACCAGACATATGTTTGGATATAATAGATGGTATAGAGAAATATATGAAAGATGAAAATATAAAAGATTTAAGTGAAATAAGAGGAATAATTTAGGAGGACAGTTATGGATAATTTAGTTATAAATACATTGAAAGAAGTAGGAGCACTTTTGGAAGGGCATTTTCTACTTTCTTCAGGAAAACACAGTGATAGGTATTGTCAGTGTGCAAAACTTTTACAGTATCCTGACAGGGCAAAAGATGTAATAGCAGTTATTGCAGACAAATTAGAGAATGTTGACTATGATAAAATAGTTGGACCTGCAATGGGGGGGATATTAGTTTCCTATGAACTTGCAAGGCAAACGGGCAAACCAGGAATATTTGCTGAAAGGCAAAATGGAAATATGACTATAAGAAGGGGATTTGAAATAAAAGAAGGAGAAAAAATTATAATTTCTGAAGATGTGGTAACTACAGGAAAATCATCTGTAGAGGTTGCTAAGGTAATTCAGGAATTAGGTGGAGAGGTTGTAGGCATATGTTGCATAGTAGACAGAAGAGCAGAAGGTGTCAAAATAGAATATCCAATTTATAGTGCAGTAAAACTTAATATAAACACTTATGATAAGGAAAATTGTCCTATGTGTAAGCAAGGACAAGAATATGTAAAGCCTGGAAGTAGAGTATTCAAATAAGTCGAAAAAATCAATGCACGATGCAGAATTGACAATTAAATTATTAGATTTTAGATTTTTCATAACGCTCACGGAGAAAAATCCACAGAAATTGTGAATTGATTACTTAAAAATAAGCCTATTTCTATAGCACATTAACTGTGTTTTTAGGAATAGGCTTATTTAAGTAAATAGCTTAAATAAGCCTTTCACAATTTTATGGAGTTTTACAAAAAATTATTACTATTTATAAGATTTTTGAGGTATAATAAGTAATGAATTCCTACAATATTATTTATTATATACATGAAAAATTAATAGTGATTTTTTATTGTGTATAATTTTATATAATGGATAATCCTTTGGGAATATTAATCAGGGAATCACCACTTTCTATAATGGGTGATTTAACTTCCCATAGTTATTAATACTAAGTATAGGAGGAGTTTTTTAGTGGGTAAACCAAGTATTTTTAGCAAAGAATATGAAAAGAAAATGCAGCGGCATAAGAGAAATAAAGTTATACTTATTGTAGTATGTTTGATGGCAGCAGTGTTAGTTGTAGTTTACATAAGGGGAGCATTTAGAGATGTAGTAAAGGAAACAAGTAAAGTAAAGAATAATATTGTTTCTGAAAACAAACAGACAAAAAATAATACGGATAGTCAAAAATCATCTCAACCAAATACTCAAACTAAGTCTAAGGATGCAGCAAGTCAGAATTCATATAAAATAAAATTGAGTAGTGGAAAAGATGTAAGTTTAATATATCAAGGTAAGGGTAATGATAAAGTATTTAAGGCAGATAGCAGCGGTACATATGATGTAAGCCCATCAGGTAAGAATGCACTTTTGTTTGATGATAAGTCTCAGAGTATATTGTTAGTGGATGCAAGTGGAAATAAGCAGGATATAACAAATCCACAGTATGTATCTACTACAGGAACTGTAATAGCAAAAGATTCTCAATTAACTAATAATCCAGGATATGTATGGTGTTCTTCACCTAAATTTATAGATGACAATAATATTGCATATGTAAGTCAACTCCCATGGATTGGAAAAACTACAAAATACGTGTGGATAGAAAGCTTGCAGAATAAAAATCATGTTATGGTTCAGAATATAGAAGGTGAAGATATAAAGTTTCAGGGAATAAATGAAAAGGGACTTACGGCCATTGTAGATGGTAAAACTGTTTATTTAACGGCATCAGGTTCCGTTACCCAGTAGAAGGTGCATCCTTCTACTGGTTATTTTTGCAATGGAGTCATATGATAAATTTGGAGGAATTATGGATATAGGATTGTCATCAGCTAGCTTTTACCCAAATGTAAATACGGAAAATAGTATAGCTTTGATGAAAAATTTAGGATTTAATTTAGGAGAAGTATTTTTAAATAGTATCAGTGAATATAGTGAAAATTTTGGAGACATACTTTTAGAGCAAAAATTAAAGAACAATTTTATTATAAATTCTGTTCATGCTTTTTCTTCTTCTTTTGAACCTAATTTATTTGATGAATATAAGAGGAGAAGAAATGATGCATTTTTACAGTTTAAACAAGTATGTAAACTAGCCAGAAAAGTTGGAGCTAAGTGCTATACGTTTCACGGAATGAAACATAAAAAACTCTATAATGTAATTAACTATGATCTGGTTTTTGATGTTTATGATAAATTATTATATACAGCAGGAGAAGAAGGCATAAAGTTGTGCCAGGAAAATGTATTTTGGTGTATGTCAGGAAATATTGATTTTTTATATACACTTAGAGAAAAATATGAGGATTCCCTATACTTTACACTGGATATAAAGCAAGCCTATAGAGCAGGAAGGTTACCTGAAGAATATATAGATATTATGTCAGGAGCTATAGAAAATTTACATATAAACGATAGAAATTCAATAAGTTCATGTTTGCTTCCAGGTAAAGGTGATATAAATTATAAGAAGTTATTTTGTAAGCTGCGGGAAGCAAATTATAATAAGGTTGGTATAATTGAAGTGTATAGTGACAATTATAAAAACTATGATGATTTAAAAGAATCTAAAGATTATATTGAAAAGTGTTTGTAAAAATTAAAAAAAACTATAAACTTTGAGATTTTTGGTATATAATTATAATACCAATTTTAATTCCCAATAATAAGAAATATATAGAGTAAAACTATGAATTTAACTTTTACAATATAATTATTGTATATATACTAAAATATTAGTTGAATTTTACGGTGCAATTATATAAAATATCACTATTGAGTTTTACAATTTAGGCAGTAAAGAAAGGCAATGCTCACATCATATAGGAATGTTTATAAATATATGGTATAATAGCATAGTTGATATAAGCATGTATAGTAATTAGTAGGAGGAATTTTATAAATGAATGTTAAGAAGGAAAAGATAGAAGAAAATGTTGTAAAATTAGAAATAACTGTAGAAGCAGAAAAGTTTAATGAATCTATGAAAAAAGCATTTGCTAAAAATGCAAAGAAGTTCAATATACCTGGCTTTAGAAAAGGTAAAGCCCCTATGAATATAATAAAGAAATACTATGGTGAAGGCGTATTTTATGAAGATGCAATAAATTTCTGCTGTGATGATACATATCCACAAGCCATTAAGGAAAATGATATAAAGCCAGTAGATTATCCTGAAATTGATATAGTACAAATAGGAGAAGGAAAGGAATTCATATATACTGCAAAAGTAGTTGTACTTCCTGAAGTTAAACTTGGAGAGTATAAAGGCTTAGAAGTTAAGAAAAATACATATGAAGTAAAAGACGAAGAAGTAGAAGCAGAATTAAAGACAATGCAGCAAAAGAATGCTAGAATAGAAACCAAAGAAAGTGGAAGTATAGAAAAGGGAAATATAGCAGTAATAGATTTTAATGGATTTGTAGATGACAAAGAGTTTGAAGGTGGAGCAGGAAAAGATTATCAGTTAGAAATCGGATCCGGTACTTTCATAGATAATTTTGAAGATCAGCTAATTGGACTTAATGCTGGTGATTCAAAGGATGTTCATGTTACATTCCCTAAAGAATATGGAAGAGAAGAGCTAAATGGTAAAGAAGCTGTATTTAAAGTTACTGTTAAAGAAATAAAGATTAAGGAACTACCTGAATTAGATGATGAATTTGCTAAAGATATATCAGAATTTGATACTTTAGATAAAGTTAAAGAAGATATAAAGAATAAGAAAAAAGAAGCAAATGAACTTAGGACTAAAAGAGAATTTGAAGAAGCAGTTTTAGATAAAGTTTGCTCAAATGCAGAAATTAACATACCAGAAGTTATGATAAAAAAAGAAATAGATACTATGCTTAAAGATTTAGAATTGAGATTAAAATATCAGGGATTAGATCTTAAGACATATTATCAATATACAAATAATACTGAAGAAAAAGTAAGAGAATATATGAAAGAATCAGCAGAAAAAAGAGTAAGAACAGATTTAGTAATTGGTGAAATAGCAAAAGTAGAAAAGATAGAAGCAACTGATGATGAACTTATGGAAAGAGCAAAAGAAATGGCTGCACAATATGGTAATAAAGAAGCAGAAAAAACTGCAAAAATAATTTTTAATAATCAAAAATCATATTTAGAGACAGATGTGGTTAATGAAAAAGTTGTAAAAATGTTAGTAGATAGTAGTAAAGCAACAGCATAGATTATATTTAAATTAATTGCCAGGAGCTTTTCTGGCAATTAATTTAAAATAAAAAAGTTCAAAGGTTCATCCTTATAGATTGATATAAATTAATTTTAATATATATTAATTGCCTTAAATGGTTATATAAGAGGAGGAGAGTTTATGAGTTTAGTACCAGTAGTTGTAGAACAAACAAGTAGAGGGGAAAGGTCTTACGATATTTATTCTAGGCTTTTAAAAGATAGAATAGTAATGCTGAGTGAAGAGGTTAATGATGTTTCTGCTAGTCTGGTAGTAGCACAGCTGTTATTCCTAGAAGCTGAAGACCCTGACAAAGATATATATCTTTATATAAACAGTCCAGGTGGATCAATAACCTCAGGAATGGCAATTTATGATACAATGCAGTATATAAAGTCAGATGTGTCCACTATATGTATAGGCATGGGAGCTTCTATGGGAGCATTTTTGCTTACAGCTGGTGCAAAGGGAAAGAGATTTGCACTTCCAAACGCAGAGATAATGATACATCAACCACTTGGAGGATTCCAAGGTCAGGCAACTGATATTGGAATTCATGCAAAAAGAATATTAGACATAAAGAAAAAGTTAAATACTATAATAAGTGAAAGAACAGGGCAGCCCCTTGAAAAAGTTGAAAAAGACACTGAGAGAGATAACTTTATGACAGCAGAAGAAGCAAAAGAATACGGATTGATAGATGAAGTTATTACCAAAAAGAAATAACCTTTAGTGAGGTGTGGAAATGGCCAAAAATGATGATAAAAAACAACTTAAATGCTCATTCTGCGGTAAAACACAAGATCAAGTTAGAAGATTAATTGCAGGACCAGGCGTATATATATGTGATGAATGTATAGAATTATGTTCTGAAATAATAAGTGATGAATTTGAAGAAGATGTTCAAATAGATATGACTTCTATACCTAAACCTGTAGAAATAAAAAATTATCTTGATCAATATGTAATAGGTCAGGAAGATGCAAAAAAATCACTGTCTGTAGCAGTGTATAATCATTATAAGAGAATAAATTCGAATAATCAAAATGATGATGTAGAACTCCAAAAAAGTAATATATTATTACTTGGTCCTACAGGATCAGGAAAAACATTGTTAGCTCAAACTTTAGCAAAATTTTTAAATGTACCTTTTGCTATTGCAGATGCTACTACTTTAACGGAAGCTGGCTATGTAGGTGAAGATGTAGAAAATATATTGTTAAAGCTTATACAAAATGCAGACTACGATATAGAAAGAGCTGAACATGGAATAGTATATATAGATGAGATAGATAAAATAGCAAGAAAATCAGAAAACCCATCTATAACTAGAGATGTTTCAGGAGAAGGCGTACAGCAGGCGCTGTTAAAGATATTAGAAGGTACAGTAGCTTCAGTGCCACCTCAGGGTGGTAGAAAACATCCGCATCAAGAGTTTATTCAAATAAATACTACAAATATATTATTTATATGCGGTGGAGCTTTTGATGGCATAGACAATATAATAGAACGTAGAACTAGAGTAAGTACTTTAGGCTTTGGTGCAGAAATACAATCTAAAAAGGAAAAAGACATAGGAAAACTCTTAAAAGATATAATGCCTGGAGATCTTCTAAAGTTTGGACTTATACCAGAATTTGTAGGTAGAATTCCTATTATAGTAACTTTAGAGGCATTAGATAGGAGTGCTCTTGTAAGAATATTAAAAGAACCTAAAAATGCACTGATTAAACAGTATAAAAAACTCTTTGAATTTGATGATGTAGAACTTGAATTTAAAGAAGATGCACTGGAAGCTATATCAGATGAAGCGTTAAAGAGAAATACAGGAGCTAGAGGCCTTAGAGCTATTATAGAGGAAACTATGAAGGATGTAATGTTTGATATACCTTCAAAAGAGGAAATAGCTAAAGTAATAATTGATAAGAATGCAGTGGATACAAAGAAGCCAGAACTTATAGAGGCAGAGGATGGAAAGAGGACACCTATCAAATTAAAAAAATCAAGAACACGAAAGGGCCCTGAAACTGCATAGGTTATTAAAAAGAGAGTACTGGTTTCGGTACTCTCTTTTAAGCAATAGTTAAGTATATAAAATGCTGATATATGAATTTAAACTATTTAAAGTGAGGAGAGAAAGATGGATAAAAACTTAAAAGTTCTTCCTCTAATTCCATTGAGGGGTATTACTGTATTTCCATACATGGTTTTACATTTTGATGTAGGTAGGAAAAAATCCATACTTGCACTAGAAGAAGCTATGCTTGTAGATCAAAAAATATTTTTAACCGCTCAAAAAGAAGCTAAAATTGAAGAACCAGAAGAAGAAGATATTTTTGAAACAGGTACTATTTGTAATATAAAACAAATATTGAAATTGCCGGGAGACACAGTTAGAGTACTTGTAGAAGGTGAAACAAGGGCAGTATTAAAAGAGTGTATAAGTAAAGATCCCTTTTTTAAAGTAGAAGTGGAGATTTTGGAAGACGGAGAAGAGTGTAGCGACAATAAAAATTGTGAAGCTCTAGCCCGTACTATTAAAGATAAATTCGATGAATACATAAAATTGTCTGGAAACATACCAGTAGAAACAATAATAACATTAGATGAATTAAATAATTGTGGAAGATTAGCTGATACTGTAAGTTCATATTTAATGCTAAAGCAAGAAAAAAGACAGGAAATCCTGGAATGTTATGACATAGAAGAAAGACTTAAAAAGCTTTTAAGTGTACTTGTAAATGAAATAGAAATTTTAAAGTTAGAAAGAAAAATAGGAGTAAAAGTAAAAAATAAGATAGATAAAGTTCAAAAAGAATATTATTTAAAGGAACAACTAAAGGCAATACAAGAAGAACTTGGGGAAGATGACGAAGATAAAAAAGAAATGAAAAGGTATAAAAACAAAATAAGTAAAGCAAAGCTTCCTAAAGATGTTAAAGATAAGGCACTGTATGAATTAGATAGATTAAAAAATACAGGAACCTATTCTGCAGAAGGGGGGGTAATAAGAACTTATTTGGATTGGATACTTGATTTACCTTGGAATGCCCAAACTAAAGATAATTTAGAGATAAAGTCTGTTAGAGAAATACTTGAAAAAGAGCATTATGGACTAAAAGATGTTAAAGATAGAATAATTGAATATCTTGCAGCTAAAAAAATGAGTAAATCACTTAAAGGTCCAATACTGTGCCTTGTAGGACCTCCTGGAGTTGGAAAAACTTCTATTGCAAAGTCTATAGCTCATGCTTTAAATAGAAATTTTGTAAGGATGTCCCTTGGAGGAGTAAGGGATGAAGCTGAGATAAGAGGACATAGGAAGACCTATGTAGGGGCTATTCCAGGAAGGATAATATATGGAATGAAACAAGCCAAATCTAAAAATCCACTATTTTTATTAGATGAAATAGATAAGATGAGTGGTGACTTTAGAGGAGATCCTGCAGATGCTCTTTTAGAAGTATTGGATAGTGAGCAAAACAGCACATTTAGAGATCATTACCTTGAGTTAGATTTTGATTTGTCAAATGTAATGTTTATAACTACAGCAAATACCCTTGAAACTGTCCCAAGACCACTTTTTGATAGAATGGAAGTAATAGAGGTATCTGGGTATACTAGTGAAGAAAAACTTCATATATGTAAAGAACATCTTATACCTAAAGAGTTAGAACAAAATGGGGTAGGGGATAATAAAATTATTTTTTCGGATTCAGCTATATACAAGTTAATAGACAGTTACACTAGAGAATCAGGAGTTAGGAGTCTTGAGAGGAGAGTTGCATCCATTATAAGAAAAGCAATAGCAGAAATTATGGAAAAGGGCAGGAAAAATATAAATGTTACTGTAACTAAAGTAAAATCTTACCTTGGACCTGAAATATTTACTTATGATAAGGTAGATAAGGAAGATAAAGTGGGAGTAGTTACGGGAATGGCATGGACAGGATACGGAGGGGATACTCTTCCTGTAGAAGTAAGCGTAATGCCTGGAAATGGTAAGTTGCAATTAACAGGCCAACTTGGTGATGTGATGAAGGAATCAGCTAAAACAGGATATAGTTATATAAGGGCTAATTCCCATAAATATGGAATAGAAAGTGGATTTTATAAAAACTATGATGTGCACATACATGTTCCAGAAGGTGCAGTACCAAAAGATGGACCTTCTGCAGGAGTCACTATGGTTACTGCAATGATATCTGCACTTAACAAAAATAAAGTAAAACACAATGTAGCTATGACTGGGGAGATAACATTAACGGGAAGGGTTCTTCCTATAGGCGGATTAAAAGAAAAGAGTCTTGCAGCGTATAGGGCAGGTATAGATACGGTTATAATACCTATGGAAAATGAAAAAGATCTTTTGAAAATTCCAAAGACAGTTAAAAGCAAATTGAAATATATACTTGCAGATAATATAGATACTGTACTTGAAAATGCAATCTTAAGAGATAATTAAGCGGGGTATTATTTATGGAAATAAAACAGTCAGAATTTATAATTTCAGCAGTAAGTCCTAGGCAATATCCTGTGGATAACAGAGTAGAAGTAGCTTTTGTAGGTAGATCTAATGTAGGAAAGTCTTCACTCATAAATACCTTAACAAATAGAAAAAAGCTAGTTAAGGTCAGTGCTACGCCTGGAAAGACCAGGCAAATAAATTTTTTCTTAATAAATAATGACTTTTATCTTGTAGATTTACCTGGATATGGTTATGCAAAAGTTTCCAAGAAAGAAAAGGAAAGTTGGGGAAACATAATAGAAAAGTATTTAAATGCTAGACAGCAATTAAAAAAGATAGTGCTTATTTTAGATTGCAGGCATAAACCAACAGCTGATGACATAACTATGTATAAGTGGATTAAGCACTACAACTATGATATTGCTATTGTAGCTACTAAAATTGATAAAGTGTCTAAGAACCAACTGTCTAAGAATTTAAAAGTTATAAGAGATACTTTAAAAATGAGTGGGGAAGATGAGATTTTAACTTTTTCTGCATTAAATAAGCAAGGAAAAGAGAAAATTTTAGAAGTTTTGGAATCTACAATAAATTCCTATTAAAGGGTAAAATATTAGTGCAGGATTCATAGAATAAATTTAAGTTAAGGCAAGCAAATAATAGCAAGGAGAAATTAGCCATGTTTAAATTGGATATTATAAAGGATGTCCTTGTATTTTCAATTGTATATGTACCACCATTTTTAGTGTTTTCAAAGTTTTGGAGAGATAAAAAGAAGAGTAATTTACTATTAGTGTTAATTGGAATAGCTTATATGATTACTTGCATATTTACGGAAAATTTTATACCTTTTATATTTGTGCTTTTAAATATAAGATATTTAAGACATAGGGATGGACCATATGAATTTGATATAAGAAGATTTAAATTTTTTAAAGCTTTAGCAGCAGTGGTGGTATTTTATTTGATAACAATAGGTATATCTATAACTGAAACTATTATACTTTCTAATTTTAGAGTTGAATTAAAACAGCAGGATATAGTTACACATATGGCTAATATGTCTTTAAATAAATTTTTGATAATGATACCTGTAGTCATAATATTTGCACCTATACTTGAGGAATTTGTATTTAGATGGCTTTTATTTAAAAAAATATTTACTAAGAGAATGGGAGTATATCTGGCTGCAATTTTGAGTAGCTTAATATTTGCAGTAATTCATTTTAGTTTAAATGCATTCCCTATAATATTATGGATTGGTATTTATAATTGCTATTTAATAAATAAAAAGGGATACTGGTATGCAGTCTTCAATCATTGTGCATTTAATTCAGTAACAGTGGCAGCACTTTTACTGCAAAAACTTAATATGATGTAATAATATAAAAAGGGAGTGTTCAAAACAATTTAAAAAATTGCTATTGTAACACTCCCTTTTGAAGGAGATAATTAAAAAAATGTAATTTAATTATTTATTATTATTATTGGAATTCATAAAACTATTTAATATTTTAGCTGCGTCTGGAGAATTTTGAAGTTGTCTTAATGCATCTAATATCTCACCTTTTCCACTGCTATTGTCTTCCGTCTGAGACAATTTTCTTTCCAATTCTGCAAGCTGAGAGTTTATATTGGACTGATTAAACTCAGGCACATTATTTTTCTTGGAAATATCCCCTAAATTTAGATTGCTCAACATTGCACCCAATTGGTCATTGGAAGAGTTTCTGGAGTTACCACCTAGGGCAGATATTATTGAGACAAGTTGAGTTATATCTATATTATTTAGAAGATCACCTAAATTGAAACCAGTATTGTAATTTTTGCGATGGTGTTTTGACATCATATTCACCCCTCATTTTTAAGTAAACAGATTTGTATTTATTTAAATTAAACATAATTAATTTATAATATATATTATTCATAGGTAAAAAATTTGATACTAAAATTAAAGCTTATACCTAAAATTCTAAATTAAACTAGAACAGGTTTAATTTAGAATAAAGTTTTACTAAAAAGTTTATAAAAAGTAACGATATAAATTATTATAAACACTAAATATATTGGGGGTAAGGACTATGTCTAAAATTTCTAATTTATTAGAAATTATAATAATGCTGCAATATAAAGGTTTAACTACTGCATCAGAATTATCTGAAATTTTGGAAGTGGATAAAAAAACTATATATAGATATATAAGAAATTTGAACGAAGCAAGTGTACCTATATATACAAAAAAAGGAAGAAATGGTGGATTTTATATAGACCAAAATTTTTATATAAAACCTTCCAACTTAAGTGAAAATGAACTGGAAGCTCTTCTTATGGCGGAGGAAATACTTACATCAAAAAATGGTTTTGTGTATGAAAAGGATTTAAAAAATGCGATTTTTAAAGTAAAAAGCGTAAATGTAAATAAAAATGAGGATTTAAGTAAAATAAATGACAATAAGAATTTTTCAATAAATTATGTAGGAAATATGGAAAATCTAGAAGATAAGATATCTAAGATAAATTATTCTATGAGCAGGGGAAGAAGTTTAAGCATAAATTATTTTTCAGTAAATAAAAATAATTTAACTATGAGAAAAATAGATCCCTACGATTTGATATTTAAAGAAGGAGATTGGTATATAATAGGCTATTGTCATATGAAAGGTGATATACGCAGCTTTAAGCTAAATAGAGTAAAAAATTTGAAAATTAGTAAAGATATATATATGAGACCTCATACATTTTCACTAAAAGAATATTTGGACAAGAACTGGGGTATATTTATGGGTGATAAAATAAAGGTAGTAATAAAGTTTAGTGAGAAGGAAGCTGCTTTTATAAAAGATACTACATGGCATATACATCAGCATATAGACCAGCTTGAAGGTGGAAAGATACTTTTTACTATATACTTAAATGAATTGGAAGACATTAAAAAATGGGTACTGAGCTTTGGAAAAGATGCGGAAATAATTGAACCTATAGAGCTTAGAAAAGATATAAAGAGAGAATTAGAGGAATTGTATAAAATATATTAAAAATTTTAATTTTTATGAATAATTTGTTTGGAATGGGACATTATAATAAATGTAATTAGGAGATTTAAATCTCCTAGCATCAAGTAATAAAAATGTTATTTGATGTAATAACCCCCCATCCCCCTTGGGACCGCGAGAACGGTCCCTTTTTTATTTAGCTTTATACATAGATGCAATTTTAAAATGATATTTTTTTTCACTACTTTTATCTGGTATGAGAGCTAAGTTTAGAGTATAATTTTTTACTATGTTGGTATCTGTGTTAGAAATGGCTTTAAAGTTTAATGTCCAGGATAACTCAGAAGTATTTCCATTTGTATCACATTTAGTTTCCATGAACAGTGCATCCTGAAATACATAGGAGTTGTTTTCACCGGACATGTTACCTATTAGAGACATATTTTCACTGGATATGCTAGAATAAAATATATCTTTAGGTTTGTAGGATTCACTTTGAGGAAGTCCTTGAATTAATTTAATAAATGCACATATAGTATCCTTTCCCATAAAAGTACTGTCACTCTCATAATTGTAATTTTTAAATTTATAGTTTAAAAAAATGTAATTTGAAAGTGTCATGCTGTCTCCTTGGAGTTTACCAGATATTACTTTTGGTGTCTTGTTGTTTTTACAGTCTATAAATCCCAATATGTTGTTATAATTTGAAAATATATTATCAAATTTGTTATTATTGAATGTAAAAACACGTTGAACTGGTTTATTTGCAATGGAACCTTGTACAAATATTTCAGGAATCTTATTTCTGGATACATCCATAAGAATTACTCTAATGGGCCAATAAGGAGAATAACTTTCGATTGTAGGGGAATTTCTATCTGTTTGAAAATTAAAGGACTTATCTCCAATCATTACTTTCATTGAATACTTATTTTCATTACGCACAATAGATAATATATCATCTTTTCCATCACCATTAAAATCTGCTTTTATTTTTTTATTATTTGAAATAGTGTTAAATGAAGGAGAAGAGCTTCTGGATACTATAAAAATTATGACTGCTGATATAAATATCAATAGTAATATAAAAAAGTAGATATATTTTTTCTTTAGAAATATTATCCTAAATTTCATAAATTTCACCTCCACTTAATTATATGAATGTATTATATATTTAATTATTATGTACAAAATAAATTTATAGAAAAGGGGCTTAAATTATATTTAAAGGAGATGATAGAATTTATGCTCAAAAATAAGACAATTACATTTTTATTAATGATAATATTGTTATTTAATTTATCTGCATGTGGGAAAAATACAGAAACACTCAAAAAAAATAGACAGATAAATGTATATGTAGGTGTAAAGGATAAAGAATCTTTAAATATAATAAAATTTTTAACAGATGAATATAAAAAGAAAAATCCTAAAGTAAAGGTAAACATAAATAATGCGATAGGAGAAAAAGTGGATGAAAATGTAAGTGAATCTAGTGATATAGATATCGTAATTGCTTCAAGAAATGACATGCTAAAGTTAGTTAGAAAAGGACTTTTAGCGGATATGGGAAATACGTATGAACAAAATAAATTAACTGATAAATATTATACTTCAGTAAAATCTTATGGTAGGTTTAATGATAGATATTATGGAATTGCTGTAATGCCTTATACTATAGAGATACTCTGCAATAAAAGTGCCTTCGATAAGTTAGGCCTAAAAATACCAAATAATATAGATGAATTTAATGCTTCTTTGAAGACAATGAACTCTACATCAATGAGAGTACCTGTAGTTCTTAATGAAGGAATGGATATTAATAATACTTTATTTTCTATTATATCAAGCAATACAATTACTATGAAGAAACTTGAAAATATATATGATAGCGGACCTTCTGCATACAAAAAGTTAACTGAGGTTCAAAAAAGTTTCGATTTGTTAAATGATCTTGTAAAAAATGGATCTATAAACAAGGATACTTTTGAAATAGGAAATGAATCAAGTTTAAAAAAGTTTGATAAAGGAGACATTCCAGTAATAATAGCATCTTCATATTATGTGAATAATTTAAAAAGCAAAAATATAAAATGCTTTGAGTACTATAGCCCAAATTCTAAAAGTCAGTTAAAAGTTCCAATTATGGCAGATGCTATAATGAGTGTTCTTATAAGTAGTAAGAACACAGAAGAGACAAACGAATTTATAAAGTTTGCATTTGGAAAAGATGCTCAAAAGAAGTTAAGTGACAAAGGTTTTGTAACAGGATTTAAAAGCTCAGACATTTCAAAAGATGGTATAAAAAAGTGTGTAATAACTCATTTGGAAAACAGCACGGAAGACAATATAGCATTTATATATAATGTACCAGAAAGCTTTAAAAATAATATATCAAGCAAGGTTGACAGTATACTTTCTGGAAAATACACTAAAAATGAATGGAATGAAGTAGTAGATGAGTCATCTTAAAAATAGGCAGTTATCTTAATTATAAAAGATAACTGCCTTAGATTTTGCTCCCCACAAGCATTATTCTTTAGAATTTTTTTGGCAGTCTTTACATATGCCGTAAAAATAAACCTGATTACTTAATACTTCGTAGTCAACACAATCTTTAATTTTATCATTTAAATTAGAAAAACAAATTCCTTCTACGTCATCTACTTTCTCACAAACTATACACTGTATATGAGAATGAGGATGAACATTTCCATCATATCTAAAGTTGCCTTCTCCTATATTGATTTCCTGTACTAAATTTACATCAACTAAAGTTTTTAGAGCCTTATAAACAGTTGCTAGGCTCATAGTAGGATATTCTAGCTGAAGGGCTTTATATATGGTTTCAGCCGAAGGATGCTTCTTGGTAGATTGTAAATATTTATATACAGCAATACGCTGTGGGGTAAGTTTTAGCTTTTTTTCTCTAAAAATAGAAGTTAAATTATCCATATGCACCATCCTTATTTTATAATCAATTCTACTATATAATAAAAATTATTAGTTGTCAAAATTAAATTTGTGGTAATTATTATAATAAATGTTATATACTTATATTGATTAAGATAACATATATATAGTTGTTAATAAATATACAATACATAACTGAAACAAAATGATCATAAATTAATAAAAGGTTATAAAATATATATTTATTATTATAAAAAGCTTGATTATTAAGAAAATTGTGGTATTATTAACTTGTAAAAGTTAATAAATTAACATACTTTATACCTATTTCTCATTTAAAATAAGAGCGGAAATTTTCACTCTTATTTTTTTACATTTATCCTTAGAATTTGTATATTTTATTCAAATATTATATAATAACTAAGGTAAGTTAGCACGCAATGCTGGCTTTATGCAGGAGGGTAAAACTCATGAATATTTATTTTGTAAGACATGGACAAACAAATGAAAATAATAATAAATATTATTACGGAAGGCTTGACGTATCTTTAAATGAAAAGGGTTTAAGTCAAGCAGAACAGACAAAAAAGCTTTTAAGTAATATAGAATTTGATGATATTTATGTAAGTGACAGAAAACGGGCATCTCAGACAGCTAAGATAATTTTAGGAAGTAATTCTAAGGAGATTATTACAGATGAAAGATTAAATGAGATGAATCTTGGAAAGTTTGAAGGTAAAAATTACAAAGAAATAATGAAACTTTACCCTGAAGAATGGAAAAAGTGGAGTGACGATTGGAAAAGTGTGTCACCACCTGAAGGAGAAAGTTATGTTGAATTTTATTCTAGAGTAAAAAGCTTTATGGATGATATTTTAAAGTTAAACAAAGACAACGTTTTAGTAGTTACTCACAGCGGTGTTATAAGATCAGTTTATTGTTATGTTTTAAATGGTATACTTGATTTTTTCTGGAAATTTTCTTCAAAGAATGGAGATATTACTCTAGTTAAGTATGAATATAGTAATTTATTTATAGATAGTATCACCCATGTTAATACATAATATTGATTACAATTTTATTCAAATATACTATAGATTATACTAGGGGGTAATTACTTTGAAGAATCTAATAAATGATTTCTTTTTAATGGTTCAATTTATGACTAGAATTCCAATTAATAAAAGCTTCTCTTGTGAACAAGAAAATTTTAGGAGAGGCACTGTCTTTATGCCAGTTATAGGACTATTGGTAGGGGGAATTCAATGGATAGTGTACAAACTATGTATAATGGTGCTTCCTGTAAATGTAAGTGTAGCTATAATACTTTTACTCGGTATCATAATTACAGGTGCACTGCATTTAGATGGACTAGGAGATATGAGTGATGGTTTTTTTGCCTTTAAAGGTAATGACAAAATTATAGAGATAATGAAAGATAGCAGAATAGGAACTTATGCGTGTGCTACTATAGTTATGGATATAATATTAAAATACAGTCTTCTTTGTTCTATAGTGCCTAGGTTTTCTTTTATAATAATAGCTGCACCTGTTATAGGTAGATTTTCAATAGTATTTATAGCTTTTATAGGTAGAACGGCTAAGAAAACAGGAACAGGAAACTTCTTTATAGGAAATATAGGAAAGTTACAGATGTTTCTAGCACTTGTTGTAACTATTGCCATTTTACTTTGCGGTATGAATCCAAAATATGCTGCTATAATGATACCTGCTGCTTTGATTATGGCACTTTTAATAAATGTATTTTGTAACAAAAAAATTGGAGGCCTTACAGGAGACTTATTTGGGGCAGATAATGAGATGGTAGAAATACTTACTATGATAATAGCTGCTGTTATACTTACTAAGCTATTATAAACAGAGTTATTGGCATGATATGGAGGATAAAATATGGGAAAGATAACTTTAATAACAGGAGGCAGTAGAAGTGGAAAAAGTACATTTGCAGAGAAAATTCTTGAAAATGAAGATGACGTACTTTATATAGCAACTGCTGTAGTTACCGACAGTGAAATGGAAAAGAGAATTGAGAAGCATAAACTGAGAAGAAATCAGAAATGGGAAACTTATGAAGGTTTTACTAAGTTAGACAAGGCTATAGAAAAATCCAGCAGTAAATACATAATGTTAGAATGTATAGGAACTATGGTAACTAATATAATTTTTCAAAAAAACTATGACTTTGACAATATTACATCTGATGACATAGAAAAATTAGAAAAGGATATAATTAAGGAAGTAGATAATATAATATCTTCTGTAAAACATAGTGACAAGCATATTTTAATTGTTACTAATGAAGTAGGATATAGTGTAGTGTCTGAGTATAAGCTAAGCAGAGTATTTGTAGATATTTTAGGAAGGGTTAATCAGTTTATAGCTCGCTTTAGTGATGAAGTATATATGGTAGCTTGTGGTTTGCCTATAAAGCTAAAGTAAATTATTTTTTATTAGAAAGGTTAAATGATATGAAACATAATAGAAAACTAAATATATTTTTGATTATCATAATTATAGTTTCTATAATTCCTTTAACTTCTTGTATAAAAGACAATGTGCAGCCTATTTCAAAAACTGAATATATGCTTGGTACTATATGTACTATAACGGTATATGACAATAAGCCTGAATCAGTTATAGATAAAGCGTTTGCCAGAATTAAAGAAATTGAAAATAAGATGAGTGTAAATAAACCTGGCACAGAATTGGATGCAGTGGCAGATGCTGCAGGTAAGAATTTTGTCAAAGTATCCAAGGATACATTTTATGTTTTAAAAAAGGGAAAATACTATTCAGAACAGTCATCAGGGGCTTTTGACATAACAGTTGGGCCTTTAGTTAAACTATGGGGAATAGGAACAGATAACGCTAGACTTCCTTCTCAAAGCGAAATAGATGAAAAGAAATCACTTATCAATTATAAAGATCTATTATTAGATGAAAAGGATAGTAAGGTAATGCTAAAAAGACAGGGTATGTCTTTGGACTTAGGTGGAATTGCAAAGGGATATTCTGCAGATGAGGCTGCAAGAATACTAAAGGAAAATGGGGTTAAACACGCCATTGTAAACTTGGGAGGAAATATTTTAGCTATAAATACTAATACTAACGGAAAACCATGGAACATAGGAGTACAAGATCCTTTTAAAACAAGAGGAGATCCTGCTGGAGGGTTAAATGTTACAAATAAAACTGTAGTAACTTCAGGCATATATGAAAGGTATTTCGAAAAAAATGGGAAAAAATATCACCATATATTAAATCCCTTTACAGGATATCCTATGGATAATAATTTAGCTAGCGTTACCTTAGTCACAGATGTTTCCATAGATGCTGATGCCATGACTAAAAATATATTTTATCTAGGAGTGGATAAGGGAATGGACTATGTAAACAAAAAAAATGGATTACAGGCTATATTTATTACAAAGGATAAAAAAGTTTATGTCACAGATGGATTAAAAGGTAATTTTCAAATTACTAATTCGAGTTTTAAGCTTATGGATAAAAAGTAACTTTATACATGAATGGCATGAAAAGGGTAGAAGTAGAATATATAATTGCTGCACATTATAATATGCAACTATTTGCAAGATGATAAATAATAAATAGCAAGGAATTATATATAAAACTTGATATATGACAAGTTTAGTAGTATTATGATGGTGACAATGTCTATTAGGTAATAATGTACTTAAATAATGAGTACAGGCTTGAATTTTATATTTATAAAGATTTGAGTATAAGGTAGTTCACTGTATAAAATATATTTAATGTAATTATAATAATGTAGGTGGAGGTATTTAATATGTCTGAAATAACTAAGAATATGACTATAGCTGAAATTATTAAAATGAATCCCAAAAATGCAGAAAGATTGATGACTTTTGGAATGGAATGTGTGACCTGTGGTGAATCTCAAGGAGAGACATTAGAAGAAGCTGCAAATGTACATGGATTAAATGCAGATAATTTAGTAAGGGCATTAAATGCACTATCTTAGAATTGGAATTTGTTAATAAAAAGTATATTAAAAAATTAAATGAATATATAAATTAAAAAGTGAAAAGTGAGGTTGAAAATTATGGCAAAGATATCTAAAGATACAACTATAGGTGAAATAGTAAAAATGAAGCCAGCATATGCTGAAACATTAATGAATTTTGGAATGGGATGCATAGGCTGTCCTGCATCTTTAGCAGAAACAGTTGAAGAAGCTGCTGCAGTACATGGCATTGATGTTAACAGTTTAGTTAAAGCTTTAAATGAAGTAGAAGATAAATAATAAAAAACATTAAAATAGATAGGATGATAAAATCCTATCTATTTTTGCATTTTGTTGTATCAGCAAGTCTACAGCTAGTACATTTATCATCGCAGGATTCTAGATGAATCATTACTTCCGTATTTTGAAGTGAGTGACTCATTTCGTTTTCTATGTCATCACACAATTTATGAGCATCTTTTATATGCATATCTTCAGGAAACACTAAATGAACATCCACATATCTTTTATTTCCAGATTTTCTTGTTCTAAGTTTGTGAAAGTTGCAGTAACCGGAACTGTATTTAGATATACAATCTTTTACAATACTGATTTCCTTATCAGATAATTTTACATCTACTAATGGATTAAAGGCTTTTTTTAGCAGACATAAGGCTTCCTTTAAAATAAATAAAGCTACAATTAATGCTATTACAGGATCTAGAAAATGCAGTTTTGTAATCCATATTAGAAAAAGCCCTACGCCAACTCCAAGGGAAGTATATACATCTGTTTTAAGATGAAGAGCATCTGCTTCTAAAGCAATAGAGTCATTTTTTTTAGCTACTTTATATAATCTTTTGGATACTAAAAAGTTTATTGCAGCAGAAAAAAACATAACAAAGAATCCTAGACTGGATGAGGATACTTCTCCTCCGCTTACTATCTTTTTTATAGCTTCTACTATTATCCATATGGATGCAGCAAATATAAGCAGTGCTTCAATTACACCGGATACATTTTCGAATTTACCGTGCCCGTAAGGATGCTCTGCATCTGCAGGCTTGGATGATATTTTAACAGAAAAAAACGATATTATAGCTGCAATTAAATCCATAGTTGAATGTATGGCTTCTGACAGGATACTAACTGATCCTGTAATTATCCCAACTATTAATTTCATAGTTATTAAACATGCATTAGAAATTATAGAAAGTCTTGCTGTCTTTACTTTTTCATCCATTTAAAAAACATCTCCCCTAAAATTTAGCAGTTATCAAATGATAAGAACTAATACCTATTATAATAGGACAAAAATCATTATAAGTCAATAGAAGACTACTTCGATATGTATTCTCAATTGATAAAGAAAATTGACTTCAATATAACCTAAATAATAGGGAAATAAACACACAATTTATTATATGTAAATTAAACAAATATGATTATAGGTATTCTAAGCAAAAAATCAACCTTATACTCCGGATATTTTTACAACCTTCAGCTCATTAAATATTTTGATAAGCCTAAGAAAAAAATTCTAAAAAACCTAAGAACTTTTGAAAACTCGTACCTCAAACAATTAAAAAGTTTTAAGTTTTTACGAATTTTTTTCTAAGACTTATATACAAAATATTTAAAAGAGCTTCACTATTGTAAAAATATGCCTGTGTATAAGTTGATTTTTGAGTTAGAGTACCCATATAAATCTATATAGGGCTTCTAATTGAAATTTAAACTTATACATAAAGTGTAATGACAAAATTGAAAGCACCTTTAAAAACTTTTTCATAAGTCTTAGCAAGGCATTTTAGAAAATCTTAGGAGATTAGATATGTTTAAGGTACGAGTTTATCTAAGGTTCTTAGATTTTCAAAATGCCAAGCTTTAGACTTGTCAAAAGCTTTTATGGTGCTAAAATTTGTCATTATATGCTTTGTATAAGGTAACTTCAATCTAGAAACTCTATATTTAAATTAAGAAAGTTATCCGCCTAAAGTTATATCCTGATCGTTATACCATTTTAGAGCATGTATTAAATGTTCCATTTTAAAATCAGGCCAATAGTCATCTATTATGTAAAAATCTGAATATACAGATTGAACTGGTAAAAATCCGCTGAGCCTTCTTCTACCACCCCATCTTATTATTAAATCTACTCTTGATATATCATGGGAATTTAGACTGGATATAATGGAATGTCTATTTGTAGTTGATAAATTTTTAGTTTTACCTAAATCCCATTCCCACCCGTAATTTACTAAAAAATTAACTTTTATTCCCCCTTTACCGAAATCTTTTCTAACCATATAAGGGAGAAGTTCTTTTGGAAACATAGGAGATTCAGAGTTTCCAACTACTAAAAGAGAAGCATTTTCTTTTGAAAGTATTTTTACAGCTTCTATACAAGCTTTGGTGAAGGCTTTAGCTTGAATTGATGGTCTTTTAGTATTATCTGTAGTGAATCCATAATAGGTTAATTCATTTATTCCTAATTTTTCACATAATTTAAATAATTCTATTCCAGGTTTTAGACCAAAACTATATCCTTTTTCTTTGCTTAACCCTCTTTTAACTGCCCAGCGCCTGTTTCCATCTGGAATTATACCTATGTGATTTGGCAGTGCCATTTTTACATCCTCCTCTAGTTTAAGTACTAATTTAAATTATTACCAAGAGTTGGATTATTATTCTACAATGAAAATTGAATATAAAAAACTAGACAGTTTTTTATATTATACGAGTAAATCCTTCTCCTAGTACTTCATTTACATCATTTACAGTAATAAAGGCCTTGTCATCTAAAACTTTTATATAATTTTTTAACTTTAAAAACTGTTTTCTGTCCAAAATGGTGGTTATAACTTCTTTATTGCTATTTTTATAGGCTCCTTTGGCGTAATAGATAGTCGCACTTCTAGATAGTTCATTTACAATATATTTTTTTATATTTTCACCATTGTTACTTATTATAGCAACTTGCTTATAGGAGTTCAAACTTAATATAACTTTATCAATTATAGTAGAGTTCAATATTACTCCAAGAATTGCATACATTCCTTTGCTTACTCCAAGTATTAGGGTTGCTGCTATAGTTATTGCGATGTCTGCCATTAGAACAGATTTGCCTATGCTTATTTGAGTGTATTTGTTTATTATTTTTGCAATTATATCTGTCCCACCAGTAGAGGCGTTTAAGTTAAATACAATTCCCATACCTAATCCACATATGAGTATGCCTAATATAAGTTGAATTAAAGTATCATTGCTGAAAGGCTTTATATTGGGATATATTTTTCCCATTAAAAGTACAAGAGCGGATATAGAAAAACTACAAAATATGGTCTTACCACCAAACACAGGTCCTATTACAATTATACCAATGGTAAAAAGTATAACTTCCATGCCCATCATTAAAAGGCCTATTGGAATATTTGGAAATATACTGTTTATAATTATAGCGATACCGCTTGTTCCTCCAGCTGCTATATGATTTGGAGCTAGAAAAAAATAAGTGCCAAAAGCTACGAAAAGTGAACCTACTAGTATAAGAAAAATATCTTTCAAATTTATTTTCATAAGTCAAAGCCTCCTATATATAATTTCTATTTAATTTCGTAGTTTATTCATCAAAAAAAGCACATAAAATCCAAGTAAGAAATTCTTAGATTTATATGCTCTCATTACACACAAATTCATTGTGAGAATGTCTTTTCAAATTTACTTCCAATAATATTATATAATGATAGATATTTTAATGTCAATATGATCTTAACGTCACATTATTTGCGGAATATGGGTTTAAATAGTATGCATAATAAGTGATTTCGTCATTTAACTTGTATTATTTAATTAGTAATATTATAATAAAATAGTAAAGTAAATAAATGTATAAAAGCTATTAAACTTATACAAAATTTATCAAGTTTTGCAGCAAAGCCTTATCAATGAATCTTACTTAGTGAAAGTGTTACAGTAGGTAGCCATCAGATAAAATTTAGAATAGTGGGTGATTTTTTTATGCAAGATGTGATTCTTACAGAATCAGGTAAAAAAAAGTTAGAAGATGAATTAGAATATTTAAAAACAGTTAAGAGGGTAGAAATCAAGTTAGCGTTGAAAGCAGCACGTGCACAAGGTGATTTAAGTGAAAATGCAGATTATGATGCTGCAAAAGATGATCAATCTATGACTGAGACTAGAATACAGGAACTTGAAGCTCAGCTCAAGAATGCAGTAATAATCGAAAGCTCTTCGGAAGCAGATGTATTCGATATAAATAAAACCGCATTAGTAAAATTTTGTGACGTAGATGAAACTGAAGAAGTTACCTTAGTTAGTACAGTAGAAGCAGATGTTAAGAATATGAAGATAAGTATAGAGTCTCCTTTAGGAAAGGCACTTTATAAACTAAAAGTAGGTCAAAAGGCAACTGTGGCATCTCCTGATGGAAGTTATGATGTGCAGGTTGAAAAATTATTGTAAAATAAGTGTGTTGAATGTTTTATTTTTATAAGTTAAATTGATGAAAATATGTTGACAAATAATTAGCAGTTTGCTACAATTTATTAAATTAAATATTAAGTTCTTATCAAGAGCGGCAGAGGGACTGGCCCTATGAAGCCCGGCAACCTGGATGTAATCCAACGGTGCCAATTCCAGCAGGTATTACCTGAAAGATAAGAAGTGGAAGAATATAAATCTTCCTGTAGACTTATCTACAGGAAGATTTTTTTGAGTATAAAAAATAATATTAAAATTTATTTGGACGATTCAATAAAGGACTTCGATTATGTTTATCCTGCAGCAGGATCTAAAGAATATGCACTTAAAATAAGTCCCTCAGAAATAAGTGAACTTACAAAAGGAGAATGGATAGATGTAGGAGAATAAAATATCTATGTAGGTATTTTAAGGAAAAATAAACTTATACTCCGAACATTTTTTACAAACACAAGTCCGGTTAAATATTTTGATAAGTCTAGATAAAAAATTCTAAAAAAACTAAGAACTTTTGAAAACTCGTACCTCAAACAATTCAAAAACCCTAAGTTTTTACGAATTTTTTACTAAGACTTATGTACAAAATATTTAAATGCACTTGTTTGTTGTAAAAATGTTCTTACGTATAGGTTTATTTTTAAGTTAAAAAACTATAAGATATTTATAAGTTCAACCTTCACTTTTAAGTTATATGTATTTTAATTTAAAACTACCTTTTCTTCTTGACGGAAAATCCGAATTTGCCTAGAGGTTTTGAATTTATAGGAAAGTATTCTCCGTGAGAATAACATATGAGATTAGCTTTTTCTAAATGTATTTTCCTCTTATTGTCTATTAGATTTTCATCTACGTGAACCGATAAAATTTCAGCTATAAATAAATGATGGCTTCCAAGAGGAATTATGCTTTTAACCTTGCATTCCATGTTAACAGCACATTCTTTTATGCAAGGAACAGATATTTTTTCACTTTTTTCTAATTCTAATTTACATTCTTTTATTTTATTAAAGTCTCTGCCAGATTTTACACCGCATAAATCTACAATTCTGGTTAAATTTCTAGAGGGAAGGTTTACTGCAAATTCCATTGTCTCCTTTATGTATTTATAGGATAATCTCTCTGGTTTTATAGCTATAGTAATCATAGGTGGTTTAGTACATGCAGTGCCTACCCAGGCAGCAGTGAACACATTTATATCGCTATTTTTACTTTTTGAAGTTATAAGTACTGAAGGTACAGGATTCAGCATACAACTGCCTTTAAAAAATATTTTAGACATTGTAAATCTCCTTTTCTATTAAAGTATTGCTTTAAAATCTATTTAATATGAGGTATTATGGTAAATATTATTATGATAAAAATTTTTGCAATTTTATATGTGTATATATAATTTAGAAACAATATTTTTAAATTACAAAAAGCCCCAAAACCCTTAAATTGAGACGTATTCCTTGGGACATAGGGCTTAATTGTTTTATTATAAGACGTTTAAATAGTATACTTAAAGTAAACTAATGAGATTTTTTGCTTTTAGCCACTTCAACGGAAACTCTTCTTCCCTGAAGTTTTTTACCATTAGTTTTTTTCAATATAATAGAAGATACTCTTTCTGGGACATTTATAAATGTAAATTTATTTAGTATATCTATATCACCTATTTCATAGGCTTCGACTGAAGATGTTTCACTTATAAATTTTAAAAGTTTTCTAGGAGTTAAATTATCCATTCTACCTATTGAGAGGAATAACCTAACATCTTTTTCATCTACAGTTAAGGAATTTTCCTTATAATCAAAGCTCAATTCTTTGTCAAAAATTATTTTCATAAGAGCAGCTGCTACGTCTACTAGATTGTATTCTTCATCTAATTCAGTTGCTATAGGAATAAAGTTTTTATAATTGTCTTCAGATATAATGCTTTTAACTTGTTCCTCTATATTTTTATACTTAGCTTCATAGATATCATCTACTGTAGGAATTTCCTTCCTTCTTATCTTACTTTTGGTGAACTTCTCTATTTGCTTTAAAAGTATGTATTCTCTAGGTGTTACTAAAGAATAGGCAATACCTTCTTTGTTTGCCCTTCCGGTTCTTCCAATTCTATGAACATAAGATTCTGTATCCTGTGGAAGGTCATAATTTATAACGTGGGAAACATTTTCCACATCTATACCTCTTGCAGCTACGTCTGTGGCAACTAAGAATTCAAGGGAACCTTCTTTAAACTTTCTAAGGGTATTTAATCTCTGGTTCTGTCCCATGTCACCGTGCATACCTTCTACATTGTATCCTCTAGCCTGCAAACCTTCTACTAATTCATCTACACCACGTTTGGTTTTGCAAAATATTATGGCACTTGAAGGCTCATCTACGTCTAGAATTCTACATAAAGATTCAAATCTATCTTTTTGTTTTATCTCATAGTAATATTGTTTTGTTTTATCTACAGTCAATGTGTTCTTAGCTATTTTTATACTCTTAATATTTGACTTCATATACCTGGAAGACAATTTCTTTATCTGATCTGGCATAGTAGCAGAGAAAAGTAATGTCTGTCTGTCAGAATTTGTAGCTTTTATTATGTTTTCTATATCTTCTATAAAACCCATATCCAACATTTCATCTGCTTCATCTAATATTAAAAATTCTATATTGCTAAGATCTAAAGTTTTTCTCTTTATATGATCAAGTATTCTTCCAGGGGTGCCTACTACTACATCCATACCTCTTTTTAAAGATCTAATCTGCCTGTCTATAGGTTGACCACCGTATATAGGTAATAGGGCTACTTTTTTGAATTTAGCAATTCTGGACAACTCATCATTTACTTGAATTGCAAGTTCTCGGGTGGGAGTAACTATAAGAGCTGAGATGTGTTTGCTTTTGGTAGTTATCTTGCTTAACATAGGTGCTCCAAAAGCTAAGGTCTTTCCTGTACCTGTCTGTGCCTGACCAATTACGTCGTTCCCATCTAGTATTACAGGGATTGATTCAGCTTGAATTTGAGATGGTTCTTCAAATCCCATATCATCAATTGCTTGAAGAACCTTAGGATCTAAATTTAAATCACTAAAATTAATATTTTCCATTAAAACTCCTCTTTCTTTTTTATATTACAAAACAAAGTTTATCATATCATAGTATATACATATTATCAAATTTTAATTTAATTTTCTGTAATTAACAATTAGTCTAATTTTATGCTCTTTCTATTTCACTGTATATAAATTATAATATAATGTACGATAGTTTTTATTTAAAGAGGAGAATTTATATGTTTGATGCTAGACAGAAAGTTTTACCTAATGGTATAAAACTTATTACTATAAAAAGAGATACTTATATAGCGGCTTTTCATGCTGGAATTAAAATAGGAGCTATATATGAAAGTGTTCAGGAAAAGGGTATATCACATTTTATTGAACATATGCTTTTTAAAGGTACTAAGTCTAGAGACAATAAGAAATTAAACAATGATTTAGAAATCCTGGGAGGAGAATATAATGCATATACAGACAATAATTCTACAGTGTATAGTATTACTTCATTAAGGGAAGAATTAGAAAAGTCTGTGGAAATTATTTCCGATATGTTTATAAATTCTATATTTCCGGATGAAGAAATTGAAAAGGAAAGAGAAGTTATATTATCAGAAATAAAAAGCAGTAAAGATGATATAGAATCTTATAGTTTTGAAAAAGTAAATAAACTAGCTTTTAAAAAAGGTCCATTGAGATATGATACTGCAGGAGATGAAGAGGGAGTAACTAAATTTACAAGGAAAGATTTAATAGAATTTTATAATAATTATTATGTTCCCAATAATTGCTTCATAACAGTAGTTTCTTCTTATGAACACGAAGAGATTTATGATTTGATATGGAAATATTTTAAAGACTGGAAGTACAAGGAATTCACTAGAAACGACATAATAATTGAACAAAATATACCCTGTAGGGAGGTTTCTTATAAAAAAGATATAGAACAGAGTACTATTGTGTATCTTTTTACTTTTTATGGATTAAATAAAAAAGAGGAATTGGCACTTAAAATATTGAATCATAGATTTGGTGAAAGCAGCAATTCTATTTTATTTAGAAAACTAAGAGAGGAAAAAGGACTTGCTTATGACGTATATACGGATTTGGATTTAACTACGGGAGTAAAGACTCTCTATATATATACTTCAGTCAGTGAAAAGAATATAAAATCTGCTATGGATACTATAGAAAAATGCATATATAAAGTAAAGAATGAGGAAATAAAATTTGATGATAATACTATAAACTTAATGAAGAAGATATTAAAAACTGCAGTAGTATTTACCCTTGAAGATGCCACGGATATAGGAAATTATGTTTTACATCAGGCTATAGAAGGTGAAAGTATATATAAATGTGTTGATGATATAGATGAAATTGAAAGTATAACTAGAGAAAATATATACGAAGTGGCTAGAACTGTCTTAAAAGATCCAACGGTTCATGTTTTAAAAAGAGAATCTAAACGCAGCAGTTTTCACTAATGAAATTATGAATAATATGGGGGAGGGCTAGGTTGAGTAATTATACAGTAACTAAAATTGAATTACAAAAGAAAAATAAAGGTAGGGTAAATGTATATATAAATGAAGAATTTGCATTTGCCTGCAGTGCAGAACTTGTGTATAGTTATGGCATATCAAAGGGAACGTCTGTTGATATGAATTATTTAAAAAGTATAATTGAAGAAGATAATTTTATAAAATGTAAAAGTTGTGCATTGAAAATTATAGAGAAGGTTTATAAAACAGAAAAACAGATTAAGGATAAATTAGCTCAAAAACAATATGATGAAAATGCTATTTCAAGAACTATAAAGTTTTTAAAAGAATACAAGTTCGTAGATGATGATAAGTTTACAGAACTTTATATAAAAGAAAAAATTTATTCTCAAGGTAAAAATAAAATAAGATATTCCCTCATTAAAAAAGGAATAAGTGAGGATATTATAAGTAAAAAATTGGATCTTATAGATGAAGAACAGGAGGAAAAAGCTGCTTTTAACATAGCACAAAAAAAGTATGCTGTGCTTATAAAAAGTGAAAACAACATAAGAAAAGTATATGAAAAGTTGGGAAACTACTTGGCAAGAAGCGGATATAGTTTTGAAAAGGCGAGGACAGTATCGGATAAAGTCATAAAAAAGTATGCCAAGCTAGAAGATGAGAAAAAGGAAAGTTTTCAAGAAAATATTCAGGAAAAAAGTAAAGATGAACTATATAATCTGGCAAGTAAAAGGTATAGGATAATAACTAAATCAGAAACAGATAGAAATAAAATATATAGGCGGCTTGGAGAATATCTTTTAAGAAGGGGGTATTTATGGACAGATATAAAGAATACGTTAAATGAATTATTAAAGGATTAGAATGCTTGTATATGAAGTGATGTACAATCACTATCAATAAATTTTTTGCCATTTAGAGGTGATTATTATTATGAAAGTAAACCCTATAACTTTAATGATAGGGGTAATATTTTTATATCCCATCATAAAGGGATTTTTATTTAAGTTTTCTTCTAATGATTTAAAATTGGATATTGATGATGTAAGCAGAAGCATTTCATTTATAATATCTCTGATAATAGGGATATATTTTGGTAAGAAGATATTTATACAGCATGACCAGGGTATATATGAAAAGATATATAATTTAATACCTCAAAATCTCACACAATACTTTGATAACAATAACTTTATAGTATATGCAGTTCTGCTTCCCATTCTAATATTTATATGTTATAGAATAATAAAATTATTTTTTAATTTAGTAAATCGTATTATTTTCTATCCTGTGTTAGATAGTATAGATAGGTTTTTAAGACCAAAGGGGAACATGTTCAAGAGAATAGCAGGAATGGTATTTGAGCTGCCTAAGGCAGTATGTTATGCTCTTTTAGTTGTATTTGTATTAAATATAATGTCTATATTAAATGTAAGTCCTAAATTGAGCACATACTTAGAGGGCTCAAAACCTTATGAGAGCATTTGCAAAGAAGTAGTTATTCCCGTTACTAATTCTACTATCGCAAAACAACTGCCAAATGTAATAAATAATTCTTTTAAAATAGTAATAAGAAATGCAAATTCAAATGAAACAAAGAGCGTAGATCAATTAGATAGGGTTAAAAATGAAGCCAATACAGTAGTCTATTATAATGGAGTTACTTTAGATGAAGGAGTAAAATCCAATGGCGAAATAAATAGTTTAGCTAAAGCACTTGCCTCAGAAGGAGGCAATACCAATGAGAGAGCAGAGATGTTATATAATTGGATAGGCACTAATATAAGCTATGACCATGAAAAGGCAAATAAGGTGTTGAATAATGAATTCAATGTAAAATCAGGTGCAATCCCAACTTTTTATTCTAGAAAGGGAATTTGTTTTGACTATTCTTGTCTGTATGTGGCTATGGCTAGAGCCAATAACATGAAAGTAAGGCTTATAACTGGAGAGGGATTTAATGGAATAAGCTGGGTGAGCCACGCGTGGAATCAAGTATATATTCCTGAACAAAGCAAATGGATAAATGTGGATACTACCTTCTACAAAGGTGGAAATTATTTTGACAGCAGGAGATTTCAACTTGATCATAAAGATGCACAGATAGCAGGAGAATGGTAGCATAAGTAAGTTCCACTCATATTGTATTAGAGTGGTACTTACTTATTTTGATTTTGTTATATAGTTTTTCAATATGGCATTTATTGCTTTTTCACAATCAGAGTCCTCATTATCTAAGCACCATGCGTTGTTAAAATATATGAGGGCTTTTTTGTTATCTTTTAGCATAGTGTAGCAATATCCCAGGTTAAAAAAGTATTTACTTTCTCTCTTTATATTTAGAGCAGAATTTAATAAGTTAATTGCTTTTTTATAATCTTTAAGTTTTATGAAACATACTGCTGAATTATACAGTGAGGATGCTTCATTATCTTTTATTTGTATTGCCTTTTCATACATATCGATAGCTTTTTTGTAATCCCTGTCATTGTAGTATTCGTTAGCCTCTTGAAAGTAGCTCATTTTAATCCTCCTCAGTTCCTATGGAATTTCATGGTTCTCTAGTAAATTTATATCCATATTTTCTAAAAATATTCCATTTATATTTCAAAAATGTGATTAGAGACTTTATATTATTACAGAATCTAAAGGATTTTAAACAAGAGATACAGTATTTATATAGTAAGATGTAATTGCTTATAAAGAATTGGGGGGGACGAGGTAAAATTGAAAAAACATTTTAAAAGTCTTATTTTAATATTCTTTTCTGTAATACTTATTATTAGCATTGGGTGCAGCAATTCAAAAATAACTGATAATAAAAATATGGAACCTGAATCTAAAAGGGTAATAAATTAAGTAACATCAAATTATATTATGGAGTACTATTCTCATATATTAACCAACGCTGACAAGATCTTTGAAGCACATAAATTATATGCAATTGAACAGAAAGATGGATTAATAAATGTTTATATTTATACCTTATTTGAAGGATACGCATTTGCTAACGGAAAATTTGGATCTTCATGCGGCGGATCAAATCCAGCACTAGTTGTGTTGAGAAAAGATAAGGATAAATTTACTGTTGTTAAATTTCAACAGCCAGAAGATGGAGATGAATGTGGGCCATCTATAAAAAGAATGTTTCCACGTAAATATGCAGAGGAAGCTATGAGTGACTCAGGTCGTGATTTAGGACTAGAAAAACAAATAAAATTAAATGCTAAAGAATGGTTAAAAGCAAAGGGAAGGAGTGAATCACTTTCAGAATAACAATTTTATGTATTTAATGAAGCAATATTTTTAAAGAACAAAGGTCAAAGTTCAAATATCAAATAAAGATAAATTTCTTCCTAACGTCGGAAAATATTAAAATTATAGATTTCCTGAGGTACGATGGAAATCATCTTTATCTGTTCTTTGTTATTTGAACTTTGTTATTTTCAAAAGCTTTGCTTCGTAATTTTTTTAAAATACGAATTAATTATTTACAATCCTGCAATTTAATGAAGCATTATTTTTGTCAGTTTTTTTTCTGCAAGTTCCACTGCTCTGTACATTAGATAAGCTAAAATTGAAAGTATGATTATGCTAACCATTACTGTATCTAACTGTGATATTTGGCCCCCGTATATGATTAAGAAACCAAGGCCTTCTTTTGCTACTAGGAATTCTCCCATTATTACGCCAACCCAGGACAGGCCTACGTTTATTTTTAAAGCAGATATTAAAGTAGGTACTGAAGAAGGTATTATAAGATAAGTGAGAATTTGTAGCTTTGAAGCTCCAAAAGTTTTTAGAAGCCTGATTTTATCTCTATCTACAGTTTTAAACCCATGAAATACATTTATTATGGTCACAATTACAGAAATTAATATGGTGATTACAATGATAGTTGACATACCATTTCCTGCCCAAAATATTATTATAGGTGCTAAGGCAATTTTAGGAAGTGCATTTAATACAACTATATAAGGGTCAAGTACATCTGAAATGAAGTCAGACCACCATAGAAGTATAGCAATTATAGTTCCGAGAACTGTGCTAAGTAAAAATCCCAGTATGGTTTCATAACAAGTTATGCCAATATGTCTAAATAGAGTTCCTTCTGCATAGAGCTTTATAAGGTTTTTCCACATTCTAGATGGTGTACTGGTTAGAAAAGGATCTATCCATCCAAGGTCGCCTGCTATTTCCCATAATGCAAAAAAAGCTATTAAAATTATAATTCTGCTTAATATAACTTTCTTCTTTCTAGTTACTATATTGTTTATATATATTTGGTGTTCCTTGTTGTAATCCAACATTAATAATTCAACTCCTTCCATATGCTGTTAAAGTAAATTCTAAATTCTGGGTCTTCCCTGCATTTTAAAGGAGAATTATAAGATTCACTGAAAGTTATATCAAATATTTTTTTAATTTTAGCAGGCCTTTTTGAAAGTACTACTATTCTATTTGACATAGATATAGCTTCTGATATATCGTGGGTTACCATTATGACTGTTTTTCCTTCCCTCTTCAATATTTTAAATATTTCATCGCTTATATTTAATCTAGTCTGATAATCTAGTGCTGAGAAAGGCTCATCTAAAAGTAGAACTTCAGGATTTAAGGCAAGAGTTCTTATTAAGGCAACCTTTTGACGCATACCCCCCGATAGTTCATCCGGGTAATAATTTACAAAGTCCATAAGACCATAATTTTTAAGTAGAGAAGTTAACTTGTCTTTGTATAAGTCTGGTGATTTATGTTGTATTCTTATACCAAGAGTTATATTGTTCCACACGCTGGACCATTCAAATAGGTGATCTCTTTGAAACATATATCCAAGTTTTGAGGAAGCAGAAGCTAAGGGTTCATTATCTATAAATATTTCACCACAAGAAGGCTTTATAAGACCTGCTATTATATTTAAAAGTGTAGTTTTTCCGCAGCCTGATGGACCTACTATACTTAAAAATTCTCCTTCTTCTACGGAAAAGTTTATGTCAGTCAAGGCTTTAGTAAATCCTTTAAGTGAATGGTAGTTCATAAATACATCTTTTACTGTTAATTTACTCAAAATATCATCTCCCGCCAGTTTACAGTTATTAATTGGCATTTATTAGGTTTAGGCATTTTCTTTGAAATGTCTTATTACAAACTATGATTTATTATATGAAGGCTCGTAATTTATTGTTCCTGACGAAAAGACTATAACATCACAAAATTCAACACATAGCTATGAAAATACTCACATATTAATTTATATTATGGTAGTATTTTAAACTTAAAATTAATTAAGGGGTAACATGTGTTATAATATAATTACTGAATTAGGTTTAAACACAGTTTAAATCCAAATTGTATTGTAACTATGCGGCATATTCGTAGAATTATTTTCTAAATATGGGTTGTAATGGCATATACTATAAAGCATATGGATAAAAGCTATTATTTCCTGTTTATTGTTGAGTGAAAATATATTACAATATCAATGTACTATTTCAAATTATTATTTTATTAAAAGGTGATTGCTTATGAAAAATTTATTTCATGTAGGTCTTGATGTAGGTTCAACTACAGTAAAAATAGTTATATCAGATATTAAAGATAGTATAGTATATCATAAATATCAAAGACATTTTTCTGATATAAAAAGTACTATAGCTAAAGTTATTAAAGATGCCTATGAAAAATTAAAGGATTCAAATATCACTGTAATGGTTACGGGTTCAGGTGGGTTATCTGTATCTAAGTGGCTTGACATACCGTTTATTCAAGAAGTAGTAGCTTGTACTAATACTATAGAACAATTTATACCGGAGACGGATGTTGCAATAGAATTAGGCGGTGAAGATGCCAAGATAACCTTTTTTGATGGTGGAATTGATCAAAGAATGAATGGAACTTGTGCAGGTGGAACTGGTGCATTTATAGATCAAATGGCATCTCTTCTTCAAACAGATGCGCAGGGACTAAATGAATTAGCTAAAAATTACAAAGTGATTTATCCTATAGCAGCAAGGTGTGGTGTATTTGCCAAAACTGATATACAACCTCTTTTAAATGAGGGAGCTGCAAAAGAAGATATTGCAGTATCTGTATTTCAATCAGTTGTAAATCAGACAATAAGTGGACTTGCTTGTGGAAAAGTTATAAAAGGTAATGTGGCATTTCTAGGTGGACCACTGTATTTTTTATCAGAACTTAGAAAAAGATTTATAGAAACTTTAAAGCTTACGGATAAGCAGGTGATTTTTCCTGAAAATCCTCAATTGTTTGTAGCACTTGGAGCAGCTATTTCTTCTAAAAATGGAAAAGTTATTTCTGCTGAAGATTTAGTAGACAGGCTTCCTAATTTAAGCAATTCTTCAGCAGATGAAATACAAACCATAAGACCATTATTTAAAGATGAGAACGAATTAAATGAGTTTAAGAAAAGACACAGTACCAGTGTGGTAAAAAGAGCGAACTTGAATACATTTAGAGGAAACTGTTATCTTGGAATAGATGCAGGATCAACTACAACTAAGGCGGCACTTATAGATGAAGAAGGAAATTTACTTTATTCTTTCTATAAGGGTAATGAAGGCAGCCCTTTAAAGTCGTCTGTAAGAATATTAAAGGATCTATACAAAAAGATGCCTGAAGGTGCACATATAGTAGGTTCAGCAGTTACAGGTTATGGAGAAAATCTTATAAAAGCAGCACTGCATGTGGATATAGGTGAAGTTGAAACTATTGCCCACTATAAGGCAGCAGAATTTTTCCAGCCTGGAGTAGATTTTATACTGGATATTGGTGGACAGGATATGAAATGCTTGAAGGTTAAGGACAAGGTAATTGACAGCGTAATTTTAAATGAAGCCTGCTCATCTGGATGTGGATCTTTCTTAGAGACTTTTGCTAAATCACTTAATATGAGTGTAGAAGACTTTGCAAAAGCTGCAGAAACTTCCCAAAAACCTGTGGATTTGGGTTCCAGGTGTACTGTATTTATGAATTCGAGAGTTAAACAAGCTCAAAAAGAAGGAGCTTCAGTAGGAGATATATCTGCAGGACTTTCTTATTCAATTATAAAGAATGCTTTATTTAAAGTAATAAAGATGAGAAATTCAAAAGAATTTGGAGAAAAGGTAATAGTACAAGGGGGAACTTTTTATAACGATGCTGTACTTAGAGCCTTTGAAATCATATCTGGCAGGGAAGTAGTAAGACCTGATATAGCAGGGCTTATGGGAGCTTTTGGATCTGCAATTATTGCAAAGGAAAGACATCAGGCTGGGTGTGAAAGTACACTTTTAAGTGAAAATGAACTAGGCAATTTCACATCAGAAGTATCTATGAGAAGATGTGGAAAGTGTGCTAACAATTGTCTTTTAACTGTAAATAAATTTTCCGATGGAAAAGAATTTATATCTGGAAACAGGTGTGAAAGAGGTGCAGGATTAGAACGTAAAAGTCAAGATGTGCCTGATGTTTTTGCTTATAAGTATAAAAGAATATTTAATTACATTCCTCTTAAAAAGAGCGAGGCAAAAAGAGGGATAGTAGGGATACCTCGAGTGTTAAATTTATACGAAAATTATCCATTTTGGTTTACATTTTTCACTGAGCTGGGATTTAGAGTAGAAATATCTTCTCGTTCATCAAAGAGAATTTACGAACTTGGAATAGAAACAATACCTTCTGAGTCAGTTTGCTATCCTGGAAAGATGGTCCACGGACATATAATGGACCTTATAAATAGAGGAGTAAATTTTATATTTTATCCATGTATACCTTATGAGAAAAAAGAACAAGAAAATGCAGATAATAACTATAACTGTCCTATAGTAACATCTTATCCTGAAGTTATAAAAAACAATATGGATATACTAAAGGAGAAAGATATTAATTTCAAAAATCCATTCTTGTCTTTGAATAACGAACCCAAGCTGGCAGAGAGACTTGGAGAAGAACTTAAAGAGTTTAATATACCTCAAAAGGAAATATCCTCTGCAGTGGCAAAAGCTTTTGAAGAGAGTAGAAATGTAAAAAATGATGTAAGGTCAAAAGGTGAAGAAGTAATAAAATATCTTAAAGATACAGGTAAAAAGGGCATAGTACTTGCAGGAAGACCCTACCATATTGATCCGGAAATAAATCATGGTATACCTAATATAATAACATCTTACGGTATGGCAGTACTTACTGAGGATTCTGTGGCACACCTTGGAGTAGTAGAAAGACCTTTAAGGGTAGTAGATCAGTGGGTATATCATTCTAGATTATATGCTGCAGCAAGTTTTGTGGCTAAACAGGACAATATAGAACTTGTACAATTAAATTCCTTTGGCTGTGGATTAGATGCAGTGACTACAGATCAAACTCAGGAAATATTAAATAAATACGGAAAGATATATACAGTACTTAAAATTGATGAGGGTAGTAATTTGGGGGCTGTTAAAATAAGAATGCGTTCTCTTAAGGCAGCTATTGAAGAGAGAGATAAATCTGGTTTTAAACCTCATAAAGTTGGAACTGATTATAAAAAAGTACTGTTTACTGAAGAAATGAGGAAAAAGCATACTATATTGTGTCCTCAGATGTCACCTATACATTTTCAATTTCTGCAGGAAGCTTTTAAAGCATCTGGATATAACCTGGAGGTGCTACCTTCTGTAGATAAGAAAGCAGTAGATGAGGGACTTAAATATGTAAATAACGATGCTTGTTATCCTTCCATAATAGTAGTGGGACAAATGATAGAGGCATTAAAATCTGGAAAATATGACTTAAATAATACTTCTTTAATAATTTCTCAAACAGGGGGAGGATGTAGGGCTACGAACTATATAGGTTTCTTAAGAAAGGCACTTAGAGAAGCTGGTATGGAAAATATACCTGTAATATCCCTAAACACAGTGGGATTAGAAAAAAATCCAGGATTTAAAATTACCATTGGACTTGTAAATAAGGCTATGATTGCACTTTTATATGGAGACTTGTTTATGAGAGTGTTGTACAAAGTAAGGCCTTATGAAAAGATACCGGGATCTGCAAATACTCTTTATAGAAAATGGGTTGATAAATGTAAGGAAAGTGTTAAAAGTGGAAGTCACAGTGAATTTAAAAAAAATATATACAGCATAGTAGAAGACTTCGACAATCTTGAATTAAATAAAGTTAAAAAGCCTAAAGTTGGAGTAGTAGGGGAGATATTAGTTAAGTTCCATCCTACAGCTAATAACAACATTGTAGATGTTTTGGAAAAAGAAGGTGCAGAAGCAGTAGTTCCGGACTTGACAGATTTTCTTTTGTATTGTGCTTATGATGCTGAATTCAAATATAAATATTTAGATGGAAGTTATAAGGACAATATCATAAATAAATGGGCAATTAAATGTATTGAATATTTTAGAAGGCATATGAGAAAAGCACTTGAAAATAGTAAAAGGTTCACTCCTCCATCAGACATTGAGGAACTGGCAAAATATGCTTCTGAAGTGCTTTCTATAGGGAATCAAACGGGTGAAGGTTGGTTCTTGACAGCTGAAATGATAGAGCTTATAAGAAGTGGAGCAAAAAATATCGTATGTATGCAGCCTTTTGCATGTCTGCCTAATCATGTAACAGGTAAGGGAATGATAAAGGAATTAAAGAGAAGATACAAGGGAAGTAATATTGCTGCTATAGACTATGATCCAGGAGCAAGTGAGGTAAATCAGCTAAATAGATTAAAACTTATGTTGTCTGTGGCATTTAAATCTATGGCAAATGAAACTTCAGTCCAAAAACCAAAAGAAAAATTAGTACCTCAAGCAGCACTTGCTCAAAGTGGAACTAAATAATATGGGGTTTCTAAGCAAAAAATCAACGTATACTTCACATATTTTTTACAACCCTCAGCTCGATTAAATGTTTTGATAAGGCTAAGCAAAAAATTCTAAAATCTAAGGACTTTTGAAAACTCGTACCTCAAACAATTCGAAAGTCCTTAGATTTTTTACGAATTTTTTACTAAGTCTTATATGCAAAATATTTAAAAGAGCTTCGTTATTGTAAAAATATGCTTGCGTATAAGTTGATTTTTAAGTTAGAAACCTCATAAATATATAGAGCGTTCAATTAGAAACTCTATAGAGATGATAGAATTTCTAAACATTTTAACATAATTGTAGTATCCTTCATATTAATAATATAAATATTAATGTTTTTTGGAGGATTTTATGACTAGAAAGAAGTTTTGCATAGGTTGTATTTTACTCTCCTTTATATTTATAGTTACTATTTTTACGGGATGTGGTGGTAAGAAAGATAGCAAGGCATTAGTTACAGTAAAATTGAACGAGGTAGCAAGGTCTGTATTTTATGCACCTATGTATGTGGCAATAAATAAGGGAATGTTTAAAGAACAGGGTATAAATATAGATCTAACAACAGGTCAGGGTGCAGAAGCTGCCATATCAAAAACACAAGAAGGCGCAATCCGTGAAATTACGTCTTCTTAATACTAGTATCACATCCAATAAGATTTATTTGTAAAACTTCATCTTTACCATACCATATTATATTTTTTATTAAAGAGTTTAAAAGCAATTTTTTACTGTCAATATCCATTGAAGCAAGGAACTTTTTAAAATCCAAAAGCTGATCTTTTATTGAATTTAAAAATTTCTTAGAACAGACAGTTGAATTTGTAGAAGTTGATAATTTAGTTATTTTATTTTCCAAATCCACATTTTCTTTTCTTATATCAGACATTTCTTTTTTTATTATTTGTAAAATATCTATATTGTCATCTAGAAGGGAGAATTTTTTAATCAAACCCTTAAGAATTTTGTTATTAGCATCAATCTTTTTTTTTAATCTAAGCATTTGTTTTTCTGATGCATCTTTGTTTACCTTATTTGACGGATCTGATTTATAAATACGTAAAAGTGCAGATATATCCAAATGCAAAAAATATTTTTCTACGTATTCTTCTGCCTTGTAGGCATTTAACATTTTATTTTTGCATCTGCTGCTGGCTCTATTTTTTAAGTTGCATCTGTAATAGCGTTCTAAGAAATCTTTCTTTTTATTGTAATGAGACCAGGAGGACATGCCTGAGCCGCATTCACCACAAATAATCATTCCTGAAAGCAAAAATTTTTTGCCAGTACCACAGCGAGGAGAAGATTTTTTCTTACTTTCTTCTAGTATATTGTGACACTTTACCCATATATCAGAACTGACAATGGCTTCATGTTTGCCAACAGATACAATCCATTTATCTATAGGGTTTTCTTTTTTACCTCCTGCTTTTTTATTGTATACCATAAGTCCATGCTTTCCATCAGGAATACCACAAGTTATAGCTCCTTTACTTTTAAACCAGCTAAATATTTTTTCATCTGCTGTACAGTATACAGGATTTAGTATTATTTGCTGTACAGTTCCACGAGAAAATTCTCCACCATTTTTACCTTTATACTCCTTTTTACAAAGATAACTTGCGGTAGAACTAAAGTTTTTTTTACTCAAATATAGGTTATAAATAAATTTTACAAGATTTATTTCAGCTGGTACACTGCTTAACTTAAACATTTTTTTCCCTTTACCATTAGAATTCGCATATTTTACAGGTTCAGATTTGAATCCAAGAGGTGGAGTACCTCCAAGCCACCTACCTGTTTTAGCAAGTTCCAGCATATTATCCCGTACTCTTTCTGCTATGGTTTCCCTTTCTAGTTGAGCAAATACTGCAGCTATGTTCATCATGGCTCTGCCCATGGCGGAAGATGTGTCAAACTGTTCTTTAATAGAAATGAAAGATACATTATATTTATTTAGAATTTCAAGAGTACCTGCAAAATCAGCTACATTTCTTGATATTCTATCAAGTCTGTAGCATATTAAGTGAGTAAATTTTCTCTTTTTTATATCTGATATTAATTTTTGAAATTGAGGTCTTTTAACATTAGAACCACTAAAGCCTTCATCTTCGTATACCATTATTTCCTCAATATTGTTATACATCCTGTTTAAATACTCTCGGCACATCTCTACCTGGTTTCCTATGGACTCACCTTTGTCTGTGAATTTTGATTTCCTTGAATATATGGCAGCTCTTATTATGATTATCACCCCCATCTATTTATATAATATTAATCACCTTTTAAAATTAATCTCATATTATGGTAAAAATGCTAAAAGGGGTATGGTTATGACCATAAAAGTTATAGTTAATTATCCAAAAACAAAAGAGGCTGTGGAAAAATTAAAGGTTGTTGAAGCTAAGATAGTACTTAATTATCTTAAAGGCATATTGAGTTTTGATGATTTAAATGAACTTATGGGAATGCTTGAAGAAGAAAATATTTAAGTATAAAAATTTATTTGAACTTATATAAAAAATACTCCAAAAGGTACCAACATTTTAGGAGGAACAGGTGCTGTAAGCAGTGAAATTGAAGATGAAGTTTCCAAACTTATGAGTAAATAAAAAGGAATTCTCTACTACGGTGTAATAATTGTAGTAGAGAATTTTTTTTAGTTTTTCTATTGACAGAGCGTACATATTAATATATTGTATATATATGATATATACAATATACATGAAATACATAATTTAGGATAAGAGGTGATTAGTTGGATATCATCATAAGCAACTCCAGCGATAAGCCAATTTATGAACAAATATCAGCCCAAATAAAAAACATGATTATAAGTGGTTCCTTGCCTGAAGGATATGCCCTGCCAAGCATGAGACTTTTGGCTAAAGAACTGAGAATCAGTGTTATAACTACAAAACGTGCCTATACAGATTTAGAGAGAGATGGTTTTATTGAAACAGTAAAGGGAAAGGGAAGTTTTGTAGCAGGCAAGAATATGGAGATTATAAAAGAAGAACAGCTGCGCCTTGCAGAAGAACATTTACAAAAAGCTG
This sequence comes from Clostridium ljungdahlii DSM 13528, assembly GCF_000143685.1. Taxonomy (NCBI): domain Bacteria; kingdom Bacillati; phylum Bacillota; class Clostridia; order Eubacteriales; family Clostridiaceae; genus Clostridium; species Clostridium ljungdahlii. The sequence continues at coordinate 3,849,214 of NC_014328.1, read as the reverse complement.
TGGATCTTGCAAAGGTAAGCGGCATTAGATATGAGGAACTAGAAGATATTCTAAAATTATTATATAAAGGAGAATAATTATGGATGAAGCAATAAGTGTTAGGGGATTAAACAAAACTTATAAAAATTTTAGCTTGAAAAATGTTTCATTTTCTGTACCTAAAGGCAGTATCGTAGGATTTATAGGTGAGAATGGTGCAGGAAAAACTACTACATTAAAAGCTATTTTAAATTTGATTAGCAGGGAAAGTGGAGAGATAAAAATACTAGGTCGTGACAATATAAAAGATGAAAAGTATATAAAAGAACAGATAGGTGTAGTTTTTGATGAAAGTAATTTCCACGATACTTTAAATGCAAAAAACATTTCAAAATTTATGGCAAAGATTTATAAACAGTGGGACAGTAATCTTTTTTTTAGCTACCTGGATAAATTTCAAGTACCTAAAGATAAGATTGTAAAAGAATTTTCAAGAGGAATGAAGATGAAACTATGTATTGCTGCTGCACTGGCTCATAAGCCAAAACTTCTGATTTTGGATGAAGCAACAGGAGGACTTGACCCTGTTGCAAGAGAAGAAATTCTTGATATATTTTTGGATTTTATTCAAGATGAAGAACATTCTATTTTGCTGTCATCCCATGTAACTAGCGACCTTGACAAGATAGCAGATTATATTACTTTTATTCATGATGGACAGGTGGTTTTCAGTAAAAGCAAAGATGATTTGAGAGAAAATATGGGTATGTTGAAGTGTGGAGCTTCAGACTTTAATAATCTTTCTAAAGAAGAATTTATAAATTACAGAAAAAATCAATTTGGGTATGAGGTTTTAATAAACGATAAATATGATTTTATAAAGAAGTATCCAAAACTTGTGGTGGACAACACTTCTATAGAAGATGTCATGCTATTTTATATTAGGGGTGATAAATAATGCTGGGGTTAATTCTAAAAGATTTATACAATTTAAAAAAAAGTAGTAAATTTTTAATTATTTGGCTTATAGGTTTTGGGGTTATATTTTTTCAACAAGATAATATGGGTTTTTTAAATGGACTTGTGGTAATTTTAGCAAGCATGCTTGTTATAAATACTATGTCATATGACAACATAGCAAAGTGGGATAAATACGCACTGACTATGCCAGTTACAAGGAAAGATGTGGTACTTTCAAAATATCTGATTTCCATTATTTTAAGTCTTACTGGGGCAGGGATTGCAGTAGCTTTGTGTTTTGTCCAGGGAATTTATAAGCATAACTTAGATATGGTGGAGATATTTGAAGTCACTGGGGCCGTTCTGGCAGTTGGATTTTTGTTTATAAGCATTACATTACCTGCCATTTATAAACTTGGAGTAGAGAAATCACGTATTGTTATATTTTTAGTATTTTTTTTAGTATGTGGTGGTATTACAGGTATTTCCAAATCTAAACTTGCAAAGCTAAGTCTTTCTTCTTTGGCGAAGCATTATATCGATATTATTTTGCAGTACTTGCCTATTATATCACTTTTAATAACAATTTTAATTATGGTAGTTTCCTATTCTATATCTGTAAAAGTATATAGTAATAAAGATATGTAAAATATTTGATTTATTCATTTTTGTATATTAATACAACTTTAAAGGACATGTAGCAAGTTTTGTGACAGAGGGATATAATGCTATTTTATATTAGAGGTGATAAATAATGAATGGGTTGATTTTGAAAGATTTGTATAACTTAAAAAGAAGTGGAAAATCTTTGCTTATTGGAATCATGGTCTTCAGTTTAGTATATTTTTTACAGGATATTAATATGGAAGTTTGGGATGTATGGATAATATTTATAGGAAGCATATTTGTTGTAAATATTATGTCCTACGACAATATAGCAAAGTGGGATAAATATGCACTTACCATGCCTGTTACAAGAAAAGATGTAGTTCTTTCAAAATATTTAGTTTCCATTATTGTAATCTTTATGGGAGTAGTACTTGCAACAGCTTTAAGTTTTACCCAGGGAATTAGTAAACATAATTTAGATGTCATAGAAATATTTACAGTCAATGGAGCAGCTATGGCAGGTGGTTTTTTGTTTGTAAGTCTTATGTTACCTGCTATTTATAAATTTGGGGTTGAGAAATCACGTATGCTTATACTTTTAGTTTTTTTAGCACCTGCTGGCATAGTTATTGTCAAATCTAAATTTTCTAAATTAAGATTTTCTCCTTTAGATGTACAGTATATACATATTATTTTGCAGTATTTGCCTGTTATATTACTTTTAATAGCAATTTTAGCTATGCTAATTTCCTATTCCATATCTTTAAAAATATATAGCAATAAAGATATGTAAAAGAAATATTTTGCTACTATTTTGGAGGTGTAGGATAAATGGATTATAAAGATATATTGGTATTAGTTATTGTAATTGTCTTTATATTATTTGGGGAAAAGCTTTTTCCAAACAATCCTTTGAGTGCGATGATCAATTATATAAAATGCCTATTTATCCATAAGTCATAATATTTAATTAGTGGAAAGATTAGCTTTTGCAGAAAAGACGAAAGAGAAATAATATGGATGTAATTAAAAAATACCAGGTGATTTTTACTGGTATTTTTTACATAATACTATGATTGAATTTGTGTTTTCTTGTTTCTATATTCTTCTTCAGTTAGTTCTCCTCTGGCATACCTTTCATTAAGTATATTTAAGGCATTATTGTTTCCAGACGGTTGGTTATTTGGCTTACTTGATTGATGAAGGTAGCGTATAAGAGCTATAGCAGCTAGAATTGTTAAGGCAATCATACATATCATCATAAAAAGTCCCCAGCCATATCCCATCATTCCATATCCATAATAACCCATCATTGATATCACCTTCACTTTTATTGAAAAATAGTTACTAATTTAATTATTTGAATCATATATAAAAATTATTCCTATAAATTTTCTGGTATTTTTTATTGACAAGAAAAGAAAAATAACATATAAAGGAATTAGAAACATAGAATACTGATTATTAAAAACTCAACTTTAACTATTAATTAAAACTTTGTATATCTGAAGATTGAGTTAAAAAACAGGTGTTGAAAGGGGTAATAAAATGGAAGTTTTAGAATGCATTAGCGGTAAAAGAAGTGTTCGAGCATATACAGATGAAGTGATATCTAAAGAAACTATAACTAAGCTTATAGAGCTTGGCACAAAAGCTTCAACTGGTTCAGGTCTTGAACCATGGGGATTTGTAGTTATTCAGGACAAAGAGGAAATAGATTCTTTATCTGAAGCTACAAAACAGTATTTATTGAACAATATGGAAAAATATCCCTACTTAAGTCAATATGAAAGTTGGTTAAAGAATCCTAAATATAATATATTTAATAATGCAGGTACAGTACTAGTTATTTATGGAAATAAAGAATCTCACTGGCATGTTTATGACTGCAGTCTTGCAGCAGGAAATATTATGCTTGCAGCTCATAGTATGGGAATTGGAACTTGCTGGATTGGATTTGCAGAGGCTCTATTAAATACAAAAGAATTTAAAGAAAAACATGGGGTACCTGAAAAATATGAATTGGTTTCTACCATGAGCATGGGATATATGAAAACTAAAATGACTCCACCAGAAAGAAAAAAACCTTTAATATTTTCTAAGTAAAATTTATAGAGTTCCTAAACAAAAGTCAACTTATACTTGGGATATTTTTAATAATTAAAAATATCGAAGTGTAAGTTGATTTTTAAGTTAGAGAATATACACCAAAAATGGTGGAATTAATCTTAAGTTTTTCTTAAGACTTTCTTTAATATTACTTATCGAAATCACGGTATAATTTAGGTATATAGGAAATGAAGTTATACATTGACATATATATCATTAAATGATATGATTTATTTATAATATATCATTTAATGATATATTGATAAGGGGGGAGTTTTATTGAAGGTAAGTCAAATTTGTAAAATGCAATTCCTCAATCAAAAGTTTGAAGGGATGGATGTGTGAATGATTAAAAAGTGTATATCAGGTCTTCTTGTATCGCTTACTCTTGTCACTTATTCAGCTGTAACGCCTGTAAGTGCACAAGCAATTGATGGGACCGTAACAGATATAACTGCATCTAAAACTAGTTCGATTGTAGTAAAGATAAATGATAAGACAGTTACATTAGATCAAAAGCCATATGTGAATTCAAATTCAAAAGTTATGATGCCACTTGTTCCAATACTTAAACAAATCAGAAGTGATGCTGTTTTACAGGTTAAAGGTAATAATATTACAATAAAAGGTTCTAATGTAAATGTTACATTTAAAAGTGGAGATGAGAAAGTAACTGCTAATGGTAAGGCTATTACACTGTCCACAATTCCAATAGTAAATTATGGACAAGTTTTTGTACCACTTGAGTTTTTTAGTGAAGCATTTAACCAATTAGTTGATTGGGACAGTACTACTCAGATAGTCAAAATATCTGATATGAAAAAAAATACTGAAGATAGCTTCAATAAGCAATTAGTTTATGCAAATGATAAAATAATTGCTGCAAAGTTGGATGATTATTTAACTGCCTTACAAAAATCAGATAACTTTCATGGAAGTGTTTTAGTTGCTAAAGATGGAAATATACTCTTAAATAGAGGGTATGGTATGGCAAACTTTGAACAAAATATTAAAAATACATCTCAGACTAGATTCTTGATAGGATCAATGACAAAACAATTTACAGCAATGGCAATAATGCAGCTTGAAGAAAAGGGACTCTTAAGTGAACAAGATAAACTTTCAAAGTACGTACCTGATTTTCCGCGTGGAGATGAAATAACTATCTATAATTTACTTACCCATACATCTGGTATTAAAAGTTTAAATGAGATGCCTGGATTTTTGAATATGAAGCCTGAAGACTTACAAAATATAAATACTGCAATTAACTTTTTTAAGAATAAACCTCTTGATTTTAAACCAGGCACTCAATTTGAATATTCTAATTCGGGATATTTATTGCTTGGATATATAGTTGAAAAAGTAAGTGGAATGAATTATGAAAATTATTTAAATAAGAATATATTTAAACCACTAAATATGAATGATACAGGAATTGGCTATATAGGAAAAGAAAAAATGTATAATTCAAGTGGATATCAAGGATATTTGGATGTAACACCAATAAGTGATGAAATTATAGTTGATGGTGTACACGGAGCAGGCAATTTATATTCTACTACAGAAGATTTATATAGGTGGAATATGGCACTTGATACAGAAAAACTTGTAAGCAAGAAAACTATGGACAAAATATTTTCAAAGTATGTTGAAATGGCAAAAGGAAGTGGCATCTACTATGGATATGGCTGGATGATAGCTGATGGAGATAATGGTCATGAAGTTTTTCATGATGGAAATGTACTTGGATTTACAAGCAATATAGCAAGGTATACAGATAAAGGCTTAAGTATAATCATACTTACAAATTCAGGATACTATACGATAAATCCACTTACATATGCTCTTTCAAATATAGCACTTGGAAAAAATAACTATAGTATGCCTAAAGCAAAGAATGTTATAAAACTTGATGATAGTATATTAAATAAATATGTAGGTAAATATAAATCTACGGATATGGGAAATATTTCAATAACAAATAAAGGGGGACACCTTTATTATTCAGCAGATGGAACAAATCAAAAATACGAGCTTTTTGCTGAATCTCAAGATAAATTCTTTATGAGAATTTTATATGGAGATACTACATTTGATAAAAATTCAGATGGACAAATCACAGGTATTACCATTAACATGCCTGGTTATGGAATGCAGTATCATGGTGATAAAATTAATTAAAAATTAAACTTAACAAAAATAAAGTAATATAGTATTTTGCATTAGTAAGGCTGTTGATAAAATATTTTGTCAGCAGCTTTTTGAATTTTAGATTTTCATATGTCTGCGTATAAGTTGATTTTTAAGTTAGAAAATCCTATATTTAAAATAGCTTTTATACTATAATGAAAATGTAGAATAAAGGAAAAAATAATATATTATGAAAATGGGGGAATTAATTGTGAAAGATTTAGAAAGTATACTTGATTATTATAAGAATGAATTAAAATGGGATCCGCCTTTTGCTAAAGCTCTATCTAAGTATTGCCCTGATGGATTAAAAGGTTATTTAACCATGCGTGAATCGGTTCAAGAAGGACATTTACCTAAAAAAACAAGAGAATTAATTTTTGCTATATTGGATAGTTTAGATGATGAAGTAAGTGGTGCAAAGTCACATGCCGTTGCTGCCATAGAAGCAGGATTGACTATGGAAGAATTAGTAGAAGCATTTGTGATTGTAACTATTGTTAAAGGTATTAATGTTTTATGTAAAGCAGGCGTGGAGGCAATAAACGCAGCAGAGAAAAGGTTTGAAGAAATAAACTCCATAAAGGAAGATGAAAAATAGGACAAGTACCACAAAAGCACTTTAAACCATGTAAGTATAATGGATTAAAGTACTTTTTTAGTATAAACTCTGAAGATTGAAAGATAATTAGAAAAGTTTTAGACAAATTCTTTATTTTTGAATAGTTTTCTTCCTATGAAATAAGCACCTAGCAAATATATAATAGATACTCCATTTACAATCAGCAAAGATATTAGCGATATATTGTTAGCTCTAAACTTCTCCATAAGACCAAGTACTCCTATGGGAGAAAAATTACTTGTGATTGTAAGTCTGTCTGAAACAGTTAAAAATATGGAACTTACAATGCCTATAGCTATACTGATTGTCGTGTTTTTAAAAAACAAAGATATTATTCCTATGATTAATCCAAATGAAGCAACTGGAATTATTGCAGATAAATAAATTAATACAATTTTTTCTAAACCATCAAAACTCAATTTAAAAACAAAGGCACTTATGGTAAATCCCAATATCAATGTCAAAATAACTACTAGTGCTGAATAAAAGATAATAATAAGTACTTTAGATTTAAATACATCAACGTGGTCTTTAGTTAATCTTGCAAAGTATTTCATATTTCCACTAAAAAAATCTTCACCAAAGATTCCAACTGAAAATACAGTCATGAAAAATGCGAAGTAGGGTACGACTGTTCTAAATATAAATTCTGTCCTGAATTGTTTTAAAAAAATTACACTGTTCATATTTAAAATGTCCATTTTAAGCTGATTGCTGTATTTACGTGTTATAGGTGTATTATTTATTATATGTCCTTTATCTAAATTTATAAGATAACATATTGCTGCAATCATGAATATCAAGAATCCTATAAGTATATATAAATTTTTAGAATGCAGCATTTTGATGATTTCATTCTTAAAAAGTTTGAGTATCAATGTATCAGCTCCTTTTTGTTGAATAACTTAAAGTTTAAAATTACAAGAACTACAATGTATATTAAAAATAATATTATAGAAAATTTATCAGTTTGATTTTTTAAAAGGCATTCCCATAAGAATCTTCGTGGAGTTATATTTCCAATTGCTTTGGGAATAAAGTCCGACATTACAATTAAAAGAAATACGAGTAATGATATTATAGTGCTGTTTTTAGATAGTATAGAAATTAAAACATATATAAATAGTACTGGCATTAGCGCAGTTAAAAACAACAATCCCATTTTTATATTTAAAAGTAAATTAATATGTACTGAATCTTTGAAAATATAGATTACATTTAAAATAGCAAATGTAAAAATTATCATAATGCCTGTTATTAAAATAAGAGAAACTATTTTGCATAAAAGTACTTTTGCTTTGCCTTTATAAATTACAACAAATTTCATGCAGCCAGATTCATAATCACTTGTAATCATATCGGAAGCTATTGGTGCTAAAATTATGGGAAGCATAAATATAAGTGAAGACATATCACTATAAAGCAAGCTGTGAAAAGTAACTATTCCTGCGGTTTTATCTGCAAATATTACATCATTTAATAAAATGAATATAAATATGATACCTCCATATATTGATATTTTTAAAGGAGTAAAAAATTTTATGAATTCATTTTTAATCATATTAAAGTCCTACTGCTTTCATAAAATAATCTTCTAAAGAGTTACTACTATTAAGCAGATTTTTCATAGAATCTTCAATAATTATTCTGCCTTTATTTATCATTGCAACTCTATTACATATATTTTGTACTTCATTTAAAATGTGAGAACAGTATATGAAAGTTGTATCATTTTCCCTAGCTAATTTGTTAATTAAATTTCTCATATCTCTTACTCCTTCCGGGTCAAGGCCATTAGTTGGTTCATCTAATATTACAATTTTGGGCTTTGATAAAAATGCTCTTGCCACTGCAAGCCTCTGCTTCATTCCCATAGAATAATTGCTTACTTTTTTATCTTTATCATCCATTAATTTTACTAATTCCAAAACCTCATAAACTCTTTCTTTGCTTAGATTCAGGACATTTGCATAGAGCATTAAATTTTTATATCCAGATAAGTTGTTGTAAAAGCTTGGATAGTCTATCATAGCTCCTATATCTGAAGGATTGTTTTCTCCATTTTTAAATACATTTTTGCCATCTATGAAGACTTCACCACTTGAAGGTTTTAGTAAACGTAAAATAGTTTTTATAGTTGTTGTTTTTCCAGCTCCATTTGGACCTATAAAACCATAGATGTCTCCTTTGAATACCTTTATATTGATGTTGTCAATTACTTTTTTATTTTTATAATATTTACTTAAATTTTTTACTTCTAAAATTGGTTCCATTTTTTATCCTTTCTTAAAAGATTAATTTTTAGTTTGCAAACCTAAACATCCATTACATATTAACAGGTATTAGTGCATATTTTATGTATTAGTCCAAAGAGGATGTCCTGAATTCATAAATAGCAGAAGCTGATACGGTTAAGATTAAAAAATTTACGTTAAAGAAAAAGACACCCTAGTTAGGATGTCCCATGTATATTCTTAATCCATAATTCCTGTATAAACATATTGTCCTCAACGGATGTATTTATAAATACATTATTGTATTTTGTATCTATAGTATCTTTTAAGATATATAAGCCAAGGCCTCTTCCATCTCCTTTAGTTGAAAAACCTTTTTCATATATTTTGTGTATCACTGGTTTTGTATTCCCAAAGTTATTGTGAACTGCTATAACTACATAATCCTTTTTTACACAAATGCAGAAATATAGCTTAGGCAAATCACATTTCATAGATGCTTCTATTGCATTATCCAAAAGTATTCCAAGTATCCTGCATAAATCCATTATGTTCATATATATTTGAGATATATCTTCTACTATTTCTACTTTTATATTTATTCTTGAGGATAATGCTTTTATTAGTTTTGTAGAAATCAGGGCCTTTAAAGGCAGTATCTTAATATGTTTTAACTTATCTATATTTGTGTTATTCCACTTTATATCTTTGTCTATGTTGAGTACATTATCATAAAAGAAATCCTTGAGATCATTGACATTAGAAGTATCTATATATTCCTTAAGAGGAATAAGCATATTTATGTAATCATGCTTGAATTTTCTCGTTTCACTGTACATTTCTTCAACTACATGTGCATATTCTTCTATTCTATATTTTTCTTCAATTTCTCTTTTTAAATCAATTTCAATTTTTAAACTCTTGTCATAATTATAAATTATTATAAGTATGAGTATTATTGAAATAAGAGGAATTCCAAGAGGAAGATAGCATTCAGTTATAAAATATATTCCAAAATAATTTACTGAATCTACCAGAGGATAAATAAAGAATATACTTAAAGCTATAGGAATACTTATAGTTAGAATCATTCTATATCTTATTTGCTGTAGTGAAGTTTTTCTTGATTTTCTAAGTTTACATGGAATATGCTTTTTAATTATATATATTAAAAGTGTAAAAAATAGAATAATTATGAGTTCAACAATGTAATTTTTAAAAGATATTGTTTTATAAACATCTAATTTTAAAATTCCATTATACATGATGTTAATAAAGTATATTGTAAAAATGGTTATGAGTATTTCTATAGTACTTTTGATGTCTTTACTATTTTTTAATAAAAATATTATTAGTATTGTAAAGATAGGGAGTATTATGGTATATGAACCAGTTTGAAGCACCATTCCAATTATAAAAGATATGACAAAGTACTTTTTCATTACATTTAAGGTAACTTTATCTTTAAATAATATGTATATTGAAATACAACATAATAAACTAATTTGCAGTGAAGAGAAGATCACGTCTGTAAAAAGCTTACTTATAGGGAATTTTTTGATAATCATTTTATAAGGCCTCTCTTGTATCTAAAAGAAACAAAACATTCTTCTCCATTTACCATAATGATTTTGTTATTTTTCAGATCTATTTCATCAATCTTGTTTTTATTTACAATATAGGACTTATGGCACCTGTAAAAGTTTGAAGTTAGTTTTTGCTCCATATCTTTAAGATTTCCATAAAACTCTATTTGTCTATTTTCCTCATGTACCCTTATCTTATGGGGGGTACTGCTTGTCTCAATAAATAGGATATCAGACAGCTTTATATTTATTATTCTAGAATCTTCATTTACTTTAATATATCCTTCACTAAGATTTTCTCTAGTATAAATGTTATAAGCCTTCATAAGACAACTTGTTACCCGTGCTTTAAAATCATCTTCGTCTTTAGCAACATAGTCCATTGCTTCAACTTTGTATTTAAAGACAAGATAGCTCATTTCCATATGGATAGTTGTAAATATTATGAATCCAAAGGGGTCTAAGTCCCTTATCTTTTCACCAAGCTTTATTCCATTCATATTACTTTTTAAATCAACATCCAGAAAGTAAATTCCAGTTGCTGTATGATCTTCTACATACTTTAATAGCTCTATTGGGCTGTCAGTGCAGATGGATATATGCAAATCTAAAGATTCCCTCAAAATAGTGTTTTCAATAATTTGTTTAATTTTATCTCTATAAGATTTATTGTCGTCACAAATAAATATTTCCAGCATACAATACCTCGCTTATTCACAAATGATAATATAATTATATCATTATTTGTGAATTAATTATTGATTGCCTCATTAGGTACTATGGATAGTATCTAGGGGGAAATTTTTTTTGAGATCATTTTTTTATATGATCTGAAAAGTTTAAATTTAGAAATAAATATAATTAGTTTTTATTTAATATCTAGTAAAAATTTTCTGCATTATCAGAATTTCATGATATAATAAATATATGCAAAAAAAGTCGACTTATGATGAAAATATGTACTTTCAATAATAGGGTGGAAAATCAATTAAGCTCTAAGAGGAATTGGTTTTTAATCAACAATTATTTTTACATCATAAAATTGAATTCAAATTTAAATTATAGGTGACTAATAATTTATAGAAAAGAGGTGTTAATATGGACTGTACAAAAAGTACAGTATCTAGACAGCAAAAAATAGATTTTTTTACTTTAATGAGAGTTTTTTTATTTATGTTTAGTGCTATTTTACTAACATTTATATATTATAACCCGGTTAAGGCATCCGTAACCTCTGACATTTATGGTTCGGGAAGTTCTTACTATGGAAGTCCGATGGCAATTACAAAAGCATCAAATGGTGATATGTATTGTGCTTTTGCTGTACAAGGAAATGTAAAAGGCGGTTCTGGTACCATTGACTACAAGATATATAAATATGTTCCATCTACTAATATATGGACAAGTATTGTTAGTTTAAACTCAAAAGTAGGGCTAAACCAAGATAGCGATTATTATGATGGAATTTCTATGCTCATAGATTCATCTGGAATTTTAAATATTGCAGTTGTTGAGAATGGAACAGTTCTCAATACTGACAATCATTTGTATTGCAAATACAATAAAGGTCTATGTTTTGGAAAATACAACACAAATTCAGGAACATGGGATGGATCTTTTAATGCAATTGAAACACAAGCTCTTAGTGATGGGTCACTTTCAGTTACACATTATCAGTATGAATATACTAAAATGCAAATAAATGCTTCTGGTAATATTACTTTAGCATATATAAAAAGAAATAGTAATAATACTTCAGACAGCTATATCGTTGTTAAATCTGGTGCAAATTCAAATAGTACGTGGTCACAAGTTAAAGAATTACCCTTGAATTTATCTTCTGGTGAATCAGTAAGCATAAAGTATCTTGTCAGTGATGCCTTAGGAAAATTTAGCATTATTTATACTATAACAAGAAGCAATGGTAATGATGTATATGCTCTTGCTTATCCATATGATAATCCCAATCAAATACTTGATGGCTCTACAAAAGGATGTGGATATGATATTTATGGTGCGGTTACGAATTCGGCAGGTAATATATACTTAGCGTATACTGATAGTTTAAATGGGGGAAATGGAATCGTTTTCAATACAGGAGATGATGGTGCATGGGTAACATCCCCCATAGAAGCTAAAGATATACTTTCTTGTAATTGTGGAGACCTTGGAGATCTAGTAATTGATGCAAATGATAATATGTATTTTATTTCGGAAGTATATGATCCTGATAGTTGGCAAATAAACGGGCTATACTTTTATGGCATGAAAGCAGGAAGTAGTCAATGGACAAAAGGTAAAATGGATATTGACAGCCTAAATTATCTTAAAGATGCAGCAAATCAATATAGCATTACCATATATCCAATTATACCTCAAACAGATAAATTAATGGTTCATTATTTTGATAACACTAGTTTGAGTTATGGCTTTATTACAGGAGATGTAAATGATTTTTTCCCTAGTTCATCAAGTAATGTAGCAACGGTGACATCAGACAGCTATACAGTAAGTGCAGGAGGAACGGCAGATGAGAGTATAACAAATGTACCATATGGGACAACAAAAGCAGACTTTATAGCAGCACTGACAAAGGGAGAATCTCATGAGAGCTTTGATGAAGCATCACTGCATGACCCAGTGGTAAGTGGAGACAAGCTAGTAGTAACAGCAGAAGATGGAACGACAAAGGTGACGTATACAGTAACAGTAAATCCTGAACCAATTGCTGCAAATGCATCGAATAACACAATAAGTTTGGATGGAGACAGTATAGCTGCTGGAGGAACAGTAATAATAACAGCAGGAGGAGATAGGCAGGAAGAAGCAGGATCAGTAGTTGGTGATGAGAGATATATACCAAGTACGTGGACGTCTACAGAATCAGGTAAAAGTGGAAACTTTGAATTGAGTGATGATATTTATACATCATCATACCAATCAGATACACCTGGAAGCTATACAATAACAGCAAATTATAAAAAGCAGAAATGGAATGGAAGTGCATGGGAAGATATTGCTGGAGCAGTAGACAGCAAGGATGTAACCTTAACAGTAAGTGAAGTAACGGTGACAATAGGAACAGATGACCTGCCGCCAGCAGGAACAGTAGGAGTTCCATATACTCAATACACATTTACAGCAGCTGGGGGAACAGGAAACAAAACTTACTATGTAACAGCAGGAAACCTACCAGCAGGATTGAACCTTTCAGAAGATGGAGTTTTGTCAGGAACTCCAACGGAAGCAGGAACAAAAACATTTACAGTGACGGTAAATGATGATGGAGTGTGTGAGCCATCGGATAGTCATGAATTTACAATTACAGTGAGTCCTGCAAAAAGTACGGTAGCAATAGTGACATCTACAAGCTACACAGTAAGCGCAGGAGGAAAGGCAGATGAGAGTATAACAAATGTACCATATGGGACAACAAAAGCAGACTTCATAGCAGCCATAACTAAGGGAGAATCTCATGAGAGCTTTGATGAAGCATTACTGCATGACACTATAGTAAGTGGAGACAAACTAGTAGTTATGGCAGAAGATGGAACAACAAAGGTAACATACACAATTACAGTGAATCCAGCACCAACTGCTGCAAATGCATCGAATAATACAGTAGACTTAAGTACTAGTAGTATAACAGCAGGTGGAACTATAACCATAACAGCATCAGGAGATAGACAGGAAGTGGCAGGATCAATAGTTGGAGACGAGAGATATATACCAAATACGTGGACATCTACAGAATTAGGAAAAGGTGGTAGCTTTAGTTTTAATGGGACAAGTTATAATGCAAATTATGTAACAGGTACTGTGGGAAGTTATACAATAATTGTAACTTATAAAAAGCAAAGCTGGAATGGAAGCAGCTGGGTAGATAGTTTAGGAATATCAGACAGCAAGAACATAACCTTAACAGTAAGTGGAGTGACGGTGACAATAGGAATAGATGACCTGCCGCCAGCAGGAACAGTAGGAGTTCCGTATACTCAATACACATTTACAGCAGCTGGGGGAACAGGAAACAAAACTTACTATGTAACAGCAGGAAACCTACCAGCAGGATTGAACCTTTCAGAAGATGGAGTTTTGTCAGGAACGCCAACGGAAGCAGGAACAAAAACATTTACAGTGACGGTAAATGATGATGGAGTGTGTGAACCATCAGATAGTCATGAATTTACAATTACAGTGAATCCTGCAAAGAGCACGGTAGCAACGGTAACATCAGACAGTTATACAGTAAGTGCAGGAGATACAGGAGATGAAACAATAACAAACGTACCAAATGGGACAACAAAGGCAGAGTTTATAGCAGCCATAGCTAAGGGAGAATCCCATGAGAGTTTTGACGAAGCATTACTGCATGACACTGTAGTAAGTGGAGATAAGCTAGTAGTGACGGCAGAAGATGGAATAACGAAAGCGACATACACAATTACAGTGAACCCTGCAAAGAGCACAGTAGCAACAGTGACATCCATAAGTTATACAGTAAGTGCAGCAGGTACAGCAGATGAAGGCATAACAAATGTACCATATGGAACAACAAAAGCAGAGTTTATAGCAGCACTTACTAAGGGAGAATCCCATGAGAGTTTTGATGAAGCATCACTGCATGATCTGGTAGCAACTGGAGATAAGATAGTAGTAACAGCAGAGGATGGAACGACAAAGGTGACGTATACAGTAACAGTAAATGCGGCAACAGCACCTGAAGTATTTACTGTAAACCAGCCAACAAGTGCAGATAATGGAGTAAATGATGATGGAAAAAGTAGTGTAACAGTAACCTGGACAGATTCGATAACAGCAGCAGTAGATCACTATGAAATAGTAGCAAAGGTAGGAGCTGCACCAGAAGTTAGTGATACAGTGGCAGGAGAGACAAGTATAGCAAAAGGAATACAGACAGCTGCCTTTGACTGGACAGCAGGGGAAAACTTATATGTAGGAGTGGTAGCAGTAGATGCAAATGGGTTAAAGACACTATGCAGCGGAACAATAGAGAATGTAACGGTAGAAGCAGACGGACATACAGCATCAAAGAGCACTACAGCAACGGTAACATCTACAAGTTACACAGTAAGTGCAGGAGGAACGTCAGATGAAACAATAACAAATGTACCATATGGGACAACAAAAGCAGAGTTTATAGCAGCACTGACAAAGGGAGAATCCCATGAGAGCTTTGATGAAGCATCACTGCATGATCCTGTAGTAAGCGGAGATAAGATAGTAGTAACAGCAGAAGATGGAACAACAAAGGTAACATATACGGTAACAGTGAACCCTGCGAAGAGCACGGTAGCGACAGTGACATCAAACAGCTATACAGTAAGTGCAGGAGGAACAGCAAATGAAACAATAACAAATGTACCTTATGGGACATTAAAAGCAGCATTTCAATTGGCCTTAATAAAAGGAAATGCAAATCAGACTTGGGATGTATCAGCGTTATCAGACACTGTAGTAAGTGGAGACAAGATAGTAGTAACAGCGGAGGATGGAACAACGAAGGTGACATATACGGTAACAGTGAATCCTGCGAAGAGCACGGTAGCAACAGTAACATCAGGCAGTTACACAGTAAGTGCAGGAGGAACAGGAGATGAAACAATAACAAATGTGCCGTATGGGACAACAAAAGCAGAGTTTATAGCAGCACTGACAAAGGGAGAATACCATGAAAACTTTGACGAAGCATTATTGCATGATCCTGTAGTAAGTGGAGATAAGATAGTAGTGACAGCAGAAGATGGAACAACGAAGGTGACATATACGGTAACTGTAAATGCTATAGTACCACCAGACCCAACACCTGTAGAAACAACAGGTAGTGTAGTAGATGACTCTGGCAAACCTGTTCAGGGAATAAAAGCACAAGTAACTACAGAAACAGATGGAACTAAAACTGTGGCAGTAAAGTCTCAGGATGCTATAGTATTAAGGACACCAGATGGTACAGTATCACCTTTAGCGGATATTTCAGGGTTAAGTTTTTCAACAACAGGAAATACTAATGTTACATTGTCATCGGATGGAACTATTAAAGTTAAAGATTTAGCAAATGGTACACAATCAAAAATAAATGTAACGCTTGATGTTGGCAATGGTCAGAAGATTATTATTGGAACGATTGATGTAAAAGTTTCTGAAAGTGGAGCTGTAAGTATAACTAGTACGCTAATTGACCCTTATGGAATAATAACGGATTCAGTTACAGGAAAGATAATTGATGGAGCAAACTTAACGCTTTATTATGCAAATACAGATAGAAACAAGGCAAATGGGAAAACTCCAGATACAGCAGTATCGCTTCCAATTATAGATGATTTTAAGCCAAATAAAAATAAAAATCCACAAGTGAGTGATGCTAGTGGGGCGTATGGCTTTATGGTATTCCCTAATACGGATTACTATATAACAGTAGATAAAGAAGGATATGACAAATATACAAGTCCTACCATTTCTGTAGGACAGGAAATTGTGAAATTTGATGTCAAAATGAATAAATCGGTATCTTCTTCAAGTGGAGGATCAGGCGGCAGTGGAGGTTCATCATCAACACCAGCTAATGTACAATTAGAGAGAATATCAGGACAAAGCAGGGTTGATACAGCTATAGCAATTGCTAAAGCAGCTTATAAGGATAAAGTTTCAAATGTAATACTTGCATCGTCAGGTGATTATCCGGATGCGTTAGCAGGAAGTGTACTGGCACATAAGCTAAAGGCACCAATACTACTTGTTGGAAACAGCATGGAGGATAGAGAAAAAGTATTAGCTTATTTGAAGGAAAACATGGATCAAGCAGGAAATATATATATTCTTGGAGGAAATTGTGCAGTAGATCCAGATGTAGAAGAAAAATTGGAGGCGGATGGCTTTAAGAATATCCAGAGATTAGGTGGTAAGGACAGATATGAAACGAATGCAAAAATTAATGATATGCTAGCAGTAAAAGAAAGGACACCAGTAATTATTGTATCAGGAGAAAATTATCCAGATGCAATATCAGTAAGTAGTGCAGCAGCGGCAAATCAGTACCCTATATTATTGGTGAAAAAAAATGAAATATCTGATTACGTAAGAAAAAAGATTTCAGATATAAAACCAGATAAGATATATATTATAGGGCTGCAAGGAGCTGTAAGTGATACAGTAGAAAATCAAGTTGTCCAAACTGCAGGTATAGATAAGTCAAAGGTAGTGAGAATAGGTGGAACAGATAGATTTCAAACTTCTCTTAATGTTGCGAAGTATTTTAGTTCGAATGCAGATATAGTATGTGCAGCATCAGGTAATAATTTTCCAGATGCGTTAGCAGGAAGCACTTATGCAGCAAATAGCAATGCACCAATATTGTTAATTAATACTAGCTTAAGTAATGAAGAAAATTTATTTTTGCAAAGCTTAAAGCTAAAAGAAGTAACTATTTTTGGTGGAACAGGAGCAGTAAGCAAGGACGTTGAAAATGATTTATCAAAGATAACTGGCAAGTAACAAGAAAATAAATTTAGAAAGATGACATACAGGTGTCATCTTTCTTTTTATATAATGTTTAAGAAAGGATGTGCTTAATAATGTTAGTATTAGTTTATATATTATGAAGAAAAAGAACTGTCCACATTGATTCCCTTTAACAAACAAAGGGTGTTAAAGATACTAACTTAAATATGAGAAAAATATGTCTTGGCAATGAGATACATTACATTTATTTATAAATGATACTATTAAAAATCTAGGAAAGTGGGGCGTATTATGCCAAAAAATGATAATATGCTAGCAATTTTATGGATGCTGAATTTCTTAAAGATTTGATGGCCCATTATCTTCACTGACCGAATTTGTCAGTGAAGATAATATATAATAGATCGAGATGGAGTTTGAGACCATACTGTAACAAATAGCAACAATAAAATGAATGTGGAGGAATATAAAATGAAGAATACAGTATATCTTTATGTATTTGATACAATGGCAGACTGGGAAATAGGTTATTTGAGCACTGAAATCAATTCGGGAAGGTACTACAAAAAGGGATTAATGCCGCTAAAAGTAGTAACTGTAGGAATTACCAAGACCCCTATTACTACAATGGGAGGTCTGAAAATATTGCCAGAAATTGAACTTAAGGAGTGTAGTGTTAAAGATGCTGCTGCTTTGATTCTACCTGGTGGGAATACATGGACAGAAGCAATTCATTCTCCCATTATAAGAATGGCTGAAAAATATTTAGAGAAAGGTATTGTTGTAGGGGCAATTTGTGGTGCTACAATAGGACTTGCTATGGGGGGAGTATTGAATAAGCGAGCTCATACAAGCAATGACTTGGGGTATCTTAAAATGGTCTGCCCAAGCTATGATGGAGAAAAGTATTATAAGCAGGAATGTGTAGTAACTGATGGAAGTTTGATTACTGCTTCTGGAATAGCTCCCCTTGAATTTGCTTTGCATATATTGAAAATTCTAGATGTGTTCTTACCGCAAACCCTAGATTCCTGGTACAATCTTTATAAAACCCAAGAGTCAAAATATTTCTTTGAGTTGATGAGCTCAATTCAATAAAATGGCTTAAAGATGGTAAGATAGCTACTTTTCACCACTTTCCACTTTAGCGTGGGTTTTGTCGGAAGTGTTGGCAACACCCTTCTAAGGAATCAAGAGTATTTCATTGTTTATGATTATAATACTCCGATAATCAGCTATGGTGCCGAAGGAAGAATCCATTAACCTTTGGAACTGCTTGGAGGAGAAGATGCAATGACTAAAGTTAATAAGTATAATTATTAGTACGCATTCTTCATATTATGTGACTTAAAAGTAAACTATGATGAACTAAAATTGGTAATCGTATAGGGGGAATAGTATGTTTATAAAGGAGATAGTAATTATATTGATAAACAAGCAGTAAGTAATTCCAACGTGATTACTGCAAATGGCACAGCAGCATTAGAATTTGCTAAAGAAATTATGCTATATTTAAAGATTAAACCTGCAGATGAAATTAATAAATGGTATGAGTTTCATAAACATGGAATGTATCAAAAGTAAATTACACTTGAGAAAAGTAGTATAATTATGATTATTTATACCTGGAGATATTTTTAAATATACATTTATAATCAAAGGCGTTATAAATGTATATTGCACTTCCAGCTAAAGATAATACCAATAGGCTATATATGATTATAAAAATTATTTTACTATGTTTGTCCACTTTATAATAAGAATCTGTTTTATACTTAATGGTAAAATTATACGTTTGATAAGCACCTGCTGCCATAATAAAAAGTAATATTACCTTACTTTTTAAATTATTTACTGATATAAATAGATATATTAAAAATGGAAATCCAATATAACATAGAATAGGAGATATTGATTCAACTATATGTCCGCCATCAAGAGGCTTTACAGGTATTAAATTACTCAAATTTATTGTTATTGCAGTGAAACTCAATGCTAAAAAGGTATAGTCTCCTGTAATATAATAAATTATATAGCAAATAAGACCAAGTATCCCTCCCAATAATGGTCCTCCCAGTGTAATAAGTGCATTTTCTTTGCAATTCTTAGGATCTTCATGAGTTATATATGCTCCAATAGGGGTGAACCCTCCAAAAGTGACATTCAGTTTCAAAAACTTTGCTGTAATGTAATGGCCCAGTTCATGGACAATAAGAATAGATAGATATCCTACTGCATATTTAAAATTTATAGCAAATCCTAATATTAAAACTGTGAAAGAAATTATTAAAGTATTGAATAACATTTTTCTAACATCTAGCTTCTTATTTAAATTCTTTTTTCCTATTATTTGTAGCTCCTTATATAATTTAAATGGAACAAACATTAAAAACATGTTGCTATATCCACTTAAATTATAGTCTCGTATTGATTTATTTTATTTTTTTTTTACTTTATTATATTATATAATTCTACAAAAATGTTTAAAAATTAGATAAAATATTATTGACATATATATCGGGAGATGATATATTAGTATATATCGTATGACGATATAACGGAGGATGATAGATTTGGACAATAGTACACCTTTAACAGAGGCTTCATTTTATATTTTATTGGCGACACAAAAACCAAACCATGGATATGGAATTATTCAAGATGTGAGCAAAATGACAGATGGAAGGGTAACGTTGGGGCCAGGGACTTTATATGGTGCTATTAATTCAATGCTTAAAAAAGGATGGATTAGTTTATATAGTGAGGATACAAAATCAAGAAAAAAAAAGGAATATCTCCTTACAGATATGGGGACAGAAGTATTAAAAAAAGAAGTCAATAGGCTGGAAGAACTTATAAACAACGCTAAAAGATGGATGATTAGGGGGGTATAAATATATGTTAAAATTTAAATTGTATTATGACAAAGATGCAGAAGAAGCCTGGCTAAAAAAAATGTGTTTAGATGGATGGGAATTTAAAAAATTTTTTCTTGGATTTTACACTTTTAAACCATGTGAACCTGGAGAATACAATTATCAAATAGATTTGCTTGATAATTGGAAAGGTGATACAGTTGATTATTCATCTTTTATGAGTAATGTAGGAGTACAAGTTGTAGGTCAGTGGTGGAGATGGGTATATTTGAAAAAGAAAGCATCAGATGGTCCTTTTGAAATGTATACAGATGTGGAATCAAAAATTGCTCAATACAGAAGGATTGGAAATCTTTTTAAGGTATTTTCCTTTGTAGAAGCTATTTGCTTTTTTGTGGAACTAATAGGAGCAGTTAATACAGGTGACTATATCTTTGTAATATTTACAGTATTACTTGCAGCAATATTTTTGACAATGATAAGAATTGTATGGAAGTGTAAATTGAAAATTGAGAAATTTAAACGCGAAGGAATGTAGCCAATAATATAGCAATTAAAAATTTCACTTGAAGCTTACGCTGTGTAAGCATTTATACTTATAGATAAGGTTATATTATTTCAAGGAGGGGAAAATATGGATCTTAAGATTCAGTATAATTGTTTAAATATTAATTGGGATGACGTATGTGAAATATTGAAAAAAGCTGGAATGTCATATTTTGAAGGAAAAGTGCATGAGAAAGCTTTTAAAAATAGTCATACTACTATATTTGTTTTTGATAATAATAAATTAATTGGTTTTGGTCGTGCAATTTCAGATGGAGTTTACCAGGCTGCAATTTATGATGTAGCAGTATTACCTGAATATCAAGGTAAGAATATTGGAAGAACAATTGTTAATGGTATTTTAAATCGTATTCCACAGTGCAATTTTATATTGTATGCTTCACCTGGTAAAGAAGCTTTTTATGAAAAATTAAGTTTTAGAAAAATGAAAACAGGAATGGCATTGTTTTGTAATGCAGAAAAAATGCAGACAAAAGGCTTTATTGAATAGATCCTGGCAAGTGGAAGACAGAAACATTTTTCCAACCAATTTGAAAAGCACAAGTGCCTTAAGCCGTTTAAATTGAATGGCTGAGAGTACTTTTTTGGCTGAGTTTATGAAAAGTGAAAAACGGTTGGAAAAATTTCAGCAGATGCCTTTATTATTAAGGGTTTTACATATATAATGAAAATAAGAAATGGCTGTTTTACTGGTTGAACCTTAACATGAGATGTAAAGGTAAAAGATGACAGTAAATATGAGCTTTAGTATGATAGAATATATGGAATAAAGTGTTTATCATATATAAATGGAGGAATGATGCTATGGGAGAATTGTCCACCTTGCCTAATATTGGAAAAACAGTTGAACAACAATTAAATCAAGTTGGGATAGAAACAATAGAACAATTAACTGATATCGGAAGCAGGGGAGCTTGGTCTAGAATAAAAAGCATTGATCATTCTGCGTGTATAAATAGGTTGTATGCTTTGGAGGGTGCCATAGAGGGAATTAGGTGGCATAATCTTTCAGAAGAAGTAAAAGAAGAATTGAAAGATTTTTACAATACATTTAAATAATTGTGCAATTAGATGGCATAATAAAATATAGGGTTTCTAATTTAAGTGAACTTCCAAGTTAGAAATCCTATACCTTTAAGAGTTAATATTAGCGTCCATAAAACTGTAGATATTTTTCAATATTTGATTTTATATATTCGGCATTGTGATTACCACAAAATACATGATTTTGAGAAGTTACGCCTTTTTCCTTCAATATTTTATGTAAAATTGAACAGCCTTCATAAAATCCGCCTTCGTCCTTATTTCCAGCGTCAAGATATACATCAATATGGGAAGAAATACTACTGTTTCTGGCAATATGTATGGGATCATATTTTTCCCATATATCCATGTCTTTAAAATATGGTTTGTCTTCATCTTCAAGTTTCAGTTCTAAAGCAGGCATATGTCCTCCAACTTTTGAAAACATAGATTGATGTCTCAGGGCATTGTGAAGGGCTGCATAACCACCGGCAGATATTCCACCTATATATCTTCCTTTTCTATCTTTTATGGTATTGAAGGTTTTATCTGCTAGAGGTATTATTTCTTTTATAAAATAATCTTCATACATTCCAAGATTTATAATTCTATTGATATTCCCGGGATCAGGTACTTCTTTACAGATTAAGGATGAATTCAAGCAGCGGCTGTTTTCATATCTTGGAGATACAATTATCATAGGTTTTATTTTTCTGCTATTTATCATTTCATCGGCTTTAGTATCTATACCCAGATCAAGAAGTATATTTTCATTTCCACTTCTTCCATGTAGAAAATATAATACAGGCAGGGGAGCTGAGTCATTATGGCTTTCAGGCAAATATACTGATACAGCCATTTCTTTACGAAGTATATTGCTGTAAAAATTTATTCTTTCAACTTTTGATTTTTTCACTTTTTATCACCACTTTAAAAATTTTGTGCTTATTAGTAGCAGGTACTTGTATTATAATAATTGTATTGGCGGTATAAAGCAAGAATTGTATTGCTGAAATTTAGCACAATTTTGATATAAGAATATAGGCATGAAAGATTTACAAACTTATTATTATAGAAAAATTAAGTATCGAAATAGAGGTGAAGGTTGTGAAAGTAGATTATGCAGATAACTGCGATTTTCAGAGTTGGATAGATTTGCTGGAGCTTGTTAAAGAAAGCTTTCCTGGACTAGATTTAAAAGAATATAAAAATGTGCTGCACCAAAGTATTTTGAATCAAGAGGCATTAATTGCAAAAAATGATAAAGGAGAATTAGTAGGGGAACTAATATTTTCAAGGAAGAATTGTGAACTTGCATTTCTTGCAATTCATCCAAGGCACAGAAAGAAGGGAATTGCGACAAATTTAATACAGCATATGTTTGATTTGTTCCCTAAAGGTACAAATTTAAAAGTGATAACTTACCGTGAAGGTGATGTAAAAGGTATAGCTGCACGAAAATTGTATCAGAGTATAGGTTTTATTGAAGGAAAATTTATTACAGTTTTTAATTACCCGTGCCAAGAATTAAATTATATTATTTGAGCATTGTCCATGCCTGATGGCCTGGATTCTATTTTGAATGTATGAAAAATTGATTATTGACTGATGCCTTGGGTACTGGTTTATACTATGAATAGTATCTAAGGGGGAATTTTTAATGAAGATAAGTGAAGTTATGGAGATCACATCTCTTACAAAAAAAGCCATAAACTATTATGAGGAAAATGGACTTATTAGTCCTTCAGTAAATAAGGAAAATAACTATAGGGATTATACTAAAAAAGATATTGAAAAATTAAAGCAAATCTCTGTTTTAAGAAACTTTGATATACCAGTAAAAAAGATTAAAGAAATATTAGTGAACCCTAAAGAAATGGAAAAGATATTTACAGAACATTTAAATAAGATAAAGGCACAAATTTTAAATATGGAAAGATCGAAGGAAATTTTCCAGCTGTGCATAAATGACATTAGTTTTCCAAGTTCCGATATAGGCAAAGTTACTGATGACATGATGCTGCTAAAAAGAAGCCTTGACATGAGTGAAAGGGAAAAAGAAGGGTATATGAAAAGAGAGCTGATACGCATCTTTCCTGGATTTTTTGGTAGATATATTTGTTTGAAGTATTCAAATTACCTTGATGAGCCAATTGACAGTAGAGAAAAGGAAAATGCCTGGATTCATCTTGTTAAAACACTTGACGACAGTCATGAGTTAAAAGTTAATAAAGAAATATTAGAAAACATGGAATTAGATGAAATTGATTGGAATTTGCTTGAAGAAATAATTAAAAACAGAGATAAAGATTTTTATTCAATGAATGAAGAAGACATTCAAAATTATGTAGATAACTTGTATGATGCTGAACTAACTGAAACTGATTTGAAATTGTTAGAGCAGTTTGTAAGTTATACAAGTTCTAAGGATAATATAAAATATATGAACGATTTACTTAAATTAATAGATGAAGATTTAAAGGTACTCAGTTCAAAGTACAAAAAATTTCAAGAAAATCTTTCATCAGTTAATTGCAAAATGAAAAAGGTGTACACAGAGAATTCTAAGGTTAGTGCTAATGAAATTGAAAATAATATGGGGATAATTACTTTACCTGAAATGACTTTTGTTGGCTGTGAATATAAAAAAATTATTCCCCCTGGCAAAACACCTAAACTAATTGAGAATTTTAGAAAAAGAATTGATGAAATTAGTAATGTGATAAATCCCGGTGATATTTATACAATAAATGGAATAGACAGTCTTCCTCAATATGAAAAGCCTAAAACTTTAATTCACAAATTAAGCTTTTCGTTTATAGTAGGGGTACAAGTTTCAAAAGCAGAACAAATACCGAAAGACATGCAAGTATTTACTATACCTTCTCATAAGCATGCCTGGTATACTACTTCAGAAAGTAAAAATTTAAAGAGCTTTATGAAAAATGAAATACCGTTAATTACATTCATTTCCCAGGCGCATAAAATTGTTGAGTTTCCTGTGCTGACGTTATACAGCAGTGATTGTAAAGATACCAGGGAGTCAGCTGTTTATAACTATATGCCGGTAGAATAGGGATAACGTACTTGGTTTAGGTATGTTACCCAATTATTAAAGCTTTTTTATTTTAATTCACACTTTATTTTATTTATTATAGTGTTATCAGAAATTGTAAATAAGTTATCTATAAGATTAGTTCTAAAACTTCCTATACCGGTAACATGATGAGAAAGTTCTCCGCATATTCCCATAAGTGATACAGCTAAAATAGTAGCACCAAATATATCTAAGGAAGAAATATAACTTGCTATAAGTGCAGTAACCATACACCCTGTACCTGTTACCATTGAAAGCATTTCACAACCGTTTTTTATTAAATATGTTTTGCTGCCGTTAGTTATTACATCTACTGCACCAGTAGCTGCAATAACAGAATTTGTTCTAAGGGATAGTTTTTTTACAATTTCTATATTTTCATCAAAGTTATCCTCTGTTATCTTATCACATTCCCCTGCATCTATTCCTTTTGCATTGCTTTCTATACCACAAAGTGCTCTTATTTCAGATAAATTACCTTTGATGACGTCTGGATGACACTGAGAAATAAATTTCTTTGCATAATTAAACCTCAATTTACTGCAGCCAACACCAACAAGATCAATTACTTGGGGAATTCTTTCTTTAAAAGCCGTTTTGCCTGAAATCAACATGGATTTCATTCTAACATCGGTTATATTTCCAAGGTTAACTCCAAGTGCGTTAGAAGCAGATGTAATTTCAGAAACTTCTAGAGGATGCTCGGCCATAATAGGTTTTGCCCCAATAGCAAGCATTGCATTTGCACAATCATTTATTGAAATTGGATTTGTAATATAATGAATAAGAGGTTTTTTTATTTTAACATTGCGTTTTATTTGCAATAGGTTGTTTATCAGTGTCTGTTGATTTGTCATAGACTTTTACCCCCAAGTCTTTCTGAATCTTTATAAGCATTCCATTTTTGCTTAATGTTCCTAAAAAAATAAAGGCAATTGTTCCACCAATAATTGTAGCAGTAAAGAATAAAGGAATATAAAACATAAGTGAAAGGCCTTTTTTGCCCCAGAAATATGTCATAATAGGCGATGAGACAACAGCGCCTATAATACCTGTTCCGATAACTTCACCTAAAACTGCAAAAATCAAAGTATTCTTAGATATTCTATATAAAAATCCTGCTAAAAAAGCTCCGAAAACAGCACCTGTCAAAGCTAAAGGTGGAATTCCCATAAGAAACATTCTTATAATTCCAATACAAACAGCACAAAGCAGCGCATACCAAGGTCCAAAAAAAACTGCACATGTAATATTTATAACAGAAGACATAGGACACATTCCTTCTATACGAAGAATTGGCGAAATGACAACTCCCATTGCCACCATCATTGCCAGCATAAGTTTTTTTAATAGTTTTGAGTTTCTTTCCATAATAAAGTACCTCCATAATAATATTTATTTTCTAAATTTATCACATAGGAAATAAACATCATTATTGTAGGCATAATTTTAGAGTAACCAAATAGCAATTCCCTATATGACAAATCATATTGGTCGGTCGAAGCTCAAAAGCTTCCTCTCACCTTGAAACACAAGTTCCCTCGCTATTTAGTTGTATTTTTATTATAAAGCCCCGGGCGCTCCCCCACTGCTTTTTAAATATAAAAAATGGAACATACCTTGTAAGGCACATTCCATCTACACTCATAAAACATACAAAAACAGCATAAATTAAATATTTCCTTACGTCGGCATTATCCGAATCAAGTTATAGGTCGAAGCATATACTTCCTCTCAGCATGCTTAAGCATGCTCCCTTTTTATGAAAATCATACCATATGTCTTCCATGTATGCAAATTTTTTTTATTCTATTATAGATACTTTTTAAATCCTTTAACCACATCATTGTTATATCCAATTGATTCATAAAATTTATGAGCGTCTTTTCTCTTGAAAGCTGATACTAACATGGTAAAATAGCAGTCTTTTTTCCTGGCAAAGCTTTCAATAAAAGTCATTAGAGTCTTTCCGATTCCCATTCGTCTACAATTATTTTTTACAATTACATTTTCAACGACCATAAAGGGCTTACATTCGCCGCCAAGGTCCTGGCAAATAATACCTAATAATGAGCCAACTAAAGTATTATCACTATCTTTTGCTCCAATTAATATATAGTTTTTGTTTGAATTAATTAATGTAAACTTATCCTTGAATTTTTGCAAATTTGTTTTTTTACCTAAAAGTTCCTCATATAAATTTGATAAGTCATTTAAATCATCATATGTTATTCTAGTTATAGTAACCAAATTTATTTCACTTCCCTTTTCTAATTCTAAGTTCACATCACATTATAGTTTAGAATTTTACATTTTTTATTGCTTTTACTGCTGTAAATATTGTTTAAAATGCTTTGAAATAATATCTTATATAAGAGATAACTTTTAGAAATTTTTGCCATGTATATCTGCAGGTGACTGATTTGTTTGTATGCTTTTCTTATTATGCATTCTAAAAGCAGTGAGCAGTGCTCCGAAGGCACATACAATAGTTAGAACAATATATACATATTTCATCCCATATACGAAAATATCATCTCTTCCTGTAACATAGTCTGTTATACGATAACCTATCTTAATGCTCATAAAACTATATAGGAGGCTTGTGGAAAGTATAATTCCTATAATTTGTCCTAAGTTCCTCACAAGAGAATTGACACTGCCAGCTATTCCTAGTTCATTTTTAGGAACTGTTGACATTATGAGTGAATTATTTGAAGGTTGAAACAAGGATTGTCCTAAACCTAATACCACAATATAAATTATAATCTTTGTGATAGAAGAATATTGATTTAAAAATGATAGAAATATAAAACTTATACTCATAAGCAAAAGTCCTAAAAAACTTAAAAGCTTAGATCCTATTTTGTCTGACAAGTTTCCTGAAAACGGAGAAATCACAGCCATGACCAGTGGCTGTATCATCATTATAAGACCTGTTATACTAGAGTTTAGTTTCATTGCATCTTGAAGATAAAAAGGTATTATAATTATTGAAGCATTTAGACAAACAAATGATATAAATGCACAAAATAAGCTTAAAGAAAATACGTTGTTCTTAAAAATTTTCATTTGTATGAGAGGTTTTTCTATTTTATTTTCTAATACAATAAATACTACTACAAATAGAATAGATACAATAAATATTGTAATTATAATAGGATTATTATATCCGACCTTCTGCCCTTGAATCAGGGAACCAAATAAAAGTACCATTGACAGGAAAATAAAAGTTGATCCTTTTACATCAAGTTCACTATTTATTTCTTTATTTTGAGTTTTACTATGAGGTAATACTTTTAAAGCAGCGATAAATGCAATTACTCCGATAGGTACATTGACAAAGAATATATAATTCCAGCTTAAATAGTAGGTAATAAATCCACCTGCAGGTGATCCTATTAAAGTTCCCAGGGCAACAGAAGATGCCAAGATTCCAAGGGCTTTTCCTCTTTCATTTCTTGGGAAGACCTGAGTTATAATACCTTGATTGTTGGCCATGTAAGCTGAAGCACCAATGCCTTGTATAATTCTAAATATAATAAGCTCTGTAAATGAAGTTGAAATGCCGCACGTGAAGGAAGCGATAGTAAAGACAACCATTCCAAATTTAAATACCTTCATTTTGCCTATTACATCACCTAGTCTTCCAAATACTAAAATAGTTGAGCAAATCGAGATTATATAACTTGCTACAACCCATTCTATAGACACCATGGGTACTGAAAGTTTTCTTGACATTACAGGCAGAGCTACATTCACAATATTAGAGACAAGACAGGACATAAAAGTCATAGATATAACAACAAGTAAAATTCCGTATTTATTTTTATATTCCATGTTAGTTAGATAACCCCTTTCTTTTTAAAATAGTAGTATTTTATTGATATTTACTAGTGAAACATCTAGATATATAATAACAATATAAGTATTGAATTTCATTGAATATATTGATTAATATTAGCATTATATTGATATAAGGGGATGCTGTAATTATGAATAAATCTAAAATTAATTATTACTATAAAGACATGCCCGATAAAAATTTTTTTGTAGATATATTCGAAGTAAAAGTTAACAAGCTGGGAGCTACATTTGAAGAAAATTGGCATGAGCATCTTCAATTTTTTTATTTTATCCAGGGTAGTGCCTTGATCAGGTGTAATTATAAAAGTATTCATGTAAAAGCTGGGGATTTTATAATTGTAAACAGCAATGAACTTCATTACTGTGAAAGCTTATGTGATAATTTAATATATTATATTATAAGGGTTGACCTTTCATTTCTCTTTAGTAGTCAGATGGACTCCTGCCAGACCAAGTTTATGGTACCACTGGCAAAGAACCTTATTTTATTTAAAAATCTAGTTAGAAATGATAAGGACATACTCAATTGTGCAGATAAAATTATTGAGGAGTATTTTTCAAAAAGGCTTGGATATGAACTGGCTGTAAAAGCATATATATATGAGGTTATTGTACTGCTACTCAGAAAATATGTTGAAAAAGTTTTAACAGCAGGTCAATTTAACTGTCGAGTTGATAATCTAAACAGATTAAAAAATATATTTTTGTACATCAACGAAAATTTTACTGAAAAGATAACTTTAGATGAAATTTCAGAAATGGCTCATATTAGTAAAGAGCATTTTTGCAGGACATTTAAACAAATTACAGGTAGATCTCTAACGAATTACATAAATAATCTTAGAATACAAAAAGCAGATTCATTGCTGCAAGAAACTGATTTAAATATAACAGAAATAGCACTGAATTGTGGATTTAGTGATGTAAATTATTTCAGCCGTATATATAAAAAAGTTAAAAATGTATCACCGCTGAATTTTAGAAAAAATTTCTGTAGTAATTTATGAAAATCAAAATTCATTTATTTTTCTTTTACTAGTTGAAATATAAAAAATACAATCGATCCAAACAGTAAAATTAAAAAGATTGGTAGGAATAGTGGTGATAAATTTTTCCCGGTAGTTGATTGTAACGTCAAATATGAAAATACTGAGGCTATCAAAAGTTTTACAGTTCCTATCATGTTTTTTAAAATTCTATATACTTTTTCTTTGTTTTGCTCTGTTACTTGTATTCCTGTATTCCATATTTGAGGAAATTTTTCTACAATGGATATCCCAATAAATATAATCCATCCTACAAGTAAAAGCACAATCAAAGAGTTCTTGTCTGTTACTTTATCAATAGTACCAGCAGCATTATAATGTCCAGGTATTTTTGCAGGAATTGTTTTCCATAGAATAGTCAAAACAACAACTGTCCCAACTAAACATAATAAACTTAAAAGATTGACCATAATGTCAAATTTATTCTTTTTAATTTTCATTTTCAACGCTCCAAATCATATTATTATCAAGGTAAAAACACTCTTAGGAAAACAAATTGCGGTTGTATCTTCAATGTGGGTTAAGTAAATTGAATATTTGTATAAAATTATACTATGAAATTTGAAAGTTGCAAGGCTATGTTTACATTTTGCTAATATATAATGTTATGTTAAAATAATTATTAAGAAGGGAAGCGGATGATATGATTGAAGAGATTTCAACACGCAGAAGTATAAGGAAATACATAGATAGAGAAGTTGAAAATGAAAAAATACTGCAGTTGATCGAAGGCGCAAGGCTTGCTCCATCAGGAAGCAATACTCAACCATGGCACTTTATTGTGGTAAAATCAGAATCAAATAGGCAAAAAATATCACAAGTATGTCATAATCAGAAATGGATGCTTTCTGCTCCAGTTTTTATTGCTTGTGTAGCAGACATACGCTGCAGAATAGACGAAAAAATAGCTGTATCATTGGATGAAAACAGTCCGGAAGAAGAACTTAAACAGATAATTAGAGATACTTCAATCTCTGTAGAAAATATATTGCTTGGAGCTGATAACCTGGGATTAGGTACTTGTTGGGTTGGATGGTTTGTACAAAATGAAATAAGACCAATTTTAAATATACCTGATGATAAATATGTAGTTGGAATTGTCACACTTGGTTATGCAGATGAAAAGCCTAAACCTCGTCTACGAAAGAAACTGGAAGAAATTATACATTATGAAAGCTGGAAGTAATTGATTATGAATGACAAGGGTAAAATGATAAAAAATCTTATTTTCATAAATGGAACAATGGGTGTAGGAAAGACAGCAACAAGTAAAGAATTACAAAAACTGCTGCCTAAATGTGTCTTCCTTGACGGTGATTGGTGCTGGAATATGTCACCCTTCATCGTTACAGATGAAACTAAAAGTATGGTAATTGATAATATTACATATATGCTAAATAATTTCATTTCATGTTCGGAGTATGAAAATATTATATTTTGTTGGGTAATGCATATGCAAAGTATTCTTGATGATGTATTATCTAGAATAAACAAAAGGGGCTGTAAGGTGTATAAGTTTTCTCTTATATGTTCAGAAAAATCATTAATTGAACGAATTACAAAAGATATTGAAAATGGAACCAGAACAGAAGATGTCATTGATAGAAGTGTTCCCAGGTTAAACAATTATCTAAAAATGGATACAGATAAAATAGATGTAGATGAAATCTCAGCAAAAGATGCAGCAGAAATAATTTATAAACGGGTCATAGCAACATAAAAGTAATATGAAATTTATTCACCTAGTTCCTTTTTTAAATCTGCAATATAAAGTGACTGCTGTTTTTTTAGATACAAACCTGCAAACAAATTCATTATAGGATTATTTACTGATACTTTTTCTGCAAATTCAATCTGGGTACCATTATTAGCAGGACTAAAAGTTCCAATCCAATGACCCTTCATATTTTTATTAGTCATGTCAAATTCATATCGCTCATAAGGCTTTTTTAAAGTAATGTTAAATTTAGTAGGAAAATTATTTTTTGTATATTCTGTAAAAGAGTTTCCATCTTCTGAAACATCAATTTTACTTAAATCGCTTCGCCACTCATATTTATTGTTGTTTGTAACTACTTCCCATACTTTTTTAATATCTGATTTAAATGTAGTTGTAATGGTCGATTCCTTCATAATACACATTCTCCCTCATAAATTTACTATTTATCTGTATATTGTACAAATAAATTATACTATTTTATACAATATATTACTACATTTTGTTGAGTATTTTCCAACTAATTTGGGGGATAGAGATGTCTTAAGTCATTTGAATTCAATGGATGAGGGTACCTTTTTTATTGAGTTTGTGAAAAGTGAAAAACGGTTGGAAAATTTTCTGTTGATGCCTTTATTATTAAGGGTTTTAGGACTATAATGAAAATAAGAAATGGCTATTTTACTGTGGTTGAACCTCAACATAAGATGTATTTAAATTCTGTAAAAACATTTCGCATATCTATTATTCTTGAAAGTTGAACCTTAACATGAGATGTATTTAAATGTAAATTTAGCAATGTTACTTGTTTCAGTTATTATACGTTGAAACTCAACAGGGGATGTATTTAAATTAGTTTAAACTAGTATTATTATCTGCTGATACCTAAGTTGAACATTAACATGACATGTACACTTGCAGAAAATTATTTATATAAGTGATGTATTAGGCTATAATATAATAAAAGTATTATTTGTTGGAGGAATTAATATGGAGAAAACAAATAAACAAAATAACTTATATGAACAATTCTTAAAATATTCGTATTGGGACTTAAAAGAATTATTTAAAAATGCAAAAACGAAAGAAGAACAGGATTTTTATATAACATTATCTAATCTGGTGCTTCAAAAAGAACAAAAAAGAATAATAGGCGAGTAAAAATGGCTACATATACCATATTGCTGGTGTTAATGGTGTTGACAAGACATCAATATATATATGATAATACAAAACAAATTGAAGAAATAGCGTATTTAGTTAATGGAACTATTAAATGGAAAAGTAAAAATATGCCTGAATGGATTAGAAAAATTCTAAAGTAAAACTAGCTTAACATGTTAATATTAGGCTAGTTTTTATGTTCCAAATTTTCTATTGTACTTTTTAGAATACTTATTTTTAATTGAAGATCCAGAGTTAGAAAAGAAATATGAGGAATATCAATAAATCCTACTTAGTGGGAAAAGCAGAGAACTTAAATATTTGATTTTGTGATAGTCGCTTTCGCTGTGTGCGATGGGGGTGTTAGCAATGGTAGCGATCGGATAAAAAAGCAGCAGATGTATTGTCATTAGAACTCGTATCTCAAATTCAGGATTACATTGACGGCGAATATATCTATATACCAAGAAGACAATGCAACAGAAAAACCTGGGGAGAGAAAAGTGGCAGCAGAAATATGTTATTTTACAGAAACCTTGAAATCTACAGCAAATACAGAAAGGGAGCATCTATAGACTACCTTTCTGAAACATACTATCTATCTCCTAAAACCATACAGAAAATTTTATCAAAAATGAAATAATTAAAATCGCCTTTAGCAGAAAACTGAAGGCGATTTTTTAATTCTGAAAAATTTTGGAGGTTATCTGATTCGTACTGCATCCCAAAAAGTTTTGCAAAAGAATGGTTTTATAAAATATAATGAAGACAGTGAAAATTATTTTTGGGAGATGAAAGAATGAAACTAAAAGTTTTAGTAGATAACAACACCTATATAGATAGATATTATTTTGGAGAACCTGCTGTTTCATATTATATGAAAGATGAAGACACTAAAATTCTATTTGATACAGGTTATTCTGATATATTCTTAAAAAATTCAGATGCATTAGGGGTGGATTTAAAAAACATAAATATAATTGCTATTTCACATGGACATAATGACCACACAGGAGGACTTAAATATTACTTTGAAAAAAACTGTAAAAACAAAATTTCAATACTTGCCCACCCTGATGCATTTAAGGAAAAAATAGATGGAGATTTAAAAATTTGTTCTCCTATTTTGGAAGAAGAGCTAAAAGAAAAATGTAATTTGATTCTTTCCAAAGAACCTAAAAAAATTAGCAAACATATAACCTTTTTAGGGGAGATACCAAGAACGAATGATTTTGAAAATAAAAAACCTATAGGAAAGCAGGCTTCAGGGAAAGCTTTGGTTGATGATTATGTAATGGATGATACGGCACTTGTGTATAAAAGTGAAAAGGGTATTTATGTTATAACAGGATGTTCTCACAGCGGCATATGCAATATAGTGGAATACGCAAAAAAAGTTTGCAGTGACAACAGGGTACTTGGAATTATAGGTGGATTTCATTTATTTCAAGTTAACTCTGGGGTTAGAAAAACTATTGAATATCTAAGAAAAAATGATGTGAAAGAGTTGTATCCCTGTCATTGTACCTCCTTTGCTGTTAAAGCAGAAATACATAAATATTTACCTATAAAGGAAGTAGGAGTGGGGCTGGAAATAAACTGGTGAATTTTGGATTTGTTTGATACATAAAGTATGATATAATTACCACTAGTATTTTATTGAGAAATTATCTAGTGGCATATAAGCTGTTATCTCACGTCTAAAGGGAGAGGCAGGGTGGCCATTATTGCAAATAGGAGGATGAACATGATGGATTTAGGTTTAACGGATAAAGTAGCTTTAATAACTGGAGGCATTCGGGGGCTTGGTAGAGCTATTGCAGAGAAATTGGCAGCAGAAAAAGTAAAAATAGTAGTAACGGGAACTAATGAAGAAAGAGCAAGAAAAGCGGCAGATGAAATATCATCAGCTTATGGTGTTGAAGCCCTGGGTTTAAAGCATGATGTGAGTTCAGAAGAATCGACAAAAGAAGTTGTAAAATCTGTAATTGCAAAATTTAAAAAGATAGACATATTGATAAATAATGCAGGTGTTACAAGTGATGGCATAGTGATGACCATGAAAAAAGAAAATTGGGATAAAGTAATAAATACAAATCTTACCGGGACATTTAACTGTACTAAGCTTGTATCAAAGCAGATGTTAAGGCAAAGATCAGGAAGCATAGTAAATATAGCAAGTGTTGTAGGCATAATAGGAAATGTTGGTCAGGCAAATTATGCTGCTTCAAAAGCAGGAGTTATTGGGTTTACAAAGGCAACTGCAAGGGAACTTGCAGGTCGTGGTATAGTTGTAAATGCCGTTGCTCCAGGATATATTTCAACAGATATGACATCTGTACTTTCTGATAAGGTAACTGAAGAGATGCTGTCTAAAATTCCAATGAAAGCTTACGGAAAAGCAGAAAATGTGGCAAATGCAGTTTTATTTCTTGTTTCAAATATGTGCCAGTATATTACAGGGCAAGTCATCAATGTAGATGGTGGAATGGCTATGTAATAGAATATATGAGGGATAATATGAAAAAAAATTTAATGACATATTTTACAAGAATAATAAGCATAGTGTTTCTAGTAAGTACGGCAATTTCATTTTTTATTGCCTATAGGGGTATAAGAAATAAATTTGCTGCTAAATTTTTAATGGCATATCTCTTTTTTGCATTTTTTTATATATTATATATGTTATTAGTGGCTGTAATAAATTTAAAAAAATTGAAATGGATTGAGGTAAAAAAGAGAACTTTGAAATTAATGTTACTATTTGCTTTGTTTTCCATTTTGGATTGCATTTTTTATTATATATTTGGAATCACAAATAGAAGTTTGCTCAGTGGAATATGGATGTCGTTAGCATTGGCATTTGGAATGTCCTTTATGGATATTGTTTTTAAAAAGAATAATACATAGGATTTTAATGGAGTCTTATTTAAATTCACCTTTAGCAGTTATTGCTTTAAGGTGAGTTTTTTATTTTAAATAAACAGAGTTCTTGGTTTCAGGTGAAGTTTTTTTTCTCTATCTGAAACTTAGAAATCGTTATCCAGGGGTGTAGCAGCCGTTATCCCCACACTTTATAAGAAGATGGGGGATTACGGCTGGTAGCCATCGGATAAAATAACTATTGCTAACGTAACAATGTTATGTTACACTGTTTTTGAAAAAGAAATTATTGAGAGGAATGAAAATATGGAAGAGGAAAATCTAATTTCTAAAAAAGAATTGCTTAAAGTAACAGGTATTTCCTATGGCCAATTGTATAGATGGAAAAGAAAAAAATTAATACCCGAAGAATGGTTTATAAAAAGGTCCAGCTTTACAGGCCAGGAGACGTTTTTTCCAAGGAAGGAAATACTGGATAGAGTAGAAAAGATCAAGAATTTTAAAGATGATGTATCTTTAGATGAACTTGCAAGCATATTTTCGCCAAATCTTTCGAAAGTTATTTTAAAAGAAAGTGACATATCATCACATAACATTGTTTCACAACCTACTTTCACATTATATAAAGATGTTCATAAAGAAAGCAGTGAATTCAATTTTAATGAACTGCTGTTTATGACTATAGTAGATAGGTTTTTAAAATCTGGAAAGGTGAGTTTGGGGGAAGCTAAATTAGTACTTGATACTCTGGAAAAAAACTATGAGAAATTTTATGGAAGATATTGTGATGTAGTACTTATAAGAAAGCTTGGAGTTGCTGTATGTTTTTTAATGCTGATACCAAATGAAGTGTATGTTGAAACTGAAGCCATGCTTGTATTAAAGATAAATGCAGGGGAATGTGTGGAGCAATTAAAATCAAAACTAACATTATAAAATAAAGGAGAGTTTTAAAATGGAAGAGAATTTACAAGATGTAAAAATTTCTGGGGCTGGAATAATTAGAGGTGGAAAGTATGACGAAGTTAAAATAAGTGGAACTGCTAAAATGAATGGAGATATAGAGTGCAGCTCTTATAAAGTATCAGGATCTTCTAATGTGAGCGGAAATTTAAAAAGTAAAATAACTAAAATCAGCGGCAGTACTAAAATATGTGGAAATCTTGATTGTGAAGAAATAACCGTAAGTGGATCTTCTCATATAGTAGGCAGTGTTACTGCAAAAAAAGTTAAAATAAGTGGATCTTCCCGTATGGATAGTAATTTGCATACGGAAGAAATATCAATATCAGGTTCAGCATCCATAAGTGGAGATTGTGAAGCAGAAAATTTTAATGCAAGAGGAGGCTTTAATATAGACGGATTATTAAATGCAGGGAATATAGATATAGAGATGTATGGAAAATGTACAGTAAAAGATATAGGTGGCGAAAATATAAGTGTTAAATTGGGAGAAGGTCATTTTTTCATGAAGATGATAAATCTTTTCTCAAATTCTGCAAGACTTGTAACAGGCACAATTGAAGGAGATGATATTTATCTTGAAAATACATGTGCAAAAGTAGTAAGAGGAAATAATGTTACTATAGGAGCTAATTGTGATATCGAGATAGTGGAATATAGAAATAAAGTAGATGTTGGTAAAAATTCTAAGATAGTTTGTAAAAAAATAGCTGATAATTAAAGAAATAATGAGAAGAAGTAAACCAACAGTATGTTATAATTAAAACCTTTATGGATAATTTATATATTAAGATTATCCATAAGGGAAAGATTATTGCTTATGTTATGTAATAATTTTTGGATTTTCCTTAATTCATACTTTAGAGTTACAGGTAATAGAATGAAAAAATGTTGACATACAAATTTTATGATGCTATTATATTACCAATGGTAATTACCATTGGTAATAAGGACGGTGAATTAGAATGAAGACTGATAAAAGTCAAATAACTAAAGAGATTATTTTAGAAAAAACTTTGCAGTTAGTAGATGAAAATGAAGAAATTAAAAATGTTACATTGAGAGATATAGCTAAAAAGGTAGGATGTTCTCATACAAATTTATATAACTATTTTGGCAGTTTAAGCGAAATACTTTGGGAAGCCTTGGGACAAGTATTGATCAAGATGATAAATTATTCAAGAGATAATTTAACTTTTAAAGATGATCCAGAAAAAGATTATTATGTGCTCCTATCTAATTTTATTGATTTTTCATTAGATCATATTGGATTGTACAAACTTCTTCGGATGGAATCCATAGATGGAGAGCCTCCCAGTGAAGTAATGAACATAGTGGCAAGTGCAAGAAAAGAATTTGATAAAAATATTTTAGAAGCAGCTAGGGGCAAGTTGTTAGAAGAAAGGGCAAGCTTTGTAAGTGATGTATTTTTTGCTTACTTACACGGCGAAATTTCCCTGTGGATTAACAAGCGGAGACTTATGGTTAGTAAAGAAGACACTAAAGCTAAAATTTTGTCAAATCTCAAGCAGCTGTTTCAAGAATTGGTCATCAGATAAATTATGTTAAATGGAGGGATTACAATGAAAAGAGTACTGCAGGTTGTATTAATTTTGTTAGTTGTTATTATAGTGGGAACCATTCTATTTTTTAAGTGGGTAGTAAATGCTAATTCAATAGTTCATAAGAGTGATGAGAGAAAATTACTTTTAAGCAGCAGTAGTAAAAAAGCACTGGTTATTTATCAGCCATCAAGAACTAAGTTAACATCAACTATGGCAAGTAGTATAGCAGAAACTTTGCAAAAATCAGGCTATGAAGTTACAATTAATTACCCATCTCAAGAATTAAACTATGACATTTCTAAATACGACGTACTTGTTTTTGGAACTCCTATTTATGTGGGAAAGTATTCAACGGTGCTGGAATCCTATATGAAGGCAATTAAAGATTTTTCAAATAAAAGAGTGATGATATTTTCAACTGGTGGCGATAATAAGGTAACAAAAGAAATAGATCCCTTAGTACAATTAGCAAAGGGAGCAGACAAAGTTGAAGGTATAAAACTTTTAAAAGGACAAACAACTAAGGCAGCAGATGCAATAAAAAATTTAACTGGAGAGTAGAGATAATGAAAAAATATTTAAGGTATGCAGTTCCTAACTTCATTACTTTGTTAAGGGTAGTTTTAACAGGAATATTTACTTTATTTTTAAACAGAAAGCTTGCTTTAGATGGAAATGATGAGCTATTTACTTATCTAGTAATGATTTTTTTTGCAATATGTGTAACTGACTTTATAGATGGAAGAATCGCCAGGTATTTTAAATCAGTTTCAAGTTTTGGAAGTTTTCTTGATGTTTTAGCAGACTTTTTGTTTATATTGTGTGCTACAGGAATACTGATAAAATACAAACTTATTGCCTGGTGGTTTTTAATTGTAATAATAGCAAAGATTATTGATTTCTTTGTAACTTCTAAAATCATGAATAAGTATAAGTCAGAGAAGAATAAAACTTTTGTATTTGATTTTATGGGAAGAGCAGCTGCTATTTCATTTTATATAATGCCTTTTATTGTACTTTCCATGAATGAATATTTAAAAGGTAGATGTATTTTTCACGTCCTGTTTTTAACATATATAAGCACAATCATTGCTTTAATATCCTTATTTCAAAGAATAATCTTATGTATTCAAATTAAGAGAAGACAAGCCGTGAAGCATGATGGTTCTATAATTTAACCCATGCATGGCGGGTTGTCTTCTCTTATCATATCATCTTTTACAACTCTTGTGGATAATTAATACCCAACCAAATCCAATTGTATATTTTGAATAGGACAAATTAGCACCAGTAGGGGTGAAATGATCCAGTATTTATACCAATAAATATCACTTATGTAACTATTTTTTAAACATTTTTTGTTTCAATAAAAATATATGTATTTTATTGAAATAATTGTATTAGCATAATATTGAATTAAGGTAATAAATAATAATATATGAAAGTAATTGACATTTGTACCAATAAATATTATTATTATATTTAAGAAATCGCTTTCAAAACATTAATTGGTTGATTTCAAAAATGCAGGAGAAATATACAAAGAAATAGTCCTAATTATATAAAAAATCAAATCTTTACATATATGGTTTGGATGTTTTTATATATCCTGGATTTTCTGAAATAAAAATAAATATAATGGGGGGAAAGAAATATGAAATTTAAAAAGATTGCTGCTTTAGCAGCAACAGCAGTTTTAACAATTGGTATATTTGCAGGATGCGGCGGCGCAAGTCAGCAGACAAGCTCCTCAAATTCATCAAGTAAGAAAAAGGTAATTGGTTTTGCACAGGTTGGAGCTGAAAGTGGTTGGAGAACAGCAGAAACTACTTCCATTAAGGAAATTCCTAAATTAGATCCAAATTTTGAACTAAAATTTTCTGATGGCCAGCAAAAACAGGAGAATCAAATAAAGGCAATAAGATCCTTTATAGCTGAAAAGGTTGATATAATCGCATTGGACCCTGTAGTAGAAACTGGTTGGGATACAGTATTGAGAGAGGCAAAAAATGCCAAGATACCAGTTGTTATAGTAGATAGAAATGTAAAAGTAGCAGATAATTCTCTTGTTACAGCTTTTCTTGGATCAGATATGGAAGAAGAAGGTAAGAGAGCAGCTAAAATTGTAATTGATAAATTTGGAAAAGATGCAAAGCTTAACATAGCAGAGCTTCAAGGTACTGTTGGATCAACAGCTATGATAGGACGTCAAAAAGGTTTCAATGAAACTATAAAAGATTGTCCAAACTATAAAATCATAAAATCACAAACAGGTGATTTTACTCGTGCAAAAGGTAAGGAAGTTATGGAAGCATTTTTGAAATCTGATGGAAATAAAATTAATGTTTTGTGGTCTCACAATGATGATATGGCAGTTGGAGCTATACAAGCTATAGAGGAATATGGTAAAAAACCAGGAAAAGATATTTTTATAGTTTCTGTTGATGGTATTAAAGATATGTTCAAGTTAATGGCTGATGGAAAATCAAATGGTATAGTTGAGTGTAATCCTCTTTTAGGACCTCAATTGCTAGAAACTTCAAAACAAGTACTAAGTGGCAAACTTAAAGATAAAATTGTACACACTAAAGAGGGTGTATTTACTCAAGATCAAGCTAAAAAAGAATTACCTAACAGAAAATATTAGAATTGTAAATCATAATGTATGAATTGGATATTCCACATTCATACATTATGAAATTTTGATAAATGGGGGTGAATTTAATGGATGAAAGCGATATTGTTCTTAACATGGAAGGCATATGCAAATCTTTTCCCGGGGTTAAAGCTCTTTCAAATGTAGATTTTCAACTTAAAAAAGGTGAGATACATGCTCTTATGGGGGAAAATGGGGCTGGAAAGTCAACTCTAATTAAAGTGCTTACAGGGGTCTACGAAATAGATGAAGGAATCATAACTTTAAATGGAAAAAAAATTATTATTAAATCAACCCATGATGCTCAGGAAAATGGGATAAGCACTGTTTATCAAGAAGTCAATTTATGTCCAAACATTACTGTAGCTGAGAATATTTATATTGGAAGGGAACCAATGAAAAGAGGATTTATTGATTGGAATACCATGAATGAAAATGCATCAAAATTATTGGAAGAAAGATTGAATTTGAAAATAGATGTAAAAAAATTATTATCTAGCTATTCTGTTGCAATTCAGCAAATGGTGGCTATAGCAAGAGCTGTAGATATATCAAGTGGAATATTGATTCTTGATGAACCAACGTCTAGTTTGGATAGTAATGAAGTTAAACAGTTATTTAGTATTATGAGAAAGTTAAAATCCGAAGGCATGTCAATTGTGTTTGTAACTCACTTCATAGATCAGGTTTATGAAATTTCAGATAGGATAACAATACTTAGAAATGGAGAATTGGTTGGAACTTATGCTGTAAAAGATTTACCTCAAATGGACCTAATTTCTAAGATGATAGGAAAAAAGTACGAAGAAATGGTAAAAGAAAATAAGCAGTTATCTCGTGATTATTACAGTAATGAAGAAAAAAACTTGATAGAAACTAAACAATTTGGCAGAAAAGGAACTATAGATTCTTTTAGTATGAATATAAAAAAGGGCGAAGTACTTGGACTAGCAGGACTTTTAGGTTCTGGAAGAACTGAATGTGCTAAATTGTTGTTTGGTATAGATAAATCAGATCATGGAACATTGATCATTGATGGTAAGGAATATTCATATATTTATCCTCAAAAAGCTATTCAGGAAGGTTTAGGACTTTGTCCCGAAGATAGAAAAGCAGCTGGTATAGTTGGAGAACTAACTATAAGAGAAAATATAATTTTGGCTCTTCAATCCATTAAAGGAATATTTAAATACATTCCAATGAAAAAGCAGCAGGAAATTGCTGAAAAGTATGTTAAACTCCTAAATATTAAAACTCCTAGTATAGAACAGAGAATTGACAATTTGAGTGGTGGAAATCAACAAAAGGTTATACTGGCAAGATGGCTTGCTACAGACCCTCAGATTTTAATCTTGG
This sequence comes from Clostridium ljungdahlii DSM 13528, assembly GCF_000143685.1. Taxonomy (NCBI): domain Bacteria; kingdom Bacillati; phylum Bacillota; class Clostridia; order Eubacteriales; family Clostridiaceae; genus Clostridium; species Clostridium ljungdahlii. The sequence continues at coordinate 3,806,663 of NC_014328.1, read as the reverse complement.
ACGAGCCTACAAGAGGTATTGACGTAGGTGCCAAGGATGAAATAAAAAAATTAATTATAAAACTAGCAAAAAAAGGCATGTCAATTATATTTATATCTTCCGAACTTTCAGAAATAGAAAGTTGCTGCGATAGGGTGCTCGTACTTAGAGATAGAAAAATTATAGGGGAGTTAGCGGGAGAAGAGGTACAAGAATCTAATATACTTAGGACTATTGCGGAAGGAGGCAATATTAGTGCATAATACTAAAACTTCCAATATATTTATGAAATTTTATCATATGCAGATATTTTGGCCGGTAGCAGCATTAATTGCGCTGCTTTTATTAAATTTTTTAGTAAGACCAGGTTTCCTTAATATAACAATTAGGGATGGACACTTATTTGGAAATGTAATAGATATACTTAATCATTCAGCGCCACTTATATTAATATCGTTAGGTATGACAATAGTTATTGCCACCCAGGGAATAGATATTTCTGTTGGATCTATAATTGCTATAAGTGCTTCGGTTTCGGCAACAGTTATAGTTGGAGGTGGTTCTGTTCCAGCGGCAGTATTATCAGGAGCAATAGTAGGTGTACTTTGTGGAATATGGAACGGTTTCTTGGTAGCTTATATTGAAATTCAACCTATGGTTGCTACGCTTATTTTATACATAGTTGGAAGAGGTATAGCCCAACTTATTACAGGCGGTCAAATACTAACATTTACTAATAAGTCATTTATTTTTATAGGAACAGGATATATTTTCTTACCTGTGGCAATAATTATTGCTGCTGTAATTGTTTTTGCAATTTATTTACTTATTAGAAAAACAGCATTGGGTTTATTTGTTGAATCTATAGGAGTAAATAGCAGTGCCAGCAAATACTGTGGCATAAGGGCACGAAAAGTTATTTTTTCACTGTATATTATATCGGGTATTCTAGCAGGTATTGCAGGCATTATTTTATGCTCTAACATAAAGAGTGCAGATGCAAACAATGTAGGATTGTGGATGGAATTAGATGCTATATTAGCTACTGTTATTGGAGGAACTTCCATGGCAGGTGGTAGATTTTATTTAGGAGGAACAGTAGTAGGAGCAATATTTATACAAGCATTAACAACAACCATTTATAGTATGGGAGTGGCTCCAGAAATTACTCTTGTAGTTAAAGCTATAGTAGTTATAATAGTTTGTATTATACAATCTGAGGCATTTAGAAAAATGCTAGTAAGAAAGAAATCAAAAAATAATACAACTAAAAGTAAACCTAAAAAAGAGGTGGCTCGTGTATGATAAAAGGGTTAACTAATAAGAAGAAAATTTTAAAATTGAATTCATCATTTATTTCGATTTACGCTACAATTGGTTTGTTTATAGTATTATTTTTAATTGGATCTGTTATGTTTAGTGGATTTTTTTCAGGACAAGTATTAGCAAACCTTTTTATAGATAATGCTTATTTAATAGTTTTAGCTATTGGCCAGACTTTTGTTATTATTACAGGTGGAATAGATCTTTCTGTAGGTTCTATGATAGCTTTTATAAGTATGATTACTGCAAGCCTATTGCAAAATGGAGTTAATCCATTTTTGGTTATGATTTTTGTCTTAATTGTAGGAATTGTATTTGGAACAGTTCAGGGGATATTAGTAGAGAAATTTGATCTTCACCCATGGATTGTAACATTAGCAGGTATGTTCTTTGCACGAGGATCAAGTTATGTTATAAGTATAGATACTATAAGTATTAAAAATCCGGTATTTACTGCTATTTCAGGTTTTAGAATACCCATTGGTCCAGGTGTAGCTATATCCATTAATGTAATTGTTAGTTTGATAGTAGCTGCAGTTGCTATATTTGTATTAAAGTATACAAGGTTTGGTAGAACCGTATATGCAATTGGTGGAAATGAAAATTCAGCTATGCTTATGGGCCTAAATACTGGAAAAGTTAAAATTCTTGTTTATACTGTATCTGGTTTTTGCTCTTCTTTAGCTGGGCTGTTATTTACTTTATATACACTATCTGGTTATGGCTTACATTGTTTGGGAACGGAGATGGATGCCATTGCAGCTTGTGTAATAGGAGGAATATTACTAACAGGGGGATCAGGATATCCTATAGGACCTGTATTCGGTGTTTTAACTATGGGTATAATTCAAAGCCTTATAATGTTTCAGGGAAATCTTAATTCTTGGTGGACAAAGATTGCAGTAGGAATGTTGTTATTTATATTTATTGCACTGCAGAGAATTATTGTTATTAGAGAAGAAAAGAAAAAGGTTGTTATAAGCTGATGAGTTTTATATTTAAAGTTAGGATAAAATAAAAGGTGTTCAATTCATAATTGGTCACCTTTTATTTAGCTTATTTTATGAACATACTTAATAGACAAGTTATGAAAGCAATTAGACAAATTAACAAAAACGCTGCTTTGCTTATAATTATAATGTTAAATATACTTAAAAGGAACAGAGATATTATTAATATAGGTGAAATTGCTGCTAATGTATCTAATAATTTTTTTAATGCTTTATGCTTTACATGAGTTGGATAACCATCCTTAATTCTATTTAATGTAGTGTAATAAGATATACAAGGTAGTCCTGTTATAATAGTTATTATTAATGTTATTATTAATGTAGGTATTAAAATAATACATCCAATTTTTATATATATATGAGGTATATAATCATATTTAGCAAGTGATGCTAAAATAGTAAATAAAATAGAGCATACAATAAGGCATAAAAGTGATGGCATTGCGATTTTTTTAGCTAATTTATACTGGTTTATATATTTTTCTGATTTAGTATCGCTGTCTGTATAAATTGGTTTTGTGTCTTCAGGGGCACTGAATATATGCATTGAATTTGATGCAGAACATACATGATTCCATCCTGCTTCTTCAAAGTATGAAAAGTATTCTTCATCTGCATTATATCTATAATCTAGAGAATATTGCAATTTTTCAGGTTTAGCTTTTTTGAGTTTGTATCCCATAAAGCTAAATTTATATAAAATCCAGCCTTTGCTTGCATAATCAGAGAGCATTTCCATTTCTTCCTCTTCTCCAAAAGCTACTCCTTTGCTCATGACATATTTTGTGTTGGACATATACTATAACATCTCCTCGTTGCTAAATATTTCTTCTGCAATTTGAACCATCTTACGTTTCCTTTTAACTTCATTTTTTAGAAATTGAATTCCTTTATCTGTAGCAATGTAAACTTTTTTTTGCTCTGATTCCTCTGTAAGTTTTATGAGTTTTGCATCAAGAAGTTTTTTTATACTTGTATATAAAGATGCAGGACCTATTGAAAACTTGCCTTCTGACATCTTTTCAACTGATTTCATAATCAAATAGCCATGTTTAGGTTTTATTAAAGATAGCAAAATATAATAGTATGCGTCTGTAAGTTCACCCATTTCCAAAGAATTATTTCTAGCCATTTTTACCTCCTATATATCATTAAATGACATATCATTTAGTATAATATATCATTAAATGATATATGTGTCAATTATTTATTACTTATTAGTGGGCTGCAATAATATATGTGCAATTATAAAATGAATGTGTAAATATATGTGATTTATATTGTCAATTGATAATTATTCAATCATATTAAAAATTATTGAAAAGAGGTGCTTTAATGAGTTTTTTCTCAAGATCATCAGAAAAAAATGGATATGGAGATAAGCATCGAGGTAGTAACTATTATAAAAGAGAAGGATTTTTAAGCCGTATATTGAGAATGTTTGGGTCACTTTCCAATTCAGGCAGGAAGTATAATAACCAGTATTCTCACAGTTTACATCAAAACCATCATTCCGATAGACGGCATTATTCAAATCAGAGACATCATAGAAGATATAAAAGTTCATGGTCATGATATCGTTTTTTAAGAAAAAGACATATCCAGCAGGCTGTTTTATTAATGAATATAAAGTTATAAGATTAATAGGTGAAGGACGGTTTGGCATATGATATTTAGTTAACAGTACTTATGCAAAATGATTTAATCATAGAAAAATCAATAGCTTAAACATTAAAGTATTATGTAAAAGGTTGTTGCTATGGGAATGCATATAGTTGTTTTGCTGTGCTCAAATGGATGGTTTAAATTAACTGTTTGCTTTCGAATGTGGATTCCAAAGCAAAAATGCGAAGATTATCACATCAAGCTTGAACTGGCAATAGATATGATAACTTTCGCTCACAAATTTGGATTACAGGTCGAATACGCAACATTCGATACCGGGTATTCCTCAAAAGATTGTAAAAGTAAACAGGTAAATGATATTACAAGTCCCATAGTAACAACCATTTGGGATAAGTTAAGTGGTTAAAGCTATTGATTTTTCAATGTTATTTTTGTGCTGCGTAAGTACTGTTAAATATTAAAATCCGTTTGACAATATGCAATCCTACCATTTTCAATTGTAAGAACTGGGACTATCAGTTGGTTTCCCTCATGTGTTGCACCTTTTGAATCACTAAATACAACTTTTTTATCTACGATTTTACAAATAGTAATATCTGCATATGCTCCTTTTTTCAGTGTTCCAATCTTACCTTCCATACCCATTAATTTTGCAGGATTAACAGTTACGGTTTTTAAAACGTCTTCTAAGCTCATACCAAAGCTAAGATATTTTGACATGACAAATGGTAAGCTCTTAACTTGTGCCGGTACATTTAAAGTAACTTTTGTCGTATCCGTACTAATTATATCCGGCAAGAACTTATTTGAAATGGATTGTTTGGCTACCTTATAATCTAAATTGAACCTTCCGTTTGCACAATCAAAAATTACTCCTCTTTTTGCAGCATCTAAAAATGCTGGTTTTATTGTACCATCTTCTTCTAGTAAAGTTGAACCTGTTCCATGATAAATATGACAGTATATATCACCTTTTCTAAGCATGCTTACCAGTTCAGCAGCATCAATTGGCGGATTAGTTGTATGAACACATACAGGTACCCCTAATTCTTGAGCAAGTTTTAACGTCTCTTCCAATGGTTTCGTACCTAAACCTCCCACAGTATTTTTACTAAAACGAATCTTTAAGCCTAATATTGTACCTTTATATTTTCTAATTAAAGATCGTATCAAATCCTTTTGAAACAATTTTGGATCAAGAGGTTCATCAATCCCTGCGCCCGGTTGGCCAATAGATGATACATTTAAAAATGCCTTTATTTTCAGTTTACTATTCATCATTGAATTTTTATAAAACATTTCAAAATTGACACATCCTGTACTTCCTGCATCAACAGCTGCTGTAACACCATTGGCTAATAATAAATCTGGTGAAACCCCAAAATCACTTCCTTCATAAATATGTGTATGAAAATCGATAAGGCCTGGAAAAACATAACAACCTTTAGCATTTATAGTCTGAATTGCTTGCCCATCTTGAGAATAATCTGCAATTTTATCATCTTTTACTGCAACTATATGCTTACCTTTATTTCCGGTAGCCGGATCCAATAAATAACCATTTCTAACAATTAAATCATATTTCATATTTGCTTTCCTCCTAATGCATTATATTTTTAACTAATGTATCTTGTTTTTATAAGGATTTTACACAATATTGAAGCTTCTTTGCATGTGGAAAATCGTTTTCATCTTAATTAAATTATACATATTTTTTAATTTATGCAGAAAAATTTTTTTCCACTTGACCGTTGTCAATTTCCACATTTTTAAATTTTACAAAGAACATACAAACCATACCAACAGCACAGATAATTCCTGCTATGATAAACGCTGCTGAATATCCATAATTTTTTACTAGAGTTCCTGTTAAAGTTGGAGCTATAAATGCAGATGTTTGTCCTAAAAAATGCATAATTCCACTAAATGTACCTGTTTTTGATGGTTCAATGTCTATAAGATTACTCCAATATATGGAGTTAGCTGCTAGAGCTGCAGAATTTCCTAAAGCCATTAAAAGTAAAACCTGCATTGCGCTTCCCATTTTAGGAATTAATAAAAAACATATAGAAGATAGAAGTAATGATATAACCGATACACTATTTCTAGCAAATCTAAGATTTCCAGTTCTCATTCGAATATAATCTGAAATTTTTCCGCCAAGTACTGTAGTAAAAATAGGACCAATCCATGGTATCATTCCTAAATACCATAGAGATGTTAATTTAAAATGATATACATCCTGGAGATACTTTGGTGTCCATGTTAGTAATAAAAAAATGATGTAACTGCAAGCAAAGAAACCAACCGTATTACAAATCAATGATGGATTTTTAAAAAAATCAAACCAGTGAATTTTATCTTGTGAAACATTATCTTTAGTTTTAAGATCGGTATTATATCTTATTTCGGCAAGTTCCTCTTTTGATATTCTAGGATTATCTTCTGGTAAACTCGTAAAAACCCTACTAAAAATTGAAGCCCAAACAAGTCCTAACAATCCCATTGTCACTAACATAACTTTCCAATTAGTTAGTGAAATAATTGTAACTGCTATAGGAGCCGTTATTACTGAACCTAGTGGAGTACCAATAAGAGTTAAAGAGGAACAAAATGTTCTTTCCTTTGGTGCAACCCAGTTTGCCATAGTACGGCTCATAGAAACAAATGAAGGACCTTCAGCAAGACCAAATAATACTCGAACTACAAAGAAACCTGCAAGAGCCGATCCGCCGAATACTGTAATTCCAATATCTCCAGCAAAGGCTGTTAACATCTCAAAAACAGACCAAATAGAACCAAATACAATCCAAGTAAATTTAGGACCTTTTTTATCTGCTAGGAAGCCGCCAAATAATCCACCAACAGCATAACCATATCCAAAGTATCCCATAACTGCTCCCCATGATTGTGCATTTAGTCCATATTCTTTAATAATATCTGCTTGTCCATAAGAAAGAGCTCCTCTGTCTATATAATTTATTGTCATAATAGCCAGTACCATGAAAATAATAAAATAACGATATCTTCCTTTCTTCAATTCAAATTACCTCCTATTTTTTCTATAAATTCTGAATTTTAAAGACATATTTATTTGTTTTATTATATTTAAAGCCTTTACCTTTTGCAAAAATCAAAATTAATAACGTTATTAATTAAATTTTAATTAGTCTACAAAAAAGAATTTATTTTTAATGAAATTGTTTACATTGATAAGATAAATGTATTATAGAAAACATTCTTCTAAAAAGAATGTTTTCTATTAATTTTATATTATTATTAAAATTAATTTAAAATTTTATAAATATTCACAACCAATTTCTTTTAGTTTAGAATCAACCCAAGGCCTAATATATGTTCCTTCTTTCATTATAATGTCCATAATTCCTTCTTCTTTTACTACAACTTTTTTAGCCTTATTAACAAGTTCTTCAGCTTCACTTGGTTTAACAATTATGATTCCATCTCCATCCCCGATAATGATATCTCCAGGATGTACAACTTGTCCTCCAAAACTGATTGTGGTATTAATCTCTCCAGGGCCATTTTTATAAGGTCCGTTAGGTGTAGTGCCTTTAGCATAAACGGGAAAATCCAATTTTGATATTTCATCATAATCTCTAATACACCCATCAACAATAACACCTGCAAGTTTTCTAACTTTACAATAATTGATCATTAATTCACCAAATATTGCACGTGAAGTGTCTCCTCCAGCATCTATAACGACTACATCACCTTCTTGAGCCATATCCATGGCTTTATGAAACATCAAATTATCGCCTTGTGCTACTTTAACAGTGAATGCAGTACCTAGTAACTTTGCTTTATTGACTGGTTTAATATCGTAATGTACAGCTGCTGTTCTGTTCATACAATCATCAATATTTGCAACAGGTATATTCCTAAATCCCTCAACTAAAGACTTATCTGGACGTTTAAAATCACTAATTATTTTGCAACCAATATTTGACATATTATTGTCCTCCTATTATTTTATTAAAATATTTATTTTATGATATTCAAATCTTCAAACTTATTTAAAACATCTTTGTTAGCTACATATTTTCTTTTCACACTTTTCTTGTTCAATACACAATCAACAAGTTCAATGGCAAGTTTAATTTGATTTTTCTGAGCATTCTCACCATAAAACGCACTATGACATGTTAATGCAACGTTTTCATTACTAATTAATGGACTATTTGGTGACAATGGTTCTTTTTCAAAAACATCTAAACCTGCATAACGAATTTCTCCATCTGCTAGTGCCTTTTCTAAATCCTGCTGATTGATAAGCCCTCCTCTTGAAACATTGATAATCATTGAAGTATTTTTCATTTGTTTAAAAGCTTTATAATCAAAAATATGACGTGTTTCTGGAGTTAATGGTGCATGAATTGAAATAATATCAGAATTTTTTAACATTTCTTCAAATGATACAACAGTTACGTCCATACTATTTTGAATACTCTTATCAATAAATGGATCACATACAATTACCTTCGACCCAAATCCTTTTTTAAAGATTTGATACAAAAGTCTCCCTGAAGCCCCAAAGCCAAAAATACCTACAGTCATTTCCTCAAGGTTCCTAGGTACATAACCCGCTGCTTTTCTCCATTCACCTTTTCGAATACCTCTATCATAAAATCCTACATTTCTAATCAAATTAAGAATGAGTGCAGCAGCATGAATGGAAAGCTCCTTTATACAAAATCCTGGCATAAATTGTACTATTACTCCCTTTTTGGTTGCCGTCTCCAAATCTATGGAATTTACACCAATTCCAAATCGTTGAACTAGTTTTAGTTTTGGAAGATTTTCTATAACATCTTTTGTAATTGGCGGATTGCCTGTACCCAGGATAACATCTGCATCTTGACATCCATTAATAATTTCCTCAGAAGTGTTATAGTGCTCTAATCTTAAATTAATTCCATTTTGAAAATATTGTTTCTTAATGTAATTTTGATTTTCAAGACTAACACTTCCATAATCTCTATCTACTATGACAGCATTCCACATAATATTACCTCCTGTATATGTTTACATATAGATTATGCATTGTAAAGGTGATGGCCATCACATGATATCCAGTGCTAAACCTTAATTAAATTATATTAACATATAGAAACTTTGTAAAATATCTATTATTATATTAATTGTATAGACAAAAAGGAATAAAGTTTGACATGCAGAGAGAAAAAGGTATATTATTAATTTATGTAGATAAAAACGTATACAGTTTGACATAGAGAGGAGTGGAGAGGAGTGGAGAGAAGATATGCTATTAAAAAATTATGAGTACTTTCTTACAATTGTTAAAGAAGGAAATATTTCAAAGGCTGCATCTAAATTATATGTTTCTCAGCCTTCACTTAGCAAATATTTAAAAAAGCTTGAGGAAAATGCAGGCACTGAGCTATTTACAAGAGCTTCTCACCCATTAAAACTTACTCCTGCAGGCGAATTATTCATGCAATACATTCAAGATGTTATTAAACGAAATAAAAAATTACAACAAGATTTTTCAGATGTTAAAAATTCAGTCAGTGGGAGAGTGACATTAGGTATTACAGTATGGAGATCCTCTATCTTACTACCAATCGTATTTCCCAATTTTAAAAAAAAATACCCTAAAATAGATATTGAATTACAAGAAGGATCCCATCAATATATGTTCTCATTGCTGAAACAAAACAAAGTAGATTTTTGTATTTTACAGTCACCTAACAGTCACCATAACATTATTTTTGAACATCTTGCATTTGAACATATCCTTTTTACTGTAAACTATCATAATCCACTATTAAAAAAATTAGACTATGATGTGAATAAAAGAATAAATTTTATGAGCCAGAAAGACTTTCTACAATTTAAAGATGAACCATTTTTTATGCTAAAGGAAGGGCAACTTCTCCGTGAAGTTTCACAAAATTTTTTAAACAAACTAGGAATTAACATTATCCCTACTATAGAAACATCAAATATAATGACCGCTGTAAATCTTGTATCTGCTGATATGGGCGTTACATTTGTACCAGAATCAATACTTAAAATAGAAGAAAACGTAAAAAATCTCATGTTCTTTAAAATAGATACTCCTCCTTTGCAATGGGAAATCACAATTGCATATAAAACAGGAACAATATTAAGCAAGCCAGCATTGTTATTTATAAAGTCTATTAAGAAAGTATATACAAATGTTAATAATGATTAGCTCAACTTTTTCCAGCCGCATTAACATATGTAAGATCACTTACTACTATTTCTAAATCACTTCTGTTATCAAATTCTCTATTTACTAAATTCTCTACTTTTATAGTATAATCTGAAACCAGCCTGTATTTGTCTATGATTTGTATTATTTTTCTCTTATAATAAACCAAGCTCCTTGGAATACCTATCGTTCTGCACATTGTGCTGATGCTTTTAATCAACCAGAAATGAATGATATCCGGTTGAAACAATGGGCAGCAGTATAGGTTACCCACACAAGTGAAGTTATTGAACGTATATTTAAGAGTGTAACATAAAAGAACAAGGATATAACTCTGCATTATCAGTTTTGAAATTAAGTAAGAGTTATTCAGGGGAACGTCTTGAAGCTGCATGTGAAATAGCTTTGCCTATGGCATGTGTACCTCATTATAAACACCTTAAATCCATTCTCGCTAGAAATCAAGATATTATCTATCTTGAGCAAAAAATGCCCATCCTAAAATTATAGATTCAAGGAGAATTATAAAAATATAAGTTGATTTTTTATTTATTTCTACATTTAATTTCCTGTATTTGTAGTAGAATAGTTTTAAATGATCAATTTATAAGTGTGGAGGCTAATTTATGAAATTATTATTGACTAACGACGATGGAGTTAATGCAAAGGGAATATATGCATTAGCTAAAGAATTAGAAAAAAAGCATGAAGTGATAATTGTTGCGCCGGATGTTGAAAAAAGTGCCAGCAGTCATTCCATAACAGTAAGAGATCCTTTATTTGTAAAACAAGTGAAGCTTGAAGGAATAAAATCGAAAGCTTACAGCGTCACTGGTACACCTGCAGACTGTGTAAAGATTGCAATAGATAAAATTGTAGATGGAAATATAGATATGGTTTTATCTGGAATAAATAATGGATTGAATATTGGATTGGACGTGTTGTATTCCGGTACGGTTTCTGCAGCTATTGAGGCTGCCATTAATAAAATACCTTCACTGGCTGCATCTATGGAAGTTGAAGATGGAGTTGAAGGAGAATATGAGGATGCAGCAAAATGTGTTTCAGAAGTGCTGGAAAAGCTTCAAGATAGACACATGAAAGATGATGTTGTATTTAATTTAAATATGCCTATGAAGATAAAAAAAGGAATTAAAGTGTGTAAAATTGGGGAAAGAGGATATACTGGTTATTTTATAGAGGTGGATTCCAAAGATGAGGGAAAGACTTTTCAACTAAAAGGTAAGATGAGTGAATCTCTTGTTATTGACACAGATGGATATTTTATAAAACAAGGTTATGCTACTTTAACACCACTTCACTATGATCTTACTAATTTTAAACTGCTTAAACAGGTTGATAAAATTTTTAGTTAATAAATCTTAGTTATCTGAAAGATCAGAAAATTTAAGTGTTTAATTTAGTATATGTTAAAGAATAGTGTTGATATTAGGCTGTATTTTAAGAATATTAAGAACAGAAAAAGAGAGCTTATTCAGGAATGCTCATTATGAGTTATCTGAATAAGTTCGAAAAGAAATTTTTAAATATATTGAATTATTGTAATATTGAAAAGGGTGTTTTTACTTAAACTTTTAACTGAAATCCATTAAGTTTTGTAAATAATGTTGATATGAATGTTTTCAAATTTATTACTTTCCTAGTGCTGCTGCCACCATTGCTTTAACATTCTCGGGTCTTGCATTTGGGGGTATACCACAGCCGGAAGCAAGTATAAATCCTCTTCCCATATCCTTTATCAACTGAGTACTGTAATTGTATATTTCATCAGGAGTTCCAAGAGTAAGTTTTGCAGCTTGTACGTCTCCTTTAATACACATACGGTCTCCTAATTTTTCTTTAATTTTATAAATATCAGTTGTTCCATCTGTTTCAAAAACACAGGTGCCTTTTGGAAAATCTTTAAAATAGTCAAGAGAACGCTGCCAATTGGCATCAATATGAAAGTTTGCAGTTAATCCTGTTTCTATTACGGCATAAGTTATCTTTTTAAGAGGGTTCCATATAAACCTTTCCCATAATTTAGGATTATAGAAGTCAGGACAGCCGCGTCCCATAGCTACGAATACAGAAATAGGATCTACAGCATTTTGAATACTCTGTTTCATTGCCTTAATATTGGCATCAGTTATTATATCCATTACTGCTTCTACCTTTTCAGGTATTCTTCTTATATCTACCATGAATTTTGCCATGGTACGGCCTCCACTCAAGTAATCAACAGGATGGGAAATTGTACCTGCGTAATAAAGAGGATATCCCTCATCCCGCATGTTTTTGTTAAATTGAGGAGCTTTAGTAATTATTTCTTGGGTTTTTTGAAAATCAACATTTATCTTTGAAGCGTAAAAATTGTTCTGAAATTCCTCAAAACCTTTATCTATTATGGTATCATAGTCATCAACGGTCATATATTCGCGCTCATCAACTTGCCAGAGCGTATTATCAGGGAGTTCACGTCCAGGAAGCTTTATATTGGAAAAAAATATCATTCCCATCATTGCTGCATTTGAAAAGGTTCCAGATGAGCCGTCAAATCTAAACATTTTTGCTCCATCTATTTGAACCTTATTTGAGATTTCCAAATTTGATACATAATCAGATAATTTAACACCGGCTACATTAGCAAGGAAAGCATCTGCATATGGAATAACAGGTGTTCTATCAGGTTTTTCAAGTGCTATTGCTTTTTTTATTCTGGTTAAACGTTCATTGTATAATTCTTGTGATGTCTTCATATTATTTCACCTCCGCTAATTTTAAACTTGTAATGTTTTACATCTTAAATATTATTCCATATGTTATAAATATAATCATATATGGTTTTTTTAAAAATAAACTTTGCTATATAATTATAACAAGTTAACGTTTTCATTACAATGAACATTAGGCTGAATATGTATACATAAATTTCAGCAAAAAGCACTGTCCTTTTTTAAAAGTTTAGGCATAACAATAGCTATAAGCTAAAATCAGTTTTTACATTAGTAACTTATGAAAGTTTGAAATACATCAAATATGATGATAATATTTTTAATAAAGGCTTTCCCCTAAGTACTATAATTGTAATCAAGAGGTGAATAGTATGGCTGTGAGTCTGAATAGCATCATACAAGAATTGATAGAGTTTAATCTGGAAGTATTTATATCACAAGATAACGAAATACTAGTACAAGCTGTTAAACTACTGGAAATTAATCAGGTAATATTTGAACCACAGTATTTATATGTTGGCTTAGTTTTAGATTTTCCCAAAAGTATCCCTTCAAATATACCAGTAAATATCATTTGTGTAACTGAAAATACACACTTTGATGTGAATTCTAAAGAGGAAAACCTAAATTTAATTTTGATACAGAGTAAAGTTGAAGTGGCTTGTATCTTTAATAAGATACAAAGTGTTTTCGCCAATGAGCAGAAAATCCAATTAAAGCGTGAGAAATTAATTAATGCATTTATTCATGGAAAGGGTCTGCAGGGTATTATTAATACTGCCTATAAACTGCTTAGTAATCCAATAATTCTTATTGACTCTAGCTCTAAGCTGCTTTCTTATTGCGGCAGTATTGAAGTAAACGATATATTTTGGAATGACTTAGTCTTAAATGGATACTTTTCCTATGAGTCAATATCTATGATTGAAGCTAAGAAGCTATCTGATATTATTAGCAGAAATGTTGACCCGGTTTATGTTGGAAAAGAAATCTTTGACGTTGCACGACTTATTTCTAAGATTGTTTCTGATAATAAAATTGTTGGTTCTATCGCCATGTTAGAGTATGAAAAACTTTTTAGCGAAAATGACATAATACTTTTCAAACTTTTATGTGAAATCATTTCTTCTGAAATGCAAAAAGGAAGATTTATCCAAAATTCAAATGGATATATGTATGAATCCTTTATTACCCAAATTCTTGATGGAAAAAAAATCAATTCTAAAATTATAAATGATCGAATTAAATGTCTTGATTTAAACCTGAAAGAAAATCTATATGTATTGACCATTCAATTTACGGAATCTGACATTATAGAAAAAGTCGATGTTCAATATTTATGTAATATTTTTGAACAAATTATAAGCGGGAGCAAATGTATTATATATGATAATTCCGTTGTAGCAGTTATCAGTTGCAGCACAAAAATGACTGCTCAGCAGAATGATATAAAAAAACTTGCAGACTTCCTTAAAAAAAGCAATATGTACGGTGGGGTAAGCAGATGTTTTTACAATATTTCCAATTTGCAAGAATACTACCGTCAATCTGTAAAGTCAATAGAATATGGAATAATTACAGCAAAGAAAGATCACCTTTATTTTTATGAGAAGTATGTTTTATACTGCCTATTGGACATTTGCCAAAGTAAAGACGAATTAATAAAGTTTTGTCATGTATCTATATTTACTTTAATTGAGTATGATAATAATCAACATACGAATAATATGAAAGTACTTTATACCTATCTTAAAAACGAAAAGAGAATAGCAGCAACAGCTGCTGATTTGCGAATCCATCGGAATACTTTGACATCACATATTAAGACTATAGAAAAAGTTATGAATATTAATCTGGACGATGTGGACACAGCGTTTCATCTCTATTTGACTTTTAAAATTCTAATGTTTACTAAGTCATTAAATTTTAAGTTTTAAGAATAGGCTGCTAAAGTTATTACTAATATTAAAGAGAACGAATTTTACACGTTCTTCGAAATATAATGCTAAAAATAAAAACTTGTGTTTTTGTAATGGTAGCAGATAAGACTATGCAGCAGGTACTTAGTAAAAGTTGTGATATTGGATTTTGTGGGCCGGAGCAGACAATATATATATATAACCAGAAGAGAAAGGATTACCCCGTACTTTTTGCACAACTTACAACTACGGATGGTTCTTTTTTAGTTGGTAGAAAAGCGGAAAAAAACTTTGATTGGAAATCTGTAAAAGGTAAAAGTATAATTGGAGGAAGACCTGGCGGAGTTCCTGAAATGGCTCTGGAGTATGTATTGCAGAAAAATGGAATTCAACCTGGAAAAGACGTTAACTTGATGACTAATATTGCCTATACTGCAACAGGAGGAGCTTTTAAATCGAAAACAGGGGATTATGTTGCACTTTTTGAACCAACAGCTAGTATGCTTGAAAAAGATAAAACTGGATACGTAGTTGCTTCAGTAGGTAAATCTGCTGGTGTGCTTCCGTATACCTGTTATTTTTCAACTAAATCCTATATGGAAAAGAATCCACAGACTATACAAAAATTCACTGATGCAATTCATCAAGGACAAATATGGGTTCAAAAACACAGTGACAAAGAAGTGGCTGAGGCTATAAAATCATTTTTCCCTGGAACAGATGAAGATATCTTGATTTCTGTAGTGAAAAATTATAGAGCTATAAATGCCTATGCGACTACGCCAGTTATAAAACAGCAGGATTTAAACAGGCTTGAGGATATAATACAAAACTATAAACCTAGTTTAATACCTTCAAGACCAGACTTTAATAAGATAGTTAATAACTCTTTTGCAGAAAAAGCTATTAAATAATTTATATACATCAATAGATTATTAGTAATTGAAAATTACATTTAAGTTAAGAATTAATAGTGAAAAATGAGTGAAAATTAATTATAACTATTAATTCTTAACTATTAATTTTAAATTTAAACTCTGCTTACACATAACTTTTGATATAATGGAATAAAATACAATTAGTCTTTTTACTGCATAAATGGTAGGTGGTGTATGTTTTGAATAATGAATATTTAGATTATATAGAAGATTATGCTCGAAAGGTTGATTTTAAGAAAATAGGAGAAGATCCATTTTATTTTGAAAAGGTGTATAGGGATATAGGTATGAAATTTGAAGATCTATATGGAGCTTCATATAATGAAATGGATGAAGCATATATTCCAGGAACTTTGTTAAATGCAGATAATGAAAAATTTATTGCTGTATTTTTTATAGGAGTAAGAAATGGTGGCATAAATTATAGAGCTATTATATTTCATCCTAAATATGGTCTTGTAGATGAAGATGATTTTCAAGATGTATTATCGGAAGAAGAATACCTTTCTATGATACACTATAAATATAGATTGTGTGTAAAATTATTGAATGATTCGCCAGGAAATATGTTTAAAAAATACTAGTTGTATAAGATTGATGTATATAGGAATTTACTATAAAAATTCTTGACAGGTTGAAAAATAACGTTATAATAGAACTATATAAATTTGAATTTGTTAACTGTGAAAAAGAGGATTAGAGATAATGGAGTATAAAGAGAGGAAAATCTGTTAGTTGAGAGGTTTTCTATATGGATTATCTTGAAGGTAGCTTTGGAGTTTCTTTGCTGAAATAACAGTAGGTAAAGACGGTTTTCTTAATCGTTATTTTTTAAGAGCCTGTATTTACAGGAAAAAAGGTGGCAACGCGGGTCTTCGTCCTTTGTGGATGAAGGCTTTTTTTGATTTAAGAATGTAAATACTTGAATTGGTATTAATATTAGAATATCTAATAATTAGGAGGAGATTTGATGGCACAAAAGAAAGAAATGGCAACTACTTATAACCCAAAAGAATTTGAAGACAGACTTTATGATCTTTGGCAAGAAAAAGGATATTTTACACCCAAAGCAGATAAAAATAAAAAATCGTATACAATAGTAATACCACCTCCAAATATTACAGGAAAATTGCACCTTGGACACGCGCTAGATGATACTATACAGGACATAATAATAAGAACAAAGAGAATGCAAGGCTACAGTACACTATGGCTTCCGGGTGAAGATCATGCAAGTATTGCAACTGAGGTAAAAGTTGAAAAAGAACTTCTAAAAAATGGAATAGAAAAAAAGAAAATAGGAAGAGAAAAGTTCCTTGAAAAGACTTGGGATTGGAGTAATGAATACAGGGGAAGAATAAGAAATCAGGTAAAGAAGCTTGGTTGTTCTACAGATTTTACAAGAGAGCGATTTACTATGGACGAAGGTCTCAATAAGGCAGTAAAAAAGTTCTTTGTAAAACTATATAATGATGGCCTTATATATCAAGGAAATAGGATAATAAACTGGTGTCCTAAGTGTCAGACAGCTATATCCGATGCGGAAATCGAGTATGAAGAGCAGCAGGGACATTTCTGGCACATAAAATATAAGATTGTAGGCAGCGATGAATACCTTGAAATTGCAACTACAAGACCTGAAACAATGTTTGGAGATACAGCCATTGCAGTTAATCCTAAGGATGAAAGATATAAGCATTTAGTAGGAAAGAAAGCTATACTTCCAATTATAAATAGGGAAATACCTATAGTTGAGGATGACTATGTAGACATGGAGTTTGGTACAGGAGCAGTTAAGATAACACCAGCCCATGACCCTAATGACTATCATGTAGGAAAGAGACATAACCTTCCTGAAATAATAATAATGAATGAAGATGGAACTATAAAATTACCTGGGACAAAATATGATGGACTTGATAGATATGAAGCTAGAAAGTTAGTAGTAGAAGATTTAGATAAGCAGGGATATTTGGTTAAAATCAAAGAACATGCACATAATGTAGGATGTCATGACAGATGTGGTACTACTATCGAACCTATGCTTTCAAAGCAGTGGTTTGTAAAGATGAAATCATTGGCAGAACCTGCTATTAAGGTTGTAAGAGATAAAAAGGTTAAATTTGTACCTGAAAGGTTTGAAAAGACTTACTTCAACTGGATGGAAAACATTCAGGACTGGTGTATTTCAAGACAGCTCTGGTGGGGACATAGAATTCCTGTTTGGTACTGTAAGGATTGTGGCGAAGTTATAGTAACAGACGGAGAAGCTACGAAATGTACAAAATGTGGTTCAACTAACTTAGAACAGGATAAAGATGTACTGGATACCTGGTTTAGTTCTGCATTATGGCCTTTCTCAACACTTGGATGGCCAGATAAGACAGAGGATTTGAAATGCTTCTACCCTAACAATACTCTTGTTACAGGATACGACATAATATTCTTCTGGGTTGCAAGGATGATATTCTCAGGTCTTTACTGTATGGATGATATTCCTTTTGAAAATGTACTTATACATGGTATTGTAAGGGATTCTCAAGGAAGAAAAATGTCAAAATCCCTTGGAAATGGTGTAGATCCAATAGAGGTAATAGATGAGTATGGGGCAGATGCTCTTAGATTTACCCTTATTACAGGAAATGCACCAGGAAATGACATAAGGTATTATCCAGAAAGAGTTGAAGCATCTAGAAATTTTGCAAATAAAATATGGAATGCTTCAAGATTTGTACTTATGAACATAGATGAAGATTTGATGAGTAAGTATAAAGACTGCAAAGATTACAGTGGTGCAGACAGATGGATAATGTCTAAATTAAATACTCTTGTAAAAGAAGTTACAGACAACATAGAAAAATTTGAACTTGGAATAGCTTCTCAGAAATTATATGATTTTATATGGGGAGAGTTATGTGATTGGTATATAGAACTTGTTAAACCTGTTATGTATGGTGAGGATGAAAAAGCTAAGGGTGTAGCATACAATGTATTAAACAATGTATTATCTACAAGTTTGCAGCTATTACATCCTGTAATGCCTTTTATAACTGAAGAAATATATACTCACCTTTATACAGAGTATGAATCTATAACTATATCAAAATGGCCAGAATATGATGAAAGCCTGAAGGATTTAAAGGCAGAAAAAGATATGGAATATATTATAGAGGCTATTAGAGAAATAAGAAATATTAGAACAGAAATGAATGTACCATTTTCCAGAAAAGCAAAAATCATGGTTCATGTAGCTGAAAAAGATGCATATGAAGCTTTTCAAAATGGAGAAGATTATTTCAAAAAATTAGCTTCTGCTAGTGAAGTTGAATTTTTAAAAGATAAAAATGATGTACCAAAAAATATAGTATCAGCAGTAACTAGAGGAGCAGAATTATTTATTCCACTTTTTGATCTAGTAGATATGGATAAGGAAATTGAAAGACTTAATAAGGAAAAGGAAAAACTAGAGGCAGAAATAAAGAGAGTAGAAAATAAACTTTCAAATGAAAAATTTGTTTCCAAGGCACCGGAAGCTGTGGTAAATGCAGAAAGGGAAAAAGGAGATAAGTACAGAGAAATGCTGAATACTGTAATTGAAAGATTGCAGAATATCAAGTAATTCTAAGACTCAGGTGGAGTTTTGCTAAGAGGAATACCTCTATCTCCATCAGAGTCTTATTAACAGTATTTTTAGTGCCTTTAGCACTTAAAATACGTTATTATTTAGGAAAAGAACTTATCTAGGGACGCAGTCGTTGGATAAAATAAAAAAATGTGGGGATGTGTTACTATGAATTATGATGAAACAGTTGAGTATATAGAAACTACTGCTAAATTTGGAAGTAACTATGGACTTGATAGGACAGAAAAGATGTTAGAGCTTTTAGGTAACCCACAGAAGAAAATAAAGACAATACATGTAGCGGGTACCAATGGAAAAGGTTCTATTACGGCAATGATAAATAGAATACTAATGGAAGCAGGATTTAAGGTAGGTATGTACACTTCACCTTATTTAGAAGTGTTTGAAGAGAGAATTCAGATAAATGGTGTCAATATACCTAAGGATGATTTGAGTAGGGTAGTAACCAAGGTAGCAGAAGTTGTTAAAAAGGTTATTGAACTCGGGTATGAAAACCCTACCGAATTTGAGATAATTACCTGTACTATGTTCTATTATTTCTATGAGCAGAAAGTTGATATAGCTGTAGTTGAAGTGGGACTTGGGGGAAGACTTGATGCCACAAATGTTATGGCACCATTTTCAAAAGAAGAAGATGGAGGAGTATTGCTTAGCATAATTGCATCTATAAGCTATGACCACATGCAGATACTAGGAAATACCTTAGCTGAGATAGCTCATGAAAAGGCAGGAATAGTTAAGTCTGGTATACCTGTAATACTTTATCCTGAAGAGAAAGAGGCAGAAGAAGCTATAGAAAAGGTATGCAGTGAAAGGGGAAGTACACTTATAAAGGTTCCTTGTGATTGTGTAGAGCCTGAAGATCAGGAAAAGGTGGACAATAACAGCAAAGAATATGTGCAAAAGATAAAGGTACATACAAAAAAAGAAGATTACCATATTAAATTATCCCTTTTAGGTAGACATCAGCTTACAAATTGTGCTTGTGCCCTATTTGCTATAGAGGAATTGTCTAGATATGGATTTGATATAGATAAGCAGACTATATTAAAAGCACTTTCTAATGTGAAATGGATTGGAAGACTTGAAGTAATGCACCGTAAGCCGCTAGTTGTAATAGATGGTGCACACAATAGAGAGGGAATTTCCATGCTGAGGAAAAACTTATGCACCTATTTTAACTACAATAAGATGATACTTATATTGGGTATATTGGCAGATAAAGAAGTTGAAGTAATGGTAAAAACTATTGTTCCTTTAGCGGAGAGAGTAATAGCCGTTACCCCAAACAATACAAGAGCTGAAAATTCAAAAGAGTTAAAAGGTGTCATAGAAAAATATAACTCCAAATGCGAAGCTTTGGATACTTATGAAGAGGCTTACGAAAAGGCACTTTCCTACTGCAGCGAAGATGATATCTTATTGATATCAGGTTCCCTTTATATGATAGGCGACATGAGAAAAATTATAAGAAAGCACAATGACATCAAATAAGTTTGAAGTTATGGCTTTTAACTAAAAATAAACTTATGCTTCGAATATTTTACAACCACAAGTACGGTTAAATATTTTGATAAGTCTAAACAGACAGTTTAAAAAAGCTAAGGACTTTTGAAAACTCGTACCTCAGACAATTCAAAAGTCCTAAGTTTTTTTACAAATTTTCTGCTAAGACTTATATACAAAATATTTAAATGTACTTGCTTATTGTAAAATATTTCTACGCATAAGTTTATTTTTGTACAAAACCTATAAATCATAAATATTATTTCCATTTACATTGAGTTTCTAATTGAAATTTTACCTTATACAT
The DNA here is from genome assembly GCF_000143685.1 of Clostridium ljungdahlii DSM 13528. Lineage (NCBI taxonomy): Bacteria > Bacillati > Bacillota > Clostridia > Eubacteriales > Clostridiaceae > Clostridium > Clostridium ljungdahlii. Next base: position 3,785,454 of record NC_014328.1, on the reverse strand, counting down.
AAAATATACTAACAAAATTGAAATTACATTTAAAAACTTTTATAAATAAGTCTTAGCTTGGTATTTTAGAAAACCTTAGGTACTTAGATGTGTTTGAGGTACGAGTTTATCTAAGTACCTTTAGGTTTTCAAAATACCAAGATTTAGACTTATTAAAAGTTTTTAGTGTAATGAAATTTGTTAGTATATGGCTGGTATAAGTGAACTTTCTAATTAGAAGATCTATATGTTAAATAAATTTTTTTACTTACGGCTTAAAACTAATTTTTTAAGGGCAGTTGCAAATTGATCGGGACAGGAAGTTCCTTTTCCACTGCAGGAAATTCCTTCTAATTTTTCCACAGCTTCAGCTACATCCATTCCTTCAACTAATTTTGATATACCTTGTAAGTTCCCATTACATCCTCCTACAAAATTTACATTTCTAATTTTGTTTTCTACAACATCAAAATTTATTTGACTTGAACAAACTCCTTTTGTTACATAACTGTACATTTCATCACCTTGTTTCATATAAAATAATGTATTAACAAAATAATTATATAGAATATAAAGTTAATATACAACAAAATAAAATAATTAATTAGTATTACCTATTTTAGCTAACCTTCATATTATAGTTGTAAGGGGGCGATGGTGTGTTGGAGTATCTTTATATATGTAGCACTTCTTCTGATACAGTATCAAAGGTGAATTTAGATGATTTTCATGAAGAAACTAGAATACATTTAAAATCTGAGGACATGACCTATAGAGTTGGACCCCATGGGTTATGTTTAAATGATTCTAAACTTATAACAGCAAACAAATATAATAACAGCATATCTATAATAGATATAAAAAATGAAATTCAGGAAGAAAGTTATTATGTTGGGGCATGCTGCAATGATATTATTACCTATAAAAATAATGCATATATAATATGCAGTGATTTAAATAGCCTGCTTGTTTTTGATCTTAATATGAGAAGAGTAGTTGAAGAAGTTCCCTGTGGAAATCTTCCTTATAGCATATGTTTGAATAAGGAAAGAAAGCTGCTTGTAATATCTAATATGGAAGATGATAGCATAACCTTAATAGACTGCAAAAAAAATGAACCTATAGCTAACATAAGAGTAGGATGCTATCCTACTAAGGCTGTGTTTGCAGTGGATGGACAGCATATACTTATCTGTGAAAGCAATATAGGATCGGAGTTTAGGGGAAGTATAGCCATATTATCACTTAAAAACTATAAAATTATAAATAGAATTATTGTGGGAAATTCGCCAGTAGACATATACTGCAGCAGTAGATATTGTTTTGTATCCAATTTTGGAGATGGTACAATAAGCGTTTTGGATATAAATAACTATAAGGAGAAAAAGAGGCTGATTGTTGGGGGGATGCCTGCAAGTGTATTAAAACGAAGGGGAAGTTTATATGTGGGGGATAATTATAACAATTTATTGATAAAGGTAAATTTAAAAGATGAAAATAAAAAATATATACCTATAGGTGGAGAGCCTACAGGTATGGTTGTGAAATAAATCCTTAATCTTCCATAAGTAATTCAACTATTTTATAATAAATTTCTGAAAAGTTTTTTTCCCACTTTTCACATAGTTTTTGGGCAGTTTTTTTAGAGTCCACATTTAGCTTTAAGTTCATTAAGGTGGAATTACTTTCCGATATTTTTAAATTTACCATAAAACTGTTTTTATGTTTAGTTGTATAGTTGGCATTTACTGAGATTTTACTTTTTATGTCATTAAAATGCTCGTCTATATAGCTGTCTAATATATCTATTTTATCTTTGGAAATCCTATTTCCGAAGAGGGACAACACCTTTATGCCTTTTTTTGTAATTATAAATTTATGGTTACTTTGAGAATCTATCTGCTTGATAAAATTAGAAGATAGAAGCTCATTTAAATATTGCTGAAGAGTAAAATAATTTATGAAGTCATTTTCCAGTATGACTTCGGTTATTTGATTATTGGAAATAGGAAACTTGATTTTTTTAAATATGTAAAGCAGAAGTAATTTATTTTCTGCTAGTTCTAAAGTATTTTCAAACATTTAAAATCCTCTCCATTGAATTAAGAATACTAAAATAATATATATGTATATTATAGCATAGTTGTATAAAATATTTGAATGCATATTTTTGAATGTAATATATCTACAATAAATTTTTTAAATTTTGTAATATTTGTTGTTATAAAATACTATATAAAATTATGAAATAAATATATTGTGGAGGTAAAAATTGAAATCAAGATGTATAAAAAAAATATTTATGGTGTCAATATTATTGCTTATAGCTATTGGCGTATCATTATTTGCAAATTATAGATATGAAGGGGCATTTGCAAGAGTAAATAGGAAATTACCTATTTATTGTGTTGACACAAAAGATAAAAAAGTTGCTATAACCTTTGATGTTAGTCTAGGAGATGAATACATTGATCAGATATTAAATGTACTGGATAAACATAATATAAAAGCTACATTCTTTGTAGTAGGGGACTGGGTTGATAAAAATCCCGATAAACTAAAGGAGATATATACTAAAGGACACGAGATAGGAAATCATTCAAATAGACACCCTAATATGACGAAAATATCTAGAGATAAAATTATTGAAGATATAAACATAAATGAAGCTAAAATAAGAAGCATAACAGGAAGTGGAACAAAATTATTTAGATGTCCTGAAGGATCTTATAATGATGATGTAATAGATACAGTAAAGAATTCAGGATATTACTGCATTCAATGGGATGTAGATAGTATAGACTGGAAAGAGCAGGGGGCAGATCTTGAATACAACAGGGTTATAAAAAGTACAAAACCTGGTTCTATATTATTATTTCATAATAGTGCAAAGTATACACCACTTAATTTAGAAAGGGTAATAGTAAATTTAAAGGAAAAAGGATACAAGTTTGTTAAGGTAGGGGATTTGATATACAAAGATAACTATAAAATGGACTATGACGGAAAGCAGATGAGAAATTAATATGACTTATATTAAACAGTTATTGAAAAACACAATAAATATGTATTATAATGGCAATGAGGGCAAGTATCAATGATTGGATTACAATTTAGAAAATAGTATAAAAAAAACATATCCTGTTTAAAATAATTTTAAAACATATATTTTAACAGGAGGTAATAAAGATGCAATCTATAGAAATTATTGAAACTAATGCCCAGTTTAAGAAATATTTGGTAGAGCTTTTTGATTTAATGAATTTAGACTACTCCACTTTTACAGACAATGATGTTAGTAGAAGGGTAAATTATGTAGTGCTAAATTCTATAAATGAAAGGTACAAAGTTCTAGATGGAGATTATTGTTTTATAAATATGGATTTAATAAGCAAAATGAAAAATAATGTAGATATATCCGGTTGCATCATAACCTATGGACTGGGAAGTAAGAATACGGTTACTATATCGAGCTTAGACTATTCTAGCGGATTTGTATATTGCCTCCAAAGAGATATTATATATGAGGGAAAAAGGGTGATTGAGGCTCAGGAAATTCCAGTTAATATGGCACTCAAAGATATTGATGAACTTTACGCAGCTGTAGTAGCTATAACTATAGGTCTTATGGAAGACAAGTGCATTTATGATTTGATCAAAAATAAAACATTTATGACTTTAAGCTAAATTATAAGTATATTTTTGTTTTTTGATGAATAACTATATGATAGTGAAACATTTAAAACTAAGGGAAAGAGGGGTTTATGATGGACAATTTAATGTTAAACAATAAGATCTATCTTGAAGGTACAGTAGCTTCAGAATTACAATTTAGCCACGAAATGTATGGAGAGGGTTTTTACACCTTTAATGTTGAGGTTCCTAGATTAAGTGAAAGTAAGGATATACTATTCATTACAATTTCAGAGAGACTTATAGGTGGAATGGATATCAAAGTTGGAACTGATGTAATAATAGAAGGACAGCTTAGGTCCTACAATAAATTTGTGGATGGGGCAAACAGATTGATATTAACTGTATTTGCAAGAAATATAGATTTTTGCACTGAAAGGAGTAAAAATCCAAATCAAATTTTTCTTGATGGATTTATATGTAAGGAGCCAGTTTATAGGACAACTCCCTTTGGTAGAGAAATCTCAGATATGCTTCTAGCTGTAAACAGAGCTTATAATAAGTCTGATTACATACCTACCATTGCTTGGGGAAGAAATTCTAGGTTTTGTAAGTCATTAAAAGTAAGTGACAATATAAGGGTTTGGGGAAGATTACAGAGTAGAGAATATCAAAAAAAGATATCAGATACTGAAACTGTAAAGAAAATAGCTTATGAAGTTTCTATATCTAAAATGGAAAAAGTTAACAGAGATAAAGAAAAAATGCAGGAAGAAAACGAAGAAGAGGAAAAAGAACAACCTAAAAATGAAGATGAAAATAGCTTAGGGGATAACATAGGTGATAAGCGAATATCATAAACAGAGTTCTTGGCATCGGGTGGAGTCAAAACTCCACCTGATGCTTATTTACAGGGTATAGACTTTGTCCTTGAAATTTAAGAAGGTTATACCCTGTATTTTCCATATAAATTATTTCCTTAAATCTGATAAAATTTTAGTTTTACCTTTAGTTTTGTCATCTACTGACTTTACTATTTTTGCGGGGCTTCCAGCAGCTACAACTCCTTCAGGTATATCTTCTGTTACTACTGAACCTGCTGCGATTACAGAGCCAGTTCCAATTTTTACTCCTTCTAAGATTACGGAGTTAGCTCCTATAAGTACATTGTCACCTATCTCACAAGGTGATTTACTAGGTGGTTCTAAAACTCCAGCTACTACAGCTCCAGCACCTAAGTGAACATTTTTACCAAGTTTTCCTCTAGCACCTACTACTGCATTCATATCTATCATAGTGCCTTCACCTATTTCTGCACCTATGTTTATAACTGCTCCCATCATTACTACTGCATTTTTGTCTATTTTAACTTTATCTCTTATAATAGCACCAGGTTCAATTCTGGCATTCATGTTTGTTAAATCAGCAAGGGGAATGGCTGAGTTTCTTCTATCCTGTTCTATTCTAAATTGCTTGATCTTATCTTTGTTTTGTTCTAAAAATTTTGATATTTCATCGCTTTCACCAAAAAGAATGAAAAAATCACCACTATTATAATTTTCTATACTGCCTAAATCACAATTTGATATGTCACCTTTAAGGTAAACTTTGACTGGAGTAGATTTTTTAGCCTCTTTTATATACTTTGCTATTTGGTATGGATCTGTAAGATCATATTTTGCTTCCATTTTAAATCATCCTTTCCATTTTATTTATAATCAATAAATTTTAGTCTTTTATAGTAAGCATAACTACGTTTTTAGTTTTTTAAGCAAATTATAACATATAAAAGTTTAAGTATGTAGATAATTTGTATTTAATATCAGGATTTTTTTGTGCAGTTTTTAAGTATTTCACCTATTTGATCATGAGTAAATTTATAAGATGTCTTACAAAAGTTACATTTTAATTCTTCAGTTTTTCCTTCATTATAAATCTCCTCTAAATCTTTTGCACCTATACTTATAAGAGCTTTTTCAACTCTTTCCCTTGAGCAATCACATTTATAAGTAGGTGTTAGTTCATCTAATATCTTTAATCCCATATCCTTAAAAATATCATTTAATATTTGTGAAATACTCATGCCCTTAGCTAGCATATTTGATATAGGAGGAAGTTCTTGTAGCCTATAGGTAACTAAGTCTGCAAGGAGATCTTCTGCTCCAGGAAGCATCTGAATTATGAATCCTCCTGAGGCCTTTATACTTAAATCTACATCTACGAGAACTCCAAGGGCTACTGCAGATGGAGTTTGCTCTGAAACTGTAAAGTAGTAGGCTAGATCATCTCCTATTTCTCCAGTTTGTATAGGAATTTTGCTGGAGTAAGGTTCTCTAAGTCCCATATTTCTTATTACAGTTAAATTTCCATTAATTCCAATGATACCACCTACGTCTAGTTTTCCCTTACTATTTGGGGGAAGATCTGCAGAAGGATTTCCTATATATCCTTTTACATGACAGTCGGCATAGGAAGTTACAGATATTCCTTTAGCTTTACCGCCTCCTGAAATTATAAGGGATAAGCTATCTTTAGGTGATTTTAACATTGATCCCATAAGGCTTCCTGCCGTGAGCATTCTCCCAAAGGCTGCTGCAGCTGTAGGAGCACATTCATGGATTTTAACAGCTGCATTTACTAGATTTGTAGTAGAGGCTGCTATTATTCGAATGTTATCATCTTTAGCTGTAGCTCTTATTAATTTATCTATCATTTAATTTCCATCTCCTAATCATACGTGTATTAAAGTTTAGTTACTATATATGATATTCTTTCAGAAACATCAGTTACAGTTTTATCACTGTAGTTGTCCAATTTATTTATAATTTTAAATCCACAGTTTTTCAATGTGGATTCTATATATTCGCAAGTATAAGCCCTTTCACGGTGGTTTTCATCAAATCGTTTATAAAAATCTTCATGACGTATAAAAAATGTGAGGTACATGTCCACAATGTCATCTTCCAAATAATTTTCCCACATATAGGTAATATCTTCATCGTCGTAAGTATAGGTATTGTTACCTAGTATATTTGTAATTTTGTAATAGGAATTTATATCAAACAGAAATATTCCATTGTTTTCCAAATGATTAAAGACACTTTTAAAGTAACTTTGTAAATCTGATTCTTTTAATATATAGTTTGTGGAATCGAGACAGCAAGTTATGAGATTGAATTTCCTGTTTAACTCGAAATTAGTTATGTCTTGACATATAAAGTTTACCTTTAATCCACTGTTCCTAAGCTTTATATCTGCTTCTGATAGCATTTCACTGGATAAATCTACTGCCCAGGTATTTTTAAAATAAAGTGCCAACTTTTCTGTCATATTACCTGTACCACAAGCTAAATCCAAATAATTTTCTCTATCTATATTTAATTTTTCATATATGTTCATAATTTTTTTAGCCCATGTGCTGTAATCTATATCGCTGTTTATTAGATTGTCATATATATGAGCAAATTTTCCATAGCAGTTCATTTTTGTTTCCGTTGTGAAATTTTCATAACGGTCTTTAACTCCCTTCTTACAGGTATTTTTATAGGTGTTTAAAGTTAAAAAAGGTAAAATTGTATTTATCAATTAATATTATATATTTTTGAGGTATAAGTCAAATTTATTGTTTGTCTTTGCTTTTACTATGGTTTATTATACTTTCATTTTTAGGTATATTTAATTCTTTTTTTCTCTTAGTCATCATGCCACCAATTCTTCCGGTTTCTTCAGCTGTTAAACTGCTCCAGCCAAATGAATTAACTTTATCTTTTAATCCTAGTTCTTCAGCTATTTCATATTTTAATTTTTCTCTAAGTTTTTCAGCTTCTGTAAGCTCTCTGTTTGATTTCAATTTTGCTTTTATGATTTTTTTTAAGGGCGTTTTTGACATTGATACCATCCTCCCACTTTTACTATAGATTATTTTTACCCCAAAAGCGAGATTTATACATACTATAATTATTATAGAATAAACAGAGTTCTTGGCATCAGATGGAGTTTTTAACTCCATTTGATACCTAGAAATCGTTACCTAGGGATGTACCCGCTCTTTAATCCTACTTGGATAAGTGTAGAGTGGGTAGCCATCGGATAAATACATAATATACTATAATAATTATAGTATATATTTTAAATATAATATACATTTAAAGGAGCAATTTCAATGACATGCACATAACTATAGGAATATTATGGTGATTAAATAAGTTTCCCAAGTAGAATTATTATTTGAATTTTAAACCAAAACAATTAATTTTATTCTAAAGTGCATTATATGTTGCATATAATGTATTAACCAGTATGAAGTATGCGCTATTTTTAATTCCCAATAATATTTATTTCTATGAACATATTTCAAAAGTTTAGTGTAAAATATTTAGTAAGATATATTTAAAATTAAATAGGTTATCTTTATTAAGATATCATGGTATTATATTTAATAATAGATCTTAAACTTAAATATTTAATCAATTTATATTATAAAATTTTTAGGAGGAATATTAAAATGAGTTGTAACGTGGCAGTAGTTGGCTGTACTGGAATGGTAGGAAGAAAATTTATAGAGGTGCTGGAAGAAAGAGATTTTCCAATAGAAAAATTGTATTTGTTTGCATCTGCTAAATCAAGTGGGAAAATATTAAAATTTAAGGATAAAGATTATACTGTAGAGGAATTAAAGGAAGATAACATAAAAAATAAAAAAATAGATATTGCTCTTTTCTCAGCAGGTGGAAGTGTAAGCCTTAAATTTGCACCTATATTTTCAAAATATGGTGCAGTAGTTATAGATAATAGTAGTGCTTGGAGAATGGATAAAGAGGTACCTTTGGTAGTTCCTGAAGTAAACCCAGAGGATATAAAATGGAATAAAGGTATAATTGCAAATCCTAATTGCTCAACTATACAAGCCATAGTGGCAATTAAACCTCTTTATGATAAATATGGAGTAGAAAGAATTGTATATTCTACATACCAGGCTGTATCTGGCGCTGGAATGGGAGGATATAATGATTTACTAGAAGGATATAAGGGAAATGCACCTAAGAAATTTCCATATCCAATAGCAGGAAATATACTTCCTCATATAGATGTATTTTTGGAAAATGGATACACTAAAGAAGAAATGAAAATGGTAAATGAAACAAGAAAAATATTACATGATGATACTTTGAGAGTTACAGCTACTACAGCAAGAGTACCAGTAACTTATTCTCACAGTGAAAGTATAAATGTAGAGCTTAAAAAAGACTTTAAAATAGAGGATATTTTTGAATTGTACAAGAATGCTACTGGAGTAGTGTTAAAAGATGATGTGGACAATTTAGTATATCCAATGCCAATAGAGGCAGCAGGAAAAGATGAAGTATTTGTAGGAAGAATAAGAAGAGACTTTAGCGTAGATAATGGATTAAATCTATGGGTCGTAGCAGATAACATAAGAAAAGGTGCTGCTACTAATGCTGTTCAAATAGCAGAATGCATAATTAAGGATAAATAACAATATATTTTAAGATGATAAGCATATTAAATTTGAATTGAGAAGGGGTGCTTTTAATGAGCTTATTTAAAGGTTCAGGGGTAGCTATTATTACCCCATTTAATGATAATGGGGTGGACTTTGATAAATTAAAAGAGTTGCTTGAGTGGCAAATAAAATCAGGTACAGATGCAATAATAATTTGTGGGACTACAGGTGAAGCTTCCACTATGACTGAAAAGGAAAGAAAAGATACAATAAAATTTACAGTAGATACTGTTAATAAGAGAATACCAGTTATCGCAGGAACAGGCAGTAATTGTACAGAATCTGCCGTAAACATGAGCAAGTGGGCAGAAAGTATAGGAGTAGATGGAGTTCTTGTAATTACACCTTACTATAATAAAACTACACAAAAGGGATTGATAGAGCATTTTAAGGCAGTGTCCTCAGCTATAAAAACTCCTATTGTAGTATATAATGTACCTGGAAGAACAGGATTAAATATACAGCCTAAAACTTTAAAAGAATTATGCAAATTAGATAATGTGGTAGCTGTTAAAGAAGCCAGTGGAAATATAAGTCAAATTGCTAAAATGAAAGCTCTATGCGGGGATGATATTGATTTATATTCTGGAAATGATGATCAGACAGTTCCTATAATGTCTTTAGGAGGGCTTGGAGTTATATCTGTTCTTGCAAATATTATTCCTAAAGATATGCATGATATGTGTAAATTATTTTTAGAGGGAAATGTAAAAGAAGCACTAAAGATGCAATTAAAAGCTCTTACACTTATGAATACTATGTTCATAGAAACAAATCCTATACCTATAAAAACTGCTATGAATGTTTTGAATATGAATGTTGGAAATTTAAGACTTCCACTTTGTGACATGTCTAAGGAAAATTTGGATGTTTTAAAATCAGAGCTTAAAAACTATGGACTTTTAAAATAAAAAACAAGTCTATTTAAATTATTGTGTAAAACGAAAGCTAGCTTTCTTTAATTTAACGTGAAAGATTTATTTCTTTCACGTTAATCAATATATGACTTTGTAGTTAATGATTATTAAATAATTTAAGGAGAGGTTTAAATGATTAAAATTATACTAAGTGGATGTAATGGTAAAATGGGAAAAGTAATAACCAATTTAGTAGAGGATTTCCCGGACTTATCCATATCTGCAGGAGTAGATAAGAAGGATGAAAAATCAGCATTCCCTGTGTTTGCCAATATATCAGAATGTAATGTAGAAGGAGATGTAATATTAGACTTTTCAAGACCGGATTCCTTGGATTCACTTCTACAATATGGTAAGAAACATAATATTGGAATTATATTTTGCACTACAGGATATAGTGAAGAACAAATTAAAAAAATTGAGGAAGCTTCAAAGTCTATTCCAATTTTCAGATCTGCCAATATGTCTATAGGTATAAATGTCATAAATAAAGTATTAAAAGATGTAAGTGCTCTTTTATATAAAAACTTTGATATAGAGATAATAGAAAAACATCATAATCAAAAAGTGGATGCTCCAAGTGGAACAGCATTACTTTTAGCAGATACAATAAAGGATTGTATACCAGAAAAGGTGGACTATGTAAATGGAAGAGAAGGAGTTAGAAAGAGAGTTCACAACGAAATAGGCATTCATGCCGTAAGAGGTGGAACTATAGTAGGAGAACATGAAGTTATATTTGCAGGCCAGGGTGAGACTATTGAGATAAAGCATACTGCTATTTCAAGAGAGGTTTTTGCCGTAGGAGCACTTCATGCTTGTGAGTTTATGTATAAGAGAGAAAAAGGTTTTTATTCAATGGAAAATGTAATTAATGGAAAGTAATACAAAGGGCTGCACACTAATTAATCAGTGTGTCAGCCCTTTTAAAGTGTATATATGTTTTTAAATAATTGACAATTAATAGTGGAAAGCTATGGATGGATTATTTATATTTTTAAAGTGTGTAACCATTTTTCTATTTTTGATAGGGATAATTTAAGTTCTTCCATACTGTAGGCATAAGATATTCTCACATGGTCTTCTCCACCTGATCCAAAAGCTGAACCTGGCACTATTGCTACACCACCTTCTTTTAGAAGTTTTTCACAGAAATCATTGCTGTTCATGCCAAATTTTTTTATTGATGGAAATATGTAAAAAGCACCTTTTGGTAGGTTTACCTTGAATCCCAAGGATTTTAAGCTGTTGAAAACATAATCTCTTCTTTCCATAAATTTAGATTTCATGTAGTTTACATCTTCCATACAGCTTTTTAAACCTGCATAAGCTCCCCATTGAGAAATGGAAGGAGCACAGGATACATTGTATTGGTGCACTTTTATTATCTCATTCATAAAGTATGTGTTTGCACATACATAGCCTATTCTAAGGCCTGTCATTGAGAACATCTTGGAAAAACCACCTATTAAAATAACTTTATCTTTTATTTCTTTGTATTGTGCAATAGAGTAATAATCTTTTTCAAAGCACAATGAAGCATATATTTCGTCACTTAACACTAATATATCATTTGCTTTCAGCAAATTAAATAAATTAGTGCTGTCTTCTTTAGATAAAATAGCACCTGTTGGATTACAAGGATAGGAGAGAACTATTAATTTAGGCTTTTCCTTATCTAATATTTTTTTTAAACTGTCAAAATTAATGGAAAAGTCATCGTTTAAACTGTAGTTTATTACACTTCCACCTAAAATTTTTACACAGCTTTCATAAGCAGGATAGGCAGGAGTTGGTATCAATACTTTATCACCTGTATTTACAAGAGTTGCAAATACATCCATTAAAGCTTCACTTCCACCTATGGTAATACAGGTTTCTCCTGCAGTGTAATGTATGCCTAAATTTGCAAGATATTTTGATATTTCTTCTCGGAGCTCTATAATTCCAGCATTTGAGGTATATCCGGTTTTATTTTCTTCAATAGACTGTATCATGGCTGCCTTAATTTTTTTAGGTACATTAAAATCAGGTTGACCTAAGGTTAAAGATATGGCATCCGGGTAGTTAACTAATTTGTTATAAAATTTTCTAATGCCTGAAAGTTCTATAGAACTAACATTTTTTGATATACTATTCAAATTTTCACTTCCAATCTATATATTTATTTATTTGAATTGTACTCTAATTCATAAAATTATTCCACTTTTTATATATACGTATATTTTCATTATGAAATAAAACACTAGTAAAGTGGAGGTGTAATTTTTGAGAAAAATATCTTTTATACTATTGTTAATTTTGTTTTTCCCTAATGCATCGATAATTAGAGCTAAGGAATCCAAGAAAAACCTTGGAATACTGGTAGATGTTACAGAAGAAATGCTGTATCTTATTGATAAAGATAAAAACACAATTATAAGAAAATATCCTGTGGCTAGCGGTAAATCTGAAACACCTTCACCTATAGGAACTTGGAAGGTTGTCAGTATGGCTTCTTGGAGCGGAGGCTTTGGCACAAGATGGATAGGATTAAATGTCCCCTGGGGTAAATTTGGAATACATGGTACAAATAAACCGCATAGTATAGGAGGTGAAGCTTCTCATGGATGTATAAGAATGCTTAACAGCGATGTAGAAGATTTATATAATTACGTTTATTATGGTATGATTGTAGCTGTTTATGGCGGTCCGTATGGTCCCTTCGGAAAAGAATTGAGAACATTAACTCCTGGAGTTCGGGGAGCAGATGTGTATGAAATACAGAGAAGGTTAAAAGATGCAGGATACTACTGCGGAAGTATGGATGGTATCTATGGAGAGAGTATGAAAAAATGTGTGATGAAATTTAGAAGGGATAATAAACTTCCGGAAAGCCATGATGTGGATAAGAATTTTTATAAAAAGCTTAGAATAATATTGATGGATTAATTTGCACAATAATAGCTACTATTACATAGGCTTATTATTTGTGATATATTTTGTGCACCATAAGTAATTGACTTTTAACTGTATAACAATACTCTTCATACAATAAAAAAAGCAGTCCATTGAATAGACTACTTTTTTTATGGAGGCGCCATCCAGATTTGAACTGGAGATAAAGGTTTTGCAGACCTCTGCCTTACCACTTGGCTATAGCGCCATTATTGGAGCGGAAGACGAGATTCGAACTCGCGACGTTCACCTTGGCAAGGTGACGCTCTACCACTGAGCCACTCCCGCATGTTTTAAATCTGGTGGCCAGACCAGGAATCGAACCAGGGACACGAGGATTTTCAGTCCTCTGCTCTACCGACTGAGCTATCTGGCCAAAGACAATATATTGCCTCGAACATTTACAAACTATACTTTAAAAAAGTAATAGTATACAAATTGGTGGGCACAACAGGGCTCGAACCTGTGACCCTCTGCTTGTAAGGCAGATGCTCTCCCAGCTGAGCTATGCGCCCTTACGACAATACTGCCACAACAGTTAATATTATATCTTGGTATAGGTATATTGTCAATACTTGTGCACTAAATATTTGTAATAATTTTATTCGATCGCTACCATTGCTAGCATTTACGTCCTTTCTATACTGTTAATAAGGTTCAGCTGCGGAAAGTCATCCTTATGAGTAAACTCTAGTTGAACCTAAGAATCACTTGCTAAATTAATTTTTATTGGGTATTTTTGGAGAATTTAGCTGTCGATATTTGACAATAGAAATTTGAATATAGATTTATTTTAGACACATACTATTTTGGAAGGGAGTGTTGAGAGGTGCTGTTATTGACGATGGTATATAGTAAAGAAAGAGAGTGTATAATCCAGGGAATAAGAGATTTAAAAGAATATTTTAAAAATAAAAATGTGCTCATTGGAATATATGAAAATATTGAAAAAGGTACTCACTTCCTTAAGGTATTTTGTGACGGGGAAATTAACAATAAACTTATGAATATATTTAATATGTGTGTTTCAAATATAATTTATAACATATTGGTAGATGAATTTTATGAAAAAGATGCTATGCTTTTTTTATCAGATACGTATTTCTTTTTAAAATATGAAGATTTAGAGAAAATTGGAGAAAAGAGCATGGAAGTGTTAAAGGGAAGAAGCACAATTATAGATGAAAACTCCATTTATTGTATAAATAAAAAGAACGATATCTTGAATAAAATATCAGATTGTATGGCTGAAAATAAGGAAATAAATGTAGATGGTTTCATAACTTTTAGGAGAAAAGAGATTTTTAATGATTTAGAAGTTATAGTTGATAAAGTAGTGGAAAAATATATGGTAGAAAAAGAATACGATGAATTTATAAAGCTTTTAAAGTATTTTGTGGATATCCAAGAGAGCAAAATAGATTATGTGAATATAATTATTGATAATGATGGAAGCTATATTATAAAAAATAAAAAGGGAGAAGAAATAACAGATAATTTTTTTAGAGATTTAACGGAATTAAGATATGGAAATGATACTTATTCTGATGATGTTTTAATAAGTGCACTTATAACTAATTCACCTGAAAAAATAGTTATTCACTGCGTGGAAAATTGTAAAAATACAGAACTTATTGATACTATTAAAAAAGTGTTTACTCATAAAGTACAATTTTGTAATAATTGTGGTATTTGCAAAACTATAAAAAATAGTTTAAATAGGGTGTAGATATTTTTAATTAATTTTTCATTATTAATTCTTAACTTGCGAAGCTTTGCTTCGCATTATTTTTACATTAAGTCAAAATCTCATATGTTCAGAAGTTAACTATTCAGAGTATGATTTAAATTTTGTGTAGAAGTCTCCGTATGCTATAGAATTGGACAACTATAGAATAAAAAATTTACATTCTCATATTGACATACCCATTGCAGAATAATATAATAAGCTCAAATAGGATAAAGGCCATGAAGAGGAAAAGTAAGTAAATCAATTACCTTAAGAGAGAAGGATTTTAAGCTGAAATATCCTTTAGGCAAGATTTATTGAATACCACCTTTGAGTTGTATACTGAAATTAAGTAAGTATTTCCCGCTAATCTGCGTTATGGATTCAAAGATAATAGCATGTTGCTTTTAATTTTTTAATTAAAGCAGACAGCTTAATCTTATAAGTAATTGTGAAAAAAGTTTTAATTTACATATAATATGTAGTATGATTTTTTTTGCAGTATATTTATTTGTTTTATTAAAAGGTTAATGCTATTAATTTGGGTGGAACCGTGATAATACTCGCCCCATTTTGTGGGAGAGTTTTTTTTATTGCTTAATTTTAAGTTTCAAGTACTGTTTGAATGTAAATTCAGTATAAAACTAATTATATGAGGAGGAGTAAATATGATAAAGATAGTCTTAAAAGATGGAAAAGAACTTGAAGTAGAAAAAGGATTAAAAGTAGCTGATGTTGCAGCAAAATTAAGCACTTCACTTGGTAAAAAGGCTCTAGGAGCTAAAATAAATGGTAAAGTAGAGGAACTTAACAAGGAAATTAATGAAGATTGTAAACTTGAAATTTTGACATTTGAAGATGAAGATGGAAAAAAGATATTAAGGCATACTGGATCTCATATACTTGCACAGGCAGTTAAAAGATTGTATCCAGAAGTGAAGTTAGCTATAGGACCTTCTATAGATGATGGATTTTACTATGATATGGATGCTGACTTTTCATTTACACCGGAATTGCTTGAGAAAATTGAAGGTGAAATGAATAAGATAATAAAAGAAAATGAAAAATTGGAGAGATTTGAACTCACAAGAGATGAAGCTGTAAAGTTAATGGAAGAAAAGAATGAGCCTTATAAAGTTCAGCTTATAAAAGATTTGCCTGAAGATGAAATTATATCTTTTTATAAACAGGGAGATTTTGTAGATTTATGTGCAGGACCTCATGTACCATCAACAGGTAAAGTTAAAGTTGTAAAACTTCTTTCAATTGCAGGAGCTTATTGGAGAGGAAATGAAAAGAACAAAATGCTCCAGAGAATATATGGTACTGCCTTTGAAAAAAAGAATGACCTTAAAGATTATTTAACAATGATGGAAGAGGCTAAAAAGAGAGATCACAGAAAACTTGGAAAAGAACTTGATCTCTTCAGCATACATGAAGAAGGACCTGGATTCCCATTCTTCCATCCAAAGGGAATGATTATAAGAAATGAACTTCAAAATTACTGGAGACAAGTTCACCATAAAGCAGGATATGATGAGATAATGACTCCTATTATATTAAATGAAGAATTGTGGCATCAATCAGGACATTGGGATCATTATAAAGAAAATATGTATTTTACAAAAATAGATGATGAAGATTATGCTATAAAGCCAATGAACTGTCCTGGTTCTATACTTGTTTATAAGAACAAAATACATTCTTATAGAGACCTTCCTATAAGATATGGTGAAATGGGAATTGTTCATAGACATGAAAAATCTGGAGCTCTTCATGGACTCATGAGAGTAAGATGCTTTACTCAAGATGATGCTCACATATTTATGACTAAAGATAATATGAAAGATGAAATAGTAAATGTAATAAAACTTATAGACAGTTTCTATAAAGTATTTAAATTTGAGTATTTCGTTGAATTATCAACAAGACCTGAAGATTCTATGGGAAGTGATGAAGACTGGGAAGCTGCAACTGAAGGACTTAAAGATGCATTAAAAGCAGTAGGACTTGATTATAAGGTAAATGAAGGAGATGGAGCTTTCTACGGACCTAAGATAGATTTCCACTTAAAAGATTCCATAGGAAGAACTTGGCAGTGTGGAACTGTTCAATTGGATTTCCAGATGCCAGAAAGATTTGATTTAACTTATGTTGGAGCAGATGGGGAAAAGCACAGACCAGTTATGGTTCACAGAGTTGTATTTGGATCTATAGAAAGATTTATAGGAATTTTGATAGAGAACTACGCAGGAGCATTTCCAGCTTGGCTTGCACCAGTACAAGTTGAAGTAATGAATATTACTGATGCTCAGGATGACTACGTAAATGAAGTAGTTGAAAAGTTAAAGGAAAATGATATAAGGGTAGAATCAGATATGAGAAATGAGAAGATAGGATATAAGATAAGAGAAGCTCAAATGCAGAAAGTTCCTTATATGATTGTACTAGGAGAAAAAGAAATGAAAGATAAAACTATATCTGTAAGAAGCAGAAAAGGCGGAGATATGGGAACTATGGCACTAGATGATTTCATTTCAAAACTTAAAGATGAAATAGATAAAAAAATAAGTGATATATAATTAAAATTATATATTGACTATAAGCTATAACAATAGTATAATGTAATTCGTTAAGAAGAAACTAGCCGTTTCTCACCTTACGGCACAGCCAGTAAGGTTATGAAGATTTCTTAATTAAAAGGATTCTTTATTATTGATGTATTCAAAGGACGGCGGCAGCTGTCCTTTTTTATATGCTTTGTTAAATTCCACCTAGGAGGTGAAAATCATTAATAAAAGTTTTCTTATAAATCAGGATATAGTAGAAAAAGAAGTAAGAGTTATTTCAGATGATGGAAGTCAAATGGGAATTATATTATCAAAAGAAGCATTAAGACTTGCAGAAGAAAAGGAATTGGATTTGGTTATGATATCTCCAAATGCAAAGCCACCGGTTTGTAAAATCATGAATTATGGGAAATTTATGTATGAGCAGGTTAAAAAAGATAAAGAGGCTAGAAAAAAACAGAAAGTTGTTAATATAAAAGAAGTTAGATTTAGCCCTAAAATAGAAGAACATGATATTTCCATTAAAGCTAAAAATGCAAGAAAATTTTTACTTGCAGGAGATAAAGTTAAAGTTACTGTAAGATTTAGAGGAAGGGAAGCTGATTATTCCTTTATAGGTAAAAAAATTTTAGATATATTTCATTCTAAACTTCAGGATGTTTGTGTAATAGAAAGGCAACCTAAGCTTGAAGGAAGAAACATGATAATGTTTTTATCAGCAAAGAAAGCATAATTGAGAGGAGGAATTTATTATGCCAAAAATGAAAACTAAAAGAAGTGTAGCAAAAAGATTTAAGATTACAGGAACTGGTAAGTTAAAGAGATCAAAAGCTTTTAAAAGTCATATACTTACAAAGAAAAGTGCAAAAACTAAAAGAAATTTAAGAAAAGCAGGACTTGTTTCAGAAACTCAAGAAAAAATTATGAAAAAATTAATGCCTTACGTATAATTGAAGGATTCTAAAAGGAGGTTTTACTATGGCAAGAGTAAAAAGAGCAGTAAACGCTCGTAAACATCATAAAAAAATATTAAAGCTTGCAAAAGGTTATTATGGCGGAAAAAGTAGATTATTTAGAACTGCTAATGAAACAGTTTTAAGGGCTCTAAGATATTCATATATAGGAAGAAGATTAAAGAAGAGGGACTTTAGAAAATTATGGATAGCTAGAATAAATGCTGCAACTAGAATGAATGGACTTTCATATTCCAAGTTTATAAATGGAATAAAGACTGCAGGCATTAATATGAATAGAAAGATGCTTTCAGAAATAGCTATAAATGATCCTAAAGGATTTACTGAATTAGTTGAAGTAGCTAAAAAACAACTAAATGCATAATATTATATTACATAAAAAGTACAGCATAATTATGCTGTACTTTTTTATAGGTAAATTATCATAATAAGGTGGACTATTATGGATATAATTAAAAGTAAAGATAATGCACATATAAAAGAAGTGAAAAAGTTAAAGGAAAAGAAATACAGGGTTCAAGAGGGCAAGTTTTTAATAGAAGGTTTTAGGTTTGTAAGAGAGGCACTTTATTCTGATTTCAAAATATCTTCAATTTTTCTAAGCAGTGACTTTACAGATAAGTGGGAAAAACTTTTACTAAAAGAAAATTTTCAATGTGATTTCCCTGTGTATTTTATGGAAAAAGGTGTATTTAAGGCTATGGTGAATACTGAAAATCCTCAGGGAATAGCTGCTGTAGTGGAAAATAGAGAATTGAAAGCCTCAAACAAAGAAGGATTTTATATACTGGCAGATAAGATTCAAGATCCAGGCAATATGGGTACTATAATAAGAAGTGCACATGCTTCTGGAGCTTTAGGGGTTATAATTACAAAGGGAACGGTAGATATATATAATGAGAAGACGTTGAGATCAACAATGGGCTCTATATTTCATGTACCTGTAATCTATGATGAGGACTTGAAAAAAGTAGAACTTCTCAGAAAAAGTGGATTTAAGTTGATAGGAAGTTCTCTGGACACTGATATTAGCTTTTATAGCGCAAATTTAAAAGGAAAAGTTATAATTGCGGTGGGAAATGAAGGAAATGGTCTTAGCAAAACCATACAGGATATTTCTGATATAAAGGTAAAGATACCGATGCCAGGTGGTGCTGAATCATTAAATGTGTCTGCAGCGGCGTCCATAATGATGTTCGAAGCAGTAAGACAAAATTTAATTTAATGTTGACAATATGTAAATATATATGTAGAATTTAAAGATATAATAATAAAAGTTGAATAAGGACACTTACTGTGAAAGAGAAAGTAGATATATGATTTTTATCAGAGAAAAAAAGTCAGGGCTGAAAGCTTTTTTTAAAACATTATATATTGAAGTTCCTCCTGGAGTACTGGCTGTGAAATTATAATTAGTAGTCAGCGGTTAATTATCGTTAAAATATACAAAGAGGATATTATTTCTAATAGTATCAATTTGGGTGGTAACGCGGATCAAAGTTCGTCCCTTAGAGGGATGGGCTTTTTATTTTTGTTTTAAATTAAAAAGATTGTAGTGAAAGGAGAGTTTAAAATGAAAGAAGAATTAAAACAGATAAAGGAAAATGCCTTTAACGAATTAAAAAATAAAAAGTTAGATATAGAGGATATAAGAGTTAAATATTTAGGTAAAAAGGGAGAACTTACAAAAATACTCAGGGGCATGAAGGATCTTTCCAAAGAAGAAAGACCTGCAATTGGTAAGCTTGCCAATGAAGTGAGGAGTACACTGGAAAATGCTATAGAAGAGGCATCAAAAAAGATAAAATCAAGTGCTATACAAGCAAAGCTGCAGAATGAAACAATTGATATTACTATGCCTGGCATAAAGCAAACTGTAGGAAAGCGCCATCCGCTAGAACAAACACTAGAAGAGATGAAACAGATATTTATTTCTATGGGATTTACTATAGAAGAAGGTCCTGAAGTAGAGAAGGATTATTATAACTTTGAAGCACTTAACATACCTAAAAATCATCCAGCAAGGGGTGAACAGGATACCTTTTATATAAATGACAATGTAGTGCTTAGAACTCAAACTTCTCCAATACAGGTAAGAACTATGGAAAAACAAAAACCCCCAATAAAGATGATATCTCCAGGTAAAGTTTATCGTTCAGATTCAGTGGATGCTACTCATTCACCTATATTTTATCAAATGGAAGGCCTAGTAGTTGACAAAGGTATAACTTTTGCAAATTTAAAAGGCACTCTTGAACTATTTGCTAAAAAGTTATTCGGAAATGACATACGTACAAAATTCAGACCTCATCATTTCCCTTTTACAGAACCTTCTGCAGAAATGGATGCCAGTTGCTTTGTATGCCATGGAAAAGGCTGCAGAGTATGTAAGGGAGAAGGGTGGATAGAACTTTTAGGATGCGGAATGGTTCATCCTCAGGTACTTAGAAATTGTGGAATAGATCCTGAAGTTTATAGTGGATTTGCTTTTGGAATGGGTGTAGATAGGATGGTCATGTTAAAATACGGAATAGATGATATAAGAAACATGTATGAAAGTGACATGAGATTTTTAAATCAATTTTAATAGAGTTTCTAAATAAAAGTTAACTCATTCTCCGCATGTTTTTACAACCTTCAGCCCATTAAATATTTTGATAAGTCTAAGCAAAAAATTCTAGAAAATCTAAGAACTTTTGAAAACTCGTACCTCAAACAATTCAAAAATTCTAAGATTTTTACGAATTTTTTACTAAGACTTATGTACAAAACATTTAAAAGTGCTTCATTGTTGTAAAAATATGCTTATGAATAGAGTGAATTTTTAAATTAGAAATTATACTTAAAATTTTCTATGTAAAATTTGACCTTATACCTGAGAATATGATGACAAAATTGAAAGCACGTTTAAAAAATTTTTTATAAGTCTTAGTGAGATATTTTAGAAAATCTTAGAAGTTTAGATATGTCTGAGGTACGAGTTTAGCTAAGCTTCTTAGGTTTTCAAAATATCGAACTTTAGACTTATTAAAAGTTTTTATGGTGCTGAAATTTGTCAGCATATTCGGCGGTATATGTGAATTTTTAACTAGAAGGTTTGCAAAGATTAAAAATTTGAAAGGAGATTTTTGTATGAAAGTTCCAGTAAAATGGTTAAAGGATTATGTTAAAATAGATATTCCAGGAAAAGAATTAGGAGATAGATTGACTTTAAGTGGTTCAAAACTTGAAGAGGCAATTGTAACTGGAGATGAAATCCAAAATGTAGTTACAGGTAAAATAATGAAGATAGAAAGTCATCCTCAGGCAGATAAACTTGTTGTATGTCAGGTAGATATAGGAAAAGAAGAACCTATTCAAATTATAACAGCTGCTACTAATATGAAAGAACAAGATATAGTTCCTGTAGCGCTTCATGACTCTACACTTCATGGTGGGGTGAAGATTAAAAAAGGAAAACTAAGAGGTCTTATGTCAAATGGAATGTTTTGTTCTGAGGAAGAGCTTGGCATAGCAGGAGATAAACCTGTATATGGACTTATGATTTTAAAAGAAGATACGCCAATTGGCAAGGACATAAAGGAAGTACTTGATATGACAAGTACTATACTGGATTTTGAGATAACTTCAAATAGACCTGATTGTCTTAGCATTATAGGAATGGCAAGGGAAACTGCTGCAACTTTAAATGAAAGCTACAAAATTCCGGAATTAGATTATAAGCCTTCCTGCAGCGAAAATATTCAAGATACATTAAAAGTAGAAATAAAAGATAAACTTTGCAAAAGGTATATGGCAAGGGGCATAAAAGATGTAAAAATAGAGCCATCACCTTCATGGATGCAGGAGAGACTTTTAGAAGCAGGTGTAAGGCCAATAAACAATATAGTTGATATAACTAATTTTGTAATGCTTGAAATAGGAGAACCTATGCATGCTTATGATGTAAGGGAGATAAAATCTGGCACTATAGTTGTAGACACAGCTAAAGATGGAGAAAAATTTACTACTCTTGATGAAGAGGAAAGACAGCTTAATCAAGATATGCTTACAATTAGAGATGGAGACAGAACTATCGGACTTGCAGGAATAATGGGTGGACTTAATTCTGAGATAAGAGATGATACTTCTTCTATAGTATTTGAGTGTGCTAACTTTGATGGGACTAATATAAGAGTTTCTTCACAAAAGTTGGCACTTAGAACAGAAGCTTCAGGTAGATTTGAAAAGGATCTTGATCCTAATTTAGCTGAAATTGCTATGAACAGAGCTTGCAATTTAGTTGAGATGCTAAAAGCAGGAAAAGTTATGGAAGGTACAATTGATGTATATGATGAAAAAATTGAACCTCACAGCGTAGACGTTGATTCCAACTGGGTAAATAAATTTTTGGGTACTGAAATACCTAAGGAAAATATGGTAGATTATTTAAATAGACTGGAATTAAAAACTCAGCTTAAAGGAGACATTTTACATATAGATGTTCCTACTTTTAGGGGAGATATAAATATAAGAGAAGATGTGGCAGAAGAGGTGGCTAGAATATATGGATACAGTAATGTACCTACTACTGTAATAGAAAGTGTAAGTACAAGAGGAGGAAAGAATCCAAAGCAAAAGCTGGATGATAAATTGGTAGAAACACTTATTTCAAGTGGATTAAATCAATCCATAAGTTACTCTTTTGTAAGTAGGAAAGTATTTGATAAAATACTTTTACCTGAAGATAGCAAGCTTAGAAATGCTATAGCTATAAAAAATCCTTTGGGAGAAGACTACAGCATAATGAGAACAACTACATTAGCGTCTATGATGGAATGCTTAGGTAGAAACTATTCAAGAAAAAATGAGATTGTAAGGTTATTTGAAATTGGAAGAGTGTATCTTCCACTAGAAAATGGTGATACTTTACCTGAAGAAGATAATATTGTAACCATTGGAATGTATGGTGAATGTGATTACTTCAATTTAAAAGGTATAGTGGAAAACATATTAGATACCTTAGGAATAGAGAAGATTTCTTTTAAGAGAGAAAGCGATAATCCAACTTTCCATCCTGGGAGAACAGCTGCCCTTTATGTAAATAGAAAGTTAGCAGGAGTGCTTGGAGAAATTCACCCAACTGTATGCGAAAATTATGGTATAGATGAAAGATGTTATATTGCTGAATTAAACTTAGATGTTTTGTATGAACATGCTGATTCAGATAAGAAATACAGACCTCTGCCTAAATTCCCTGCAGTTTCTAGAGACCTTGCAGTTTTAGTAGATGACAATATAATGGTACAGGAAGTAGAGGACATTATAAGAAAGCAGGGAGGAAATATCCTAGAGAAAGTTAAGTTGTTTGATGTTTATAGAGGAAAACAGATAGAAAGTGGAAAGAAGAGCATAGCTTATTCAATATCTTATAGAGCTGAAAATAAAACTCTTACAGATAAAGAAGTTAATAAAGTTCATAGCAAAATAATAAGATCACTAGAGCATAATTTAGGAGCACAACTTAGACAATAAGGATTCATTGATCAATAAGGCTGGATGAATTTAATGTTCATCCAGCTTATTTTATGATGCTTTAGCTCTTTAAGGTAAAATAAAATATTTCATATGTGAAGAATTTGTGATAGAATGTTGTTATAAAGAATTGGAAACAGCATGATCTAAGAGGGTGTTTAAATGAATATGGTGACGGTTTTTATAAATGGAATTGAATATAATTTAAAAGGTGACGAGCAAGAAGAATACCTACATAAAGTAGCAAGTTATGTAGATAAAAAAGTTAAGAGTATTATAAAAAATAATAGCAAATTAAGCACTTCCTCAGCAGCTGTTTTATCGGCACTTAATGTAGCAGACGATATGTTAAAAGCTCAGGAAAAAGAAGGTCAGTTGTCAGGAAGAGTGGAGGAGTTAGAAAGAGTAGGAAAAGTATACGAGGATCAGATCAGTTCTTTGAGAAAGCAGCTTAGGTATACGGAGGAACTTAATGCTGAACTTAAAATAAAACTAAAGAATAGCAGTAGTAGTGAGGCTTTAAAAGAAAAAGACGAGAAAATAAGCAAATTAGAAGAAGAAATAAAAATTATAAAAGAAGAAGCTCAAAAGTATATGAATGAAAATACCAAAATGGTGGCACAAAACAAAGAACTGAAATTTCAAGTACAATCGGGTAAGTATAAAATAATAGATCTTCAACATAAGCTAGAAGAAAACCAGATAAGTCTGGCAAAAGAGAGAAAAAAGAAAAATGCTCTTTTAAATAATGGAGTAAAATAAAATCCGAACTGACGATGGTCTTGGTTCGGATTTTATTAGTGAGTGAATAAATTCAAATATTTAAACAGGAGAAGATGGAATAATGAAAAAAGTAGAATTATTAGCTCCAGCAGGAAATTTAGAAAGTTTATATGCGGCAGTTCAAGCAGGGGCAGATGCTATTTATCTTGGAGGAAATAAGTTTTCTGCAAGGGCTTATGCTTCTAACTTTGATGACAAGACAATGGAAGAGGCAGTGGAATATTGCCATCTATATAATGTAAAGGTATATGTTACTATAAATACTATAATGAAAGAAAAGGAATTAAAAGAAGCTTGTAAATATGCTGAGTTTTTGTATAATGTAGGAGTAGATGCCCTTATAATACAAGATATAGGATTGGCATCTCTTTTAAGAGAAAAGCTTCCTGAACTTGAACTGCATGCTTCTACTCAAATGACAGTACATAATGGAGAAGCTGCTTTGTCTTTAAGCAAACTAGGTTTTAAAAGAATAGTACTTTCTAGAGAACTTTCATTAAAAGAAATAGAGTATATATCTAAAACTCTCAAAATAGAAACGGAAATATTTATACACGGAGCTCTTTGCGTTTGCTATTCTGGACAGTGTCTTATGAGCAGTATGATTGGAGGAAGAAGTGGAAATAGAGGCAGATGTGCCCAGCCCTGCAGGCTTCCCTATGAAATTGTAAATAAGAAAGATAAAGATAAGGATAAGGGGTATATTTTAAGTCCAAAAGATATGTGTACTATTGAAGATATTAAGGAAATAATAGAAAGTGGAGCAAGTTCCTTGAAAATAGAAGGAAGAATGAAAAGACCGGAATATGTGGCAGGAGTTGTATCGGAATATAGAAATGTCATTGATAATTTCTATCAAGACGGTAAAAAATTAAAGGATTTATCTTATATAGAAGGCAGTAAAAAAAGACTTTTGCAATTATTTAATAGACAGGGATTTTCAAAGGCTTACTTGTATAAAAATACTGGAAAAGATATGATGGCGTATTCTTTCCCTAAGAATACAGGTATAGAAATAGGTGAAGTAAATAGTGATAAAAGCGTTCTACTTACTGAAGATATATCAGAAGGAGATGGAGTGAGAATTGGAACTAGTGGTTTTACTATTTCTAAACTGGTGAAGTCCGGAAAAGAAACTGCAAAGGCTTATAAGGGAGAAAGGGTCAAAATCTTTCCAGCAAATTATAAAGCAGGAGATAGGATATATAAAACCTCTGACTTAATTCAGCTTCAAAAGTTAGAAAAGATATATGAAGATCATTATGGCAAGAAAATTAACTTATGTTTAAAAATACAATTTGAAGTTGGAAAGCCAGTTACTTTGTACTGCAATTACGATAAAAATGATTTTAGGGTAGAAGGACAAATAGTAGAAGAGGCTCTAAAGCAGCCTTTGAGCAAAGAGAGAATATATAAAAGTTTAAATAGAACTGGAAATAATATATTTAAATTTGATAGCATAGAATTTGAAATATTTCAACCTGGATTTTTGCCTATATCTGATTTAAATGAAATTAGAAGAAAACTTTTAGATGAAATCAAGCAATATATACTAAATAGAAATAAAAAAAGTAGTATTTCAAGCAAAAAAGTATATGGAGTATCTGTGCTGAAAAATAATCTTGATAAAGTATATTTACCGCCTAAAATGGTATTTGTAAATACTAATGAGCAATTAAAGGCAGTGATGGAATCAAGTTTTGAACACATATGCATAAATCCCTTTAAACAAATTAAAATAAATAATTTAAATAATCTTGAATCTAAAAAAATATATATTAAAGTTCCCAATATAGTTAAAAACGAATTTAATTATATAGAGAAATTTATAGATAAAAACTTAGATAAAATTGCAGGCATAGTTACTGCAAATTTAGGTATAATAAGTAAGTTTAGAAATAAGCTAAATATATTAGGTGATTATAAGTTAAACATAACAAACAGCTGTGCACTGGATTTTTATAGCAAAATTATGAATGGATCTTGTTTAAGTGTGGAACTAAGTAAACATGAAATAAATGAGCTAATTAGAAATAGTAATTTTAAAGCTCAAATGTTTGTATATGGAAAAGTGGAGCTTATGGTAAGTGAGTATTGTGCTATAGGAAGCACTTTTGGAGGTAAAACTACTTCTAAAAATTGTAAAGGTGCTTGTAAAGAAGGGGAGTTCTTTCTTATAGACAGAAAGAAAAAAGAGTTTCCATTAGACACGGATGAATTCTGCAGAAGCTACATATATAATTCTGTTGCAACTAACCTTATACCACATATAGAAGAACTTAGAAATATGGGAATTGATAGTTTTAGAGTAGATTTTATTGATGAAAATTATAGCAAGACTAAAAAAATATTAGAATGCTTTGAAAAAGAAGAATTTCATGGTGATTTTAGTGAGTTTACCAGAGGACATTATAAAAATAGTATAGAGTAAGGCTACGGGTAACACAAAATTAAAGTCATTTGATCTGAAGGGATTGGTAAATTTAAATGAACGAAAAATCATTAAAGGTTTTAGAATTTTATAAAGTTAAGGAAAGATTAAAGGATTACGCAAATACTGGAGCAGCTAAAGATTTAATAGAAAAATTAAGCCCTTATGACAACCTGTATGAAGTGAGAGAACATTTGCAGGAAACAAGAGAAGCTTTAAAACTTCTTGTAACTAAAGGCAATCCTCCTTTTGAAGGGGTTTATGATGTAAGACAGGGTATAAAAATGGCAGGAAAAGGTTCTACATTAATGCCAGGACAAATTCTTAAAATAGGAGCAATACTTAGGGCTGCGAGGAGAATTCAGAAGTATATAACTGTGTCGGAAGATGAAGAACATTTTAAAATTATAGAAGATATATGTGCAGGTATTGTTCCTTTAAAAAATTTAGAAGATGAAATTTTTATAGCTATAGAAAGCGAAGATGAAATATCTGA
Organism: Clostridium ljungdahlii DSM 13528; assembly: GCF_000143685.1. NCBI lineage: Bacteria > Bacillati > Bacillota > Clostridia > Eubacteriales > Clostridiaceae > Clostridium > Clostridium ljungdahlii. The sequence goes on along the minus strand of NC_014328.1, from coordinate 3,757,967 downwards.
TAAGGCAAGTTCTCTTCTCTACAATATTAGAAAAAGTCTAAAAGATAAAAATGCTTCAGTAAGAGATAGGGTAAATTCACTTATAAGAAGTTACTCTGATTATCTGCAGGATAACTTATATACCATGAGGGGAGACAGGTACGTGCTTCCTGTAAAAGCGGAAAATAAGTCATCCGTGCCAGGACTTGTCCATGATCAAAGCTCAAGTGGGGCAACTCTTTATATAGAACCTATGGGACTTGTAAATTTGAACAATGAAATAAAGGAACTAAAATTAAAGGAAAAAGCAGAGATAGATAGGATATTAGCTGAGCTATCTCAGCAAATATATGATAATATAACAGTGGTTGAAAGAGATGCAGATATAATATGGGAACTTGATTTTATATTTGCCAAAGCTAAATTTGGAAATGAGTTAAATGGAAATATTCCCAATGTAAGTGAAAATGGAGTAGTTAATATTATAGAAGGAAGGCATCCACTTATAAATAAAAAAACAGTAGTACCTATGGATGTATATATAGGTAGAAATTTTAGCTGTTTAGTTATAACAGGACCTAATACAGGAGGAAAAACTGTGACTCTTAAAACCATAGGACTTTTGCACATCATGGCACTAAGTGGACTTATGATACCTGCTAGGGAGAATTCTACCGTAGGGTTTTTTACAGAGGTATTTGCAGATATTGGAGATGAGCAGAGCATAGAGCAGAATTTATCTACATTTTCGTCACATATGACTAATATAGTAAATATTATTGAAAATTTTGATGAAAAATCTCTTGTATTGTTTGATGAATTAGGTGCAGGTACTGACCCTACAGAAGGTGCAGCTCTTGCAGTATCAATACTTGAAAATTTAAGAAAAAGAGGATGCACTATAGTAGCTACGACTCATTACAGTGAATTAAAAGTATATGCTTTAAAAAATGAGGGAGTAGAAAATGCATCTGTAGAATTTGACGTAGAAACTCTGAGACCTACTTATAGGCTTATGATAGGAGTACCAGGAAAGTCTAATGCCTTTGAAATATCCAAAAGACTTGGATTACCAGAGTTTATAATAGAAGATGCTAGAGAAAATATAGCTAGCGATGCCTTACAATTTGAAGATTTAATTCAAAGCCTTCAGGAAAAAAAATCAAAAGCTGAAACTTTTGCTAGAGAAGCAGAAATACTAAAAAGTGAGGCAGCTAAAATCAAAGAAAAATATGAAGAAAAAGCAAGTAAACTTCAAAATATAAGAGATAAGGCTATTATTGGAGCACAGAGAGAGGCAAAGGAAATAATAAGAAATTCTAAAGAAGAAGCAGATAAAATTCTAAAGGATATGAGAGAACTGGAAAGAATGGGATACACTTCTTCTGTAAGGCATAAATTAGAGGAAAATAGAAAAAAACTCAAGGATAGATTAGAGAAAACTGAAGAAAAGTTGTATGATAATAAAAATGATGTTGGAGAAGAGCTTAAATCTGTAAAAGAAGGGCAGGAAGTATTCATACCTTCATTAAATCAAAAAGCAGTTGTACTATCAAAACCTGACAGCAAAGGGGAAGTACAGGTTCAAGCAGGAATCATGAAAATAAGTGTGAAGTTGAAAGAATTGAGAGCTTCTAGTGGTAATTCAAAAAGTGAAAAGAAAAAGTTAAAAAGAGAAGCCAAATTAAATTTGAGAAATGTTTCAAGTTCAGTGGATTTAAGGGGAATGGACTCTATAGAGGCAACTTATACTGTAGACAAATATTTAGATGATGCATACATGGGAGGACTTAAAGAAGTTACTATAATACATGGTAAGGGTACCGGAGTGCTTAGAAATTCTATAACTGATATGTTGAAGAAGCATTCTCATGTAAAAAATCACAGGCTTGGAGAATATGGTGAAGGCGGTACAGGAGTTACAATAGTTGAATTGAAATAAGGAGTGTGGCTGGAGTGATATTAGTAAGTGCATGCTTGTGTGGCATTAATACTAAATATAATGGGGAAAATAATCTTTGTGAGAAAGTACTAAGTCTCGTGAAAGAAGGAAAGGCGCTACCACTATGTCCGGAACAGTTAGGTGGACTGAAGACTCCTAGAAATCCTTGCGAAATATGTGGTGGTACAGGTAAAGATGTGATAGATGGAAAAGCTGCTGTAATGAGTTCTACTGGAGAAAATTGTACAAGTGAATTTTTAAAAGGAGCCTATGAAACTTTAAAAGTAGCTAAGGCATGTAATATAAAAGAAGCTATTTTAAAGTCTAAAAGTCCCTCCTGTGGTTTTGGTAAAATTTATGATGGAAGCTTTAGTGGAAATATTATAGAGGGTGCTGGAGTAACGGCAGAACTTTTAAGCAAAAACAATATAAGGATATATGGAGAAGATGATTTTAATAAGGCATTTGAAAGAAAATAGGCTGGCATATGGATTAGTTATTTCTTTGAAAATGCCTAAACTTAATATTCAAATAAAATGAGTTATTTTTAATAAAATATTATTTGAAAGGGGTGAAGAACTGCTAAATATTAAAAAATTTAATATTTGGCGGCATTATTATGAACTATAAAGATATATTAAAAAATGCAAGGGAAAATTTAAATGGAAGCTGCAGGGTATGCCCTGCCTGTAATGGAAACGCCTGTGCTGGAGAAGTGCCAGGTATGGGAGGAAAGGGAACAGGAGATTCTTTTAAAGAAAATTTTAATTCTCTGAGCAAATGTAAATTAAATATGAGAGTTATACATGATGCTAAAGATCCTGACACCTCAATAGAGTTATTTGGAAAAAAGATGGACATACCTGTTTTTGCAGCACCTGTATCAGGAACTACTTTGAATATGGGTGGAAAGTTTACTGAGGAAGAGTATATTTCCTCGGTTATAGGAGGATGTCTGGATGCAGGAATATATCCTATGGTAGGAGATACAGCAGTAGATTCTTTTCTTATAACTAATCTTGAAAAGCTTAAAGAATTTAATGGAGAAGGTATAGCTGTAATAAAACCCTGGGAAAATAAAAATGTTATAAGTAAAATAAAACTTGCTGAAAAAGCAGGAGCTTTTGCAGTAGGAATGGATATAGATGCTGCAGGATTAATAACTTTAGCACTTCATGGAAAACCTGTGGGACCTAAGACTTTAGAAGAAATAAAAGAAGTTGTAGAAAGTACAAAACTTCCTTTTATACTAAAGGGAATAATGACTCCAGACGAAGCAGAACTTGCAGTTAAAGCTGGAGTAAGTGCCATAGTTGTTTCAAACCATGGTGGAAGAGTTTTAGATCAAACGCCTGGAGTGGCAGAGGTACTTCCAGAGATAGCGAAGTTAGTTAAAGGCAAGGTTACAATACTTGCAGATGGCGGCGTGAGAACTGGTGTGGATGTACTTAAAATGTTAGCTTTAGGAGCAGATGCCGTACTTATAGGAAGACCTTTTGTAACTGCATCCTTTGGAGGACAAAGAGAAGGAGTAAAGGTTTATGTAGAAAATTTAAAGAGTGAATTAAAATCAGCTATGGTTTTAACAGGATGTAAGTCTGTTAAAAATGTAGATGGTAGAATACTTTATAAATAGAATCTTACTTAGTGGGAAAATCAATAACTTCTGATTATAAAATCAGGGGTTATTTTTTTGTATCTAGAATTAAGAAATGGTACTACTTATAAGGTTCCCCTCGAAATTTTTATTGACAATAGCAAAACAAATAGTTTAGAAAAATGTAAAAACCAAAAAGGGCATTTCTGTCCTTAATGTTATTGTACAGTATAGAAATATTATAAGTTTTTATACTGATGTGCAGTTATTATTTAAAAGTATTTTTATAAGCTTTAAAACTATTAATTACTTCAGGGTTATCTCTAATAAATTCTAAAAAATCTTGAAAACATTTTGTTGTTTGCTTACTTACTGTATGCTCAATTTTTTCAGTTTCTTCCAAAACATTAGACTCTGAAACATCAAGTATCCTTAAAAAGTTTTCAATAATATTGTGACGATTTAATAATTCAGCTCCAAGAGCCTTTCCTTTCTTCTCAAGTATTAAAATTCCGTACTTTTCATATTTTAAAAGTTGCAATTCTGCTAATTTTTGTACCATTTTTGTAGCTGAAGGAGGCTGAACATTAAGTGCATGTGAAAGTTCATGAATTCTTGTAAATCCTGTATTTAAAGATAACCTATATATCATCTCAAGATAATCTTCCATGGAAGCAGTAAGATGTTTATCTTCCTTTTTCATATATTCATTAAAAGTGTAAAAATTATTTTTAGCCATATTTTCACCTACTTTCAGCTGTAGTCTTTTAATAAAGTATATGTTTGAGCAAATAAAAAATTGCTTTATTGGAACATTTTTTTTGTTATTACATAGTTTATATTAGAAAAAAATTTAGTCTTAGCTAACAAGGTTAACTAGTAATAACTATTTTATTTGTGATTAACATATCTAATAAGAAGGGTGGCATTTTAATGCAGAGTGAAAAAAGTTCAATTGATGTTAGTTTAAATCAACCAGGAGATATCTCTATAAAAAAAGATATAAATAGGAAAAATGTAATAGAACAAGGTAAAATAAAAGAATTAATAAAATTTTTAGGACCTGCTTTTGTTGTAAGTGTAGCATATATTGATCCTGGTAATTTTGCAACTAATATTAGCGGAGGATCAAAATTTAACTATACCTTAATTTGGGTAATTTTATGGAGTAATATAATGGCTATATTCTTACAAACTATGTCCGCTAAATTGGGGATAGCTACAGGACACAATCTTCCTGAAATGTGTGCCAAGGTATTCCCTAAAGCTGTAAACTGGGTGTTTTGGATTATTGCTGAGCTAGGAGCTATGGCAACAGATTTAGCAGAATTTCTTGGAGGAACATTAGGGCTATACTTATTGTTTCATATACCTATGATATATTCGGGACTTCTTACAGGAGTAATAACATTTATAATTTGCTATATGGAAAAGTATGGACAAAAAATGATAGAAATTATAATATCAACACTTGTTGCTGTAATCTCTATTGCATATATAATAGAGATATTTCTTGCTAAACCAGATTGGAGTCAAGTAGGCATCCATACAATAATTCCTATGCTGCCTAATGGTCAAGCTGTGTTAATTGCCGTAGGTATGCTTGGTGCAACAGTTATGCCTCATGTAATATACTTACACTCACAATTAGTTCAAGATAGAAGTATTGATTTGTCAGATAAAGGAAAATTAAACCATTTAAGAATGGAAAAAATAGATATTGCTATAGCTATGAATATAGCTTTTATTGTTAATGCTGCAATGGTTGTAGTATCGGCTGCAGTCTTTTATAAAAGCGGAATGATAGTAGATACAATGGAACAGGCTCATAAATCATTACAACCTTTAATAGGTTCTTTATCAAGTGGTGCATTTGGAATAGCATTGCTTGCATCAGGATTATCATCTTCAGCTGTGGGAACTCTCGCAGGTCAAACTATAATGAAAGGCTTTGTTAATTTAAGTATACCTATAAATTTAAGAAGACTTATAACAATGATACCAGCCCTAATTATTATTTCACTTGGAATTAATCCAATGTATGCTCTTGTTTTAAGTCAGGTAGCACTTAGTTTTATTTTGCCATTTCCAATAATTCAAATGTTAACTATAGCTAAACGTAAAGATTTGATGGGAATCTTAGTTAATAAAGGTTCTATACGACTGTTAGGTGTTCTAATAGCTACAATAATAATACTACTAAATATAGTACTTTTATACTTAACGTTTACTGGGCAGGCATAATATTTTCTCTTATTTTTGAGTATTATTTTGCAAGTGAATTTGTTAATTAGAAAGTAAGGGTTCGTTTATCGTACTTTAAAATTCGGGGTACGTTAAATAAAATATGGAAATGTTATCACAAACTACTTTACATTATGCAGTAGTTTGTGATAACATAAAAATGTACTACATTATATGAAGTAATCCTTATTATAAAGAAGAGGTGTGGAATGAAATTTGAAAAGGAAGTTTTAAAAGGGTATATAGACACAATGATACTGTCAGTTCTGTATGAAAGGGATATGTACGGTTATGAAATATCAAAGAGAATTAGAGAAAAGTCTAATGATGAATTTCAAATGAAAGAAACTACACTATATGTATGTTTAAAAAGATTAGAAAAGAAAAATTACATTGAAGGCTACTGGAATGATGAAAAAAATACTGGCGGGGGAAGGAGGCGTTACTATAAAATTTTAGAAGAAGGAAAAGAGATTTTTAAACAAAAGACAAAAGAATGGAAGGCATTACAAAAGATAATGAACCGTTTCGTTTTAGATACTGATGAGTAAAGAGTTGATTCAAATTAAGTTTGGGAGGGGAAGGTCATGGACAGAATTAATAACTACATTAAGCAAATTTATAAAAGCTTTAATAATAAAGATAAAGATGTTAAGATATTAAAAGAAGAAATGAAAACTCACTTGAATGAGCGAACAAAAGAGCTCCAGAATAAGGGATTAAATGAAGATGATAGTATTGATATTGCTATAAAAGAGTTTGGACCAGTAAAGGAAGTAGATGCTGAATTATCATTAATTATTTCAGAACAGAAAAAGTTTTGGAAGTGTTTGTTTTTATGTGCTATAATTATTTACTTAATAGGCGCTGCACTAGGGTTAACATATAATAAAAATTCGAATATCCTTTATAAAAATGGTTTTGGTACCCATTACTATAAACAGTCTTCCTACATAGTTGTAGCTGAAATAACGGATATTTTAAAAAACGAAGATAACTTTAGTAAAGACACTGAAAAAAAAATAACTGAAAAACTTGATAAATATAATTCTCAAAACAATAATGGCATTTATTATTGTTCTGTATGGAAAGATCATAAAGAATTATTTTCATATTATAGAGAAAATAAAATTCCAATGTCAGAAAAGAATTCTGATTTTAAAGTACCTTATATTTATGCTAAGGATAAAAAAACTTTAAAATATAGTGTTACCTTCAAGTATACAAATAGTCAAAATAAGCTAGACGATAAAGCAATGGCTGAGTATGACGATTTGTATTATAAGAGCATTTGGAGTAAATTTAGAAATTATAGCTATATATTATACCTTGCATCATGGATAGTATTTGCTATAGCATTTTTAGGCATAATTTATTCAGAAAAAAAATTACCTATATTTTTTATAGTATTAGTTTTTCTAGAAACTGGTGGGTTATTTTATCTACTCTTTGATAAACAAGGTTTGGTTGAATTTATGTCAAGATTTACTATAGCAGCAATAGTTATTACTGGATTAATATCTGCAATCTTATATAAAAAGATAAATTCAAGGAAAGTATTTTAAATTTGTTGATTTATGGCATACTAAGTTAAGCGTGGGCGACTTTTAAATGATTATTTTAAACAATATCATATTTGTACTTAGCTTATAGTTATCGAAAAGAACAAGGCGCATTACTTGTTAGTGCGCCTTGTTTCAATACATTGATTACTTTAATTTTATGGTGAACCTAGAGGCATCATATAATTTATAAAAGTCTTCTAGATTTTTTTTAAAGTTAGAATATCCATATAGGTTTTCAAAATGCCAAGCTCTAGATTTATTAAAAAATTTTTTGAATGTGATTTTCAATTTTGTCCTCATATTTTCCGAATATAAGTCAACTTTTAGTTATATAAATATATTTGAAATATGAAACATTAATAAATTCAAAATAATAAATAATTATGAAGTAAAAATTATCTATATAATTAGGAGAAATAATAAAATGAAAAGTACTAATATTTATGTTATTCATGGTTATACATCTTCCAATCAAGCAGAGTGGTTTCCATGGCTAAAAGAACAGTTTAAAAATAATCCTGTTAAAATTCATATTCCTAACATGCCTGATTCGGATAATCCTCATCTTGAATCCTGGCTTAAACATCTTCGTAAAAATGTTTTGGATATTGATGAAAATACGATATTTATTGGTCATAGTCTGGGATGTGTTACGGCACTTCGCTATGTTCTTGAAAAAAACATAAAAATTAAAGGTGCAATACTTGTTTCAGGTTTCATAAATGAAAATCCCATGGAGAAACAAACAGAAGGTCTACAAGAATTTGTAGATGGACCACTTGACATTGAAAGAATAAAAAGTCTAGTTCAATCAAGAATTGTTATTACTGCAAAAGATGATGATATTGTTCCAACCAAAGCAACACAAAAATTAGCCCAAGAGTTAGATGCAAATCTTATGATCCTTTCATCAGGAAAGCATTTTATTGCTCGTGATGGATATATTGATTTTCCTGTTTTATTGAATGAAATCCAGAATTTAATTAATGCTTAATATTCTCATTGTAAATTTTAGGGTCGGTGTGATTATATTCATAATGTTTTTATTTTATAAGTGATCATTTAAATGAAAGTATCTAATAAAAATTGACTTGCATTAGATTTAAGTGATATAATATGAGCTAAATATTCAAAACTGCGATGAGAAGAAGTAGAAATCATAAGTTTTCAACAGAAAGCTACCGGTTGATGAGAGGGGTAGAAAACAGATTTTGAAATACATCTCTGAGTGGTACACTGAAAAGATTTATATCTTAGTAGGTTGTTGCCGGGTGCGACCGTTACATCGCTAGGGTATAAGCCTTTTGTGCCGTACCCGATGAGGTTTATACAGTGATGTATAAATAAATTTTGAGGTGGTAACACGTGAGTAAAACTCCCGTCCTTTGCGTAATGCAGCGGACGGGAGTTTTTAATTTTTTGTTTATAAGAAAGGATGACAGAAATGAAAGATGTTGAAGAACAGTTTAAAATTATTATGAAAGGTGTAAGTCAGGTTGTGAGCGAAAAAAATTTAAAGCGAAAGCTGGAGAAAAGTGTGTCCTCAGGAATTCCTCTTAGAATTAAGCTCGGACTAGATCCTTCTGCACCAGATATACATCTTGGTCATGCAGTTGTACTTAGAAAAATCAAACAAATGCAAGATTTAGGACATCAAGCAGTAATCATAATTGGTGATTTCACTGGAAAAATTGGTGATCCTTCAGGAAAAAGCAAAACCCGCAGACAATTGACAACGGAGCAGGTGATTGAAAATGCTAGGACTTATGAAAAACAGGTATTTAAAATACTTGATAGAGATAAAACAGAAGTTAGGTTTAATAGCGAATGGTTATCTAAGCTTAATTTTGAAGATGTGCTAAAGCTTGCTGGAAAAGTTACTGTTGCAAGAATACTAGAAAGAGATGATTTTGAGAAAAGATATAAAAACAATAAACCTATAGGATTACATGAATTTTTTTATCCATTGATGCAGGCGTATGACTCTGTGGCGGTAAAGGCAGATATTGAAATGGGTGGTACAGATCAAACCTTCAATGTTTTAATGGGGCGTACACTACAAGGAGATTATAGCCAGGAAAGTCAAATAGCTCTATTTATGCCTTTACTTGAAGGTACGGATGGTGTTGAAAAAATGAGTAAAAGTTTAGGAAATTATATTGGAATATGTGAGGATGCCATTTCAATTTACCAAAAGATAATGACTATCCCAGATAATCTCATTATTAAATACTTTGAACTTGCCACAGATATTCATCCAGATGAAGTTGAAGCAATTAAGTTAAAGCTTAATAATACAGAAACAAACCCCCGGGATATTAAAATGCAGCTTGCAAAAGAAATAACAACCTTATATTGCGGAGTAAGTGAAGCAGAATCTGCTGAAGAGCATTTTAAGACTGTATTTCAAAAAAATCTCATTCCAAATGATATTGACGAATTTATTTTGTCTCAAGATTGCTTTGCATCAAATGACGAGGTGAATTTAGTAAAAATTATTACAGGAAGTGGAATTGCAGCTAGTAATAGTGAGGCTAAGCGCCTTATAGATCAAAATGCTGTAAGAATAAATGGTAAGAAGTATAATAATTTTCTAATGCAAAATTCAGGTAATAGTTTTGTTATTCAGGTTGGAAAGTCTAAGTTTGTTAAGGTAAGGAATGTTTAGTAATATCTATACATGAGGTCTAAGCAAAAAATCAACTTATACTAATGTTAGTTAGTACAGAATAGTACTTTATAACGAAGAAAAGTTATTTGTATGTAAAGGAGTAATTAAATATGAAAATATATATCGTTGGTTCAGTATCAAGTGGCAAGTTAACACTTGCAGAAAAATTGTCCCTAATATTAAAAATCCTTTACCAACCAATTGATGAAATTGTACATATCTCTGATAAATTAAACCCTTGGGGTAATCGCAAAAGACCCGTTAAGGAAAGGGATAATCTGTTTTATTCAATAATATAGCAACCAAGTTGGATTATCGAAGATACAGGGAGATCTTGTTTTGAAGAGGGGTTAAAGATGGCAGATACAATTATCTTACTTGAAATTTCGCCGAAATTAGGGAATTACAGGATTATTAAACGCTGGGTAAAGCAACGACTTGGTATTGAAGAATGTATTTATAATCCACGATACCAAATGCTTAAATGTATGTTGCAATGGTCAAAAAATTATAATGAAGGAAAAGACAATTTAAAAGATAGAATTTCCCCATACAAAGAAAAAGTTATTACTTTAAAAAACAATAAGGATATTCATATATTTCTTGAGGAATGTCTTAATACAAAAAAATTAGCATAATGTTGGTACGCAACATGAAGTTTATATGCATTAATCTATAAAGTCAAATATATGAATGTTCTTTGAAAATTAAACAATATGGTGTATAATGTAATTAATGTTGTTAAAAGGAGATAATTGGTTATGTTAAGAACCAGAACTAAAATTATACTTACAATTCCAGTGTGTATTTTATCACTTATTTTAATATTACTTTTAGCTATGTTTTTTAGTAACTCTAATGGAAGAGGAAGTTTTACATCTACTAAATCCATTGAATATAATACTAAGAATAGAATGATAATGTATTACTTTAGTTTTATTGGTTACAAATATACTCCTATAAGTCTTAAAAAGGGTGATAAATTGGTCTTAGATGTATCAGTAACTACCAAAGAAGGTAACTTAAAAGTAAGTTTAGAAAATGAAAATAATAAGGAATTATTTAGCACTGAAAATCCTAAAAAACATATTACTAAAACAGTTAATATAAATGAGAATGGTAATTACAAAATACAAGTTGAAGGAAAACATCAAGGTGGCTATAATGTTAAATGGAATATAGAAAGTTAATTAACAGTTTTCTTATTTAATATAACAATTAAAAAGTGAATAATTTACTGAAGCACCGTATTATTTTAAAAAAATTTTACGGTGTTTTTATGTTCGCAAATCAAATAATTATGTTTGTGTATTACAAATTTATGATAGATAGATTTTTAATTATAAAGAAGTAAAGGATATATATGACCATATCGAAAAATATATACGTAAAACATCGTTAGAGAAATCCTATTATTTAGAAGATAAAAATAGAAAATATTTTTTTAAACTGGAGATTTTTGAAAGAGCGAAAAGCTTTAAAATTCGGGGTACGTTAAATGGAATATGGAAATATTATCACAAACTACTTTACATTATACAGTAGTTTGTGATAATATAAAAATGTACTACATTTTATGAAGTAATCCTTATTATAAAGAGGAGGTGCAAAATGGAATTTGAAAAGGAAGTTTTAAAAGGGTATATAGACACACTGATACTGTCAGTTCTGTATGAAAATGATATGTACGGTTATGAAATATCAAAGAGAATTAGAGAAAAGTCTAATGATGAATTTCAAATGAAAGAAACTACACTATATGTATGTTTAAAAAGATTAGAAAAGAAAAATTACATTGAAGGCTACTGGAATGATGAAAAAAATACTGGCGGGGGAAGGAGGCGTTACTATAAAATTTTAGAAGAAGGAAAAGAGATTTTTAAAGAAAAGACAAAAGAATGGAAGGCATTACAAAAGATAATGAACCGTTTCGTTTTAGATACTGATGAGTAAAGAATTGATTCAAATTAAGCTTGGGAGGGGAAGGTCATGGACAGAATTAATAACTACATTAAGCAAATTTATAAAAGTTTTAATGATAAAGATAAAGATGTTAAGATATTAAAAGAAGAAATGAAAACTCACTTGAATGAAAGAACAAAAGAGCTCCAGAGTAAGGGATTAAATGAAGATGATAGTATTGATATTGCTATAAAAGAGTTTGGACCAGTAAAGGAAGTAGATGCTGAATTATCATTGATTATTTCAAAACAGAAAAAGTTTTGGAAGTATTTGTTTTTATGTGCTATAGTTATTTATTTAATTGGTGCTGCACTAAGTTTAATATATAATAAAAATAGGATTACTTTTTTAAAAGACGGTTTTGGTACCCAATACTATAAACAGTCTTCCTACATAATTAAGGATGAGCTAGCGGATATTTTAAAAAACGAAGATAACTTTAGTAAAGACACTGAAAAAAAGATAACTGAGAAACTTGATAAATATAATTCTCAAAACAATAATGGTATTTATTATTGTTCTGTATGGAAAGATCATAAAAAATTCTTTTCATATAATAAAGAAAATGAAATTCCAATATCAGAAAGGGATTCTGGTTTTGAAACATCCTTTATCTATGCTAATGATGAAAAAACTTTAAAATATAATGTTACTTTCAAGTATACACATAGTCAAGATAAACTAGATGATAAAGCAATGGATGAGTATGGAAATTTGTATAGTAAGACCATTTGGAGTAAATTTGAGTATTATAGCTATATAGTATACTTTGCATCATGGATAGTATTTGCTATAGCATTTTTAGGTATAATTTATTCAGAAAGGAAATTACCTATATTTTTTATAGTATTAGTTTTTCTAGAAACTTGCGGTTTATTTTGCATACTCTTTGATGATAATAACCATGGTTGGATGGGATTTATGTCAAGATACACCATAGCAGCAATAGTTATTACTGGATTAATAGCTGCAATCTTATGTAAAAAGATAAATTCAAGGAAAGTATTTTAAATTTATCAATTTAGGGTATATTAAGTTAAGTATGTGCAACTTTTAAATGATTATTTTAAACAATATTATATTTGTACTTAGCTTATAGTTTTCGGAAAGAAAAGGCGCATTACTTGTTAGTGCGCCTTGTTTCAATACATTGATTACTTCAATTTTATGGTAAACTTAGAAGCATCATATAATTTATAAAAGTCTTCTAGATTTGATGTACCTATTTTGTATTTTTTATCCTTAGAGACACCTTTAAAATACATTATAAAGTCATGCTGATTTGATGGATTTATGTTAGTATTATATCTATTTTCACTGATTATACTTTTATTAGTTTGTTCATCTAATAAAAGTAATTTTTGTGATTGCTCAATAGGTATTTTTCCTTCAGCAGAATAGTAGACTTTTAAAACATCATTATCCCATTCTAGTTTGTTCACTATTAATTTCCCTAGTTCTCCTTGAGATAGTTCAAGTGGAAGTTTATCCATATTATAAAATCTTGGAGGTACATAATCTTCTTTATAGTCAAAAGGCAAAAAAGTGAGTGATTTTGTATTGCGGTTTGTTAATGCATTATAATAAAGTTCTCCATGGGATCCATCTCCAGAGCCGCTTTGAGAAATTATCATATTACCACTATCATCAAATAAAAAACAAGAATGCCTAGAAATATCTCCATCAACTTCTATACTAGTAGATAAGGGGGTGATACATATCCTTTTTATTCTATACTTTGTATTTCCAATGCTAATATTTTTGTTAACATTATAAGTTTTAGTTTCTTTTTCTATATCCTTATTATCTACTTTGATATTGAATTTCCAGTTACCGTTTAATCCAGCTATTTGAGTAATATTCATAGATAAATAGAATGTATTTGGAAAGTTATGTTTCATTATATCTATTTCCATAACACCATCATATCTTTTATCACCAATTTGATTTTCACTTCCTATAGAATCACCAAAGGTAAAATTTTTTTCATTAATTTTCAACATTCCCGTAATTCCACCTGGAACGTTCAATGTGTTTTTTAAACTATTGTCACCAATGATAGAATAAGAAATCATAATTTTATTATTGTCACTTGCTATTTCATTAATTACAAATTTAATATTTTTATCATAGGCTGTTAGACTAACGTGCTGAGTATATTTTTTATAGTCTGCATAATCACCTCGTATATTTGCTATTGATTGCGTTAGAGATTCCTTTATATTAACAGCTAAGGTAGGATTACTTATTGCAGCGGTACTTAAACATATTAATATACATGCTGTAACAGCATATTTTATTTTGTTCTTTCTTTTTTGTAATTTCTTTTTAAGGTTCTTTTTAATTCTTTTTGAGGTTAAATCATCTAATTCAAAGCTTTCATCAAACTTATCATCAATTTCAGCATAATTTAGTAACTCAAATATAATATCTTCATCACTATTTACAGTTCCCATATAATTACCTCCCCATAAGCTTTTCCCATTTATTTTTTATAAATTTTCTGCCCCTAGATAATCTATTGTCAATTACAGTTCTGGGTAGATTTAAATATTCAGCAATATTGTTAATATTTTCATTTAGAATATATCGCTTTATAAATATTTGTCTGTCAACTTCACTCATGTTTTTTATAATACCTAGAATAGTATTAACATCATTAGTTTGAATGATTTTTTCCTCAATATTATCATTGGATATTGCTGTATCATCTTTAAGTTCAACGGCTTTAGGTGTTTTATTTAGCTTCCTTATGTAGTCAATTGCTTTATATTTTGATATAGCAACAAGCCATTTTTTAAAAGTTGTAATATTAGCATCATATTTGGCGGCACTTTTCCAAAGTGATATAAAAATATCACTTACGCACTCTTCAATATCCTGCTTAGATGCTGTATCTTTTAATAAATCAAAAACTACCATATATACCAATCCAACATATTTTGAATAAGTGTAATCCAATGCTTTACTATTTTTTCGCTTTAGTTCACTTATATAATTACTTTCATCTATCTTCATCATATACCTCCCGAAGAGCTATTCATAAATCTAATACGATGGTTAATACGTATTTCTATCAAACATGAATAAAATAATTATACAAAAAAATAAAATTACACGGAGAGATATTTTTACAATAATGAAGCCCATTTAAATATTTTTCATATAAGTCTTAGTAAAAAATTTTTGAAAAACTTATGGCTTTTGAATTGTCTGAGGTACGAGTTTTCAAAAGTTATTAGTTTTTTTCAAAATTTTTTACTTGGACTTATCAAAATATTTAATGGGCTGAAGGTTGTAAAAATATCCGCAGTGTAATTTTATTTTTGTTTGAGAAATTATTTTACTACTTTGATATATTCAACTTCAGGGTCTTCTGTGCCTTGAACATACAATCCAGTATCTTTTAGTTCTTGCACGTAGTCTACAATTTCTTTTGTTATTTCTTCACCCGGGCAAAGCACTGGTATTCCAGGAGGATATGCCATTAAAAATTCTCCACTTATCATACCTATGCTGTCTTTTAACAGCACCGGCGTTTTTTCAGAATTAAAAGCATCTCTCGGAATTTTTAATTGTACTGGTATAGAAGGCATATCCAGAAAGTCTGATTTTCTAGTTCCTCTCCCATAGTATTCTGTACTTACTTCTTCTAGAGAATTTATAAGGGCATCTATATTTTCTTTAGTATCGCCAAAAGAACCAACAGCTAAAATATTATATAAATCTGAGAGTTCCATTTGTATATGATACTTATTTGATAAAATCATATCTAAGTCATAGCCTGTAATACCTAAATCTCTACAGGTTATGGTTATTTTGGTAGGATCAAGGGACACTACGCCGGGATTACCAACTATTTCTTCACCAAAACAGTAGAAGCCTGGTACATTGTTGATTTTATACCTGGCATAACTTGACAGGTCAATAGCTTTACTCAGCAATTCTTTTCCATGGAGAGCTATTTGCCTTCTGGCACAATCCAGCGAAGCCATTAAGACATAAGAAGGTGAAGTTGTTTGCAGTAGAGATAAAACTTGTTGAACTTTGTGTATATCAATACGCTCTGAACGAACGTGAAGCAGCGAACACTGAGTCATAGCACCTATTATTTTATGAGTACTTTGGGAACACATATCGGCACCAGCTTGCATAGCTGATATTGGCAAATTATCGTTAAAACCAAGGTGTGGTCCATGGGCCTCGTCTACAATTAAAGGAATATCATAATTGTGTACTATATCTGATATTTTTTTAATGTCTGCAGCTACTCCGTAATAGGTGGGATTTATAATTAAAACAGCCTTTGCATCAGGATTTTGTTTTAAAGTATTTTCTACGGTTTCAGAAGTAACACCATGGGCAATTCCTATTGTTTTATCTAGTTCAGGTTGCATATATACAGGTATTGCACCACTTAATATAATTCCAGCAGTAACGGATTTGTGCACGTTTCTTGGAATTATTATTTTATCTCCTGAATTCACTACAGACATGATCATGGTTTGTATAGCACCAGATGTTCCATGTATTGAAAAAAAAGCAGCATCAGAGCCATAGGCATCTGCAGCTAATTGCTGTGCCCTTTTTATTGGACCAGTAGGATGGTGAAGACTATCCACTAATTTAAATACAGTAACGTCAATTTTAAAGGGGTTTTCTCCCATGAAGTTTTTAAACTCTTCGTCTATACCGTTCCCTTTTTTATGACCTGGCACATGAAAAGGAATGGTATTCCTATTTACATATTCCATTAATGCATCAAACAGTGGAGTTTCACTTTGATCTAATTTATACACCTTGATAAACACCTTCCTTCAAAAAAAATACCCTTTAACTCTTGGAATTAAAGGGATAACCATACTTAGTAAAAACTAATATCATTATATGTTAATTCATATAGAGATTCAATAATACCAATTTATATAAATAAATTAACCTAAAATTAAGAAATAAGTTATATATATATATTATGAGGTAAAAATATGGTTGTATACATGTTTTTAGATATAGTTTATAGTATAATAGTAAATGTTAAATATTGCATATAGGAGGTAAAGATAATGTATAGAGAAAAATATGAATATTGGTTGAGTTCACCTTATGTGGATGATGATGGAAAAATAGAACTAAAAAATATAGAAGATGAAAAGGAAATAGAAGATAGATTTTATAAGGATTTGGAATTTGGCACAGGAGGTCTTAGAGGCGTAATAGGTATAGGCAGTAATAGAATGAATATATATACTGTTGGAAAAGCTACAGAAGGATTATCAAAATATCTTATAAAGAAATATAATACAAGTATTTCCGTATGCATAGCTTATGATTGTAGAATAATGTCCAAGGAATTTGCAGAGGCTGCTGCAAGTAATTTATGTGCCAATGGTATAGAAGTAAATCTTTTTAAAACTCTCCATCCAACACCAATGCTCTCCTATGCGGTAAGAGAACTTAAGAGTAAGGCAGGTGTTGTTATAACAGCATCTCATAACCCAAAGCAATATAATGGATATAAGGTATATGGGGAAGATGGTGGACAGGTAACAGATGATTTTGCAAATGAAATACTATCTTGTATAGAAAGTATCAGTGATTTTTCAGAAATAAAACATATGGATTTAAAAGAAGCTGAAAACAAAGGTATACTTCATATGTTGGGAGAAAATATAGATAAATCCTATATAGAGAAAGTAAAGAACCTTGCTATAAGGAAAGATCTTATAGAGGCACATGCAAAAGATTTAAAAATAATATATACTCCACTGCATGGAACTGGTAATATTCCAGTGAGAAGGGCGCTTAAGGAACTTGGATATGAAAATGTGAATATAGTAAAAGAACAGGAAAGCCCAGATGGGAGTTTTCCAACAGCAGAATATCCTAATCCAGAAGATCCTAGAGTTTTTAAACTGGCTTTAGATATGGCACAGGCTATAAAGCCAGATATAATATTTGGAACAGATCCAGATTGTGATAGAATAGGGATAGTAGTGAAGAATGTAGAAGGCCAGTATAAAACACTTACTGGAAATCAAGTAGGTGTTCTTTTAACCCATTATATTCTTTCATCCTTAAAGGAAATTGATAAATTGCCGAAAAATGGTGTTGTGGTAAAAACTATAGTAACTACGGAGATGGTTCAAGATATAGCAAAAGAATATGGAGTAGAATTAGTAAATGTGTTAACTGGATTCAAATATATAGGAGAAAAAATAAAAGAATTTAAAAGCAAGGAAAATAAAGAGTATATATTTGGATTTGAAGAAAGCTACGGCTATCTGGCAGGAGATTTTGTAAGAGACAAGGATGCTGTAATTGCAGCTACGCTTATATGTGAAATGACGCTGTACTATAAAACGAAGGGCATGAGTCTTTACGAGGCTCTATTAAATCTGTATAAAAAATATGGATTTTATAAAGAAAAGTTGATTTCAGTAGAACTTAAAGGAAGAGAAGGTCACGAAAAAATAGAAAAAATTCTCCAGTACATGAGGCATTCCATGAAAAGAACACTTGGTGATGCAAAAATAGTTAAAAAATTAGATTATAAGTTAAGTGTAGAAAAAGATTTAATAAATATAAATGAAAATATAATACATTTACCTAAGTCAAATGTGCTGAAATTTATTATGGAGGATAAGTCTTGGTTTGTAGTTAGGCCTTCGGGAACGGAACCTAAAATAAAAATTTATCTTTCAATAATAGGAAACAGCTTGAAAGATGCTGAAGAAAAAATGAATGTATTTGAGAAAAGAGTTATGAAAATAATAGACGATGTAAATTGCTAATAAATTGTGTAGGTGGTAAATTAATGGATATAAAATCACATTTTGCAGAAAAATTATCTAAATTATTATTTGTAGAAGTAAATGAAAAAAGTTTAGAAAAAATATTTAAAGTTACTTTCCCAGAAGATATATATTTGCCTTTAAGTTCTAAAAATATAGTTGACGATGTTAAAATTAAAAACAATATGGATAGAATACCAATAGGGTATTTTATTGAAGGCATGTTTTACGTATTAGGTGCAGATGAAAATTTTAAGTTTAGCAAGCAGTATAAGAGCATAATAACCGGAAATAATGAATACATTAGATTTATAAAAGGCATAATAGCAAAGAATGTTAAAAATAAAGAATATGAAGATGCCTATATATTATTAAAAGGGTTATCTACTATGGAAGATTCTATAGAAATATATGACAAACTTATAGCTATGGTAGATGAGATTAGAAAAACCAACAAAATATATAAGGAAGAGGAATTGCAAATATTAAAAAGAGCCGAATCCAAAGAAAATTATGCACTGCCATATCTTTATGAATCCCTTATTAAAAGAGAAGAGGGAGATTATGAAAAAGCATTGTTTTATATAAATAACTATGTAGGAAAAGGCGGAAAAGAAACCTTAGAAATAACAGATATGAAAGAAGAACTTAAATCTATTGTACACTATGACAGGGGAAAAGAGCTTTTGGAAGATAATCCTGAAGAAGCATTAAAATTGTTAATACCTCTTATGGATACTTTTGGAGATAATGCTTCCTTGTATTACTACATAGCAGTTGGATATAGAAAACTAGAAAATTATGAAAAGGCAATTTATTACCTAAACGATGCACTTAATATAGACAGCAGTATAGTAGAAATTGTAAATGAAATGGGCATAAATTATGCATCTATTGGAGACTATGAAAAGGCTATAGCTTATTTGAGAAAAGCATTTGAAGCCACTAGATCCGTAGAAATATGCACTAATCTTATAATGTGCTATTTGGACTCTGGAAATTTACAAGATGCAAAAAAACATCTGGAAATCGCAAAGAAAATAGATCCTAAAGATGAAGTAGTTATTGAAATAGATAACTTTATTAAGAAGATTGAAAAAAAGTAATCCTATGTAACATGAATGTGAAAGGAGATTTTAAGGTGAATGTAAAAAAAGCTATAATACCAGCTGCTGGACTTGGAACAAGATTTTTGCCTGCTACAAAGGCCCAACCTAAGGAAATGCTGCCTATAGTAGATAAGCCTACCATCCAATATATTATAGAAGAAGCAGTAGCATCTGGAATAGAAGAAATTTTGATAATAACAGGAAAAAATAAGAGGGCAATAGAAGATCACTTTGATAAATCCGTAGAATTGGAACAGGAACTGGAGAATAAAGACAAGAAAGATCTTTTGAAAATGGTACAGGATATATCAAATATGGCAGATATATATTACATAAGACAGAAGGAACCTAAGGGTCTTGGACATGCAATAAGTTGTGCAAAAACTTTTGTTGGAAATCAACCTTTTGCGGTAATGCTCGGTGATGATGTGGTAGATAGTAAAGAACCTTGCCTAAAACAGCTTATAAAATGCTATGATGAATATAAAACTTCAATTATAGGTGTACAGGAGGTTCCTAAAGAATACGTAGATAGATATGGTATAGTAAAAGGAATGTATATAGAAGATAAGGTATACAAAGTTAAAGATTTAATAGAAAAACCTAAAGTTGAAGAGGCTCCGTCTAATATAGCCATACTTGGAAGATATATAATAACACCATCCATATTTGAAATATTAGAGAACACTACTCCAGGAAAGGGAGGAGAAATTCAACTCACAGATGCCCTGAGAACTTTAGCTCAAAATGAAGCTATGTATGCATATAATTTTGAGGGAAGAAGGTATGATGTGGGAGATAAACTTGGATTTTTACAAGCCACTGTGGAATATGCCTTGAAGAGAGATGAACTGAAAAAGCCTTTTATGAAATATCTTTTGGATTTAAAAGAACAAAAGATATTTAAAGAAGTTTATGATGATATAACTTCTAATTCTCATAACAAATAGAGTTTAATAAAGCTGCATCTATAATTTTAGAATTTATGTAAAATTATAGATGCAATTTATTTAGTAACAAAAAATTAATTAATTTATCAATACTGCTGGTGAAATAGAACAGCAGTATTAAATTGTGTGATGTGTGACATTACCTGTTAAAAAATGTGTTGAATAATTTTGTTTATGATGTAAAATAGATAAAGGGAGTTTTTATATAAAATTTTTACAATAATTTAGGAAGTGTTGAAATGCAAAAAGACAAAAAACTCATAGTATACGATATATTATTTCTTATAGGTTCCTTATATTTTGCCTTATTACTTAAATTTGATTTTAATATACAGCAGGAATATATAATATTTTTAAAAATTTCAGTTATTCCTATGGTAATTATAACTTTAGTATTTAACAAAGTTTTTAATTTATACGATAGTATATGGAAATATGCATCAGTAGAAGAGTTAATTTCTATTGTATATTCTGTTTCTGTATCCAATATTATATTTGTAATTTACAGCTATTTTATAAATTATAAATTTCTTGAAAATAGGTATTATAGATTTCCATATACTGTACATATAATTTTTTGGATATTATCTGTGCTAACCTTAGGCGGTATAAGATTTATATACAGGTTACTTCAAGATAAAAGCGTAGGACAATATAAAAAGATAAGAAATAAAAGACTTCTTATAATTGGTGCAGGAGATGCATCGGCAGTGCTCATAAAAGAGATAAAGAAAAATAGAAATTTTAATTATGATGTAGTTGGACTTGTAGATGATGATGAAACAAAAAGAAAAAAGTTGATAAATGGTATAAAAGTTTTAGGAGGAAGAGATGACATACCAAGAATATGCAAAGAAAGAAGCATAGAAGAAATAATAATTGCAATGCCTTCTGCAGATATCAAGACTAAAAGGGAAATCATAAATATATGCAAGAGTACAAAATGCAAGCTTAAAACTTTGCCTGGCATATATGAAATGATAGATGGAAATTTAAATATGAGCAAATTAAGAGATGTAAACATAGAAGATCTTCTTGGAAGAGATGAAGTTAAGCTTAACAATGAAAATATAAATAAGTACATAAAGGATAAGATTATAATGGTCACAGGTGGTGGAGGATCTATAGGATCTGAATTATGCAGACAGATAGCTAGATTTGGTCCAAAGCAACTTTTGATACTAGACATATATGAAAATAACGTTTATGACGTGCAGATGGAATTAAACTATAATTATTCAAAATTAAATAAAGCCATAATTATAGCTTCTATAAGAGATGAAGATAGATTAAGAAGTATATTTGATAAATACAGACCAGAAGTGGTTTTTCATGCAGCTGCTCATAAGCACGTTCCACTTATGGAAGGTAATCCGGCAGAAGCCGTGAAGAATAATATAATTGGTACCTATAATGTACTAAAATGTTGTGATGAATTTAAAGTGAATAAGTTTGTTCAAATAAGTACGGATAAGGCAGTTAATCCAACTAATGTTATGGGAGCTTCAAAGAGATTTTGTGAAATTATGGTGCAGGCTTTTGACGAAGTTAGTGAGACGGAGTATGTAGCTGTAAGATTCGGAAATGTTTTAGGGAGTAATGGTTCGGTAATTCCACTTTTTAAAAAGCAAATAGCCCATGGGGGACCTGTTACGGTAACCCATCCTGAAATAAATAGATTTTTTATGACGATACCTGAAGCAGCACAGCTTGTAATTCAGGCAGGTGCCATAGCCCATGGTGGAGAAATTTTTGTACTTGATATGGGAAAACCCGTAAAAATAGTAGATCTGGCCAAGGATCTTATAACTTTATCTGGATATGAACCTGATGTGGATATAAAAATAGAATATACAGGTTTAAGACCGGGAGAGAAATTATATGAGGAACTTCTTATGAATGAAGTAGCTTTAACTTCCACAGAACATGATAAGATATTTGTTGAAAAACCAGCTAAAATAGATATGACTTTTGTAGAGGAGTCTATAAAACAGTTTAGAGAAGTGGTAAATGAAGATAAAGAGGAAATAATCAAACTTATAGAGGAAAAAGTACCAACCTATAAGAGAAAAAAATAGCAAAAGGATGAATAAAGCCATGAAGAATGTACTAGTTATTTCACATATGTATCCCTCATCTTCTAACAGCGTTTTAGGTATTTTTGTCCACAAACAAGTGCAAAAACTCATAAATGAAGGCTGTAGGGTAAAGGTTGTGTGCCCTGTTCCCTATGTACCAGCTTTTTTAGGGAACATAAAGAAGTATAAAGCTTACATTGATATTCCATCTAAAATGGTACTTGATGGTGTGGAAGTTTTTTATCCTAGATATATAGAATTCCCGGGAGGGCTATTCCTTCAATACTCAGGATTTTTTATGTACTTAGGTATAAGGAAAATTATAAGCAAATTGTATAAAAAGTTTAAATTCGATGTAATACATGCACATACAGCTATACCTGTAGGATTTGCAAGTATAAGTCTTAGTAAAAAGTATAAAGTGCCTTTTGTAGTGACAATTCATGGTCAGGATTTTCAATATACTATAAAAAAGAATAATATGTGTAGAAAAAATGTGACTAAGGTTTTGGAAAATGCAGACAAAATAATAACTGTCAGTAATAAACTGAGAAACATTATAGAAAAGAAGGAGCTTCTAGATAAAACAGTAGTAATAAATAATGGAATTAACCCAGAGGAATGTGTAGCAGATAAGCAGGTTGAGCTAGAGGGAGATTATGTAATGCTCAGTGTGTCTGCTTTAATAAAGACAAAGGGAATAGATTTGAATATAAGAGCTGTTTCAAAGCTTGTAAATATATATCCTACTATAAAATATTACGTAATTGGCGATGGAGAGGAATACAGAAATTTAAAAAGGCTTGTAGACAATTTGAGTTTAAATAAAAATGTGATTTTTCTAGGAAAGTTACCTCATTCTCAAGTAATAAAATATATGTCCCCAAAATGTGATGTATTTGCACTTCCAAGCTGGCAGGAAGGTTTTGGAATAGTGTATATAGAAGCAATGAATAGTGGTATACCAGTTATAGGTGTTAAAGGTCAGGGAATAGAGGATGTTATTGTGGATAAAAAAAATGGATTTTTGGTTGAACCTCATGATTTAGATGATCTAGTTTGTACTATAGATTACATATTGAGTCATAAGGATAAGGCTAAAATTGTAGGTGAAAATGGGAAGAAAACAGTATTAAGTGAATTTACCTGGCTTAGAAATGCTCAGAAAACCATTCATATATACAATGAGATTATGAGGTGAAAGAATATTGAATATTGCAATGATACTTACAAATGGATTTGATCCTGACCCCAGGGTATATAAAGAGGCGAAGTCTTTGACAAAACTTGGCCATAAAATTACTATATTATGTTGGGATAGGGAAGGAACTTATATTGATAAGCCTGAAGAAAATTTGGATGGTATAAAAATAGTAAGATTTTTTGGAAATGCCCAGTATGGAAGTGGATATAAGCAGGCTTTTAAATTTTT
The DNA here is from genome assembly GCF_000143685.1 of Clostridium ljungdahlii DSM 13528. Lineage (NCBI taxonomy): Bacteria > Bacillati > Bacillota > Clostridia > Eubacteriales > Clostridiaceae > Clostridium > Clostridium ljungdahlii. Next base: position 3,733,647 of record NC_014328.1, on the reverse strand, counting down.
AAATTTTAAAAAAGATGTATATAACTATTTAAAAAATAAAGATTTTCAGGCACTCCACTGCCACGACTTTGATGGACTTTTTATAGGCTTTAGTATAAATAAAAAACTTAAGTTGAAATTAATATATGACGAACATGATCTTTTCTATCTGTACTTTTATAACAGAAAAGGATTTTTAAACAAATGTATTTATAATTTAATAATTTTAATGGAAAGACATATGTTAAAGAAAGTAGATATTCACATAGTAGTTACCCCAAAAATGAAGGAAGTTTACAGTAAAATAAGTAAAAATATTTACATAGTAAACAATGCTCCTTATAAAAATCTATTTAATAATATAGAAAAAACTCCAAGTGATAAACTTAGAATTGGTTTTATAGGATCTGTCAGATATTATGATGAAATGAAAGCATTAATTGATGCTTCTCAAAAATACAGCAAGTTTGTGCAAATAGTTGTTTGTGGAAGGGGAATATATTCTGAAAAGCTTGCTGAATATTCAAAAAAGTTTTCAAATGTAGATATAAGAGGAGCTTATCATATAGATCAATTAGAAGAACTTTACAGGAACATAGACATAACGTATGCCTTTTATCCTGGAGATACGGCTACTATATCTATGCCAAATAAGTTTTATGAAAGCATAATAACTGAAACTCCCGTTATTGCAAACAAAATTACGGAATTTGGATATGAGGTCTGCAAAAACAATTTTGGATATGGAATAGACGGTGGTAATCTTAAGGATACACTAGAGCATATCATAGGAAAACTCATAGAAGATCGGGAAGAAAAGAAGAGCATAGTAGACAATATGAAAAGATTGAAGAATAATTATTTCTGGGAAGCCAATGAACCTATATTAAGCAAAATATATGAAAAGTAAATTATTTTCATAGAATTGAAAAGGAGATTTGTATGTATAATAAGGATACAGTTTCAATAATAATTCCTGTGTACAATGAAGAAATACATATAGAAAAGTGCCTTAATTCTATAATAAATCAAACTTATGATAATATTATTGAAATATTAGTTTTAGATGGTATGTCTACTGATTCAACTAGAGATATAATAGAGAAATTTGAAAATGAGAAGATTAGAATAATAGATAATCCTAAAAAAATACAATCTGCAGGTTTAAATAAGGGAATAGAAATGGCAGAAGGAGATATAGTTGTAAGAGTAGATGGTCATGCACTTTATGATAAAAATTATGTAAGTGGATGTGTAAGCACTTTAAATAAATTAAAATCACAAAATGTAGTAAATGTAGGAGGACCTACTTATCTTTTAACATCAAAATCTTATATAGAAAATTGTATTGTATTTTTACATGAAAGTAAATTTGGAATAGGTGTAGCTAAATTTAGACAGAAAGATTACCAGGGATTTGTAGATACGGTTTGGAATGGAGCTTTTTGGAGATGGGTATTTGATAAAGTAGGACTTTACAATGAAAGTTTAGCTAGAAGTGAAGACAATGATATGAATAATAGAATATTAAAAGCTGGATATAAAATATACCAGAATAAAGATATAATATCCTATTATAAACCAAGAAGCAGTATAAAAAAGATAATATCTCAAAATTTTGCAAATGGGAAGGAAATAGGAGGTTCTTTAATTACAAACAGGGAAATAGTTAGAATAAGGCATCTTGTACCTTTAATTTTTCTTCTTACCATACTGCTGTTTGGTGCAACATATAGATTATTTTTACTCAGCAAAGTTATAGAAGTTTTAGCACTGGGGAGCTATTTCCTTATAGATATACTGGAATGTATAAAGATAGGTTCAAAGAATGGTATAAAGTATATGCCACTTATGTTTATATTATTTTTCCTACTGCATATTGCCTATGGCGCAGGAACTGCAGTTGGATTTTTTAAATCACTTGTGTTTGGTAGATCTAAATGATAAGTCATAAGTGATCAGTTAAAATAGGAGGTTTCTGGATGATACATAAAATTTACAATATGATAAATAAGGATAGCAAGATATTATCTATTATCTTATATTTATTCATAATAGCTGCACTAACATTTGGATATATACATTCAATAGAGTACTATAAATCTTTTAATTTTATAATAAATCAGGGTATTTTGAAAAGGTCACTTATTATGCTGCCTTTGTTTGTAGTTATAATATATACGGCTGTTTTTTTACTGCCTCATAGAATTGAAGAACTGACAAGTTTGTATTGGCTTTTGTTTTTAATTTTAAGTACTACACCACTTCTAATAGTATATATTATGAGCGGACTTGGAGATAGTAAAAATTCACCAGTATTTATATATACAATAGCTGCAGTAGGATTAATAGGAGTTTTGCTTACTAGTAAGTTTGATTTTAAAATACCTCAAATAAATATTAGTCCTAAAACTTTTTGGATAGGCTTAATAGCATTTATGGTAGTTGGCTATGGTTATATAATCTATAAGCTTGGAATGCCTACTAAAATAATTCAGGCTTTTAAAGATGTATATTCAGTAAGGTTGGATTACAGGGATCATGCAGGGAAATTTGTAGATTATTTTGTACAGTGGCTTGGAAATATAATAAATCCATTTATACTTGCATTTTTAATGTACAAGAGAAAATATAAACTTGTATTCATACCTTTTGTACTGCAGCTTGTGTTATATGGATATGCTGCATATAAGACTCAATTTGCAGTTCTACTCTTAGCACCGTTTTTTGGAATGATATTGAGATATGGAATAAAGAGAAGCTTTATAGAAAAAATAATGGCACTTGCCGTAGCACTTGGAATTGCAGCATTGTACCTAAAAAAATTATCAATATATTTACTCATAATAATAAGAGTGTTCTTATGGCCTTCACTTATAGCACTAGAGTATTTTGATTTCTTTTCTATGTACCCTAAGATGAAGTTAGCTCAGGGCATACTAGGACATTTCTTTAAAAATATATACAATATGGATCCTAATTTCTATATGGCTACAGTTTATTATGGAAGACCGGATATGAGGCTAAATGTAACTTGGTATGGGGATGCCTATATGAATTTTGGAATTATAGGTATAGTCATATTTGCAATACTGCTTTATTTTATAATGATAATCATAAGATCTGTAGAAAGCAAAAATATACTTTTAGTATCAACGCTTCTCTTTGGAGGCATAATGGCACTATTTAATGGGCCTATACTTACTACACTGCTCACTAGTGGATTGGGTCTTGGAGTACTTTTGGCATATTTGCTGCCTAAGGAAATATAATTAATTTTACTAAGTTTTTAGTATTGATTGCTTGTGGAGGAGTAAAGAGTGATGAAGAAGTATTATAAGGATATGGATATAGCTAGAGGAATAGGTATATTTTTAGTAGTGCTGGGACATTCGTTTCCTGATTCAGCGTTTAATGGCAGTGCATTTTATGCCTATATATATAAACTCATATATTCATTCCATATGCCTTTCTTTTTTGTTATATCAGGTTTTTTCGCCTATAAGATATATAGTATAAAGACTGTAAGAGATTATGGCAGTTTTGTTTATGGAAAATTTAAAAGACTTATGGTTCCATATTTTGCAGTGTCACTAGTGGCGGTGCCTATAAAATTATATATGAATAACTATGCTGCGAGACCGGTAAAGCTAAACAGCCTCATAACAAATATATTGATTTATCCTTTAGATATTCCAATACAATATTTTTGGTTTATATATACATTATTTTTCATATTTGCAGTCGCACCAATTTTTAAAAAATTACCTATAAATTTGACTTTAGTAATAACTTTGCTTTTTAATCTGTTGTTTACAAAGCAAATAGGTTTATTTTATGTGTATGGTGTAATTCATTATTTGTTTTACTTTTTCTTCGGAGTATATTTGAAAAATACTTACGATAAATGGAATAATATTAAAAATAAGTACGCTATAGTTTTAGTATTTTCTATAGTTCTTATGGCTATGAATGTATTTGATGTGGGAAAGGAAGTGTATCCTTACTACAACCTAGTTACATCTCTTCTCGGAAGTAGTATATTTTTAATGGTATCCCAACTCATAATGAATACTTCAGGTGGAGAATTGTTTAGAAAAGTGGGAAAATACAGCTATGATATTTACCTCTTGTCCTGGTTTTCACAAACAGGAGCCAGGGTTTTATGTTATCAAATGTTGAAATTAAATTATAGCTTTGTAATTGTAATAATGATTTTAGTAGGATTTATACCTATTTTAATATGTAAATGGATACTTAATAAAATACCTATACTAAGTAAAGTATTTTTAGGACATAAGTAAAGATGTTAACAAGCTATTTTCAATTCGTTGTATATGGAATTGATTAGTGATAAAATACTTGAAGATATAATTTACACATTAGGCATTTAAAAGAAAATAAGATAGCATACTAACTGGCTATTTCTTTGAAAATGCTTTAGGCAGTGCTTAGATGCAGGTAGGATAATTTTGGAGGAAAATATGAAGAAAGATGGACTTGTTAAAGCTGCTGGTGTAGTAATGGTAATTTCAATGGCAAGCAGGGTAATAGGATTTGTAAGGGATGCACTTATTGCCAGTGCATTTGGAGCATCTGCTAGTTCAGATGCCTACACTATGTCACTTACCATACCAAATTTGATGTTTAATTTGTTTGGAATTGCAATTACTACCACTTTTATTCCAATACTCAGTGAAACATATAGTAAACATGGCAAAGAAGAAATGTTTAAATTTGCCAATTGCATAATGAACATCCTAATGATTATTTCGTTGTTTTTATGTGTTTTAGGATGGATATTTACTACAGATATAGTTAATGTAATTTCTAATTTTAAAGGTCAAAGATATAATTTAACCATATTATTAACTAAGATGAGTATGATAAATATACTTTTTTTGAGTTTAAACAGCGGCTACACGGCAGTGCTTCAAACTTTAGACGATTTTACAGCTCCAGCATTAGTTGGAATAGCAATGAACATACCTATAATAGCTTATGTGCTAATGGGAAGTCATTATGGAATTGTAGGCCTCACAGCAGCTACTATGATTGGAAACGGACTTCAGATAGTGGTACAAATTCCATGGCTTATAAAAAATAAGTATAAATATAGTCCTAAAATAAATTTAAAAGATCCTAAGATTAAAAAAATGCTTTCATTGATTGCTCCAGTTGTGATTGGAACTGGCGTTAATCAGGTAAATGAAGTAGTTCAAAAGAGAATGGCTTCTACTCTTGTAGTAGGAAGTATATTGGCACTTGATTATGCAAATAAGTTAAATATGCTTGTTTATTTCACTTTTGCATCTGCAATAGTTACGGTTATATATCCTTCTTTATCTAGGGACGGAAGTCTTAAAAATTATGAAGATTTTAAGTCACATATAAGCATAGCAGTAAATAATATCAATATCATAGTAATACCAGCTATAGTAGGAATGTTGATACTTAGAGTTCCTGTAATAAGTGCACTCTTCATGCACGGTGCCTTTAATAAGCAGGCAGTTAATATGACTGCTGATGCACTACTTTTCTTGGTATCTGGACTGGTATTTTGGGGAATAAGAGATGTATTTAACAGAGCTTTTTACGCTATTCAAGATACTACTACACCTATGATAAATGGTGCATTAGGTGTAGCTGTAAATATAGTTATGAGCATAGTACTTGTGAAAAAGATGGGTATAGGAGGACTTACTTTAGCTACAACAATTTCTGCATTTGTAAGCTGCGTGCTTTTAGCTAAGGATTTAAGAAAAAGAGTTGGAAATATAAATGGATTTAATATGTTTAAAGTTGGAATAAAGATAATGACAGCTGCAGGTACTATGGGAGTGTGTATATTTTTAATAAATAATTTCCTGGGAAATTTACTAGGTGGATTTAAGGGACAGCTTTTGACACTCTTTATTTGCATCATAGTTGGTATAGCAGTGTATGTGATTATGCTGCTTATATTAAAAGTACAGGAGCTTGCTAATATAATAAATTTGGTAAAAAAGAAATTAAAAATTGCATAAATTTGCTAATTAATGCGGTGAAAAGGAGAAGAAAGTTCTAATGAAGAGATTTTATAAACTTATATCTGTGGTTTTGGTATTTGCACTTTTTTTAACTGGATGCACCACAGCAGATACTGCAGGTACAGGTAAAAATGACAAGGAAATAGTAATTTGGTCACATCTTACAGATCCTGAAATAGCAGAACTTAGGACTTTAGCAGATCAGTGGTCCAAAACCTCGGGATACAAGGTGATAATTCATTCAGATAAAGGAGACAACAGGGCTTATATTGAAGCATCCTTACGTAATATGGAACCAGATATAGAATTTGGAGTATCACATGACAGGATGGAAAAACTTCATAATGAAAAATTACTAGCACAGGTTCCAGATAACATTATAGATAAAAATAAATATATACCATCGGCACTTGAAACTGTATCTTTTAAGAATAAGATGTATGGAATACCTATATCTGTGGAAACCTATGGACTTTATTATAATAAGGATAAAGTTAAAAAGGTACCTAATACACTGGAAGAGCTGATTTCAATGGGAGAAAAACAGGGATTTCAGTATGATATAAATAACTTTTATTTAAGTTTCCCAATTCTTCAAGCAAACGGTGCTTATATATTTAAAAAGGAAAATGGTGATTACAACGTAAAAGATATAGGACTTAATAATGAAGCTGCAATTAAAGGATATACCATGATTCAGGATATGGTGCAGAAGTATAAGTTGATGCCCGAAAATATAGATAGTATAACTGCAAGAAACAATTTTAAAAATGGAAAAACAAGTTTCTATGTAAGTGGATCTTGGGATCTTCAAGAGCTAGATGCATCAGGACTTAATTATTCTGTAGTACCTTTCCCAAAATACAATGGTAAACAGATGACATCCTTTGTAACGGCACAAGTAGGTTATGTAAGTTCTAAGTCCCAGCATCAAAAAGAGGATTGGAGTCTTATGAAATATCTCATTAATCATTCTAGTACTCCACTTTTTAAAATAACAGGAAGAATTCCTCCGTATAAAGTGGATTACAACATAAAAGAAGTGAAAAATGACCCTAAGGAAAGAACTTTTGTACAGCAGTCTGAGTATGGGCAAATACTGCCAAATGTATCTGAGGTTCAGGCTCTTCAAAATGCAAACAAGGTAATGACAGAGCTTACTTCCAGAAAGATAACTCCAAAGGAGTGTGGACAAAAAATAGAAAAGGATATACTTGATTTTATTGTAAAAGAAAAGCAATAGTATGTATATGAAGATGACAAAGAAATTGGGTTGTATTATAATGAAAAAAGTAGAAATGATGCTAAACTAGGAGGTAAAAAGATGTCGCAGTTGAGAGATGAATTAATTCAAAAATTAGAGGATAGGAAAGCTAAGTTAGGAGTAGTAGGATTAGGATATGTAGGACTTCCACTTGCAGTAGAAAAAGCTAAAGCAGGATATGAAGTTATTGGATTTGATGTTCAGGATAAAAAAGTTGAATCCGTAAATGAAGGACATAACTATATTGGTGATATAGTGGATTCAGATTTAGAGAAATTGGTTAAGGAAGGAAGACTTAAAGCTACTACAGATTTTAGTTTTGTAAAAGATGTAGATGCAGTTTCTATATGTGTGCCTACTCCATTAGATTTATATAAACAGCCAGATATATCATATGTAGTTAGTTCCACTAAAAGTGTTGCAAAATATTTGCATAGAGGAATGCTCATAGTACTTGAGAGTACTACTTATCCAGGAACTACAGAAGAAGTGTTAAAGCCTATACTAGAAGAAGGCGGGCTTAAATGTGGAAAAGACTTTTTCCTTGCATTTTCACCAGAAAGGGTAGATCCAGGTAATAAACAGTATAAGACAAAAAATACCCCAAAGGTAGTAGGAGGATGTACTCCTGAATGTACAGAAGTGGCAGCTACATTATATAGAAACATATTGGAAAGTGAAATATATACTGTATCCTGTCCTGCAGTAGCAGAAATGGAGAAGATACTTGAAAATACTTTCAGAAATATAAACATAGGTCTTGCCAATGAAATGGCTGTACTTTGTGAAAGAATGGGAATAGACGTATGGGAAGTAATAGATGCAGCCAAAACAAAACCTTATGGCTTTATGGCTTTTTATCCAGGACCAGGACTTGGAGGACATTGTATACCTCTTGATCCATTTTATCTTTCATGGAAAGCAAAAGAATATGATTATCATACAAAATTAATAGAGACTTCTGGAGAAATAAATGATTTTATGCCAGAATTCGTAGTTGATAATGCTATGAAGCTTTTAAATGGACATAAAAAAGCTATGAATGGTGCAAAAGTACTTCTTCTTGGAGTAGCTTATAAGAGGGATATAGATGATTTAAGAGAGTCACCAGCCCTTAAAGTAATAGATCACTTGGAGAAAAATGGAGCAGAGGTAATTGTAAGTGATCCATTTATTCCTGAATTTAAACGTAATGGAAAAGTATATCACACAGTAAAATGGGAAGATGTAATAGATGAATCCGATATAGTAATTATAACTACAGATCACAGCCCTTATGATTATGAGGCTATAGCAGAAAGAGCTAAAATTGTTTACGATACAAGAAATGCTACTAAAGATGTAAAAAATAACAGAGAAAAAATTCATAAACTATAAACAAATATTACTTTTTAAGAGGTGTTTTTATGAGTAAATTGAAATTTGCCATCTTAGGATGTGGAAGAATTTCTTACAAACATGTAGAAGCTCTAGCAGCTAATAAAGATGAAGCTGTTTTAGTAGCAGTTTGTGATTTGGTAGAAGAAAAAGCAGAGCAAAGGAAAAATGAGTACATAGAAAAAGTTGGAGATGCTAAAGTAGCAGTTTATACTGATTATAAGAAAATGCTTGAAGAGCAGGATATAGATGTAGTTACTATAGCTACTGAAAGTGGATATCATCCTGAAATAGCAATGTACTGCATGAACGACAAAAAGCATGTAATATGTGAAAAACCTATGGCACTTTCAATAAAAGATGCAGATGATATGATAGAATGTTCTAAAAAGAACAATGTAAAATTGTGCGTAAGCCATCAAAATAGATTTAATAAACCAGTGCAGCAGCTTAGATCTGCTGTGGAGGAAAATAGATTTGGCAGACTTGTAAATGGTACAGCTAGAATACTATGGAATAGAAATATGGGATATTATCATCAGGCACCTTGGAGAGGAACTTGGAAGCTGGACGGTGGAACATTGATGAATCAATGTATACATAATATAGACTTACTTCAGTGGATGATGGGAGGAGAGATAGACACTGTTTATGCTCAGTGTGATACTTTCTTAAGAGATATAGAAGCTGAAGATTTTGGAGCTATTGTTATAAGATTTAAAAATGGAGCTATAGGTATAGTTGAAGGTACTGCTTGTGTTTATCCTAAAAACTTAGAAGAAACTTTAAGTGTCTTTGGAGAAAAGGGAACAGTATGCATAGGTGGACTTGCAGTAAATAAGATAGAAACCTGGAATTTTGAAGATCACAAGGATTTAGATGATAAAATATTAAAATCACAAGAGGGAGATCCTGATACTGTATATGGTTTTGGACATATACCTCTTTTCAAAGATATGATAGATGCAATAAATAATAATAGAAAGCCACTTATAGATGGAGAAGAAGGCAAAAAGGGAATGTCTATAATTTTGGCGGCTTATAAGTCAAGACTTACAGGTATGCCTGTAAAATTCCCTATGGGAGATTTCTCAACTATGGATATGGTTGGAGTGAAAAAAATAAATAGGTAGCAGTTAATAATTGAGAATGGAGGCCTTTCATTCTCAATTATTAAATATGCAGGAAAAGGAGAATATATATGTCTGAAAATTATATATCGGATACTTCAAAAGTTGGCAATAATGTAAGTATAGGAAAATTTGTAGTTATTGAAGACGATGTTACAATAGGAGATAACTGCATGATAGGTCATAATGTAGTTATACATAAGGGAAGTAAAATTGGAGCTAATGTAAGGATAGATGACAATAGCGTAGTAGGTAAAGAGCCTATGAGATCAGTAAATAGTATATTTAAAGATGAGAAAAAATTTGATCCAGCTCTAATAAAGGATGGATGTCTTATTGGAGCAGGAGTTATAGTATACTGCGGTTGTGTTATAGGTGAAAATACACTTATTGCAGATTTGGCTACAGTCAGAGAAAACGTAACTATAGGAAGTAAAACAATAATAGGTAGAGGAGCTGCTATAGAGAACTTCTCTAAAATAGGTTCTAACTGTAAAATTGAAACAAATGTATATATTACAGCTTACTCAGAAGTAGAAGACAATGTGTTTATTGCACCTGGAGTTGTAACTTCAAATGATAACTTTGCGGCAAGATCTAAGGAAAGATACAAACATTTCAAAGGTGTTACAGTAAAGAAGGGTGGAAGAATTGGAGCTCAAGCTACTATACTTCCAGGTAAGATAATAAATGAAGATGGATTTGTAGCAGCAGGCAGTGTTGTTACAAAGGATGTGGAAAAGGAAATTATAGTAGCAGGTAATCCTGCTAAACAATTTAGAAAAGTTCCAGAAGATCAACTTCTTAAAAATCAACAGTAAACTTTGCAGGGAGGAAAAACATGAAGGTATTAACAGTTGTAGGGGCAAGGCCTCAATTCATAAAGGCTGCTGCAGTATCAAATGTAATAAGAAAACACCATACAGAAATATTGGTTCATACGGGTCAGCATTATGATGAAAATATGTCAAAGGTATTTTTTGATGAACTCAATATACCAAAACCAGATTACAATTTGGAAGTGGGTTCTGGAAGTCACGGAAGACAGACTGGAATGATGCTTATAAAATTAGAAGAGATATATGAAAAGGAAAAGCCAGATTTTGTACTTGTATATGGAGATACAAATTCAACTCTTGCTGGAGCATTGTGTGCAAGTAAGCTTTTAATTCCTGTAGCTCACGTTGAGGCAGGACTTAGAAGTTTTAACAGGGATATGCCCGAAGAGCAAAATAGAGTTCTTACAGATCATTTATCTAATCTTTTGTTTGTTCCCACAGAATCGGCAGTGGAAAATTTAAAAAAGGAGGGAATTACAAAAGGCGTTTATAATGTAGGAGATGTAATGTTTGATGCAGTACTTAATTTTAAAAAGTTAGCAGAAAACAAGAATCAGATTATAAAAGAAATTGGGCTTCAGGGTAAGGAGTATATACTAACTACTATACATAGAGCTGAGAATACAAATCACATAGATAGATTAAAAAATATAGTTGAAGCTTTAAATGAATGTAATAAAGCAGTGATACTTCCCCTTCATCCTAGAACTAAAAAATATATGACAGATTATGGACTTAAATTTAATGAAAATATAAAGGTTATAGAACCTGTGGGATATCTAGAGATGATAAATCTTGAAATGAATTCTGAGAAGATAGTAACAGACAGCGGTGGAGTACAAAAAGAAGCCTTTTTCATGAAAAAACCTTGTATAACTATGAGAGATGAAACTGAATGGGTAGAAACCGTAAAAAATGGCTGGAACGTAGTAGTTGGAACTGACAAGGAAAAGATATTGGATAGCATAGTGAATTTTGTACCTAATAAGGATCAAAAAGATATATTTGGAGATGGAAACGCTTCTGGAAAAATACTAGAAATATTAGATAAATAATTTATCTGGAAATATTTGATATGGAGGTGAGGTTTTGTTTTTAGATAGATTTTTGTACGTATTGATCTGTGCTTATATAGTACTGCTTCCTCTTTTGCCGAATAAGATGGCACTAGGAAGAATAAATATTCCTCCTGCAGATTGTATACTAGCACTTATTTTGTTTGGATACTTTGTAAAACTTCTTACATCAAAAGAATGTAGAATTAGGTTTTTTTCTGGAATAAGGGATTTCATTACTAACTACCTTACTGTTTTTATGAGCATACTGGCACTTATGATGTTAGTTTCAGTAAGTTATGCGGCAGACAAAAAACTTGCACTTAGTGAAAGCTTTAGATTTATATCCTATATTATATTGTTTTTTATGATCAAATATGAATGGAATAGAAAAGAACTTTTAAATGGAATTTTAGGTTCTTATATATGCACCAATATCATAATATGTATCTATGGCATATATCAAAATTTTACAGGATTTGGACTTAGTGATAAATTCAAAAATTATGGATATACAAAGTTTAAGATAACTGCTACTATGGATAATCCTAATAATTTGGCAGCTTTCTTGATATTAGCCATATTTCCAATGATCATGCTAGCTATATATGAAAAGAAAAGGGAAAGAAAGTTATTTTATTCCTTGCTGGCAGTTTTGATGCTTTTGAATCTAACATTTACAGGTTCTAGAAATGCTATTGTTGGAGTGGCAATAGGAATGGTTATATTAGTGATTATGTATAGTCTTAAGTTTATACTACCTCTTTGTGTAATTGCAGGGGCATCTTTATTTATACCGGAAATAAGAGAACGAATAATGGCTATAAATGACCCGGTTCAAAATCAATCTAGAATATACCTTTGGAAAATTGCACAAAAGATGATAAAAGACTATCCTTTATTTGGGGTTGGAAATGGGAATTACGTTAGCTTGTATGATAAATATACGAATATATATCCTCAGTATAAATTTTATGGTTACAGTAAGTGGCCCTGCCATAATTCTTATTTAAAAATGGAGACAGAACTTGGAATTATAGGTGGAGTATCCTTTGTGGCATTGCTTTTATCTTCTTTAATTAAAGTTAAATCTTTTGTAGATACAACAAAAAATAAATTTTATAAGCATTTTTACATAGGATTTTTAGCTTCTATGGTAGCTTTTTACGTTATGAATTTAGTTGACAACTTATTCTTTGTACCAAAGACTACAACTTACTTCTGGATACTCTTAGCAGTATCTCAAGGAATGATGTACAGGGAAAAGAAAAATGAAGGCATGTTTTTGAGTTAAAGGGAATATACTGACAAATTTCATCACTATAAAAACTTTTAGTAAGTCTAAAGCTCGTATTTTGAAAATCTAAAGAAGCTTATATGAACTCGTACCTCAAACATATATAAGCTTCTAAGATTTTCTAAAATGCGAGCTAAGACTTACCAAAAAAGTTTTTAAATGTGATTTCAATTTTGTCAGATATTCCTAAGCATGATTCAAATTTATTTTACATGTATTATGTAAAATTACTAAGTTGAAAATTACTGTATACTAAAGGATGTTTTTACAATAATGAAGCTCTTTTAAATACTTAGACTTATCAAAATATTTAATGAGCTGAAGATTGTAAAAATATCCGGAGTATAAGTGAATTTTTCACTTAGGAGTTATTTGAAGTGGAGGTGAAAGATATGAAGGTGCTACAGGTTATATCAGGAAACGATGTAGGCGGCGGTGGAAATTATGTGTTGAATTTGAGTTTTTATTCAAAGGATAAATTTCAGTCAATTATAGGTACAATAGGTGGCGGAGGCCTTTATGATAAAAGTAAAAGTATGAATATAGATACAGTAAAGTTTAAAAGAGCTGTCACCTATGATAGATACTTAATAGATTATGTAAGAGAAAATCATATTGATCTTGTAAACTTTCATGGGGCAAAAGCATTTTTTATGCACTATTTTTTGAAAAATAAAATAGATGTTCCTACAGTAGCCACAGTACATAGTGATTATAGAAGAGATTTTTTAAATAATAGGATTAAATACCTGTTTTTCACTCCACTTAGTGCACTAGGGTTAGGCAGCTTTAAACAATATATATGTGTATCGGATTATATAAAAAGCCTTTTGGGTAATCAGAAATTTATAGGAGAGAAATTTGTAGTAAATAGCGGAATGGATTTTAATAGTAGAGTTATAAAGGAAAGTAGAGAAAGTATACGAGCAAGATACAATATATTAGAAAATGATTTTGTATATGTAAATGTAGCAAGATGCCATCCTATAAAAAATCAGTTATCTCTCATAGAAGCATTTAATATGTTGAAAAAGCAAATTAAAGATGCAAAGCTTATGATAGTTGGAGATGGGCCTATGGAAGAGACGCTGAGACAAAAAGTAGCACAGCTTCATTTAGAGAATAGAGTAATATTTACAGGATATAAACCCAATGCACTGGATTTTGCAAACGCAGGTGAAGTAGGAATTTTAACTTCCTTTAGTGAAGGTGGAGCACCTCCTATGACTTTGCTTGAAAGTGCAGCAGTGAAAAAATATTTCATAGCGCCAGATGTAGGAGACATAGGGAAAGTTTTAGGTGATAATTTAATTTCATTAATAAATCCTAATTCTGTAGAAGACATATACAAAAAAATGAGAGAAATTTATGAGGAAAGAAATGAGATATACCTAAAAGGAGAAAAATTATATGATGCTGTAGTTGACAAATTTTCCATAGATAGCTTTTGCACAAAATATTATAATGCTTATACTAAAATACTTTCAGAAAAATAGTTGGAGTGAAGAATATGGCAGAAAAGAAATTAATAAAAAGTTCCATTATAGTAATGCTTTTTATAATTGGCGGAAAAGTTTTGGCACTTGTAAGGGATTCCCTTATAGCTGCAAAATTTGGAGCTACCTATGTTACAGATATATATAATTTTGCATTGGGTATGGTATACCTTTTAACTACTATAAGTTACGGACTTACTACTACTTTTATACCGCTTAATTCGGAACATATCGAAAATAGCACTATAAGTGAGAGAAATAAATTTGTAAACAATGTAATAAACATAGCGTCCCTTTTTACAATAGTTCTCACAGCTGTACTCATAATATTTTCAAAGCAGATAATATATGTTTTTGGACATGGTTTTACTTCCAACAGTGTAATATTTGCTCAGTCTGTTGAAATAATAAGGATAATGTTTTTATCACTTATATTTGTAACTTTAGGGAGTGTGGTTACAGGAGTACTTCAGTCCCATAAAAGGTTTTATGAACCTGCTGCTATGGCATTTGTGTCTAACTTAGTTTATATAGTGTATTTAGTGTTCTTAACTTCCAGGTATGGTATAAAGGGATTTGCAGTAGCTACAGTAATAGGATTTTTCGCTCAATTTGTAATAAATTTGCCAAGGTATAGGAAACTTAAGTATAGATATAAATTTATATTGGACTTTAAAAATAGTGATGTACATCAGATGTTTAAGCTAATGATACCTATAGTTATAAGTACCTCAGTAGTTCAATTAAATTTGTTTGTAAATAGGTGTTTTGCAAATAATATATATTTTGGAGCAGTTACAGTCTTGGACTATTCAAATAAAGTAAGTACCTTGGCTTATGAAGTTTTTGCCATAGGTATAGCTATGATTGTATATCCTACTTTATCTGAACTAGCAGTTAAAAAGGATGTTGTGAAGTATAAGAAATCCCTTATAAGTGCTATAAATACCATAATGATAATAATGATACCTGCATCAGTGGCTATAGGAATTTTAAGAGACCCACTTATAAATTTAATTTTTAGGAGAGGGGCATTTACAGCACAAGCTGCAAATTTAACTTCCAGTGCCTTATTATTTTACTGCCCTGCGATGATTGCCTATGGAGTAAGGGATATTTTAAATAAAGCATTTTATTCTGTTAAAGATGCAAAAACCCCTATGTCAAACAGTTTTGTGGGCATAATTATAAATATAATTATAAATATAATTATAATAAAATATATGAAGGTTTCAGGGCTTGCTTTAGCTACAACTATCTCTGCAGTTATTACTACCTTACTTATGATGTGGAACTTGAATAAAAAGTTAGAAGGAATGAATATTAGAAAACTTGTTTTAAGTTTTGCTAAAATAGTTTGTTCTTCTGCTATTATGGGAATAGTTATATATGTTATAAATAATTTCTGTATGAATAAGATTTCATCTATTATGCAGCAAAGTATGATTTCGATTTTCATATCTTTTGTATTTGGCAGTGTAGTTTACTTTATATGTTTGTATTTTACTGGATTAGAAGAGTATAGGAACCTAATAAATGGACTTAAGAATAAAATTGCAAGGTAGATATTAAATATTTTGTACAAGGAAGGTGGCAGACATTACAAAAAGACGTGTTTTGGAGATGGATGTAATAAGAGCACTTGCTATAGTTGCAGTAATAGTATTACATGTTTCTGCAACTATACTGTATAGGAGCACACCTTATTCTACGACTTACAATGCTAACTTTATATTGAATCAGTTTTCAAGGTTTTCTGTTCCTGCATTTATAATTATTTCTGGAATGGGACTCACTATAAGTTATAAAGAAGGATGCGGTTATTTTAAATTCATAATTAGAAGATTTTTAAAAGTAGTACCACAGTATATAGTGTGGTGCTTACTATATATAGTCATTATAACTAAGGACTTTAACATACATACTGATTTAAACAATATAGTATATGGAAATGTATTTTATCACTTTTATTTTGTACCTTTAATTATTGAGCTTTACATAATATTTCCTTTCATATACAAATTTATGGAAAAAAAGTGGTGGCTATTACTTAGTTTTTTAATGACATCATTTTTTATTATATATACCTATTACTTTAAAGTAGTGACTCCAGATCAGTGGTTTTGGAATAAAAAAAATTTATTTTACTGGATCTTTTATTTCTCATTAGGAGGATATATGGGAAAAAATCTAGATAATATATCCCAGAAATTAAAGAAAATTAGACCTATAGTGTGTGTTATGTTTTTACTTTCAATTTTTACACTGCTGTATAGTTTTATAACGGGAAATCAGTACGGTAAAAGTATAGACTACATTACGACTTTTCAGCGTCCCTCAGTAATTTTTTATTCTACATTTTTTGTGATTTTCATATTCAGTTTTGAATGGAAGAAAGGATTGTTTATGAAAATTATAAGATATATATCAAATACTTCTTATGATATTTATTTATCCCAGGCAGGTATACTATATTTGTATACTCAATATTATATAGGAAGATATGTGCATGTGGATAATTTAAGCTTTGGTGTAAAGGCTTTTGCAGTTACATTGATAGGATCCATAGCACTCAACGAGATAAAAAAACTTTTATAAAGAGATAGCCGGATAAAGTATATGCAATATGATATAATAAGTAAAAATATAATAAGGCAGGTGAAGTAACTGATTTGTAGGTTTAAATTTACAGATCATAAAATTATGCAGACAGAAGATATAAAAATAGATGTGGATAAAGATATAAAAAGTAAATCCTTTCAATTATTTCTCAAGAGAATAGCTGATTTTATATTATCTCTTGTAGGAATAATTATACTTAGCATAGTATTTGTAATATTGGCTATATGGATTAAATTGGATTCGAAGGGCCCTGCTATTTTCAAACAGGTTAGAGTGGGTAAGAATGGAAAGAATTTTACCATATATAAATTTAGAACTATGGTAGTAAATGCGGAAAAAAAGAGAGAATTAGACATTGATCCCGGTGATTTGCAAAATTTTGTATTTCAAAGTAAGAATGATAATAGAGTGACTAGATCAGGAGCTTTTTTAAGAAAAACAAGTTTGGATGAAATTCCACAACTTTTTAATGTATTTATTGGAAATATGAGCTTGGTTGGACCAAGACCTGAAATACCAGATGTAGTTAAATTTTATCCTGATTCGTATAAACAAAGATTACTTGTAACACCAGGAATAACGGGATTGGCACAAGTAAGCGGAAGAGGAGAAATAGAGCTTGGAAAGACCGTATATTATGATTTAATGTATATAAAAAAGTTTTCGCTGTGGATGGATATAAAAATCTTACTAAGGACAGTCTCATCTGTATTTAAAAGTGAAGGTGCATTTTAATATGTTTACAAGATTGTTAAAATATAATGTGTTTAATGGAAGTAAGATGGAGCTTATGGAGTATATAGAGAAGTTTTCTAAAGTAAACATAGTTTCTGGTAATCCAGAAGTACTCTATAATGGACTAAAAGATAATTTACTATTGACTAGTTTTACGGCAAGTCGAAGTGTAATAATTCCAGATGGAATTGGAACACTTTTGGCTTCTAAAATAGTGAAAGTGCCTATAAAAGAAAAAATAGCAGGTATAGAAATAATGGAAGAAGTAATAAAAAAATGTAGTAGGGAAAATAAACCTATATATCTTTTAGGGGCTAAGCAGGAAATACTTGAAGGATGCAAAGAAAATCTAAAACGGAAGTATCCTAAGATTAACATAGCCGGAAGTCATAATGGATATTTTGATCTAGAACATTGCGAAGATATAGTGTGCGATATAAAGAAAAGCAATGCTTATGCACTTTTTGTAGCTATGGGTGCTCCCAAACAGGATATATTTATAGCAAGGAATATGGACATACTTCCATGTAGGGTGTATATGGGTGTAGGAGGAAGCTTTGATGTTTTGGCGGGAAAAATTAAAAGGGCTCCAAAATGGATGATAGAACTAGGACTTGAATGGTTGTACAGAGTTTGCAAGGAACCTTATAGAATAAAGAGACTTTCTTCTATACCCAAGTTTTTATTAAAGGTTGCAGAATATAATAAAAAGTAAATGTTAAATTATGAAAACTTATATTTAAGGCTGTGTGATACTTAGTTATCAATGGCCTTAAAATTTTAAATTTTATCTTCCATTATATCTTTAAAATTAATACTCTCTAGTTCGTTAATTAGAGTACCCTGTACCTTTGAAAGAGCATTGTGCACACCACAATGTCCTTTTTTATGGGCATTGCAATGCTCCGTATCGTATAGGCATCTGTTTAAGTAAATAGGCCCATCTATAGCCTCAATAATATTTCTTAAAGTAATATCTTCAGGCATACGATTTAAAGCATAGCCTCCATTAACTCCTCTGAAGGATTTTACTATACCCGCTTGAGTCAGTTTTCTTAAAAGTTTAAGAAGAAATCTTAGAGGCACATTTTGATCTTTAGCTATGGTTTTGGCTTCAATTTTTTTACCGTACCCCAAATTTGACAAATAAAGTACAACTCTAAATCCATAATCTGATTCCTGTGTAATTTTCATAATATCTCCCCAAACATAAATATATTTACCTAGTTCAAAATAATGTAAATTAGGTATAACATACAGTTATATACAAGTTAATTATACCTAATTTACAGAACATTATAAAGTATAATATAGTTAGAAAAGATATTTTTAAGGCAATTTATCCAAACCCTCTAAAACATACCCTTTATTTTTCCAGTCTTTTATAAGTGAATCCAGTATTTCAGAGTTTGTTTTTGATACTGCGTGAAGTAAAATAATGGCTCCATTATGAGTCCTGCGACTTATCATTTTTTTTGCTTCCACAGGTGAAGGCTGTTTTTGTCTATTCCAATCATTGTAGGCAAAACTCCAAAATATGGTTTTGTATCCTAATTGCTTGGTATAGAATAAGGATAATTCACTGTATTTTCCCATAGGAGGTCTAAAGAATTTAGGCATTTCTTTACCTGTAATTTCTTTATAAGTATTTTCTGTTACTGTAAATTCTCTTTCAAATCTTATAGGATCTTTTGCAGCATCTGCCATTGAAGGATGTTTTTCTGAATGATTGCATACTAGGTGCCCTTCATTTACCATTCTTTTTACAAGTTCCGCATTATCTTTTATATAAGGGGTAGTAACAAAGAAAGCGGCCTTAACATTGTTGGATTTTAATATATCTAACATCTTAGCAGTATATCCGTTTTCATAACCTTCGTCAAAAGTAAGATAAAGTATTTTTTTTGAAGTATCTCCTAAATAATATCCAGAGTATTTGTTTAAGAGTTTTAGTATATCTGCAGGTTCCTCTGAAGGCATACCAGAATTATTAGGCTTGAAAAACCAATTTTTTTCTCTTCTATCTAAGTTTTGAGTGTTTAGATTTTTTAACCTAGAAGGAGCATTATTATCATCTAGAGTAGTTATGCTTTTTGTATTTGTTAAAGTAATTTTTCCTACCTGGTAGCCTTTAACACTATAAGGACATAGAAAAATTGTACATAGGAGAAATATGGACACAAACTTTTTATTCAAATATAATCACCTACCTTATAAGATATATTTTATGGTATACTTAATTTAATAATTTATACTTGAGATTAATAGAGATTGTAAGAAAATTATAGCAGGGAAACGTTGTATAGCGATGTTTCCCTGTAATGCATATATTGAGTATGGAGACAAAAATATGAACAGTTTTATTGAAGATGTTGAACAAATTTACAATTTTATTAAAAAAAATATAGATGTAGAAGAGAAGATGCATTTTATAGAAACTTATAAGCAAAAATCTAATATGAAGAAAGAAATTAGCTTTTCAGAAGAATACTATAAACAGAAAATTATGAATGGAAAAAATGGAGTAGTGTATACTCCTCCGGAAATGGCAGCATTTATGGTTAAAAACTTGATAAATGTCAATGATGTAATTGGAAATCCATTTATAAAAATAATAGATCCTTCCTGTGGATCTGGGAATTTAATTTGTAAGTGCTTTCTATATTTAAATCGAATATTTATTAAGAATATTGAAGTTATAAATAGTAAAAACAATTTAAATTTGAAACTAGAAGATATAAGTTACCATATAGTACGTAACAATCTATTTGGATTTGATATAGATGAAACTGCAATAAAAGTTTTAAAAATAGACTTATTTTTGATTAGCAATCAGTTTAGTGAAAAAAATTTTCAAGTAAAGGATTTTCTAGTGGAAAATATAGATAGAAAATATGATGTGTTTATAGGAAATCCTCCGTATATAGGACATAAATCTGTAGATTCTAGTTATTCATATGTTTTAAGAAAAATATATGGAAGTATATATAGAGACAAAGGAGACATATCCTACTGTTTTTTTCAAAAATCATTAAAGTGTTTAAAGGAGGGAGGAAAACTGGTTTTTGTTACTTCTAGGTATTTTTGTGAATCTTGCAGCGGAAAAGAACTTAGAAAGTTTTTAATTGAAAATACCTCTATTTATAAAATTATAGATTTTTATGGTATAAGACCTTTTAAAAGAGTAGGTATAGACCCAATGATAATATTTTTAGTAAGAACAAAAAATTGGAACAATAATATAGAAATCATAAGACCCAATAAAATTGAAAAAAATGAAAAAAATAAATTTCTTGATTCCTTGTTTTTAGATAAATCTGAAAAATGCAAAAAGTTTTCTATTTCTCAAAAGTCTATAAATAATGATGGATGGGTATTTGTTGACGAAGTTGAGAAAAATATAATAGATAAAATAAAAGAAAAAAGTAAATTTATTTTAAAGGATATATGCCATAGTTGTCAGGGTATAATAACGGGATGTGATAGGGCTTTTATAGTTGATAGAGACATAATAAATAGTAGAAAAATTGAATTAAGGTTAATAAAACCCTGGATAAAAAGTAGCCATATACGAAAAAACGAAGTAATTAAAGGTGAAAAATTTATTATATACTCAAATTTAATAGAAAATGAAACAGAATGTCCTAATGCTATAAAGTATATAGAGCAGTACAAAAAAAGGCTTATGGAAAGAAGAGAATGTAAAAAAGGAACAAGAAAGTGGTATGAACTTCAATGGGGGAGAAAACCGGAAATTTTTGAAGAAAAGAAAATTGTGTTCCCATACAAGTCCTGTGACAATAGATTTGCTCTTGACAAGGGAAGCTATTTTAGTGCAGATATATATTCCTTAGTATTAAAAAAAAATGTACCTTTTACCTATGAAATACTTTTAAATATATTAAACAGTCCTTTGTATGAATTTTACTTTAAAACTTTCGCAAAAAAATTAGGAGAAAATCTATATGAGTATTACCCTAATAATCTAATGAAATTGTGTATTCCTTCTATTGATTTTGGAGGAGAAAATAATATAGAAAAAAAGCTGTATGATTTTTTTGGACTGACAGATAAGGAAATTGAGATTGTAGAAAAGATAAAAGATAATTGCTGAGTTCATATTTGGTAATTATCTTTTTAAATTTTACTAAAAAAATTATCAATATGTGTTTAAAAACATAATAGGTGGTAAAAATAAATAGTAAAATTACTAATAAAAAAAGAAGGAAAATTATTCCAAATGGAGAATAGTATTAAAGTACAGGTTTTGACTTTACGGAGGGTTACTAATTAAAAATTACAACTATATGTACACATTTTTGGTTTATTGTAACTCTAGATTAAAAATGAAAGAAGGGGGGTAAAAGTGTCTGGCTCGGACTATGCATTATTTATGCATATGACTAAAATTCTTAGTATGAATTTCAGTCATATAACAATACGCCTTTATTGTTATATGGTAAATTAAAGTTAAAATTGAGATTTTAACGCTGAGGCTATATATGGCAGGTACCTTATTTAGTATAGCTTTAGTAGAGCTTTAGATAATATATGAATTTGGAATTTAATGTAAAGGACAATAAACTTATAGTTTATATGAGAGGAGAACTAGATCATCATAGTGCAGAAGAAGTCAGAAATAAAATAGATGACAGATTGGATAGAGAGAGTTTAAACAAGTTGATAATGGATTTCTCAGGAGTAAGCTTTATGGATAGCTCTGGAATAGGGGTGGTAATAGGAAGGTATAAAAAATTAAATTCTGCAGATGGCAGCGTATGTATTGTAGGCGCAATCAATTCAGTAAAAAGAGTATTTGAACTTTCAGGTATGTTTAAAATTATAGGACTTTATGACAGCGTTGCGGAAGCACTTCAGAATATTTAATGGGGGGATAAATTATGTACGATAACAGTATGAAAATAGAGTTTATTAGTAAATCACAAAATGAAAGCTTTGCCAGGGTCTCAGTAGCAGCTTTTGTGTCACAACTTGATCCTACAGTGGAGGAATTGGCAGATGTAAAAACTGCAGTTTCAGAGGCAGTTACAAACTCTATTATTCATGGCTATGAAAATAAAGAAGGTGTAGTTAAAATTCAAGCCTTTATTAAAGAAAAAGAACTTACGTTGATAGTAGAAGACCAAGGTGTAGGTATAGAAAATATAGAACTCGCTAGACAACCCCTTTATACTTCAAGACCTGATCTTGAGAGATCAGGTATGGGATTTACTGTAATGGAAACTTTTATGGACTCCCTTAAAGTAGAATCTGAAAAAAACAAAGGGACAAGATTAACTATGAAAAAAGTTTTTAATTCATTAAGTTAGGTGAATAGTATGAGTGAGGAAACAGCAAAAAAATTAAAATATAGTTATAATGATAATTTGGAATTGATTAAATATGCAAAAAAAGGAGATAAAGATGCCCTAAATAAATTGGTAGAATTGAATTTACCATTAGTGGCATCTATAAGTAAAAAATTTCTAAATAGGGGATACGAGTATGAAGATATATTTCAAATAGGTTGTATGGGACTTATGAAAGCAGTAAATAATTTCAATGAAGAATACAATGTAAAATTTTCTACATATGCTGTACCCATGATATTAGGGGAAATAAAGCGCTTCTTAAGGGATGACGGAATGATAAAAGTAAGCAGAAGTGTAAAAAATACTGCAAAAAAAATCCACTATGACAGAGAAGCACTTACTAAAAAATTAAATAGAGAACCTACAATACAGGAATTAGCAGAGTATTCTGGAGTAGAAGTAGAAGAACTGATTTTTGCCACAGAATCTGCTAGCAGTTTGCAGTATCTGTATGATACTATACATCAAGATGATGGTTCACCAGTGCTTTTGATAGATAAGATAAGTGAAAATCCAAAGGAAGATGTAGAGATGGTGGATAAAATTGCACTTAAAGAAGCTTTGAACAATTTAGATGTGAAATCGAGACAAATTATAATGCTGAGATATTTTAAAGATAAAACTCAGGTACAGGTAGCAAAGATGCTAGGTATAAATCAAGTACAGGTTTCTAGAATTGAAAAAAAAGTGTTAAAAACTATGAGAGAAATTTTAACAGGTTAACATCAGATAAAAGGGGATGTTCAAAGCAATTTTTTAAATTGCTTTGAACATCCCCTTTAAATTAAATCAGTATAAAGTTAATTTCCTGTACTAGGAATTGTAGTAGGTAAATTATTAACATCCTTTGAGTTTTCATCGTTGGTAGTGTCTTTTTTATCTTTAGTGTTTGTATCAGTAGTTGTATTAGTGTTTGTATTAGTATTATTAGGATTATCATTTGTATTACTATCAGAATTCCAGTTATTTTTATTAGAAGCATTATTTTTTTTGCTTTTATTCTCAGGTAAGTTATCAAGTGCATTCCATGAATGAGATACATTACAATAATCTGAGGGAACTGTTCCATCTATAAAATATTCAGTATAAACTTTATTACCTGTAGGATCTGTATGACAATCTGAAACAGGAAGTTTTCCTGATTTAGAACATATAGGAGAAGTTACAACTCCATCTGGCATTTCAATATCTTTTGCCTCTAAACCTTGATGGAAAGGAGACATTATATTAGCCCAAAGTTGGGCTGCAGAATTACTGCTTAAGGAGCCATCTAATACAGAATCATCATCATTACCAATCCACACTGCAGCGGAATAATAAGGGGTTAGTCCTACAAACCACAGGTCTTTTCTATCCTCAGAAGTACCTGTTTTACCACTTACAGGCATATCTCCTAAGTTAGCATTGCTACCAGTTCCTTCTGCACTTACAGGGCCTTTTAACATTTGATATAGCACATAGGCACTTTGTGGAGAAAGTGCTTTTTTAGTTTGAGTTTTATTATCAAGTAAAACTGTACCATTTCTATTTACTACTGTAGTGTAAAGTTTTGGAGTAGTGTATTTTCCAGAATTTCCAAAAGTCCCATAGGCAGCAGACATCAAAAGTGTATTTGTACCGTGATGGAGCTCTCCAAGGGAAAGTGCTGCTATACTGGATCTATCATGCTCGTCTAAAGTTATACCAAATTTTTCTGCATAATCAGCTCCAGTTTTTAAACCCATTCTATCTTCTACTTTAACGGCTACCGTATTTAAGGATTTAGTTAAGGCAGTTCTTAAAGTTACAGTTCCGAAATCAGTATCTTCATCATTTTTAGGGTTATAAGGTTCTCCATTAGAAGCATATTTATTGGCAAGTTCAGGTGATAATGGAGAAGAATCTACTGTAGAAGCTGCAGTAAATTGTTGTGAATCTACAGCAGGACTGTATACAGTTAAAGGTTTTATACTGGAACCAGAAGGCCTTAAATATTTTTCAGATGCAGCTCTATTGAAAGATCTGGCTGGCTGGCTTCCCCTTCCACCAACTAGCGCCTTTACCTCACCTGTATGATAATTCATGACTACAGCAGAAGCCTGAGGTTGAACTATTCCATTTTTATCTGGAGATGAAGAATTAAAAATACTGTCGCTATTTAAGGTGTTTTCAGTTTTTTCCTGTAGGTCTTTATTCATAGTAGTATGTATTTTTAAACCACCATACATAAGTAAATTCTCAATCTGTTCATCTGTATATTTGTATTTAGATTTTAGATCTTTTTTTACTGCATTTATAACAGGTACAGTAAACCATTCATTGTTATATCCATTATTTACAGTAGGTTGAGACATTATATCCAGTTTACCATTTGCAATGTCATTTACAGCAGTTGTGTACTGATCCTTTGATATATATCCATTCTCATACATTTTTTTTACTACAGTAGTAGTTCTGTTTAAATATATAGATGGATTTTTTTTAGCTGTAGGAGAATAAGGATAATATACAGAAGGACTTTGAGGCATACCTGCAATAAAAGCACATTCAATTAAGTTTAAATCTTTTGCTGATTTGCCAAAGTACTGTTTAGCAGCAGCTTCAACACCTAATGCTCTTCCTCCTAAATAAATTGTATTCATGTAAGCCTCAAGTATTTGAGTTTTACTCAATTTCTTTTCAAGTTTTAAGGAAAGATATATTTCTTGCATTTTTCTCTTATAAGATATTTGAGAAGATAAATATATATTTCTAACTAATTGTTGGGTTATGGTAGATGCACCTTGAATTCCAGTATTTCCACTAAATTTGCTTTTAATATCTATAAATACTACACCTATGAGTCTTTTTAAGTCTATGCCTTTATGTTTATAAAATCGTTCATCTTCTATACTTACGAAAGCATTTTTTAAATTTTGGGGCATACTGCTAAAAGGTATTACCGTCCTTTGCTGTGGGGTAACTAGTACGTCCATTGAATTATTTTTATCATCATATAGAACGGAAGGTTCGTTTAAATTCGATATTTGGCTTATGTCTAGTGGAGGAGAATTTTTTATAACAGCTGCAGTTAAACCCAATGCTGCAGCAAATACCAATGCTAATAATCCACATAAAATTGCAGCTCCATGTTTAAAAACCTTTTTTCGAGCCTTTTTACGCTTTTTGACCATAAATTTCCTCCTTATTTTGAAGTGTACATTTTTTAAATTATTATAACATAAATTAAATCTTTAGGTAAATACACGAAGTTATTGTCATATATATATTATGTATCAAATCATAAGGATGTGGAAGAGATAAAAAAATTTAAAGTTCCCATTAAGAAAATCAAAATTATATTAATAATATCTGTTATAACTATATCCACAGTAATGTGTCTTTATTTTGTAAATTCAAGGATAACTCCTGCTATAATTACAGCTTCAGATGTAGAAATAAGAGCTGTAGTTACACAAACTATAAACTCAGTTATAATGCAGGAGTATTCAAAACAATTTACTTATAAAGATATTATACAGGTGGAAAAAGATAAGGAAGATAATATAGTTATGGTTAGAGCAGATACACTAAAAATGAATAAAATAGCTTGCGATGTGGCATTGGAATCCCAAAACAAGCTAAGAAATGTAGGAAAAGTTGGTTTGAAGATTCCTATGGGATATATAATGAAAAACAATTTGCTAGCGTTTTTTGGACCTAGCATTACAATTAGGATGCAGCCTATAGGTTACATAGAGACTAAATATTTGTCAAGCTTTGAAAGTGCAGGTATAAATCAAGCTAGACATAAAATAAGTGTACAGGTAAAGACAAACATGAGGGTGATGATTCCTTTTGGAAGTGAGGATATACAAGTAAAAAATGAAGTGCCCATATCAGAAACAATTATAGTGGGAAAAGTACCAGAAACAGCCATAGATTTAGGTCTTGATAAAACTGGAGTTAAGTTAAAATCCGGTAATTAAATAATGGCAAAGCTCAATGTTAAAAAGAGCTTTGCCATTATTTAAACAAAATTATTCCCAGTTAAATATGTAAGGTACATTCCGATAATAATCTCCATAATTTAATCCATAACCTGCAACAAATACATCGGGAATCTCGAAACAACAAAAATCTGGGGTCAATGAAATTTTTCTTCTGTCAGGTTTGTCTAGAAGAACGCAGCATTTTACACTGGAAGCACCTAGAGATTTTACATGGTCTATAGCAAAGTCCATAGTAATACCTGTATCTGTTATGTCATCTACAATTAAAACATCATACCCTTTCAGGTCGTCTAATATATCATTTACAATTTTTATTTCACCAGATGATGTTTCAGAATTTCCATAACTTGAAGTTGTCATAAATCCTATTTTTACAGGAAGCTTTATTTGTCTTACTAAATCTGCTGTAAATATAAAACTTCCTCTTAAAAGGGATAATACATATAAATTTTTATCTTTATATTTAGTGGTTATTATTTTACCTACTTCTTCTATCCTCTTTCCAATTCGTTCTTGGGATATCAATATGTTTTTCGATTTGTTTTCCATAATATTCCTCCATGGTGTATATTAAATTAATGATTGCCATAATATAAAATTATATTATCAATATTAACAAGATTTCTGAAAATTTTCAATGACATGAAG
This sequence comes from Clostridium ljungdahlii DSM 13528, assembly GCF_000143685.1. NCBI lineage: Bacteria > Bacillati > Bacillota > Clostridia > Eubacteriales > Clostridiaceae > Clostridium > Clostridium ljungdahlii. Next base: position 3,705,833 of record NC_014328.1, on the reverse strand, counting down.
TAATGTGTTTACAATGTTTTTTATTTAGTATAGAATTATACGATAGCTATAAACTCAATTTTTGTGCATACAAAATTTTAATTTAATATAAAAATAATATGAAGTGATCAATTTATAATGAACAATTCACAATTAAGGACTATTTTCTGTTGTAATAGAAAACCTACTGAAATTGTAAACTGTGAATTGATAGATATGGAGATGATATTTTGATATATGGAAATACAGAAGGAATAAAAAATTCGACATTAGATGAATTGGAAAAGATTTATGATATAAGAGTTTCAAAAGAAAGCATATGCAGCAGGGAAATTGTAGAAGTGCTTTCTAGAATTACTACTTATTTAAATAGAGAATTAAGCCTGGCAATTGATAAAAGAGGAATAATCGTAAGCATATCTGTTGGAGATAGTAGTACTGTGAGTATTACTGAAATTGAGGGAAACCAAAATAAACTCTGTGGTATTAGGATAGTACATACCCATCCTAATGGAGATTCAAGACTTTCCGAAATTGATATTTCAGCTTTAGTAAAATTAAGATTAGACTGTATAGCGGCTATAGGGGTTGACAAGGATGGAATTACGGGTATTACCATAGGATTTTGTAAGGTAAAAGATGGAGAAGTTATAAGTGAAGTTTCAGAAAAGCTTACTTTAGAGGACGCAGTTAACTTTAATATAGTACAAAAAGTAAATGAAATAGAAAAGTCGATGAATGATGAATATGTGCTGCAGGAAGCAGGAGAGAGAGCATTACTTGTGGGCACAGATACTGAAGACAGCTTGGATGAATTAAAAGAACTGGCAAAAGCCTGTAATGTTAATGTGTTAGAAAAAATACTTCAAAAAAGAGACACTATAGATACTGCTTTTTATGTAGGAAAGGGAAAAGTAAGTGAGATAGCATTAATTGCACAGCTCAGTGGTGCAAATATAGTAATTTTTGATGATGAATTATCTGGTTCTCAAGTTAGAAACTTAGAAGAAAACCTAGGAATAAAAGTAATAGATAGAACTACTCTCATACTTCATATATTTGCTTCAAGGGCAAGGAGTAAGGAATCTAAGTTACAGGTGGAACTTGCACAGCTAAAATACAGGTTAGCTAGGCTTTCAGGACTCGGTATAGTTCTTTCAAGGACTGGAGGAGGAATAGGTACTAGAGGACCTGGTGAAAAGAAGTTGGAAACCGATAGAAGACATATAAGAGAAAAGATATATGAAATTAGTAAAGAACTGAAGAAAATAAAGCAGGTTAGAAAAACTCAAAGAAAGAAGAGAGATGAGATAAATAAGGTATCACTGGTGGGGTATACTAATTCGGGTAAATCTACTTTAAGAAATAAGTTGTGTGAAGTAGCTGTCACTAGAGAAAATGTAAATAAAGAAAAGGTATTTGAAGCAGATATGTTATTTGCTACTTTGGACACTACTACTAGGGCTGTGGAATTGGAAGATGGTAGAACAATTGCAGTGACAGACACTGTAGGTTTTATAAAAAAACTTCCCCATGATCTGGTAGAAGCATTTAAATCTACCTTAGAAGAAGTACAATATGCTGATTTATTATTACATGTAGTAGATGCATCATCCGATTATGCAGAAGAACAGATAGATGCAGTAAATGAAGTGCTGAGCGAACTTGACGTAAATGATAAACCTGTACTTATCGTATTAAACAAAATTGATAAATTAGAAGATACTAAATTGAGCGGTATAAAAGATAGATACAAAAATTCAAATGCAATATTTATATCAGCTAAATATGGTACAAATTTAGATGAGCTCTTGAAAAGAGTATTGGAAATGCTTCCTCATAATATAAAAAAAGCAGAATATTTAATTCCTTATACAGAACAGTCTGCAGTGTCATTTATTCATAAATATTGTAAGGTAAAGAATGAAGATTATAGGGAAGATGGCACCTATGTAAATGCACTTGTAGATGAAAAAACATACAATAAATTTAAGAAGTTCATAATTAACCCAAAATAATTGGATATTAAAAAAGAGAGTATTAGTATGAAAATATTAGATGCTCTTTTTTGGTAAAATAGCAAAAAAATAATTTTACCATTGAATTTTTATAAAAATATATTATATAATATATAGAAATTCAAGTTCATAAAGTCCAAAAGGGGGAGACTAAATTGGAAAAAACTATATTACAATATCAAAAGGCTTTTAACAGTACCATTGATAGACTTAAAGCAAATGATTTTGTCCTTGCAGTTATGGTTTTTGGGAGTATGGTCACTGGCGATTTGTGGGATGAATCTGATATCGACTTACTTGTAGTGTTTGATAATAAAAGGGGCAGTATTAAAAACATATACACTGAAGAAAAGGGAATTCAAATTCATGTTAAACTTGTAAGCAAGAGTAACTTCCTGCAGATGCCTGAAAAAAATTTAAAGGGTGGATTTATATCTAGAATAATATCTTCATCCAGACTGGTATTTTCAAAGGATAAGGAAATAACTTCAAAATATGATACTGGAAGATATTATTCAGATTTAGATAGAGAAAGATGGAATATGTACTATATTGGAGAGTTATTTAAAAGTATGGGTATATGTAAAAAATATCTTCAAAATGACAATGTATATACTGCATATATTGCTGCAGTACGTTCTGTTGAAGAGTTTTCCAGATTATATGTAAATTCTTCAGGACATATGATAAGTAAAGATTCTATGACTATTTCTATGAATTTAAATGACAACTTTAAAAAATGTGTAGACAAATTATTTTTTAAAAATGAAAATGTAGTTGATTCTATAAATAGTACTATAGATTATTTAACAGAAAATGTAAATAGAGATATAAGAAATACGACTAAGTTATTATTAAATTATATGAGAGAAAAGGATTGTTTTTTAAGTTCAGAAGATATAAAAAATGATGAGTTATTTTATCATTACAATATAAATATGGAAGAAATATTAAATAAGTTATGGGAAAGAAATATACTTAAAAAAGAAACGAGAAACTATAAGTTAAAGGATGGAACTGTATTATTTAAGGAAAATGTATATTTTATTTAATTGGATAAATTAAATTTGTATTAACATAATGCAGTTATTGTTATAAAATAGAATTTAGCACTAGGAATGTTTTGTGATAATTGACAGTTGACAATTAACAATTGACAACTGTCAATTATCTATTGTAAATTATAGCAGGGAAGTGAATTTTATTTCTAATAAATATTTTGTGAATCTAAATAGAGAAGAAACTGTTAAATATCTATTAATAGAAAAACATATAAAAAAATTGATAGATACAAATAAAATTGAAGACGGGGAGAAACTACCTTCTATAAGAGAAATGGCAGAATTTTTAAATGTAAATAAAATCACTGTGGTAAATGCATATAAAAGGCTTCAAGCTGAAGGCTATGCTGCTCAAAAAATTGGCAGTGGAACTTATGCTAAAAAGAGGGATATAAATAAGAACTTTAGTAGAGAATACTCAAAGGTTCTGAAGAAGATATCTAGCGATGAAGTAAAAAATTATATAGATTTTACCGGAGAAACTCCAAGTGGTGAATTTTTTCAGATAAGTTTCTTTAAAAGTGTTTTAAATGAGGTTCTGGATAGGGATGGCTCATCGGCTTTGATATGTCAAGAATCTCTCGGATATGATGGACTCAGAAATAGTATAAGTGATGTGTTCTGGAATGGAAATATAGATAAGGATGATATACTTATAGTTTCAGGAGCGCAGCAAGGTATAGATGTGGTTTCAAAGGCTATTTTAAATACAAATGATACTGTAATAGTTGAAAAACCAACATACAGTGGGGCACTATCTGTATTTAAATGGAGAAGAACTGAAATAATCGAAACTCCTATTGAAAAAGATGGAATTAATATAGACAACCTTGAAAAAATACTTAAAAAAAACAAAGTGAAATGTTTTTATACAATGAGTTATTTTCAAAATCCTACTGGGATAAGCTATAGCAATGAAAAGAAAAGGCAAATACTCAGATTAGCCGATATATATGATTTTTATATAATAGAAGATGATTATCTTTCAGAGTTAATTTATGATGATAGTATAAAATATAGTAGTTTTAAAAGCTTAGATAGTAGTGACAGGGTTGTTTATATAAAAAGCTTTTCAAAAATATTTTTGCCAGGAATACGAATTGGATATTTGATACCTCCTAAGAAATTTAAAGAAAGCATTCAAAATTCAAAAATAAATACGGATATATCTACATCCAGTCTTATGCAAAGGGCTCTGGATTTATATATAAGAAAAGGTTTGTGGCGAAGTTACATAAATGATTTAACTGTAGTCTATAAAAGAAGATATGTATATATGAAAAAATGTATAGATAAATATTTAAAAAATCAAGTAGAGTTTGTAGAACCAGGTGGAGGACTTCATTTTTATTTAAAAATAAACCAGAACATAGTTATAGATTCTATAGAGCTTTTTAGAAAATCAAAAAATAGAAGAGTTTTAATTACACCAGGTACGTTGTTTTATAAAGTACCTTCAGAAGGTAAAAAGTACTTTAAAATTGGTTTTTCACATGTGGATGAAAAAAATATAGAAAGTGGAATTCAAATATTAAGTGAACTTATAATTATGTAATTTGTCCGATGACTACCCGCACTAATACTCCCACGCACTCTGTGAAAGCGACTATCACCAAATCAAAGATTTGGGATATCTGCTTTTCTTCAAGTGTGAGTAAAGAGCGGCTACGTCCCTGGATAACGATTTTCCCTAAAGGATAACGCCTTCTAAGTGCTGAAGCACTAAGAAGGCTGTTAATAAGCATCAGATGGAGTTAAAACTCCATCTGATGCCAAGAACTCTGTTTATAGTATATATTAAAATAGTTTAGAGGGATATTTTGAAAGGTGGGTTATCTGTGAGTTACTTTACAGTAAAGGATGAAGCTAGTTGTCAATTTGAGGAAAAAAAGTCTATATTTATAGGAAGTATAAAAAGAGTTTATACTGAAAACGAGGCTAAAAAATTTATAAGTAAAGTAAAGGAAAAGAATATTAAAGCAACACATAACGTATATGCTTATGTAATTGGAGAAAAAATGAATATACAAAGATACAGCGATGATGGAGAACCTCAAGGAACTGCAGGAATACCAGTACTAGATGTCATAAAGAAAAAGGGAATAACAGATGTGGTAATAGTAGTTACTAGATATTTTGGAGGAACACTTCTAGGTAAAGGAGGATTAGTAAAGGCTTACACAAAGTCTGCTGCTCTCTCAATTGATGAATCTGGAATAGTGGAAAAAGTAAAAGGATGTCAGTTAGATATATTTATAGAGTATGATACTTTGGGAAAATTACAATATATGTTTGAACAAAAGTCGATTCATATAGAGAATATAGACTATACGGAAAAAATTTGTGTGTCGATAAACTATATTTCGGAAGATGTAGATAAATTAATAAATGAGATTATAGAACTGACAAATGGGAAATGTGAAGTGATAGTTGGAGATGAGGAATTTTATTTTAAGATTGATACAAGGCTTATCAAAGAATAAATAGAAGATAATGATAATTTTCCTCCTAACGTCAGAAAATATTAAAATTATAGATTTCCTGAGGTATGAAAGAAGTCATCATTGTCTGAACTTTGATATTTCAGCTTTAAACTTTTAAAAACTTTGCAATATTCAATTCTTAAATGATTAATTATAGGTAGGGTACATTTGTGTTTAACAGCTTTTATATGATATAATACAATTTGCATAATTAATATAAATAATTATAACCGTAAGTTAGGGGGAAATTTGTATGTCAGGACATTCAAAATGGCATAATATACAAGCAAAAAAAGGTAAAGCAGATGCAAAAAGAGGCAAGATATTTACTAAAATAGGTAAGGAACTGGCAATCGCTGCTAAAGAAGGCGGATCAAATCCAGATTCCAATTCAAAATTAAGAGATGTTATAGCAAAAGCTAAGGCAAATAATATGCCTCAGGATACAGTACAGAGGGCAATTAAAAAGGGTTCAGGAGAACTTACAGGAGTAAACTACGAAGAAATATCCTATGAAGGTTATGGACCAAGCGGAGTTGCTATGATAGTAAAAGCTTTAACTGATAATAAAAATAGAAGTGCTAGCAATGTAAGGGCAGCATTTTCAAGACATGGTGGTAATTTAGGTGCTAACGGCTGTGTAGGATGGATGTTCCAGGCCAAAGGCCAGATAGTAATAGAGAGAAAAGAAGACATGGATGAAGACGAAATAATGATGCAGGTATTAGATGCAGGTGCTGAAGATTTTATTGCTGAAGAAGAAGTCTTTGAGGTAATTACTACTGTAGAAGACTTTGGTACAGTAAGGGAAAAACTAGAGGAACAGGGTTTTGAATTCCTGTCTGCAGATATTACAATGATACCAGACAATACTGTAGCTGTTGATATGGAAACTGCAGGAAAGGTTCAAAGACTTATAGATAAACTTGAGGACGATGACGATGTTCAGGACGTTTATCACAATGCTGAATTCCCTGAAGAATTTGAAGGATAAAAGATTTCAAGTAGTTTTACATATAGCAAAAACTTGAATGTTTGTCATTACCGCAGATAAACATTTAAGTTTTAATACTTATTGATTATGACAACCATTTTTCATGTGAATATAAAAAGTTTACATGAGGAGCAATGTTATTAAGTTAAGAAATAAATATTATAGTTATGGAACAGAGTGTGTTAAAAAATACATACCTGTTCTTTTTTATATAATAATTTTTATCAAAATCTTGAAAAAGACTTGACAAATAGTAGGAAAAGTGTGGCGAAGTCTTTTAGGTACAATGATTTTTAAGGAGGTTCACCCATGGACGAATATGCAGATTTTATAAAGGAAAATTAGATACTGTGTTAACTGAAATGCAGGAATATTCAGGCATGTTTGTTGATAACCCTTAGAGAACGTGCCTAGATTTGATTTACACAAATCTAGGCACGTTCTCGAATATAAATGTTATTCAAGAAAAAACTTTTTTACTTTCCATATAAAGACACATTCTTAATATGCTGGGCATAGGTTTCTGCAAATACATGTGTATTGGTTTTAGTGTCCAGTACATAATAAAGGTAATTAGTTCTTTCAGGATGCATTGCAGCATTTATGGATTTTGTTCCTGGATTACATATTGGAGATGGCGGCAATCCTTTATTTAAGTAGGTATTATAAGGAGATTTTACAGTTAAATCCCTATTATATACTTTATCTTTATGTCCTATTATGTAGAGAATAGTTGCATCTATTTGTAAGGGCATATTTTTATTTAATCTATTGTAAATAACACTGGCTATCTTTGGCCTGTCCACATCTTTTCGCGCTTCTTTTTCTATTAGAGAAGCTGTTATTATAACATTTCTTATGCTTAAATTATTTTTAGTTATATAACTTTTACTTGGTTCTATATTTGTTTCAAAAGTTCTAAGCATTTCATTTATGATTTCTTTACTTGATGTGTTTTTTTCAAAAGTATATGTAGCAGGATATAAAAAACCGTCTAGCTTATGCTTGTCCTGAGGAAGACCTTTTAAAAACCAGTAATTGTTATCTGACCAGTTTTCTGCTGTATTCATAAAATCTTTTTCTGTAACTAATCCTGATTTCTCTAATGTCTTTCCTATTTGTTCATTTGTATATCCTTCAGGTATAACAACTTTTACTACAGCTCTGTTAACTCTATTATGCCTATTAATTAATTTATTCCTTACATAAAATGAACCGTATAATGCTAAAACAATAACAACGAATATAGATATGATTTTTCTAAGTTTCATAATTATAATGTCTATATCAACCATAAATTATTAGGTTAATAAGAACAACTTCACTCCTTTTTATTGTTTAAATATTTTTATTATTAGTATACCATATTTTACTCAGGCATATTAAAAAAATAACTAGTCAGTATGCTAGTATATTTTACTGATTATTTTCTTTTATATACCTTAGATTATTTTTTGTGAAATTTTAGAATATAACTGATTTTTATACAAAAAATAAATATAGTAATTAAGGCATTTTCAAAGAAATAACTAGTCAGTATACTGCCCTATTTTTTCAAATGCCTAATGGATGGAGGCTTGTATTAATTTGAAGAAAAAATTAATTGTTATAGTAGTTATTCTTATAATGTTCATGGACAATAGTACTTTTGCTAAATATGGTATTTGTGAAGTACATTTTATAGATGTAGGCCAAGGGGATTGTACTTTAATAAAATTAGGTAATAAAAATTATTTAATAGATTCAGGAGCTGCATATTATACTAATAGGGTTATAAAATATTTAAATTCAAATAATGTAAATAAAATAGAAGGTATAATATTAACTCATTATCATGATGATCATTATGATGGCATATATAATATAGCTAAGTCGACAAAGGCTCATAAAGTATATTTACCTGACTATGAAAATAATATTAAATATTCTATAGCAGATAAATTGCTTAAAATGGGAGTATCTGTGGAATACATAGGAAAAGGCTGGAGTGTGAAACATTATGGTGTGAATCTTAAAGCTGTTGGGCCTATCTATAAAGATGGTAGTGTAGAGAACAACAATTCAATTGTACTTCAAGGTAAAATAGGAGGTTTGAATTATCTATTTGCGGGAGATTGTGAGAAAAGAGAAGAAAATGACATGATAACGACAAAACAGCTAAAAAAATGTGATGTACTAAAGGTACCGCACCATGGTCTTAATACCAGCACAATGGTAGAATTTTTAAATAAGATACAACCTAAAGTAGCAATTGTAACTAGTGATGGAATAAATACACCAGATAAACGAGTTGAAAAAAGGTTAGCAAGTAAAGGGATTGTAGTATGGAGAAGTGACAGACAGGGAAATATTGTGATTAAAAATAAAATTCTATTTTCCGATAGAAATAATACTACTATAAAATTAAAATAATCCTAATATAGTGTATATAATTAGGATAAGTGTCCATAATATTCAAAAAGGAGGGATATTATGGATAATAGAAAAGTTCGTACAGTAGTATTGGTTATATTTACTATTTTAATTTTAGGTTTAAGTTGTTACATATGTGTAGTTGGATTTCAAAATGTAAATATGAATAGAGAAATAAAACAGGTTAGACAAGGAAATAAAACTTATGACACTGTAAACACAAATTCTAATATAAGTACAACTGTTCCTGAAAAAGCTAAAATTATATTTAAAATAAAATATAATAAAAGTGGAGAACTTAAGACGGAAAAAGAAGAATTGGCTGGAAAATTAGCAGGTAAAAGCAAAAATGAAGTTGAAAATATATACAAGACTGCTGGATATAAGGTTAATAAGTTCGGTGCAAAAGAAGTAGTACTTGTAAAAGAAGTGGATAAATATGAGCCTAATAAATATGTACTTGGAATAAAGAATGGTCTAATTGCTATATATAAGACAGACAATCAGGGGAATATGTTTATAGAAAATGAAAAGAGAGATGTAACTGATATAAAGACAAGCAAATTAAAAGAAGAAGATATAAGGCTTTTAACTAAGGGAGATAAATACTTTGAGTGTAATACAAGAGATGAAGCAGAATCACGCCTTGAAGACTATGAATAATAGCCTTTGAGGCTTTTTCTATATTTTTTGACGTTAGTGAAAAAAGTATCATTATTTGTTATTTAACAAATTCCATATTGTGAATTGCAGTACTTGAACTAAAGTACTTAAAATGATAAAGTATTATATGTTACAATATAACGCTTTGCTTAATTTTAATAAGTCTCTATATTTTGGAGGAATTTTAGATGTATGAATACATAAAGGGAATATATAAAGGTGTAAATAAAGATTATATAGTAGTTGAGAATAATGGAATTGGCTATAAAATAAATACATCTGGCAGTACGATTGCAAAAACTCCAAAGGTAGGAGAAAATATAGTGTTGTATTTGCAGCAGATAGTGAGAGAAGATTTTATAGGATTGTATGGCTTTTTAACTAAAGAAGAATTGAGTATGTTTAACCTTTTACTTACTATAAATGGTATAGGGGCAAGAGCAGCACTTTCGATTTTATCCATAAGTGACGTAAATAATTTGAAATATGCTATAATATCTGAAGATGAAAAAAATTTGGTAAGGGCACCTGGAATAGGTAAGAAAACTGCCCAAAGAATCATACTTGAACTTAAAGACAAGATAGATGTAGGTGAACTTACGAATAGTGAGGATGATATTGACAATATAAATGCAACTCAAAATACTTCTGAGGTCTTGGAGGCTCTTATAGCACTTGGATATTCGGAAAAGGAAGGAAATAAAGCCTTAGCTTCCATAGATAAAACAAAAGAAAGTTCTACTGAGGATATGATAAAGAAAGCTCTTAAATTTTTAATGAATTAGGTTAGGTGATAGTATGGAAGATAGAATAGTTACCCCCCTTAACATTAAAGAGGATACAGAAAATGAGTATAGTTTGAGACCTAAGAGACTCAATGAATATATAGGGCAGAAAAAGGTAAAAGATAAACTAAAGATATTTATAGAGGCCGCTAGAAATAGGAAGGAAGCACTAGATCATGTACTTCTTTATGGACCACCAGGTCTTGGAAAAACTACTCTTGCTAATATAATTGCTGTGGAAATGGGAGGAAACCTAAAAATTACTTCTGGACCAGCTATAGAAAGGGCAGGAGACCTGGCTGCAATACTTACCAGTTTAAATGATATGGATGTACTTTTTATAGATGAAATACACAGGTTAAATAGAAGTGTAGAGGAAATATTATATCCTGCTATGGAGGATTATGCACTAGATATAGTTATAGGAAAGGGAGCTGCAGCAAAGTCTATAAGATTGGACCTACCTAAATTCACTTTGATAGGTGCTACTACAAGGGTGGGACTTTTAACAGCGCCACTAAGGGATAGGTTTGGAGTACTATGTCCTATGGAGTTTTATAGAGAAGATGAACTCAGTGAAATCATAGTAAGATCAGCTGATATACTTAAAGTAAAAATAGAAACGGATGCAGCTTTTGAAATAGGAAAAAGGTCCAGGGGAACACCTAGAATTGCAAACAGATTATTAAAAAGAGTTAGAGATTATTCCGAGGTTAAGGGAAATGGTATAATAGACGTTAAAACGAGTCAAGCAGCTCTTGAATTGATGGAAGTTGATAACGAAGGTTTTGATAGCATAGACAATAAAATATTAAAAGCTATAATTGATAATTTTAATGGAGGACCTGTGGGGATAGAAACCTTAGCCTATTTTATAGGAGAAGAGTTAGATACTATACAAGATGTGTATGAGCCTTATCTACTCCAAAAAGGTTTTATAATAAGAACCCCAAGAGGTAGAGTGGCATCGGACAGTGCTTATAGACATTTTAACAGAAAGAGAAGTATAAATTCTAAAAAAAATTTTAACCAGTCTTCATTGTTCGACGACAAAATGTGATTTACACAAGATGAATGGAGTGAAAATATTGAAAGTTACAGATTTTGATTTTTATTTACCAGAGGAATTAATTGCACAGCATCCTTTAATGCAAAGGGATGAAGCTAGGCTTATGGTGCTTGATAAAAAAACTGGTGATATAGAGCATAAGGTATTTAAAGATATATTGGATTATTTGAATCCAGGTGACTGCCTTGTATTAAACGATACTAGAGTTTTGCCAGCAAGGCTTATAGGTTCAAAAGAAGGCAGTGGTGGTAAAATGGAAATTTTACTTCTAAAGAGAAATGCAGATGACACCTGGGAAACTTTAGTTAAGCCTGGAAAAAGAGCTAAGGTAGGAAGTAGGTTTGACTTTGGAGATGGAGAACTTAAGGCAGAAATAGTTTCAGTGAAAGAAGATGGAAATCGAATTGTTAAGTTTGAATATGAAGGAATATTTGAAGAAGTACTAGATAGGCTTGGTCAAATGCCTCTGCCTCCATATATAAAAGAAAAATTAGAGGACAAGGAAATGTATCAGACAGTGTATTCTAAAGAAGAGGGTTCTGCAGCAGCCCCTACAGCAGGTCTTCATTTTACTAAGGAATTGCTGAAAAAAATAGAGGATAAAGGGATAAAACTTGCGTTCTTGACTTTACATGTTGGACTTGGAACTTTTAGACCTGTAAAGGTTGAAAATATAGAAGAACATAATATGCATTCAGAGTATTACTGTATGACGAAAGAAACTGCAGATATGATAAATGAAACCAGGGAAAAAGGAGGAAGCATAATTGCAGTGGGGACTACTTCCTGTAGAACACTTGAAACCATTGGAGATGAAAACGGAAAAGTTAGGGAACAGTCTGGTTGGACGGATATATTTATATATCCTGGATATAAATATAAAGTAGTAGATAAACTTATAACAAATTTTCATTTACCCCAGTCTACACTCATAATGCTTGTAAGTGCGCTTTGTGGAAGAGAAAAAATACTAAATGCATATAACTGTGCAGTTAAAGAAAAATATAGATTTTTTAGCTTTGGAGATGCTATGTTCTTAAAATAGATTTGAGGTGTTTGAATGTATAAATTACTAAAGAAACAGGGAAGTGCTAGAAGAGGTGAATTTACTACACCTCACGGAGTAGTTCAAACTCCAGTTTTTATGAATGTAGGTACCTTGGCAGCTATAAAAGGAGCAGTTTCTACCTGCGATTTAAAAGAAATTGGATGCCAGGTGGAACTTTCAAATACTTATCATTTAAGCTTAAGACCTGGAGATAAGATAATAAGAAAACTTGGTGGATTACATAAATTTATGAATTGGGATAGACCTATTTTAACTGATTCTGGAGGATTTCAGGTGTTTTCTCTGTCAAAGATTAGAAAGATAAAAGAAGAGGGAGTATATTTTAATTCACACATAGATGGAAGTAAAATATTTATGGGACCTGAAGAGAGTATGCAAATTCAAAGTAATTTGGCATCTACTGTAGCTATGGCTTTTGACGAGTGCATAGAAAATCCGTCTCCCAAAGATTATGTTCAGCGTTCTGTTGAAAGAACCACAAGATGGCTCAAAAGATGTAAAGTTGAAATGGATAGATTGAATTCTTTGCCAGATACTATAAATAATAAGCAGATGCTGTTTGGTATAAACCAGGGCGGTGTCTACGATGATATAAGAATAGAGCACGCTAAAATAATAAGTGAGATGAATTTAGACGGATATGCTATTGGGGGTTTAGCTGTAGGGGAAACTCATGAGGAAATGTATAGAATTATAGAAAAAGTAGTTCCTCACCTTCCACAGGATAAGCCTATATATTTGATGGGAGTTGGAACCCCAGCAAACATACTTGAAGCAGTAGAAAGAGGAGTAGATTTCTTTGATTGTGTACTTCCTGCTAGGAATGGAAGGCATTCTCATGTATTTACATCAGAGGGAGAAATAAATCTTTTAAATGCTAAATATCAGCTGGATGATTCCCCTATAGACAGAGGATGCCAGTGTCCTACTTGTAAAAATTACACTAGGGCATATATAAGACATTTGTTTAAGGCAAAAGAAATGCTTGCTATGAGGTTATGTGTGCTTCATAATTTGTATTTTTATAATAATTTAATGAAAGAAATAAGAGATTCTATTGATGGAGACTATTTCCCTAAATATAAAAAGGAAAAGCTTGAACAATGGAATCAATAAAATTAAAACTCTGTTAAAAAAAGGAGGTGAAAAAATTGGATTCATTGGTTAGATTAGCACCACTTTTATTTATAGTAGTAATCTTTTATTTACTTATATTTCTACCAGAAAGCAAGAGAAAAAAGAAATATAATGCAATGCTTGAAAGCCTTAAGGTTAATGATGAAGTTATGACTAAGGGTGGCATAATAGGAAAAGTTGTAAATATCCAGGACAGAAATATAACTATTCAAACAGGACCGGATAGAGTAAGAATAAAGTTAGATAAAACAGGAGTACTAAATATTCTATCTGAACCTAAAAGTCAAGAAAGTTCTTCTAAGAAAATAGAGGAAAAAAAGGAAGAAAAAAAAGAAGTTTAAAAATTAGGTATAAAGCACCTTTTATCTACATAAATACTATTAGATGGGAGGTGCTTTGATTTGGAAAAAGGTAGTAATTACCTTTCTGCAGTGGAAGGAGTTCTTAGAGGTTTTATAATTACAGTTATTTTACTTTTAATTTTTGCAGTTATAATGACTTTTGTAGATATAGGTTCAAGAGTAAGGTACATATTTTACGTTATTACAAACATACTTAGTATAATGTATGGAGTTATTTATGCAGTGCGAAGAATAGGTAAAAAAGGATGGCTTGTGGGTATTGGAGTAACTCTTTTATATTTGCTTATACTGTATGTAGTTTCTATAATTTCTGGAAACTCTGCAGCTATAAGTTCCTATGGAGTAAAACGATTGCTACTTGACCTTATAGTAGGAGCTTTATCAGGTATGATCGCAATTAACTTATGAGAATCTCTTAGACTTCGTATTTAATGGACAACTTTATTTTATTATAGCTTTATGTTATAATCAAACAGATAACTTTATTAATTGGAGGAGCTTAGAGAATGAAGCATATAAAAACTTTAAATAATGCTAATATAAAAGAAAGTTTAAAAAAACCAGGATGTAAGGAATGTGCTAATTCATGTCAATCAGCATGTAAAACTTCTTGCACAGTTGCCAATTTAGCTTGTGAAAACTAATATAAATTTTAGGCAGTAACAAAATAGTTACTGCCTAAAATTTATATAATGAAAAATTATACACTTTTATTAGGAGGAGAACAATTTGGCTAATATTCATAAATTTGTCCAGGGTGGATATAGATATGTTATAGATGTAAACTCTGGTGCACTTCATGAAATTGATGAACTAGTATATGATATTTTAGATGATGAAGGACTGCCAGAACTTGAAAAAGTGGTAGAACTTCTTAATGATAAATATAAAAGAGAAGAAGTTGTGGAGGCTTATGGTGAGATACAACAGCTAATTGAAAAAGAAATGTTGTATTCTAAAGATTTATATGAAGGAATTGCAAAAAAGCATGAGAGTGAACCTTCATTTATAAAAGCATTATGCCTTAATATTGCCCATGATTGTAATTTGAGATGCAAATATTGTTTTGCAGATGAAGGTGAGTATAAAGGACGCAGAAAACTCATGTCTGCAAAAATAGGAAAAAAGGCTATTGATTTTGTTATAGAAAAATCGGGACCTAGGAAGAATATAGAGGTTGATTTGTTTGGTGGAGAACCACTTATGGCCTTTGATGCAGTAAAGGAAATCGTAGAGTATGCTAAGAAGCAGGAAAAGCTGCACAACAAAAATATAAGATTTACAATGACTACCAATGCTACCCTGTTAAATGATGAGATAATGGATTATCTTGATAAAAACATGGGAAATATAGTACTAAGTATTGATGGAAGAAAAGAAGTAAATGACAAAGTAAGAGTTAGGGTTGATGGTACAGGAAGTTTTGACTCTATACTTCCTAAAATAAAAAAGATGGTAAAAATAAGGGACAAGTCTAAGCAATACTATGCTAGAGGAACTTTTACTAGAAATAATATTGATTTCTTCGAAGATATAAAATATCTTGCAGATCAGGGATTTGATGAAATATCTGTAGAACCCGTAGTACTTCCAGAGGATGATCCATTGTCTCTTAGAGAAGAAGACCTTCCGATTATTTATGAACAATATGATAAATTATATGAGGAAATGATTAGAAGAAACAAGGAAGGAGGAAAGTTTAAGTTTTACCATTTTAATATAGACATTGCAGGCGGTCCTTGTGTATATAAAAGAATATCAGGATGTGGGGCAGGACATGAGTATGTAGCTATAACACCAGATGGAGATATATATCCTTGTCATCAATTTGTAGGTAATGAAGCTTTTAAAATGGGAAATTTAAGTGATATTGATAACCTAAGGCAGGATATTTCTAAACAATTTAAGGCTGCTCACATATATAACAAACCTGAATGTAAGAAATGTTGGGCAAGATTTTACTGCAGCGGCGGATGTCAGGCTAATAATTACAATTTCAATAAGGATATGAACGTACCTTACAGTCTTGGATGCAAAATGCAGAAAAAGAGAATTGAGTGTGCCATTGCACTTAAAAGTAGAATTTTGAAAAAATAGTAATAACATTTACAAAAACTTAATACATCATATTACTTTATTTGTAATATGTGTATTGACGGTGTTTTTCTTAAGTAATATAATTGCTAATGTAAATAGGTGAGGATAAGAGGTAGTTGGTTATTGACGAAGGAGGATAAAAATGAAATCTAAGGCGAAAAGTACCGTAGTTTTCTTTCTATGCATAATTTTAATAGGCTTTTTAGCTTATACGGGAGCATATGGAGTAACTTTTGGTGGATATAAATTAAAGCCATTTAGCCAAGTAATAAATAAAGGACTTGATCTTCAAGGTGGAGTTTCTGTACTTGAAGAAATACAGTCTAAAAATGTGGATCAAGAT
Source organism: Clostridium ljungdahlii DSM 13528 (assembly GCF_000143685.1). Classification (NCBI taxonomy): domain Bacteria; kingdom Bacillati; phylum Bacillota; class Clostridia; order Eubacteriales; family Clostridiaceae; genus Clostridium; species Clostridium ljungdahlii. The sequence goes on along the minus strand of NC_014328.1, from coordinate 3,689,361 downwards.
ACTGTAAATAGAACTGTAGACATGATCTCACAAAGGGTTAACAAGTTAGGAGTAAGTGAAACTACGACTGTAAGAGAAGGAAAAGACAGGATAAGAATTGATATACCTGGAAAATTTGATGCAAAAGAAGTAGTAGATGGTGTAGCAAAAACTGGTGATCTTAAGTTTGTTGGGCCAGACAACAAAACTATACTTACAGGTAAGGATGTAAAAAATGCCACAGCTTCTATTGACCCTCAAAATGGCAGCCAAGGTGTAATAAATCTGGAGCTAAATCAATCAGGTGCTCAGAAGTTTGCAGATGCCACTCAAAAATTTATGGGGCAAAAAATTACCATTTACTTAGATAAGGATAAACTATCAGATCCACAGGTAGATGCACACATAACTGATGGTAGGGCTATTATAAGCGGTCACATGACTATGAAAGAGGCTCAAACAAAGGCAAATTTGATAAAATCAGGTGCACTTCCAGTTACAGTAAAACCAGTACAGGTTAAAACTGTAGGAGCTTCTCTTGGTGCAAATGCACTTCCACTTAGTATATTGGCAGGTAAAATAGGTATAGGGTTAGTAATGATATTTATGCTTTTATATTATAGATTACCTGGACTTGTTGCAGATATAGCACTTGTACTATATGTATATATAGTTTTAGCAGCTTTTGCCAACGTAAATGTAACTTTGACATTAGCTGGTATTGCAGCGTTTTTGTTAACAGTAGGTATGGCAGTAGATGCCAATATACTTATATTTGAGAGAACTAAAGAGGAGCTTAAAAGCGGTAAATCCATTAGGGCCTCTGTAGATGCGGGATTTAGAAGAGCCATGACTTCAATACTGGATTCAAATATAACTACTATTATTTCAGGATGTGTCCTTTATAATATTGGTACAGGTTCTGTAAAAGGATTTGCACTTACCCTTATTATAGGTACAATTTTGAGTATGTTTACGGCTATAACGGTAACTAGAACTCTTATGAAGTTACTAGCTAATATGGGTTGGTTTAACCATAAGGAGACAATTGGAACCTTTGGTGTGCATGACTTTAGAAAGGGGGTAGTAAAGTAATATGTATAAGATTATTGAAAAAAGAAAAATATGGTTTACTATATCCCTTATAATAATTGCTATTGGAATATTTACTATGGCTACTAAAGGTCTTGAATATGGACTGGATTTTAAAGGTGGTACAGTAGTTGAAATAAATGTGGGTCAGGATTTTAATAAACAGGACGTAGATAATATAGTAAAGAAATACTCTGGTGATTTTCAATCCAATAAAGTAGATAATAAGTCTATATCTATAAAGGCTGCTACTTTAAGCAATAATGATGTTAGTAATATTGTAAAAGCTGTAAAGGCAAAGTATAAAAAAAGTAGTTTGACGAATCAAGAAAATATAGGTGCGGTTATAGGCCAAGAAACAAGGACCAAAGCTCTGCAAGCTGTTATAGTGGCAATCATAGCTATGTTTATATATATAGGTATAAGGTTTGAGTTAAGTTTTGGTATAGCAGCTATTATATCATTAACTCATAATGTGCTTGTAATGCTTTCTGTATACGCAGTACTTAGAGTCCCTATAGACTCTAACTTTATAGCAGCAGCCCTTACGGTTATAGGTTATTCTGTCCATGATACTATAGTTGTTTTTGATAGAATAAGAGAAAATCAAAAATACATGAGAGGACAGGAACCTATAGTAGTTGCAGATGCCAGTGTAACTCAGACATTGGCAAGATCTATAAATACAGTATTGACTGTTGTAATAACATTGACAGCAGTATATGTTTTAGTACCTTCTGTAAGAGTTTTCTCAGAACCGATACTTATAGGAATAATTACAGGATGTTACTCTTCTATATGCATAGCTAGTCCATGTTGGGTAATTATAAAGAAACATATGCTTCGAAATAAAAAAAAGTTGCATACAGTAAGTGAATAAGCTATAAAATATACATTAAATATGATAAAATAAAAAATCTAGAGTATATTGGTACTCTGGATTTTTTTATTGCACATAATCTAACTATAATGTATTTGTAATAGAAGACAATATCATTTATAATATAAGTGCTTTCGATAAATTTGGAGGATTTTATTATGGAGAGGCAAAAAGATAATATACAGGATTTTAATTTTTTAGGTATGAATAACCCTTTTCTTTTAAAGGATATGGAGAAAGCTTTAAAAAGAATAATAAAAGCAGTAAATGAGAGAGAAAAAATTGTAATTTATGGTACATGTGACTTGGATGGTATAACTTCGGTGTCACTTATGTTATTAGTGTTAAAATATTTAAATGCAGATGTAGAATATTTTATCTCTGATAAAATTAATGATTATAGTATAAAGTCAGATATAATAAAAAACCACATAAAATTTTTAGGTGCAAAGGTTATAATAACAGCTGGCTGTGGAATTCAAAGCGTTTCACAGATAGAGTTATGCAAAACTTTGGGTATTGATGTTATAATAACAGATTACCATAAATCTGGGGAAATTTTGCCGAAAGCCATTATTGTAAATCCCAATCAGAAGCAGTGTACATATCCATTTAAAGATTTAACAGCGGTAGGTGTTACCTTTAAGTTATCTCAGGCTATATCAATGTATTATGATATGAAGTACATAAGTAAGTATTTAGATCTTGTAGCTTTAGGTATTTTTTCTCGGGGAATTGATATAACTGGTGAAAATAAGATAATGGTAAATGAAGGTATGTATTATTTAAAATGTACAAATAATTATGGAGTAAGGGCACTACTTAAAGTGAATGATATTTCTAGTGTGAATATAGAGAATGTACGTGAATTGTCAAATAAAATGATGTGCTCAATTAAGAACAAGAGATATATAGATAATGCAAGGATTGCAGTAGAGCTTTTTATAACTGAAAATATGGATAGGGCAGAACAAATAGCTAAATATTTGAAAAATGAGATTATATAAAGGTAAAATATCTTAAACTTGAATATGTATCAATATTTAATATATAATTGTAAAGTAGGTTTCTATTGGAATGATTAAGTTATTTTTAGGGGGGATTACAGGTGGATTTAAAAGATAAAATAAGAGTAATAGATGGGTTTCCAAAGGAAGGAATAAGTTTTAAAGATATAACTACTTTGCTGCAGGATAAAACAGCTTTTAAGCATACAGTAAATAAAATAGCTAGATATTTAAAAAATAAACATATTGACGTAGTAGTAGGGCCTGAAGCAAGAGGATTTTTATTTGGAGCACCTATAGCCTATGCCATAGGTGCAGGTTTCGTTCCTATAAGAAAAAAGGGAAAGTTGCCTTATGATACTTTTAGTGTTAGTTATGACTTAGAATATGGCAGTGATATACTTGAAATGCACAAAGATGCAATAAAAAAGGGAGATAGAGTGGTAATAATTGATGACTTGCTTGCAACAGGTGGCACTACTGCTTCTGTGGTGAAACTTATAGAACAAGCAGGTGGGGAAGTTGTTACTATAGGATTTGTTATAGAATTGACGGATTTAAAAGGCAGGGAAAAATTAGAAGGCTATGATGTAATTTCTCTTACTAAATATAATGTTTAGGATATATAAAATTTGAAATTGCAAGTTTTTTTAGTATATAATATAATATTAGTAAAAAATAATGGCTGGTTTGTTAAACCAGCCATTGATTTTAGGGAGTATCGGTATGTTAGAAAAATTAATGGAGTTAATAGATAAAAACTGTAATAATGTAGATAAAAAAATAGTAGAAAAGGCTTATTATTTTGCCGATGAAGCTCATAAAAAACAGAAAAGGGAATCGGGAGAACCTTATATAAGCCATCCTGTAGAGGTAGCTTATATATTGGTAGAAATGGGACTCGATACCAGCACCATAGTAGCAGGACTCCTTCATGACGTAATAGAAGATACGCAATTTAGCTATGAAGACATAAAAAGGGAATTCAGTGTAGAAGTTGCAAACTTAGTAGAAGGTGTTACTAAATTAGGTAAAATAGAATGTAAAACTAAGGAAGAGCAGCAAGCTGATAACGTTAGAAAGATGCTCCTTGCAATGGCAGATGACATAAGAGTAATACTTATAAAATTAGCAGATAGACTTCATAATATGAGAACACTTAAATACATGCCTGTGAAAAAACAGAAAGAAAAAGCAAAAGAAACTTTTGACATATATGCACCTCTTGCCCATAGGCTTGGAATGTCTAAAATTAAATGGGAACTTGAGGATTTAGCCTTTAGGTATATAAATCAAAATGAATATTATTTTATAGTTAGAAAAATTGCTGAAAAAAGAGTAGAAAGAGAAAAATATATTGATGAAATAATATCTCAATTAAAAGATAACCTTAAAAAGTCGGGAATAGATTCAGACATTGAGGGAAGACCAAAGCATTTTTATAGTATATATAGAAAGATGGTAAAGAAAAATAAAACTATAGATCAAATTTTTGATTTAACTGCTGTAAGAATTTTAGTAAATACAGTAAAGGATTGTTATGCTGCACTGGGAATAGCACATACAATATATAAGCCTATGCCAGGAAGATTTAAGGACTATATTGCTATGCCTAAACCAAACATGTATCAATCACTACATTCTACAGTTATAGGGCCTCAAGGCAAACCTTTTGAAATACAGATAAGAACTTTTGAAATGCATAAAACAGCAGAATATGGAATAGCAGCTCACTGGAAATATAAGGAGGGCGTTGATACAGCAAATGATATAGATAAGAAACTTACCTGGTTAAGAGAAATACTTGAGTGGCAGAGAGAAACTTCAGATGCAGAAGAGTTTATGGAAAGATTTAAAATAGATTTGTTTTCAGATGAGGTATTTGTATTTACTCCAAATGGAAAGGTAATAAATTTACCTTATGAAGCAACCCCTATAGATTTTGCATATAAGATACATACTGAGATAGGAAATAGTTGTATAGGTGCAAAAGTAAGTGGTAAGATGGTACCTCTTGATTATCATTTGAAAACAGGGGAAATTGTAGAAGTGCTTGTATCAAGTACACCCAAAGGTCCAAGTATTGACTGGCTAAATATGGCGAAAAGTAATCAGGCAAAAAGCAAGATAAGATCCTGGTTCAAAAAGGCAAAAAGAGAAGAGAATATAGTAAAAGGAAAGGACCTTCTTGAAAAGGAAACAAAAAAGCAAGGATATAATTTTGGGGAAATTGCTAAGAAGGAAATCCTAGATACAGTTCTTAAAAGGTATAATATGAATTCTGCAGATGACTTGTATGCTTCTGTAGGAATTGGTGCTGTAACCTCTTCTACTATAGTTTCAAGAATAAAAGATATTTATATGAAAACTTCAAAGATGGATGAAATTGACTGGAAGAAGATTCAAGAGAATCTGGATCAACCTATGGGTAAGTCTCATAAAGCAGAGAAAAAATCTCCAGGGATAATAGTAAAGGGTGAAAGCAATGTATTAGTTAGATTTGCCAAGTGCTGTAATCCTGTTCCAGGTGATGACATAATAGGATATATAACAAAGGGAAGAGGAGTATCAATCCATAGAAAAGATTGTAAAAATGCAGAATTCCTATTAAAGAATAAAGATAACATGGTGGTTGAAGTTTCCTGGGGAAGACCAAAAGGAGCAGAGTATATTGCTCAGATTAAAATAGAAGCTGAAGATAGGGGAAAACTTTTGGCTGAATCTATGGAAGTTATAAGTAATAGTAAGACTGCACTTTATGCTGTAAATGCTAAGCCAGTAAAAAATGGATTGGCTGTTATAGATATAAAATTAAAAATATCAAATGTAGATGACTTAAAGGATGTAATGAAAAAGTTTAGAAAATTAGAGGGCGTTATTCAGGTTTATAGAACCAAAAATTAAGGAGATATGTTATTATGAGAGCAGTAGTTCAAAGAGTCAATAGCTCTAAAGTTGAAGTGGAAGGAAAGGTTATAGGACAAATACAAAAGGGGTTAAATGTACTACTTGGAATATCTAAAGAAGATACAGATGAGGATATAATTTATATGAGGGACAAAATATTGAACCTCAGAATATTTGAAGATGAAAATGGAAAGCTCAATAAGTCCTTACTGGATGTAAACGGAGAAATAATTATAGTTTCCCAGTTCACTTTATATGGAGATTGTAGAAAAGGGAGAAGACCCAGTTTTATAGAAGCATTGGGTGGGGATGAAGCCGAGAAAATATACGAAAAGTTTGTAGATCAATGCAGAAATTTAGTAGGCAAGGTTGAGACAGGAAGATTTGGTGCAAATATGTTAGTGAGTATAGAAAATGATGGACCTGTCACTATTATGATAGACAGCAAGAAGAAGTTTTAATTATCAAAGTAAAGGAAAAGATAAGGAGGTATTTTTATGAAACTGACAAAAGTCATAGTAGGGGTATATGCAGCTAATTGTTATATATTGGCAGATGAAAAAGAGGGTAAGTCTGTAGTAATTGATCCTGGTGATGATGTAAAAGATATAATAGATGCTATAGATGCTTCAAAGACAAAAGTAGAATATATATTACTGACTCATGGTCATGCAGATCATACGAGCGCAGCTGAGGAAATAAGAAATAAATATAATGCACCTATAGCAATAAGCAGAGAAGACTATAACATGATGAAATCAAGAGAACTTATGTATGGAAAGCTTATAGATGAAGTTGACATATATATTGAAGATAACCAGGTGTTTGAATTTGGAAATATAAAGTTAAAAGCACTTTATACACCTGGACATACACCTGGTGGAGTAAGCTTCTTAGGAGAAAACATGGTGTTTACAGGAGATACACTTTTTAAAAGATCTGTAGGAAGAACTGACTTTACAGGAGGAGATTTTAATGCAATCATGGGCAGTATAAAAAATAGGCTTATGACTTTACCAGATGAAATGGTTGTATTTCCAGGTCATGGTTCTAAAACTTCTATCAAAGAAGAAAAAATGTATAATCCATTTTTATAGCTTTAAACATTGTAGTAAAAAATGACATATACTAGGGCTATGCTGTCAAATTTCAACACCATAAAAACTTTTAGTAAGTCTAGAGTTCGGTATTTTGAAAATCTAAAGGAGTTTAGCTAAACTCGTACCTCAAACATAGCTAAACTCCTAAGGTTTTCTAAAATACCTCCCTAAGACTTATAAAAAAGTTTTTAAAGGTGTTTTCAATTTTGACATCATATCTTCTAGTATAAGGTCAAATTTTACTTACAATTCTACATAGCATTTTTAAAACTTAAACTTATTCGCAGGATTATTTTTACAACGATGAAGCACATTTAAATATTTTGTTTATAAGTCTTAGAAAAAAATTTAAAAAACTTAGAACTTTTGAATTGTTTGAGGTACGAGTTTTCAAAAGTTCTTAGATTTTTTAAAAATTTTTTGCTTAGACTTATCAAAATATTTAACGTGCTGAATGTTGTAAAAATATACGGAGAATAAGTTTTAATTTTACAATGTATGAAGAAGAAAAGAGATGACAATTTTAATTGATATGGAGATAAAAGTTAAACTAAATAGTAAGGAATATAGATATCACATATTTCAAATGATCAATTTATTTTATGATTTTGCAGATATAAATTTTGTAGAAGATGAAAGTTGGAATTTTAATATAGAGTTATTACAAAATGAAGTTATTATAGATGATAAAAATGACATATGCAAAATGGAATTTGAAAGTGGTTTAAGTGAAAGAGAAAATATAAAAAAAGCAATATTTTTGTATTTTACCAATAGAACAGGGAAGACTTTACCATGGGGAACTTTAGTTGGAATAAGACCTAGTAAGATAACTTTAAAATTTATAAAGGATGGCAAGAGCAGGGATGAAATAATAAAATATTTTGACAAACATTTTTGTTGTAATAAAAGTAAGGCAGAACTTTGTATAGATGTAGCAAATTCGGAAAAAAACTTAGTGAATTCAAATAGCAGAAATATAAGCGTATATGTAGGAATGCCTTTTTGTCCAACTAAATGTCTTTATTGTTCCTTTGCGTCTAATCCTATTAAAGGTTGTAAGGAATTAGTAGAACCCTATCTTAAAAGTTTGACTTATGAGATAAAGAAAATGTCTGAATACATAAAACAACATGAGTTAAATATAGAATGTATATATTTTGGAGGAGGGACTCCAACTTCTATAGATAATGAAAAATTTGAAAAATTAATGCATGAAATATATAATAGTTTTGTACGGGACTATAAAATAAAAGAATTTGATGTAGAATGTGGCAGACCTGACAGTATTACTTCAAATAAACTTGAAACCATGAAAAGATATGGAGTAAATAGGATTAGTATAAATCCACAGACTATGAATGACAGCACATTAAAATTTATTGGAAGAAATCATTCAGTAAATGAGGTAAGGGAAAAGTTTCATATGGCAAGAAAATATGGATTTGACAACATAAATATGGATTTGATTGTAGGATTGCCTGGGGAAGGAATAGAGGAGGTAAATAAAACCTGCGATGAAATTGAAAAACTTGGGCCAGATAATTTAACCGTACATGGTATGTCTGTAAAAAGAGCATCTAGACTATATGAAAATATAGTGAATAATATAAGTTATTCTATTGCAGGTCATGAAGAATTAAATTTGATGTATGAAAGAACTGCACTTTTGGCTAAATCAATGAACATGAAACCATATTATATGTATAGACAAAAAAATATGGTAGGTAATATGGAAAACATAGGATATACCTCAGGAAAACATAGAGGGCTTTATAATGTGGAAATGATTGAAGAAAGGCAGACTATAATAGCTTGTGGAGCAGATGCTGTTACAAAAGTCATGTTTTTAGATGAAAATAGATTCGAAAGACAGGCAAATATAAAAGATGTAGGAGAATATGTGAGAAGAATAGATGAAATGGTGAAAAAAAAGATAGATCTTTTAAATACTTTGTATTAAAATTTTTAAATGTACTTTTAAATTTCACTTATAATTTATAATTTAAGAAAATATAAAATAAAAAAGGAGTAAATTAATATGGCTATACAAGCACCTAAAGGTACTAAAGATATATTACCTACGGAGTCTTATAAGTGGCATTATTTAGAAGATAAATTCAAAAATATAGCAGCTTCTTATGGGTATAGAGAAATAAGGACGCCAGTATTTGAATATACTGAACTTTTTGAAAGGGGAGTAGGTGAAACTACAGATGTTGTTCAGAAAGAAATGTACACCTTTCAAGATAAAGCTGGCAGAAGCCTAACCCTTAAAGCAGAAGGTACATCCCCTGCAGTGAGGGCTTTTGTGGAGAGCAGTTTGTATAATGAAGTTCAGCCAACTAAGTTATTTTATTTTACCCCGGTTTTAAGATATGAAAATGTACAAAAAGGAAGACTTAGAGAACATCACCAATTTGGTATAGAGGCATTTGGGGCAGAAAATGCTTCACTGGATGCTGAAGTTATAAGTTTGGCTATGCGAGTATATAAGGAACTGGGAGTAAAGGGAATTGAATTAAATATAAATAGTATAGGATGTGCTACTTGCAGAAAAAAGTACAATGAAGCATTAAAAAAATTCTTGAAGGAAAATTATGATGCATTATGTGACACCTGTAAAAGCAGATTCAGTAAAAATCCTATGAGGATATTGGATTGTAAAGTGGAAAGCTGTAAAGAAATAGTAAAAGATGCACCTTTGATGATTGATTACTTATGTGATGACTGTAAGGAGCACTTTGAAAGTTTACAAAAGTATTTGTCTGCTGTAAATATAGAGTTTAAGATAAATCCTTTAATAGTAAGAGGACTTGATTATTATACTAAAACCGTATTTGAAATAATAAACAATGATATAACAATATGCGGTGGTGGAAGGTATGATTATCTAATAGAGGAAGTTGGAGGCCCTAAAATGCCTGCTGTAGGTTTTGGAATGGGAATAGAGAGGACACTTCTTACTCTGGAAGAAAATAAAATAGAGATACCTAATAGGCCATACATAGACTTATATGTAGGAGCTATGGGAGATGACGCTAAGTTAAAGGCTCTTAATTTAGTAAATCAATTGAGAGAAAAAAATGTAAGATGTGAATGCGACCATACAAATAGAAGCGTAAAAGCTGAAATGAAGTATGCAAATAAAATTGGAGCTAGGTTTACAGTAATACTTGGAGACAACGAGCTAGAATGTGGAATTGCTAAATTTAAGAGAATGGAAGATGGCAATCAATTTGAAATTAAATTAGAAGAACTAGACAAAATTTCAGATTTAATTAGATTATAAACGGAGTGTGTTAACATGGGAGAATCATTAAATGGACTAAAGAGAACCAACATGTGTGGTGAACTGAGAGAAAGTAACATAGGTGAAAAAATTACAGTAATGGGATGGGTTCAGAGAAAAAGAAATTTAGGTGGACTCATATTTGTAGATTTAAGAGATAGAACAGGAATACTTCAAATTGTATTTGGAGAGAAGATAAATAAAGAAGCTTTTGAAAAATCAGATAATGTAAAATCTGAATACTGCATAGCAGCTACAGGAACTATTGTAAAAAGAGAATCCCCAAATACGGAAATTCCAACAGGTATGGTAGAAGTAAAAGGAGAGTATATAAAGATATTTTCAGAGTCTCAAACACCTCCTATATACATAAAGGAAAACTTAGATGCAGCTGAAAACATAAGACTCAAATACAGATATTTAGATTTAAGAAGACCAGATATGCAGAGAATACTTATGACAAGACATAAAACAGCAAAGGTAGTAAGAGACTTTTTAGATGAAGAAGGATTTTTAGAAATAGAAACTCCAATGCTTGGCAAAAGTACACCAGAAGGTGCTAGGGATTATCTCGTACCAAGCAGAAATTACAATGGAAAGTTTTATGCCCTTCCTCAATCACCACAGCTTTTTAAACAGCTTTTGATGGTTTCAGGATATGACAGATACTTTCAGATAGTTAAATGCTTTAGAGATGAAGATTTGAGGGCGAATAGACAGCCTGAATTTACCCAGATAGATATGGAGCTTTCTTTTGTAGAGCAAGATGATGTAATAAACTTGAATGAAAGGTTTATTCAAAGGGTATTTAAGAAAATCCTAAATGTAGATGTAAAACTACCTATAGAGAGAATGCCTTATAAAATTGCCATGGAGAAATATGGATCAGATAAACCTGATTTAAGATTTGGCATGGAAATAAATGATATAAGTGAAGTTGTAAAGAATATAGATTTCAAGGTTTTCCAAAGTGCAATTGAAGCTGGTGGTTCTGTAAGAGCCATAAAGGTGCCAAATTCAGCTAAAATGGGAAGAAAACAGATTGATAAGCTAGTTGAATTTGTAAAAGACTATGGTGCCAAAGGACTTGTATGGATAGCATATAAGGAAGATGGAATTAAATCTTCTATATCAAAATTCTTAACTGAGGAAGATACTAAAAATATATTAAATAAATTGGAAGCAGTACCAGGAGATCTTATTCTTGTTGTGGCAGATAAAAATAAAGTGGTGTTTGAAAGCCTTGGTGCACTCAGAGTTCATATGGCAAAAGAAACAGGCATATTGGATGGAAATGATGAGTTTAGATTTGTATGGGTAACTGAGTTCCCTCTTCTATCCTATAATGAGGACGAACAAAGATATCAGGCAGAGCATCATCCATTTACAGCACCTATGGACGAAGATATACAGTATTTAGAGAGTGATCCTGGAAGAGTAAGAGCAAAAGCTTATGATATAGTTCTAAATGGAGAAGAATTAGGCGGAGGAAGCATAAGAATACATGATACTAAACTTCAAGAAAGAATGTTTAAAGTAATTGGTATTTCACAGGAAAATGCCTGGGAGAAGTTTGGATATTTGCTTGAAGCATTTAAGTTTGGACCACCACCACACGGCGGACTTGCTTATGGATTTGACAGGATGGTAATGTTTTTAGCAAAAACCGATAATATAAAAGATGTAATAGCTTTCCCTAAAAATCAGAATGCATTTTGTCCACTTACGGAAGCTCCTAATGTAGTAGATGAATCTCAGTTAAAAGAATTGGGTATATCTATAAAATAATATGAATTATTCAAAGGGTAAACATAAATATTAAAAAATGTAGTATAATAAAATTATTAATATTCCTGCTGTGTGCGTGGAATGAGTTAGTCTTGACCGAACATTTTATAAATGGGAATCGGACTCTTCTTGTGGAATGATATCCATTTATAATGGAGACAGGAAGTAAGAAGGAGATTCCCACCTGCTTTGGGGCGGGTTCAAAATAACTCATAATACGGCATGGTGGGATTTTATTTGTTTTGTAATATGTTTCTTAAAGAAGACAAAGACTCTTCTATTTCTTCTCTTGGTAAGTTTCCAGAGTTTAAATCATTATCATTTTTTAAAAGTAAATTTTCGTAAAATTTTATTGCGAATTTTATATGTTTTGCATCATGATTATTTTCTTCAAGTATTTCATAGATTATATCATCTGCTTTATCATATCTTTTAGTCTCTGCATAGTAATCTGCTATTTTACTTAAAAGAGTAAAAGAAAGCTTATATTCACAAAGTTTATTTATTAAAGGATCTATATCTGAAAAATAATTTTTTAAATCACAATTGGTGCTTTCATTTAAATAAGCTTCCAAAAACAAATTTAATGATTTCTGATGTATATAAAAGGCATCATCCAGTTTGTGCTGAAATTCTAAGGCGTTTCCTTCTTCTTCCAACAATTTAGCCATGATTATGCACTTGTCTGTAACTATGCTCCCATTAATTTTTACCATTTCCATTATATTTTCTAGAGATAGGGAATTGAAAAATTTTATGCTCAATCTAAAAATGTCTTTGAAAGCGGTATCTATTAAATCTAAGGCTCCTTCATAATTTTCATTATCCATATCATCTAGTATTTTATATAGCATTTCATTAAATTTTTTAATTAATTCAGCAGTAATAGTTCTTTTTAACATTTTGTATGCCTCCATAAATTTTGCAAATAATAATATAACAATACTTATTATACTAAAAAATCAATCTATTTACTATAAAAATAGAAATAGATATTGAACTTATATATATACCATGTTATCATATATACATATCACAAAGTAGTTTTAATAACTACGTATGAGACATGCAAAATTTATTAAGGAGTGGTTTAATATGGATAATCAACTTAAGTTTTATACAAGAGGAGAGGAAGTAGCTAATGCTGTAACACATGGAATAGGTACGCTTCTGTCAATTGCAGCTCTTGTATTATTGATTGTATTTTCTGCTAGGATGGGAGATAAGTGGTATATAGTAAGCTATACTATCTATGGAGTTTCTATGCTTATTCTATACCTAGAATCCACTTTATACCACAGTATAACTAATTTAAAGGTAAAAAAGGTTTTTAGAATATTTGACCATGCATCTATTTATCTATTAATAGCTGGAACTTATACTCCTTTTACACTTACTATTTTAAGAAATTCTATAGGTTGGATGATATTTGGAATAGTATGGATTATGGCTATTTGTGGGATAGTAATGAAAATATTTTGGATAGGCAAACATGAGGTTGTGTCTACACTAATATATATTGCCATGGGATGGATAATAATTTTTGCTATGAAAAGACTTTTATTACTTCTTCCTCCAGCTGGAATAGCTCTTTTGGTGGCAGGTGGAATCATATATACAGTGGGAGCTTTTTTATACATGTTAGATAAAATACCTTATAATCATGCCATATGGCACCTTTTTGTTATAGGTGGAAGTGCCTGTCACTTCTTCTGTGTGCTTTTATATCTATAAATGACAGGAAAGTTTTATCCGATGACTACCTGATCTAATATTCCCACTTCTCCAAGTGTACGTTGCGAGCAGCTATATCCCTGGATAAGTTCTTTCCCTAAAGGATAACGTATTCTAAGTGCTAAAGACACTAAGAATACTGTTAATAAGGTTCAGATGGAGAAAAGGATTCCTTATAAGCAAACTCCACCTGAACCTAAGAATCACTTGATGATATAATAAGTAGAATAGAGTGGAACGATGTAAAAAATGAAATACTTTATAAAAATTAAAGTATAAAAATACAGATATGTGACGAAATATTTTGTAATATACTTATGAATATTAAGAGGAGTATGTATATATTATGTAGAATACATAAACAATAAACTTATTTTGTAAAGGATAAAAAGATATGATTAATCATAGTATTTTTGGACTTAATTCTTCATTTTATTACTTTGGATTAGAACATTTAATTATAAATATGTGTCAATATATAAAAGAAGGTATTGAAAGAAAAGAGAAAATCTGTGTATACACGGATTTAAAACTGTATAAAAAATTATTAAAGTATGTTGACACAAAAAATAATTGTGTGGAATACGTTGATATGACACAAGTGATTAATGAGTATCCAAAGTTGAAAGTAAATAATATAAGAAGAGAAGTTTTAAAGTATATAGATAAAATTAATAAAGAGGGATATGTAGGCGTAAGATTTATTATACAGGTTGATTATGCCATCTATAATACTTCCCAGAATAATTTTCTGAATTTTAATAGAAATATATTAAATATAATTTTAGAAATGAGTGCTTCTTGTATGTGTATTTATAATTTTGAAGATTACTTAAAGAATAAAAGGTTTATAAATGAAAAGGTTATCAAAGAATCCTATAAAATTCATAATTATAGACTATATAATAGAAAATTAGTGAGTGTAAAATAATCCTAGTTTTAAACTAGGATCATTTTACATAGAATTAATGGGAGTTATCATATCATCAAGGCAGTATAAGTTTAACCTAAATTAACAAAAAGTATTCTTAAAAATTTAAAGTTTAGGCACTATGGTGACATGTAGAATAATTTATGTAAATATTTTGTAATTTTCTAGGTTGAAAAGGAGGTAATGTGGAAGAATTTAATATATCTAAAGATTCCTCTAAATTATCTGATAAGGTTGCATTATTAGATTCTAAGTCTTCTTTTAAGCACTCATTAAAATAGTTACAATAAGCATAATAATCCTTTCGTTCTCGAGAATACATGGTGTATACTTTACCTGCCAATTGAAGGACCTCTCTACATAAATATAAATTACATGGATGTGGTCGTAAAGAAAAACTTAATTTGCACCCATCTTTTTTTAAAAAAGGACATAATCTAAAAAAGAGACTATTGTCAAAATCACTGTATTTTATATTGTTTTCAGTGTAATTGTCATATTGATTTTTAAAAAAGATTCCTTTTACCCTGATATCATAATTTTCTACACAATTTGGAATAGAAGATAAATAGTATATAAAATCTATGTTCCCATTGTTTATTATATTTTTAATATCTACTAGATTGTATTTTGGAAAGTACCAGCAGCAACCTCTGTTCTTTATATTTGTATAGGATGTGGATTCTACAAAATTACTGCAGTTCCCGCAAATATCACATTTAAATAGAGGAATGTTGTTCGAAAATTTATAGCTTAGTAACATATAAAAGCCTCCTTGAAAATAGACTGCAATTAGTAATATATAGGATATTTATATATTTAGTATAGAAATTAAATAGAAAATATTTTGAATCTGAATTGCTATATTAAAGATTTTTAATTAGTTGAAATTATTAATTGCAGTGAAAGTAAAAATTAAATATAGAATTATTAACTTGTACATGATATAATTATAATTTTAATGTGTTTATATTAATTTTAGAATAAGATAAAAATTTTTACAATACTTTATTTCTAATTTACAATAAAAATGATACTATATATAGAGTGTACAGTTTCTTCATAAATGAAATTTTGGAGGTAATTCAATGAATGATGAAAAGTTGCTGATATTAGATGGACATAGTTTGATGCATCGGGCATTTTACGCACTCCCAGATCTAACTAATCTAGAAGGAGTCCATACAAATGCAGTTTATGGTTTTTTAAATATGCTTCTTAAAATGAAGGAGGAAATTAAACCAGATTATGTGGTATGTACTTTTGATAGAAGTGCACCTACTTTTAGACATAATAAATACAGTGAATATAAAGCTGGAAGAAAAAAGATGCCTCCTGAATTGTCAGAGCAATTTCCAGTAATCAAGGAAATATTAAAAATGATGTCCGTAAGTATTTTTGAAATAGATGGATTTGAAGCAGATGATCTTATGGGAACACTATCTGTCTTTGCTGAAAAAAATGGTATACAGGTCTATATAGTTACAGGAGATAGGGATGCCCTTCAGCTTGCTACAGATAAAGTAAAGATAGTTATAACTAAAAAAGGTATAACTCAAAAAGAGATATATGATAGAAATAGGATGATAGAAGAGTATGGGGTAACTCCTACACAGTTTATAGATGTTAAAGGACTTATGGGTGATACTTCAGACAATATACCTGGGGTTCCTGGTGTAGGTGAAAAAACTGCTTTTAAATTAATAAAACAATATAAGAGTATAGAAAATGTATATGAAAATGTAGAGGATATAAGTGGAAAAAAGCTAAAGGAAAACTTAAAAGATAATATGGAGCAGGCTATTTTTAGTAAAAAACTTGCAACTATTATGACTAATGTACCTGTGGAAATGGATCTTGAGTCCATTGAGTCAAAGGAAGAGTATGATGCACAGGGATTAAAGAAGGTATTTGAAAAACTTGAATTTAAATCTTTGATAAGCAAAATTCATGGGCTTAACGAAATCCAGAAGGATAAAGCACAGGAATTTGATGTTGAATTTACGGAAATAGATACTTTACACAAGTTTAGTGATTTTGTAAATTCTTTAAAAAATAATGATTTAGTATATATAAACTTTAAAGTAGAAGACGAGGAAAGTTATTCTAGAAATTATATAGATAAGGTATTTATAAGTTTAAATGAAAAAAACTTTCAGATACATATAAATGAAATATATAATGAAGATAAAAATAAAGCAGTAGAACTTTTTAAACTTTTATTTGAAAATGAAGGTATATCCAAGGTAGGGTATGATGTAAAAGTTCCTTGCAGCATATTATATAAAATGGGTATAAGATTTTTAAAATTAGAATTTGATATAAAAATAGCAGCTTATCTTATAGATTCATCGAGATCTGACTATGAGCTTAAGGATATTATAAGACAGTATACGGGAGTTGAAATTTCAGAAGATGACGAAAAATTTTTTTCTAAGGAAACTGTGCTTTTTAGTAAGGTTTATTCCGAGCTTACAAAGAAAATAGAAGAAGCTCATATGGAAGAGCTTTTGTATAAAGTAGAACAGCCTCTTATATACGTGCTTGCATCTATGGAATGTGAAGGCTTTAAGGTTGATAAAGATAAGCTTGTGGAACAAGAAGGTAAATTTAAAATTGAAATAGATAAAGTACAGAAAGAAATATATTCTCTTTCTGAAGAAGAATTCAATATAAATTCTCCAAAACAGCTTGGAAAAATTTTATTTGAAAAGTTGGATCTACCTGTAATAAAAAAGACTAAGACGGGATATTCCACTAATGCAGAAGTACTTGAAAAATTAAAAGATAAACATCCTATAGTTGAAAAGATAATTTACTATAGACAGCTTACTAAATTGTATTCAACATATATTGAAGGACTTAAAGCAGTAATACAGGAAGATGACAAAATTCATTCCAGTTTTAATCAAACGGTAACAACTACGGGAAGACTTTCAAGTACAGAACCTAATCTTCAAAATATACCTATAAAATATGAGATGGGTAAAGAGATAAGAAAAATATTTGTTCCAGAAAATGAAGACTGTGTTATACTTTCAGCAGACTATTCACAGATAGAATTGAGAGTACTTGCTCATATTGCTGATGATGAAAATTTGATAAGTGCGTTTATAAATCATAGTGATATTCATACAAAAACTGCTTCAGAAGTGTTTAAGGTACCTATAGATGAAGTTACATCTGCTCAGAGAAGTAATGCTAAAGCAGTAAACTTTGGTATAGTCTATGGAATAGGTGACTTTAGTTTGGCTAAAAATTTAAAAATATCTAGAAAAGAAGCAAAGCTTTATATAGACACTTATTTTGAAAGATATCCGAAGGTAAAGTTATATATGGACGATATAGTAAAAGAGGCTAAAGTAAATTCTTATGTTACTACACTTATGAATAGAAGGAGGTTTATACCTGAGATAAAATCTTCAAATAAGATAGTGAGGTCATTTGGAGAAAGACTTGCAATGAACACACCTATTCAAGGCAGTGCAGCGGACATAATAAAAATAGCTATGGTAAATGTGTATAGAAGATTAGAGGAAAATAAATTAAAAAGCAAACTAATACTTCAGGTACATGATGAACTAATTCTAAATGTGTATAAAGAGGAAATTGATAATGTAAAATCTGTAGTAAAAGAAGAAATGGAAAAAGTTTTACAACTGAAAGTCCCTCTTGAAGTAGATATAAGTGTAGGAAGTAATTGGTATGAGGCTAAGTAAATTAGTATAAAGGGGAAGAAAACTGTGATTAAAATAGGGCTTACTGGAGGTATAGGAAGCGGAAAAAGCACTGTTTCTGATATACTGAGAGAGCACGATATAAGTATAGTGGATGCAGATATTATAGCTAGGGAAGTAATTGAAAAATATCCTGTAATAATTGAAAAAATTAAATGTATTTTTGGAGAAAGATTTATTGATCTTTCAGGTAAACTTAGAAGAAAAGAATTTGGAAATTATATATTTTCTAATGAAGGAGAAAGAACTAAATATGAAAGTATTATAATGCCTTTCATTAAAAAGGAAATATTAAAAAAAGTAGAAGAATTAGAACAAAAATGTGAAAAAATTTGTGTTATAGATGGAGCTACCCTCATAGAAAATGGATTTTGTAGTTATTTGGATGAAATGCTATTAGTTTGGGTAAATAAAGAGGTACAGATAAGCAGGGTAAAAAGTAGAGATAAATTAACGGAAGGTCAAGTGCTTAGCAGAATAAACTCTCAGATGCCTTTGGAAGAAAAGAAAAAGTATGCGGACTTTGTACTAGATAATTCTAATACTTTAGATGAAACTAAAACACAATTAAAGGAGATATTTATAAGAATAAGCAGAAAATATGGGGGGGTGAAGTGTCCTAAAATATAGTTTTTAAGACACAAAAAAATTGAGGTTTCTAAAAAAAGTAGCAATAGTTATAATACTAATAATGGTAGCTGTATTATGTGTAAAAAGTATTGCAAGATATTGTTATCCATTAAAGTATTCAACTTATATAGCAGAATATGCAAAACAATATGATTTAGATCCCTACTTTGTAATGGCTGTAATTAAGACAGAAAGTAACTTTAAAGAAAATGTAAGGTCCAACAAAAATGCTATAGGACTTATGCAGATAACTCCAGATACTGCAGAATGGGCGGCAGATAAGATGGGAGTATCAAATTTCCAAGATAACATGCTAAATGATCCTGAGTTTAATATAAGAATGGGATGCTGGTATTTGAACAATTTAAAATCAGAGTTTGATAACAATATGGATTTAATTTTGGCAGCTTACAATGGAGGTAGGGGAAATGTAAAAAAGTGGTTGAAGGATTCCGATCATTCTAAAGATGGAAAGAATATACAGTACATACCTTTTAAAGAAACGGATAAATATATTAAACGTGTAAAAGTAAATTACAGGGTATATAAGTACTTATACAAGAATTTGCAGATGAATACTTCTATAATTATTGTAAATTTTTTGTAATTTTAAAATTTAGTTGACAGTTTAATAAAAAGTCATTATAATAACTATTGTAATGCGAGGGTGGCGGAATAGGCAGACGCGCACGTTTGAGGGGCGTGTGAGTAACATCGTACGGGTTCAACTCCCGTTCTTCGCACCATTTAAGAAATGTTAGGCAAGTTTAAAACTTGCCTTTTTTTATTTGTCCGATGACTACCTGCTCTAATACTCCCACTTCTTCAAGTTGGAGTAAAGAGCAGCTACGTCCCTGGATAACGATTTCTAAGCATCAGGTGGAGTCAAAACTCCATCTGATGCTTAGAAATCTGTTTATATTATTTATGTTTGTGAAACTCTTTTTGAAGGTAGAGAGAAATCTCATTTAAGGCTTTCTCTGATTTATTTGTTATTTTACTCATTGAAATAAATCCATGGGGTACACCATTGTACCGGGTAACTTGTGTATTTATTCCTGCATCCTTTAACTTTTTACCATAAGCTTCACCTTCATCCCGGAGGGGATCAATTTCTGCTGTTATTATAAGTGTATCAGGTAACTTTTTAAAGTCTCTAGCTAAAAGAGGAGATGCATAAGGATTTTTTCTATCCTCTTTTTTGGGAACATATAGTGAGATATATTTTTCCATGTCTGTTTTTGAGATGTTAAGATTATTGGCAAAATAAGACCAGGAATTACTATTTAATTGAAATATATTTGTGGATGGATATATTAGCACTTCACAAGTTACAGGAGGACCATTTTTATCTCTTGACATGAGAGAAACTGCAGCAGAAAGATTTCCGCCTGCACTGTCCCCTGTAAGTGCTATATATCTTCCATCTCCATTTATACTTGATGCATTTTTATGAGTCCATTGGAGTACATTATACATATCATTAACTGCAGCAGGAAAAGGATTTTCTGGAGCAAGGCGGTAGCCTACAGATATTACTATTGCATTCGTATTCTGCGAAAGTTTTCTACAAATACTATCGTAATTATCAATACTTCCTGCAATCCAGAAACCACCATGAGAGTAAATAATAATAGGAAGTTTGCTGCTATCTTTAGGAGTATATATACGTACTGGTATTTTTTCAGAGTTTACCTTTATAGTAGTGTTTTTTATATTAGAAAATGGTATGGGATTGTTAGACCATTTAGTTGATTGGGTATTTAAGTATTCTCTGATTTCTTTTATTGATTTAGCATCTATTGAATTAGGGCTTAAAATTTTGTTTAGGTGTAATTTTATTGCGACATAAGTATCAAGTTTACCACTATTTGTTTTAGTTAAATTTTCAATAATAAAAAAACCCGCTGCTATAATTATAAATAGGATAACTGATGTTATTTTAATAAATTTTTTCATTCTATTTACATCCTCCGCCTATTGTGGAATTCAGTAACGCGTATTTCTGCTGGAACATTATATATCAAACAATGTTTGGGTCAGGTTTATTTGGTTTCTCCCTAAAATGATTTAACCTGCGATGTGCAGGACCTTCTACTACATCACCTTCGTAGCTGAATCTAGAACCATGACAAGGACAATCCCAGGTTTTCTCAGCATCGTTCCACACTAATTCACATCCTATATGGGTGCAGGTGATATCTACTATGTGGGTAATGCCATCTTCATCTTTATAAGCTCCATACTTATTCCCATTAAAAGTAAAAACTTTTCCTTCCCCTTTTTTAAATTTGAGTTCACTGGAGGCATAACTAAGTTTTCCCTCCAGTAGTTGTTTGGCTACATCAAAGTTTTCTACAAAAAAGTTTTTAGTAGAATTAAGTGTTATAGAACGAGAAGGGTTATAAATTTGCTCCCAAGGATTGTCATGATTCATAATTAAATCCTTTAATAGGACAGCGGCAGCGGTGCTGTTCGTCATTCCCCATTTTCCAAAACCTGTGGCTACATAGATATTTTTTGATGATGAAGTCAATTTGCCTATATAAGGTACCCCATCTAAGGTTATGTAATCCTGTGTAGACCATTGATACAAAATCTTTTCAACACTAAATATATTTTCAGAAAAGCATTTCAAATTATTATAATGATTTATAGTGTTTTCACCATGGGCTGTTTTATGACCTTCTCCTCCAATAAGCACAATTTCTTTTCCATTATCAGTCTGAGAACGAAGGGAGCGGCCGGGACTTTCTGCATTTATAAATGTACCTTCTGGAAATTTTTCTTTAATTTTTAATGCTAATACATAAGACCTATCTGGTTTAAGTCTAGTAAAATATAAACCTAAGTTATCATAACACGGAAAATGTGAAGCTATAATGAGTTTTGATGAGGTTACTTTTTTTCCATTACGGGATAAAAGTATACAGGGAGCTTCGCTTTCTACATCTATTATAGTAGTCTTTTCGAATATATAGCTGCCATTTCCAGGTATTTTATCAGCAAGGGATAAAAGATACTTTTTAGGATGAAATTCAGCCTGATCTTTAAAATAGACAGCGCCTTCTATGGGTAATGGAAGAGGTATATTATCCAAGTATTCTGCTTTTAATCCAAGACTTTGGGCAGCTTTTACTTCCTTTTCTAGACTTTTTACATAATTTTTGTCCTGGGTATACATATAAGCAGGTACATGTTTATAGTCACAATCTATGTTGTATTCTTTTACTAAATTTTCTATAAATCTAATGGAAATTTCATTTGCTTCTGCATATTGTCTTGCCTTTTCCATTCCAAATTCATTTATTAATTTATCATATATTAAATGATGTTGGGAAGTTATTTTAGCAGTTGTATGACCGGAGGTACCGTTTGCTATGTTGTCTGCTTCTAATACAGCAACTTTAAAACCTTCTTTTTTTAGTAGAAAGGCACAGGTAATTCCAGCTATGCCGCCTCCTATGATTGCAATATCAACTTGTATGTCTTCTTTTAAAGAAGGGTAATTTGTTTTGGATGTGGAGTCTATCCAGTAAGACTCTAAAATTCCTTCTATAGCATTAGGATTAGTACAGCATTTATTCATAAACCTACGCTCCTTTATATATTCAGATAAGATTAATTTTTCCTTTTAATAAAAAAATATTCAATAAGGCATTTGAAAAAATAGACTAGCATGATGATTGGTTATTTCTTTGAAAATGCCTAAGAGCTTATGTTCAATGATCTTGAATATTATATACATAAATTTGATTTATAAGGTAATAATATACTTGTAAAAAAAATTAGGGAGGTAGAAATTATGACAACTGGCAACAAACAATTGGATACTGGAAATTTAAAGGTATTGAAGGATCAAATTGAATACGAAGCATTGATGAACAAGAAATTTAATGATTGTTCAGGAAGATGCAGTGATACGCAAATAAAAAATTTGTGTAATGAAGCTGCTCAAGTCCACAAACAAAATTTTACATCTTTAAAATCCTATTTAGATTCACATCAATAAAAAGAAAGGGGAATTAGATTATGAATGAACAAGAACTTATGCACGACCTTTTAGCTAGTGAAAAACAGGTTATTTCAGCATATAGTACAGGAATAACAGAAACTTCTTGTACTAATTTAAGAAACACCTTAGTAAACAATTTTAAAAATGCCCAGGATATTCAATACAAAATTTTTGATACTATGAGACAAAAGGGATGGTATCCTACAAAAGATGCCCCAGAATCGGATGTACAACAATTAAAAAATGAATCTAATCAAATGATGAGCTCATTAAGATAGTAAGATAAAAAACAATCTCAATTTGAAAATTGAGATTGTTTTTTATTTGCTAAGTGTTTTCCAGAAGGTATATTTTAATGAATCTAAAGTAGTGTTAAAATTAAATTGAAATGTTTAATTTAATGTGATAATATACATATATAGAATGATAGCAAACTTGTTTTAAGTTTACTAAAGGTATTGATTTACAGTAGTTTAGGGTAGTTTCTAATAAGTGAAGTTTGAAGAACGTGTGAGTAATTACTAGAGATTTAACTTCCGTTCGTCACATTAAAAGAAAATAATTTCTGAAATATTCGATTAGCTTCTTATCTTGATCCTACAGTATTTATAAGGGAGTTCAATATTTTGATGTGTATATGTACCTTCTGTGAGACCTTTAAGGCATTTAAGAGATAGAAACATCTGTGAGGGCACCCACCTATCAGTGTGATAGGTTTCAAGAAAAAAGCGGCGGTATTTCGGATAAACATTAGATAAGTGAAGAGAGGTATTTATATCTCTCTTTTTGTTACAATTAAAAGTAAACATTTTTTTAAAAACAAATAAATATTGTACTAGAGTCTTGCTATGAACAAGAGGTATGTGTACTATTAAATTATAAGGGTACTTATAAAAATGAAAAATAAGTGAGGTTAATTTTATATAATAATGATTATTTTAAGATGAAGTATATAATTTTTTTGCATAAGACACAATACATAATGAATGGAGGAAATATGAACAAATGAATAAAACATATGATTGCCTAGTAATAGGCTGTGGGCTTGCAGGGGCGGTGATATCTAGGGAACTAGCAGAGCGGGCAGGTAAAAAGGTATTGATTATGGAAAAACGCAGCCATATTGCAGGTACTACTTATGATTTTTTAAATGAGGATGGTATACTAGTACATAAATATGGACCCCATATATTTCACACTTATAACAAGCGTGTATTTGACTATGTCTCTCGATTTACAAAGTGGAGGGATTATTCTCATGAAGTTTTGGCAAATGTATATGGAAAATTGATGCCTGTCCCATTTAATTTAAATTCTCTTTATATGGCCTTCGATTTGAAAAAAGCAGATAGGTTAGAACAAAAGCTTGTTTCTGCTTATGGTATGGGTCAGCGATTAACCATTGCAGAACTGGGAAATAATAAGGATAGTGAATTTCAGGAACTTGCTGATTTTATTTATAATAATGTGTTCCTCAATTATACTCAAAAACAGTGGGGGGTTACTCCAGAAGAAATAGATTCGTCTGTTATAGCTAGAGTCCCAATACTAATTTCACGTGATAATCGTTATTTTCAAGATACATATCAGGGAATACCAGCTAATGGATATACTTCCCTTTTTGATAAGTTATTAGACCATCCTAATATAAGTTTGCGTCTTGACACTGATGCAAATGAACTCTTGAAAATTATAGAAGATGATATATTTTTTGAGGATAGACCGTTTAAAGGTACAGTAATATATACTGGTGCTTTAGATCAATTTTTTGACTGCCAGTTTGGACGTCTTCCCTATAGAACTGTAGATTTTTTATTTGAAACACATGATGTAACATGGTATCAGTCAAAGGGAACTATAAATTATACAGTAGACCAGCCTTTTACACGAATTACGGAATTCAAACATTTAACAGGTCAGAGTGTTTATAATAAGACGACTATAATGAAGGAATATCCAAAGTCATATACAGGTTCTGAAGGTGAGACACCTTACTATCCTATAATTAGTTCAGATAATTTTAAGCTTTACGAAAAATATAAACAACTCACTAATAGTTTACGTGATTTTTATTTGTTGGGTAGACTTGCAGAATATAAATACTATAACATGGATGCAATAATTGAGAGGGCACTAATTTTGGCAGATGAAATTATTTGTAGCAGGAAAGGAAATAATATTGATGAAGATAATAACATTTACAGTTCCGTGCTATAATTCAGCAGATTATATGGGACATTGTATAGAAACTCTCCTTCCAGGTGGAGAAGATGTAGAGATAATAATTGTTGATGATGGTTCTTCTGATAATACTGCAGAAATTGCAGATGATTACGCAGCAAGATATCCTAATATTATAAAGGCAGTACATCAAGAGAATGGAGGTCATGGTCAGGCTGTAAATACGGGTATTAAGAATGCCTCGGGTATATACTTTAAAGTTGTAGATTCTGATGATTGGCTTGATGTACCCGGAATGTTGAAAGTTATAGATGTGCTGAAAAGACTTTATAAAGAGGGAAAAATACTAGATATGATGATATGTAATTATGTCTATGAGCATTCTAAAGATAATACCAGTCATGTAGTTAACTATAAAAATGTGTTACCTGAGAATCATATATTTGGATGGGATGATGTAGGTAAATTTAAGATATCTCAGTACATTCTCATGCATTCTGTTATATATCGAAAATCTCTTTTGTGTGAATGTGGACTTGAGCTTCCAAAGCATACTTTTTATGTAGATAACTTGTTTGTTTATGAACCTCTTCCATATGTGAAGACAATTTACTACATGGATATCAACTTATATAGATATTTTATTGGCAGGGAAGATCAATCTGTAAATGAAAAAATCATGATAAAAAGGATAGATCAACAGCTTTATGTGAATAAACGTATGATAGACTTTTACTGTAAATTTGATAAAATACCTAATAAACGTTTGGACAAGTACATGAGAAACTATCTTTCTATGATGATGACAATTTCTTCAGTGCTCCTTATAGTTTCGGGAAGTGAGGAAAACTTTAAAAAGAAAACTGATTTGTGGTCCTATTTAAAGAGTGTAAATAAAAATCTCTATTCAGATATGAGATACTGTTTATTTGGTATAATATCTAATGCTCATGGCAGTTTTGGAAAAAAAGTAGTTGAATATGGCTATCGTTTAACCAATAAAAAATATAAATTTAATTAGATAAACAGAATTCTTGGCATCAGGTGGAGTTAAAACTCCATCTGATGTCAAGAACTCTGTTTATTGAATGTTTTTTCCTTTACTTTTTAAGAAACTGAGAAAATCCTTTTTACTTCTGTTTATGATTAGTTCCTCTGGCATATCTATTTGTTTTAACATTTCTATTGCACTTTCGAAGCCACCGATGCGGTAAGCAAAATGGGAATCACTATTTAATACTATTTTTACTCCGTATTCCTTACATAAACTTGCTATTTTCGTACAATTCTTTTCGCTGCCTTTTCGTGAACTTACGAAGGAACTATTGTTTATTTCAATAAGTATACTTTTTTCTTTGGCCTTTTTAACTACTTCTTCTGCATGAATTGGAAACTTTGGATTACCAGTATGGCCTAAAATATGTACATTAGGGTTATCCATAACTTTTAATAGAGCGGAGGTATTTAGGTCTGGATTTTTATTTGCCTCCATTATAGGTTCGTGGATACTTGCTATGATTATATCCAATTTTTCCTGCAGATCTGTTGATAAGTCGAGATTTCCTTCATAATCTATAATATTTGCTTCACATCCATAAAGCATAGTTACACCAAAAAGTTTTCTTGGAAGTACCTTAAGATTTTCAAAATACCATTTATGAGGGGCACCAGGCATAGAAGGTCCATGTTCTGTTGACCCTAAAAGCTCTAGTCCTATTTCGCTAGCATATTTGGCATTTTCTAATAAAGTAGAGTAAGCATGGCCACTAACTATAGTGTGGGTATGTACGTCAAGAACGTATTTCATTTATATTAACTCCTTTCAAAATCAACAAATGTTGTTATATTAATTATATATTAGAATTTGCATTTTTGTCATTTAAAATCCAATAAAAGTTCAAAGTATTGGAAAAGCATGAATATATGATAAAATCCATAGTAAAGGTTTCAAAATAGGTGTATTATATATAGTATAAAATAACATAATTATATAATTTAGGTGAAGTTTCGTGTATTTATTTATAAAATTAATCCATTTTAATAGAGTTTTAGTTTATAGGAGGATTTGCAATAGTAAATGGTAAAAATTACAGAAAAAGAAAATGAGAAAAAGACAATAAAATTTAAAATTAATAAAAAGAAAATGATAAGGTCACTATGCATATTGATCTTATCAATTTATGTTTTACATGTATTCTTAGTACATTTTGTAGTTAATAGATATAATGAGCGTATATATCCAGGAGTTAAAGTAGAGGGCATAAATTTAAGTGGAAAAACTGAAAAAGAGGCTGTAGATACTTTAAAGCACAAATATGTAAATGAAGCATTGAAAAAAAATATATTGATTAAAGCTGGAAATAAAGTATATAAAATAAACTATTCGAAGCTGAATATGAATTATAACATAGAGGATACTGTAAAAGATGCTTTTAAATATGGTAAAAAAGGTAGTATTTATGATAAATATAAAATTATAAGAAGTGCAAAAGAAAAGCAGTTTAGTTTAAAGTACAGTTATAATAAAAGTGAGGCTGAAGAAATTATATCAAAAATAGAGAATGATTTTGATAAAAAACCAATAGATGCCAAAATAACTAGAGATAAAAATGATAAATTTCAAGTTACTTCGGAAAAGCAGGGCCAAGAGATTGATAAGGACAAGCTTATTGAAGATATGGAAGCTGAAATTAATAGCAAAGATACTAAAGATGTAATGGTTAATGTTAAAATGAAAGAAATTCAGCCTGTAATGAAAAAATCAGATTTAAAAAAGATAGATACGAAAATATCTAGTTTTACAACTGATTTTTCATCATCCACAGATAGTAGAGCTAATAATATTAATGTGGCGGCAAAGAGTTTAGATGGAATTACAATAATGCCTAATCAAATCTTTAGTTTTAATAATATAGTAGGAGAAAGAACAGAAAAGAGAGGATATCAAGCTGCTGGAGTTATTGTAGGTGATAAGTTAGAATCTGGCTTCGGAGGAGGAGTATGTCAGGTGTCAAGTACTCTTCATAATGCTGTAGTAAGAGCAGGTATAGTACCTATAGAGAGGGATCATCATAATTTACCTGTTAGCTATGTTGAACTTGGAATGGATGCGACAGTAGACTATGGAAATATAGATTATAAATTTAAAAATACATTGAATTATCCAATATATATAGAATGCTTAGTAGAGGATGGAAATTTAACATTTAATATCTATTCTAATTCCAAATTAACTGAAAAAACCTATAACCTTGTAAATAGCGTTAAAACAACAAAGGAAGATAATAAAACAGTACTAACGGTAAAAGCTTACAAAGTTACTTATAAGGATGGGAAACAAATTTCTAAGCAAGAAATAAATACTGATAAATATAGACTCCCAAATTAGGAGTTCTATAGAGTTTCTAAACGAAAAATCAACTTATACTCTGATATTTTGGTAAGCCACAAGCTCGCTAAATATTTTGATAAGGCTAAACAAGAAATTTGAAATGCAGTGCTATTGAAGTTAGAGGTGTTTTTTACAAATTTTTATTAATGACTTAAATATTATAACAAGTTATAATATTTATAGGTATATATTTTTAATTTAATACAAAAAGCATTAATAGATTTCATTTAAGCTAGGGGGATTTTAAAATTATGAGTAAACTTGGGACTAAAATTCTCAGGTTAGTATGTGTAGTTGTTGGTGCTATTGTAGCAATATCTTTGATAAGTTGTACTGTTATACTTAAGAGGGCGGAATCACAACTGAGGGATAAAGCAAAACAGTCTGTCACAGAATCAATTAGTATTATTGACAAGAATAAGATAGAAAAGATAATAAAGGATAAATCTAACAATTCTAAAGAATATGGTGAAGTATTAAATTCTATGATAGTATTCAAGGCAAAAAAAGATATCAAAAATTTTTATGTTTACATAGAAAAAGATAATGAAACTGCACAATTTTTGATAGATGCTTCACCTGATCCAGCAGATTATTTGGAAAGCTATGAAATGCAGGGTGGAATGATCAGTGCTTTTGATGGTAGTATTGCTGTTGATAGTGAACCGTCATCAGATAAATGGGGAACTTATATGTCAGCTTATGCTCCAATAAAAAATTCATCTGGACAAGTTATAGCTGCTATTGGAGTAGATGAAGATGTGTCCACATTTGAAAATATTAAAAAATTGTTCTTTTATCTCTCCATCTTACAAGTTATAATTGCTGTCATTATATCCTTAGTTTCGGTGTGGTTATTTTCAAAAAAATTAAAGTATAACATTGGCATAATTGAAAGTAAATTAGTAGATATGAGTGAGGGTAATTTGCAGGGGAATGTGGAATTGAAGACAAAGGATGAAATCGAACAAATAATGTATTCTTTAAATGATTTTAGATTAAAAGTTAGTAATATTTTAATAAATATAAAAGAACACGTAAGTAATGCCCATGGAAGTTCTGATGATTTATATAGTATATCTAAAGAAATGTCGCTGTCTGCAGAAAATGTTTCTTTAATCATCCATAAAGTGTCAGAAAGTTCCAAAAAACAAGTCTGTCATATTGTAAGTATGGAAGAGGTGTTTGATGAATTTGGAAAAAGAATAGAAAATGCGACTAAGATGATAAATGAATTTAGCGTTATGGGAAATAATATTAGCGAAAAGTCCAAGAAAAGCAGCGCAGATGTGAATTTACTAATAAAATCAATAAATGATTTAAATGTTCAATTCAAATCTGTTGCAGAAAAGATTCAAGGATTAGGCGCTAATATTGATAAAATAAGTGACATCACAAATTTAATAAATGATATATCAGATCAGACTAATTTACTTGCATTAAACGCATCTATAGAAGCATCTAGAGCTGGGGAAGCTGGAAAGGGATTTAGTGTAGTGGCAGATGAAATTAGAATTCTTGCAGAACAGTCAAAAACTTCATCTGAAAGTATTAATGAACTTTTAAAAAATGTTTCTAATCAAAGTAATGCTGTTGTTGCTGATACTAAAAATGTAGATTGTCAATTTTCAAATCAAATTGGTATTGTAAACAACATTGCAAGTTCTTTTAGGGTAATAATTGATGATATAGAAAAATTGCTGCCAGGAATAAATCTAGTTAATAAATCTATGATTGAGGCTGACAATAACAAATCTATTATAATAAATAATTTAGAGACGTCATCTTCTTCAGCAAAAGAAATTTCTACATCTTCTAAAGATATAGCTGCCATAGCTGAGGAATTAAGTAGTTCTGCAGAAGAGGTTACTAATTCAGCTGAAAAGCTATTGCATATTGTCAATAATGTAATGGAAAATGTAAATAAGTTCAAAACAGAAGAATAAAACTTATAGAGTTTCTCAATTGAAATTAACTTTCAATCTAGAAACTCTATAAGTTTTTTATATTTTAGCAGTTGAGCCCAATTTCGTTGGCACTCCAAATTGCATTCATTATATTAGCAGATTGGTATGCATCTCCGATTAAGTATAAGTCAGCTATATTTCCATTTAGCTTGTTGTATAATTCTCTATCTGATTTAAACCCGACGGCAATTGTAACGGTATCTGCAGATACTTCTTGTTTTTTAAATTTATTATTAATAAGTACTGCACCTTTATCGGTTACTTCCAAGAGGGAATTATTTGTAATGGCTTTCACATTATACATATTTAAAAGATCTATGAGCATGATTTTGTTCATATGTGGAATTGGTTTACTTGAATTTAATAATGTATCTTTTGCTTCAACAATGGTGACATTTTTACCTTGTTTTGCAAGATAAAGTGCAGCTTCACAGCCTACAAGTCCGCCACCTACCATAAGTACGTCATTGCCAACTTTTTTATTGTCATTTAAAAGTTCCAAAGCTGTTATAACTTTATCTTTTTCTATACCAGGAACATTTATTTTAATTTCTTTTGCACCAGTTGCAATTATAACTACATCTGGTTTTTCTTCTTCTACAAGCTCTTCTGTTACTTTTGTATTGAAATTAACTTTAACTTCAAGCTCCTTTATTTCACTTTTATACCAATCAATTAGCCTTCTGTCATCTACTTTGAAATCAGGTACGGAACCTGGAATAATTACTCCGCCGAGTTTATCTGTACCTTCATAAATTGTAACATCATGTCCTCTCATTTTTATAATTCTAGCTGCTTCCATTCCAGCAACTCCGCCTCCTACAACCATAACTTTCTTTGGTGTAAGCGTAGGTTTTATTTCATAATACCTTTCTCTACCTACAGCTGGATTTACTGTACAGCTCAAAGGTTTTCCTTCAAATCCTCTTCCAAGACATCCAGTATGACATCCAATACAAGGACGAATTCTTTCAGAATTATCTGAGAGAACTTTTTTTGGCCAGTATGGATCTGCTAGAAGTGGCCTTCCAAGTCCAATCATATCTGCTGCTTTATCATCAAGAGCTTTTTCTGCATCTTCTGGTATACCTAATTTTCCTGCAACTATAACTGGAATTTTTACAACTTTTTTTAGTTCTTTGGTATAAGGTAAATATAATCCGTTCTTTTGGTAAATAGGGGGATGTGACCAGTACCATGCATCATAAGTTCCTAAATCTGTATTGAGTTCATCATATCCTGCTGCTTCTAGAATTTTTGCTGCATCAAGGCCTTCTTTTAAGTCACGACCTTTTTCAAGGTAGTCTTCATCTGGGAGTCCTCCCTGCCTCCAATCTTTTATGCAGCTTTTTACACTATATCTTAAGCCTACTGGGAAGTCATCTCCTAATCTTGCTTTTATGCCCTGAACTATTTCTATAGGAAGCTGAAGTCGTCCTCTTAAATCTCCGCCGTATTTATCTGTTCTTCTATTGAATATGGAAAGTGTAAACTGGTCAAGCAAGTAGCCTTCATGTACAGCATGTATTTCAACACCATCAAAATCTGCTTTTTGAGCAATATCGGCACCTTCAATGAACTTTGAAACTATCCATTCTACTTCTGAAGTAGTAAGTGCTCGACAGGTAACAGTTGGGTCCCAATAATTTGGAATATCTGAAGCGGAGACAGGTTGGGATGTTAAAAGTGTTCCTGGAGCCCCGCTTCTTCCGAAGCCCATTGTTAGTTGTAAAAATATTTTTGCACCATAAGCATGAACTCTTTCTGTCATCTCTGAAGATGTCATTAGAAATCTTCCTGGGTTTGTTGAAATAACAGGAATAATACCTGGTACAACCTTATCTAATTCATTTTCAACTTTAGTGATACTTGTTATAATAAGGCCAGTACCGCCTTTGGCTCTTTCTACATAATAGTCAATAGCTCTTTGATTATAGCAACCTTCATTATCCACAAGTCCAAAAGCCCCCATAGGTGCCATTGATATTTTGTTTTTTACTTCCATCTTCCCTATTTTAATAGGTTGAAACAAAGATTTATTTTTCATAATAACTTACCTCCATATATTTATTTTCCCTAAATTATTCGACATAATCCATGTTGTTTTTCGTTAAAAGTGAATTTGTCATAAAATGTGCTATAATTGTATTTATCCGATTGCTACCATTGCTAACTCCCCATCTTCTTCAAAATGGGGAGATAAGCACTGCTACGCACCTGGATAAGTTCTTCTAAGGTTCAGATGGAGAAAAGGTATTTCCTTATAAGCAAACTCCATCTGAACCTAAGAATTACTTGATAAATCAAATTTAGGGGGGCATTACATAATGGAAGAAGAAGAGATTAAAAAATTAAAGGAGTTGGTATGTAGTACAATTGAAAAAAATGCAGAAAAAATAATAAACTTTTCAAAATCTGTAGAAAAGGAACCAGAATTAGGATTCAAGGAACAGAAAACGTCAAAGAAGGTAAAAGGCATTTTTGACGAAATAGGTTTAAAATATCGAGATGGTCTTGCTTTAACTGGAGTAAAGGCAAAATTAAAAGATCAGTGTGAAGGTGTAAATATAGCTGTACTTGGAGAGTTAGATGCCGTTATATGTAGGGGAAATAAAAATTCAAATCCAGAAACTGGAGCAGCTCATACTTGTGGTCATCATCTTCAACTAGGAGCTTTAATTGGTGCTGCTGTAGGATTAAAGCTTTCTGGAATTTCAAACAAATTAGATGGAAATGTGACTTTTTTTGCAGTACCTTCAGAAGAATGCATTGAATTTGACTATAGAGAAAAACTTCGAAAGCAAGGCAAACTTCATTTTTTTGGAGGAAAGCAGCAGCTCATATATGAAGGTGAATTTGATGATGTAGATATAGCTATGATGATGCACTCTCTAAAAAATAGTCCTAAACCTACTGTTTCAATAGGTAAATCCAGCAATGGATTTGTTGCAAAGACAATACAATATATAGGAAAAGTAGCTCATGCTGCTGAAGCACCAGATGAAGGTGTAAATGCGCTAAATGCAGCAATGCTGGGACTAATGGGTGTAAATGCTCTTAGGGAAACTTTTAGAGATGAAGATTACATAAGATTTCATCCTATTATTACTAAAGGAGGAGACGTAGTAAACAGCGTACCTGATGATGTAAGAATTGAAAGCTATGTGCGTGCAAGAACTATAGATGCCATGGTAAAAACCAACAAAAAAGTTGATAGAGCTCTTAAAGCTGGGGGAGATGCAATAGGTGCAAAAACAGTTATTAAAACTATACCAGGTTATCTACCTCTTGAGTGCTGTGCTAAATTAAATGATATATATAAAGATAATTGTAAGGAATTTCTTCCTGAAGAAAGCATTTTAGATGGAGGACATTTTTTTGCTTCAACGGACATGGGAGATATATCTCAGCTAATACCAAGCATACACCCTTATGTAGGCGGTGTAAGTGGAAATTTGCATTCAAAGGAATTTAATGTAGAGGATTATAGAGCAGCTTGTATTCTGCCAGCTAAGTTATTTGCAATGACAGTAATAGATCTTTTAGTCAATGGTGCAGAAAAAGGTAAAGATATAGTAAAAAATTTCAAGCCTAAGTTTTCTAAAGAAGAATATCTAAAGGTAATGGATGAGTTTAATAATTAACATAAATTCATTTTAGCTAAAAAATTATTAGGGGGCAAAATAATGTTAAAAAAATATTTTAAAATTTTTATCCTAGCTCTTATATTAGTTGTAGTAACAGAGCTAATAGGTCAAAAGAAAATAAAACTAGGGCCAGGATATCTTGTGTTTCTACCAATGCTCTATGCATTAGTTATTGGAATAATTATAAGTTTACCTAAGTTAAAAATTATGTCGGAAGATGAAATGAAGCTGTCAAATGATATTATGGGAATTGTAGTAATATTGTTTGTCGCCAAAATAGGTGCTACAAGGACCTTCTATTGTTATGTTGGTTAAATCAGGATGGGCACTTTGTTTCCAGGAACTCGGCCACTTTTTAGGTACAGTAATTTTAGGACTTCCAATTGCTCTTTTACTTGGTCTTAAACGTGAAGCAGTAGGAGCTACTTTCTCTATTGATCGTGAACCTAATATTGCAATTATTGCAGAAAAGTATGGTATGGATTCTCCAGAAGGACGTGGAGTAATGGGAATTTATATCTGTGGAACTTTATTTGGTGCAATTTATATAGGACTTCTTGCTGGATATATTGGATCAGTAAAAATATTTAATCCATTGGCACTAGCCATGGGATCAGGAGTAGGATCTGGAAGTATGATGGCTGCAGCTTCAGGAGCTATTACTGCTGTTTTCCCTGCAAAGGCTAAGGAAATAGCTAGTTTTGCAGCAGCATCTAATTTAATAACAACCATAGTGGGAATATATTTTACGCTATTTGTTTCTTTACCAGTTGCCAATAAATTATATGGTTGGTTAGAACCTAAAATCGGAAGAAATAGCAAAAAGAGAGGGGAAATCTAGCATGAAAAGACTTATTCAGGAGGCATTTATTTTATTTTGGGTTGGAATAATTGCTTTAGTAGGAAATACTATAAAAAATAAAGTTCCTTTAAAGATAGGAATTATTGGCATGGCTATATTATTAGCTATTACTTTATTAGGTATTATAATTAAAAAAATTGTGCCTGCTAATATTCCTACAGTGTTTTGGGTATCTATAGTAGCCGTTTTGGTTACAAGCCCTCTTAATCCCTATGGTGCTTTTTTGGACAAACAGTATTTAGAAAAAATAGATATGATTGCTCTTACTACTCCAGTTTTAGCTTTTGCCGGTTTGTCACTAGGCAAGGATTTAAAACTTTTTAAATCCTTAAGTTGGAAGATAATTATTGTAGCATTAACTGTTTACACAGGTACTTTTGTTTTTGCTACCATGATTGCACAAATTGTTTTAAAAGCTACAGGCCAAATATAGATTTTTGTGGTTAAAATACTTATAATTATTTTATAAGTATTTTAATCTACACCATATATCAAGGTGTATAAAGTTACTTTTTACTTAGAAAATTCAACTCTCGCAGTTTAAAAACTTTGCGAAGCAATTTTTCATTATTAATTCTTAACTTGCGAAGCTTTGCTTCGCAAGCTTTTTATATTAAGTCAAAATTTTATATGTGCGAAAGTTGAGTTTATAGGTATTTTAATTTATACATAATCCTATATTGATGTGTATAAAATTATTTTATACTTAGAAAATTTATAATTATGAGGAGAGTTAGCATGAAAATTGTTGTATTGGATGGATATACGTTAAATCCCGGAGATATAAGCTGGGAACCCCTTGAAAAGCTTGGAGATTTGAATGTCTATGATCGTACTTCCCATGATAACGGTAATAATGATTTAATATTGGAGAGAATAAAAGATGCAGAAATTGTTTTTACCAATGATATAACATTATCTAGAGGTATATTGGAAAAGTCACCTAAATTACGATATATTGGAATATTAGCTACAGGGTACAATATGGTGGATGTAAATGCAGCTAAGGAATTAGGAATTACTGTAACAAATATTCCGACATATGGGACAAGTTCCGTAAGCCAAATGGCAGTAGCACTGCTTCTTGAACTGTGTCACCATGTATGGGCTCATAGTGAGGCAGTAAAAAACGGAGAATGGGCAAGCAATGGAGATTGGTGTTTTTGGAAATATCCCCTTATTGAGTTAGCTAATAAAACTGCAGGAATTATAGGTTATGGTAGAATTGGACAATCAACAGGAAAAATACTACAGGCATTTGGCATGAAAGTACTTGCTTATGATAAACATGAGAATAAAAACTTAGAAAGTAATAGTATGAAATACGTAAAATTAAATGAATTATTTCAAGAATCAGATGTTATTTTCTTACACTGTCCACTATTTGATAGTAATAGAGGTATCATTAATAAAGACTCCATAAGTAAAATGAAAGATGGAGTAATTATAATAAATAATGCTAGAGGACCTTTAATTGTAGAGAAAGATTTAGCAGAGGCGTTAAATAGTGGGAAAATTTCTGGAGCCGCTTTAGATGTAGTATCTACAGAGCCTATAGAGGAAAGCAATCCCCTGATGAAGGCAAAAAATTGTATAATTACCCCACATATTTCTTGGGCACCTAAAGAATCAAGACAGAGACTTATGGAAATTGCAGCAGAGAATCTAGAAAGATTTTTGGAAGGATCTCCTGTAAATGTTGTAAGTAGGTAATATGTGTTTTTGAATTAGAAGACCTTTGAAGTGATTCTGCTTAAAATTTAAGTTTGTACATAAAATACATTTAAAAATTGAGAGTGGAAAGTTGATAGTTAGGGATGACTTTCTTCGATAATACTACGGAAAGTTTAAATATAGCGCTATTTAAGCAAAGCTTCAATAGGCTTTAAGTTTACTATCCACTTTCAACTATCCACTCTTAATTTACGCTTAAGATATTAAAATTTGTTATTATATGATTTGGCATAAGCTAACTTTCAATTTAGAAACACTTTTTAGCATCCATATTATCTTGTACATGTACAAGGGCTTCACCAAAGCGTTGAAAGTGAACAATTTCTCTTGCCCATAAAAATTTAAGCACATCTATTACATCTGGATCATCTGTTAGAGTTATAAGATGTTCATAAGTTGTTCTAGCTTTTTGCTCAGCTGCCATATCTTCATGTAAATCTGTTATAGGATCTGCTGTAGCTTGGATGTAAGCAGATGTCCATGGAACGCCATTAGCATCTTGAGGAAAAGTAGCCCTTCCATGTTGGGTATAGTGGGAGGCTAATCCTGCTTCTTTAAGTTCATCTATGGTATCATCTTTTAGCAGTTGATATATCATGGTAGCTATAATTTCAACATGTGCTAACTCTTCAGTTCCTATATCAGTAAGTAATCCTTTAGTTCTACCGCTGGGCATAGTATAACGTTGATTTAAATATCTGATAGCAGCACTTAATTCTCCATCTGGACCTCCGTATTGAGCAGTAAGATATTTAGCCATTTGAATATCCTTTGTTTTAATTTTTACAGGATACTCTAATTTTTTTTCATAAATCCACATATGCCAATCCTCCTATTCTCCACATTCCCAAGGCCAGGGTTCGTTTATCCAAGTCCATGGAAACTGGCTCTCGGAATATCCAAAGTTAGTTAAAATACCAAATCTGTCTTCATAGTTTCTTTTTAAACGGATGAGTTGATTTGTGAACATATTGTAATCAGACAGAGCTTTCTTGTTATCAGGAAAATTATCTAGATACAAATTTAAATCTACTGTGGCAAATTCAAGCTGGCGAATTTCATCTAGTAGTTTTTTACGATCATTCATATTAGTACCTCCTCGTATAATAGGTTTACAACTAGTTAAATGACTACTATTTAATCTTCGTTTTCAGGGAAAGGCATAACTAAATTTGGAAATATGGTACCTTTTTTTAATGCCATATTTAAAGGAAGCAGTCCAATATAAGGCTGCATAGGAACGTAAGCCCTTGCTAATTTTTTACCTGAATTATGAGGAAAGCCAGCAGATGGCATTGATCTTGAGTTCACATGTGGAACAAATTTTGAATACACTATTTTCACCTCTTAAGTCTCTTTACAATGATAATATATTCAATAC
This sequence comes from Clostridium ljungdahlii DSM 13528, assembly GCF_000143685.1. NCBI lineage: Bacteria > Bacillati > Bacillota > Clostridia > Eubacteriales > Clostridiaceae > Clostridium > Clostridium ljungdahlii. The sequence continues at coordinate 3,651,106 of NC_014328.1, read as the reverse complement.
TTATAAATTGTGTTAATATAAATTGCTTTGTAAAATTTATAATAAAGGTTTTAAATGCTGATGTTTAATGGTATAATCATCTTGTTAATAGTATTAAAATATAGTGACTGGAATTGAATAATCACGTATTTGGTAAACAAGTTTGTGTAAGCTTCTGTAGTATTTTTACTATATAATTTGTGTACCCTCCAATTATATATTTTTGTATTTTATAGGAGTTTGCATAAACCTTCCTATTTATTTAGACGGTTGAAATATTTTTTTTGCTTCAAATGAAATTATATTTTTTTGTTTGAAGCATTTTTGTATAAATTCACTTCTAATTATACAAAATAATTTTGGAGGTGTTTTTATGGCAATAACTTTAAGCAATAAAGAAAGAATGCTTTTAGAAGATGAAAAAAGTCATGAATCCATGTGTATACAAAAATATACAAACTATGCTAATCAAACAAATGATTCACAGTTGAAACAGCTATTTATAAATAATGCATCAGTTGAGCAAGAGCATTTAAATTCTATTAACTGTATTTTGGGCGGTGAGGTACCTAATTTAAACAGTAATCAAGGTACAAGCAAAATGAATACATCAGGTATAGCTAGCCCGTCTATGTCACCTGTAGGTATGTGTGAAGTACGTGACGAGGATATGTGTAAGGATATGCTTATGGCAGAAAAATATATTTCAGGAGTTTATAATGTAGCCATATTTGAATTTAGAGATACGAATGTCCGAAATGTATTAAACCATATACAAAAAGAAGAACAGCAGCATGGGGAATCCATTTATAAATATATGGAAAGCAAAGGTATGTATAAAATTCAGTAAGAGTACGTTCACTTGGCTTTAATGAAGTTGTTCACTAATTAGTTTATATACAAATAAAGCTGGAAGTTAATTAAAGTTTAAATTTTCATTAATTTCCGGCTATATAAAGCTTATAAGGAAGGTATAGAGAAATTTTATTGAGTATAGAACTAACAATTGTAAACAATTTCATGTATAATTGAGTTATGCAGTACAGCGTAATAGATATAAAAATTAATTATAGTGACTTAGGGGGATTGATTGTATGAAAGATAGCTATGGAAGAAGTATAAACTATCTTAGGATTTCACTTACAGATAGGTGCAATTTAAGATGTATCTATTGTATGCCAAAGGAAGGAATAGTAAAAAGACCTTATGGTGATCTGTTAAGATTTGAAGATATATTAAAAATTATTAAAGCAGCAGCAACTCTTGGAATAAATAAAATAAGATATACTGGTGGAGAACCTCTTATAATGAAGGATATAGAGTATTTAATAAGGGAAACTGCTAACATAAAAGGAATTACGGATGTGGCAATTACTACCAACGGCATACTGCTCTGTGATATGGCAGATAAATTAAAAGAAGCAGGATTAAAAAGGGTAAACATAAGTTTAGATACCCTAAAAGCAGATAAGTATAAATTTATAACCAGGTGTGGAAACTTGGACGCAGTATTAAAATCTATTGATAAATGTTTAAGTATAGGATTGACTCCTGTTAAAATAAATACAGTTTTATTAAAGGGTTTTAATGATACTGAAATTATGGATTTTGTAGAGTTTACGAAGAATTTACCAGTAGATATTAGATTTATTGAACTTATGCCTATAGGAGAAGGAAAAAAATTATACGAGAATGATAATCTTTCTTCAGAAGTTGTTTTAAAGGAAATTCAGGATAATTTTGATGTAATTTCCCAGCCTACTTCTAAAAGTAGTACTGTTTCCCTATATAAGGTGAGAGGATATAAGGGAAACATAGGCTTTATAAGTCCAATGAGCTGTAAATTTTGTAAAGATTGCAATAGACTAAGACTTACGTCTATAGGAGATTTAAAACCATGTCTTCACTCGGACAAAGTTATAAATTTAAAACACTGCTTAAATGACGAAAAACTCCTTTTAGAAGAATTAAAACGAGGAATACTAGGAAAACCCGAGGAGCACAATATGAGTTCTAAACACAAAAGTGAAAGTGAGAAGATGATGTATCAAATAGGTGGTTGATTACTGTAAGTTTATACCCATGGCTGTGAATATTTTTAGTTGGGCTAATTTTTCTTGGGACAGGCTGTCTATCTGGTAGGATCTTGAATAACCTGTTTTAGCCCAAATTACAAAATGTTCACAGTTATTTTGTAATAAATTGTAACTTCTTTCACCTTCTCGCATATCTGCTCTTTTAACGGTTTCTTTTGAATCAAATTGTGAACCACCTTTTATGTTTAAAATAAAATAATGTCCTTTTCTAAAATAAGGGGACATGTCTGTTTCCTTTATCTTGGCATCTTTAGAATTACCCGTAGTACTACAGTAATGAATAACTTTATTATTACCTACATATATTCCATAATGTGTATATTGATAGCCCATAAAGGTATCTTCAGTGCCTATTATATCTCCATATTGAGGCTCTTTATGTACCTTGGACAGGGTAATATCATTTCCACTCTTCACCTGAAAATATAACTTCTTTTCTTCCGTCATTTTATAATTTTTAAAATGTAAGTTAGGAGATAAGGTAACGCAAATTTTATCATCATCGTAAAAACCATCTATAGGTGGATTTATAAAGAGAGTTTTGCCATCCACAGATGGAAAAACATAGGTATCCATAGTTTCATTGTCTTTACTTTTTACAGAAATATTTTTTATAGAAGTATCATCCCATATAATTTTATCTTTTAAAGGTATTTGAATTTCGCTATATTTATAAATAGTTGTAGTTCTATTATTTAAAGTATAAATTTTATAGCCTAAAAAACTAACTGCAATTATTATAAATATAGATATTAATTTTAAAAAAAAATGATTTCTCATTTAAACCATCCCTTATACTGTTTCTAAATTAGTTCTATTTGTCAGATACAAATAGTTTTATTATAGTGTATTCAGCTACTTTTTCACACTTGGCATTTTCTTTATTAGTAGTTATTATTTCTGCAGATTTGCTGTCGAAACTTTGGAGATCTTACTTAAATGGTTCCCCCACATTTACAATATATGATTTAACATCTTTATCGGTTACTTCTTTTATATATTGATTTTTATTATAAGGAAAAATAGGAGATAAATTGTCAGTTTCTATAATTTTATCTACGCCCCCTACCTCTTTAGGTGATAATGTCCATATTAAAAGAGGAAGTAGAAGTGATACGATTATTACCACTAAGCACATTATCATTATATTTTCAGTCGCTTTTTTTGCAAAGTAGTGTAATATAAGTTCATCACTATAATTTTTATTTTTTATTTTTTTACTTTGTCTTTGGAATAAGGTTACACCAAGTAGCATGGCTAAAATTCCTGATAAATATAAGAAAAAAAGCATAATTAATTTCTCCTAACGTAAGTCACATATAGATTTTAACAAAAAAAATAATAAAAATATATATAAATTTGTTAAACTTTTAAGTATTATAGATATATAGTAGATAATAATGGATATTTTAAGTTTAGTCTGGGGGGAATCCTTATTTTGATTATTTTGAAAGTAATGGGATCTATAATTTTAATCCTTATAATTCTTTTAATATTTTTGTTGATAAGTAATGTAACATATAGGGGAAAGTCTACTTTTGAAGAAAATAATATAATATATAATTTTGAAATTGGTTTATTTTTTAATATTATTTCTATAATATTAAAAGGGAGTAATAGTGATAGCCATTTATCTGTAAGAATATTGTGTTTTACTAAAAAGTCAAATATAAATTCTAAAAAAGACAAGATACAGGATGAATCAACTTATAAATTTTCTCATATCATACAAGGTGTTAAAAAACTTTATGAGTATAAAGATTCTATAATAAAGATTATTTCTATAATCAAGCCTAAGTATGTTAAGATAGAAGGTAATTATGGATTTGATGATCCTAGTATGACAGGTATGTTGTGTGGAGTTTTTAATGTAATTTATTCATTTTTACCTAAAAATTCTATAAGAGTAATTCCAGATTTTTTTAATGAAGTTTTTAATTTGCATTTAGAAGTTAGTGGAAAATGTAGAATAATATTGATTGTAATTACACTATTTAAAGTATTTCACATATCATGTATAAAAAAAGAAATAAGCTATTAAAAATGGAGGTATTTATATGGATATTAAAGAAAATACAGAAGTTTTATTTTCCAAATTGGAAAACTTTTTTAAAACAGAGACTGTTGTAGGTAAACCAATACAGGTAGGAGATATAACTCTTGTACCATTTATAACAGTTACCTTTGGATGTGGAACCGGTGGTGGAGAGGGAACAGATCCGAAAAATAAGCAGGAAGGTGGAGGCTCAGGTATTGGTGCAGGAGCTAAAATAACTCCAAATGCAGTACTTGTAATAAAAGAAGATACAATTCAAATGTTGCCTATAGGTGATAAGAATAACCTTAGCAAACTTATGGAACTAGTACCCAATATAGTTAGCAAGTTGAAAAAGAAAAATGAAAAAAAGGAAAACATATAGAAAACACCTAAGAGGAGATACTCATGTACAAGTTAGTGGCAGCAGATTATATAACTAAAAGTAATGTGGAAGACGGGGTAGCCTATGCTCTGCAAAAATTCATATTAAATGCTTAAATAGAGTGTGATAGTATTAAAGTAGTTAGTCATTAGATAAAATAAAGAAATGTAGATAGGTATCAAGTTTTTATCTACATTTCTTTATTTATTCATTTGAAAGACCACTTTTACTAAACTTCTTAAAAAATTTTTCTACCATATTTTTAAATACTTTTTTCCATATAAGTCCTGTAATTAAAAATATAAAGAAATATACAAGGAGTGTTAAAGCATCTTTTAGTAATAAGCTAGAAATAATACCACCTACAGTTTCTCTCATACCTGCTACAGCATGGGTGAAGGGTAGAAGAGGATTTATTATTTGAAAAAATTTAGGAGTCACCTGTATTGGAAAAGTACCACCAGATGCTGAAATTTGCAGCACCAGGAGTATCATTACAAGAGCTTTTCCTACATTTCCAAGTACAGATACAAGAGTATAGATTATCATGGTAAATATAATACTTATAAATATTGCAAAAAGTACAAACATATATTTGTTTGCTACGTAAGTTCTCAATATAAATAAATCTCCTAAAGTTACTATTAAAGCTTGAAAAATTGATATAGTCGCAAAAGTAAGATATCTTCCAAGAAAGATTTGGTTGAGTTTTATATTTTTAATTTTTGTGTTTTTAACTTCCGTAGAAAGCATTGAAACAAGAATAAGGTCTCCTACCCATAGTGATAAAGTGGTGAAAAAAGGTGACATAGCTGAACCATAGTTAGGTATAGAAAAAATTTTATTCATTTTTATATTAACAGGATTTGCTATGAAATCTCCTTCTTTTTTTGCATTTAAACCAAGTATTTTTATGAGTTCGTTCAATTTGGCATCCTCATCTAGATTTCTAAGTTTTGAAGCAATGTTATGAATTGTGTTTTCCACTCCAGGGAGTACTTTTTTAATCTTATCTATATCTTCTACTGCTATTTTTGTATCACTAAATGCATTTTTCAATATGTTTTGTGCTGTTGGAAGGTCACCTTTAGCATCTTTTAGTATTTTCAAAGTATTATTTGCCACCTGGATAGAAGATTTCATTATGTTGTCTATGGTAGGAGCTAAAGATGTATCGTAGTTATTTATAATGTTATCCAAAAAAACTGTGATGGAAGCAGCACCTTGTTTTAAATTACCAAGAGCATCTAGTGAAATTTGTTCTCCGTTGTCTATAGCAGTTATTAGCAAATTTATGTTTTCAATACGACTTTGCATCATATTTTTTATATTGTTTAGTGTTGATATAAAATTTGATAATACCGTATTATCTTGTTTATTTAAAGAATTTAAAATGTCTATTATATTGTTAATTCTTGAAATGCTTGATGTATAATGATCTCGCACAGTTGCTAGTATTGTTTTAGCTGACTTAGGATCTGTATTTATGAGGGTTATGGCTTCATCAATAAGCCCTTCTAAAGTTTTGTTAAGATCCCTTATGGATGTAAGTTCAGATTTAATAAAAGGAGATAGATTAGTCATTGAATCTCTTGCTTTTGTAAGAAAAACTTCTCCACTTGATACCACATTTAAAGCTATATTTATAGTATCTTGAATTAGAGGAAGTTCATTTTGAATTTTACTGATAAAATCATTTAAATTAGAAGCCTGGTTATAAACATTTTCTATATTTTGATTTATTTCAGGTATTTTACTATCGATGTCAAATATTATATTTATAAACTCTTGTAGTATAGGTTTACTGTTTGTAAGGTCTATTCCTAGCCTATTAAATACGCTAAATATTGATTCATCTACTGTTTGTACAAAGGTTGTAGTTATCTGCTGCTGTATTTTTGTAACTCCTGCTTCAGTTATTTTTGGAGCCACTGCGTTTAATTTTTCATTAACTGAATAAATCAAATCTGCTTTTTGTGGATTTGATTTTAAAAGAGAACTTATTTTAAAGGAAAAATCTTCTGGTATTGTAATACTAGCGTAATAACTGCCATATTTTACTCCACTAGCTGCATCATTTTCATTTGTAAAATTCCATCCCATACTTTTATTTTTCTTTAAATTTTCTACTAAGCTATTACCTATATTTACATTACTGCCATTAAATTCTACGCCTTTGTCCTTATTTACTATTGCTACAGATATTCCACTGGTGTTTTCATAAGGATTCCATAATGATTTTATATTAAACCAGGCGTAAAGTGCAGGAAGTATCATAAGTGCTATTACTACTACTAGGGCCACCCAATTTGTAATTATATTTATTATATCTGTTACGTATATATTTATTATATTTTTCATAAGTTTATCTCCTAGTTTAAATTCCATCTATGAGTATTAACCGTGATGGTGAGTTCAACTAAGATTATTATGTGCTGATATGAAAAATAATATATAGTATATATTTTATGTATAAGGTAAAATTTCAATTAGAATATCTCATATAATATTATTCATAAAAATGAACGTATATGTAGAAATATTTTTACAATGATGAAGCTCTTTTTAGTATTTTGCATATAAGTCTTAGAAAAAAATTTAAGGAGCTGAAGATTGTAAAAATATTTGGAGTATACGTTCATTTTTCGTTTAGAAACTCTATGATGTTTAAAGATTTAGCCTACTTTTCCCATGAGAATACTGCATAAAAGTATTACAAGTACCAAGGAAGTAATTTTTACATATAGGTAGTCCCCTTCTTTAAAAAATACTAATATGGATACCGCTACTCTTAGTACAGGTATTGCCATTAAGATCAAAAGACCGAACAGCATGATTGCATAAGGCTTAAAATATTTACAACCTTTTAATATTTCAATAGGTTTAGTTGGATAATAATTTCCAGCATAGCCACTGTGGCCAGATATTAAAAACATTAAAAGCCCTGTTAATATTACAATTGAACTTAATATGACACCTATCCTTAAAAACGTACTTATTATAAGTTCTAGTTCTTCTGCACTTTTTTCATTCTTTTCAATAGTACTATTTTGCTGTGGCATTAGTTACCTACCCCCAAATCCTTTCAAAACCATTTCTACAGATATATAAATAAGAAAAGGTACAAATATCTTTCTTATGGTTTTGCTTTTCATATTTTGCATAATTCGAGTGCCCATAGTCGCTCCTGCTAGTACACCTAGAGCAACAGGAGCAGAAATTTTAGGATCTATATTGCCTCTTAAAAGGTAAACACCTGCACTGGCAGCAGCTGTAACGCCCATCATAAAATTACTGGTGGCACTTGATACTTTTAAAGGCAATTTCATAAATAAATCCATAGCCATGACCTTAAAACTACCACTTCCAATTCCAAGAAGACCAGAAATGATACCGGCACCATACATTACTCCAAATCCGCTGGGTACATTAGCTACGTTGTAGCATACGGTTTCGCCTACAATTTTGTCATAGTACTCACCATTTAGTTTAAGTTTTTTTGCAAGAGGGTGAGTTTGTACACCCTGAGGCAGTTCACTTTTGCCTTTTTTCGCCATAGCTAGTGCGGAGTATAGGAGCAGCAATCCGAATAAAAAGTAAAGATACTTTGGATTTATAATTCCTCCAAGAAAGGCACCAGTTACAGCACCTATAGTTGTGGCTATTTCAAGAAACATACCAACTCTTAAATTTGTTATTTTATCCTTTATATAAGCTGCAGCGGCTCCACTTGAAGTGGCAATAACAGATATTAAGCTAGCACCTATAGCGTATTTTATATCTATTCCAAATAAAAGAGTAAGTGCTGGAGTAATTACTGTTCCACCTCCGAGACCCAGTATAGATCCTGCTATGCCTGCAATAACGGATACACTGAGAATTTCTAATGTTAATATTGACAAAATGTCATTCCTCCTATGTTGAATAAATTTTTGTTTTCAAGTATTATTATAGCAAGGAAACTTATATATTTAAAATACATAATTAGTATTCAAAGTATATAGAAATTATATAGTAGGAGTGATATCTTTTTATGGATATTAAGCAGCTGAAGTATTTTCTGACTATTGCTAAAGAAGGTAAAATAACTAGTGCAGCTAAAAAACTAAATATGGCGCAGCCACCTTTAAGTTATCACTTAAAACTCTTAGAAGAAGAATTAGGCGTTAAACTTATGGATAGGGGAAGTCATAAGATACATTTAACAAGTGCAGGAGAAATACTTGCAAATAGAGCTGAACAAATACTTAAATTAGTAAGTTTTACTGCAAAGGAGCTAAAGGATTTTAAAGAAGGAGCAAAGGGAACACTTTCCATTGGAACGGTATCTTCTTCAGGTGCTACATTGTTACCAGAAAGAATAAAGATTTTCCATAAAGAATATCCAGAGGTAAATTTTAATGTATGGGAAGGAAATACCTTTAGAATATTAGAAGTATTAAACAGTGGATTGATAGAAGTTGGTATTGTAAGAACCCCTTTTAATACGGAAGGGCTTGAAATAACTGCACTACCTAAAGAGCCTATGACTGTTGTATTTAACAAGGAGAGTGATTTGTTTGAAGATAGAGAAAGTGTGAAATTAAAGGACTTGAAAGGGAGACCTTTAATTATATACAGAAGATTTGAAAAGTTGATATTTGAGTGCTGCAATAAAGAAGGTTTTGTACCTAATATAATTTGTAACACTGAAGATGCAAGAACAGCACTTTTATGGGCAGAATCAGGTATTGGAATGGCCATTGTTCCAAGAACATCTATTGATGTGGTTAAAAATGTAGATTTGAAAAGAAAAAAGATAGATGAAATTGATTTGGAAACTAGTATAGCTGCTATATGTGTAAAGAATAGATATATGTCATCAGTAGCTAGAAATTTTTTACGCATTTTTTCTATGAAAAAGTAGAATATTTTAGGAGACGATTTTAATGAATGAAAAAAATTTTAACTTTAATGTTAAGGTACTGTTTTTTGTTGCTGTCTTAATCACTGCTTATTTTTACATAGATAAATTTCAAATAATTGCACTCGTACCTTTGGCATTATGTGTGTACGATGGATTTTGTATATTTTTTAAATTTAAAAATAGGGACGGGCTTAGAATAATTTTTTTTATGGCTACCGTTTTAACACTTATATTTGTACTTCATGTTTTAGTGGTATATGGAGTATCCAATCCAATTCCTATAATTATTGCTTTTATAGTGACTAATTTGTTTTTTATATATAATTTAATTATCTACAAGTATTTTAAATACAATTTATTAAGCCTTATAATTATAATTTTAGGTTGGATCATATGTGACGGTTTTCCTATACTCATGGTATTTGTATTATCAGCAGGACTTTTAAGTAAATAGTAAATAAAACAATTAAACTTTGGGATAGAACACCTAAAGCTTAATTGTTTTTGTTCTGTAATATTTTTGTTTAAGTTTTATTTTTAATTATTTTCCTTAAGGTATCAATTAGAATATCTACTTCGCTATAAGTATTGTATAAACCAAAGCTCAACCGAACGAGACCCGGGTGGGAGATGTCATTGTAATTGTGTTTTAAGTAGGTTATATCTTTACGAGAAAGCCTAAGAAGTCTTTGTACATAAGGTTGAGCACAAAAGCAGCCACTTCTGACTGAAATACCAGATAAATCTGAAAGAAGTTTTGCTGTAATACCATGATAAAGTCCTTTTATGTTAAAAGGAAGTATTGCAACCTTATCGCAATTTGGATTGGGATCACAATATAAGGTGATGTTTGGGAGACTAGTAATTTTATTCAAAGCATAATTGTATATTTTCATTTCACTTTTGTCTATATTTTTTATTCCCAATTTGTTTAACATCTCAATAGCAGCAGTTAAGGCAATTACTCCAAGTACATTGGGAGTACCAGCTTCATTTTTTTCAGGTGGATCATTCCATATTACACTGTTATCTGTAACTAATTTTATAGTACCTCCTCCGCTATATTCAGGTGATACACTACAGAAAGTCTCCTTGGGACCTATCAATACACCTATACCAAAGGGTGCATACATTTTGTGTGCTGAGAAAGCTAAATAGTCAATAGATTCCTCTTCATAATTCTGCTTCATGTATATAGGATAATGAGGTACAAGTTGGGCGCCATCTACTAGAATTTCTGATCCATAATTGTGGGCAATTTTTGCAATTTTATATATAGGGTTTTTGTATCCTGTTACATTAGAAGCACCAGTTACACATACCAACTTAACTTTGCCATCATGTTTTTCTAATTTACGTCTTAAATCTGAAATAATTAGTTTACCGGTTTCATCCACCTCCAAATAATCTACTTTAAATTTGTTCCTCCAGGGTAAATCATTAGAATGATGTTCCATTCTAGTCGCTAATATAACAGCATCCTTATATAGATAATTAAAAATATAAGATAATTTATTGATAGCTTCAGTAGTGTTTTTTACATAGATTACTGTATTTTTTTCGGAATCACAGTGAACAAAGTTGCATATAAGTTGCCGCGATGTTTCATAGATTTCAGAGGATAATGTAGATTTAAAACCGGTTCCCCGATGAATAGAAGAATAATAGGGTGAAAAACTAACTACTTTTTCCATAACATAATTAAAGGGAGGTGTAGTAGCTGCATTATCAAAATTTATAGCAGTTACCAGCTTTCCATTTTTTAAAGGTATTTTTGTATCTACACCGGTTATTAATTCTCTGTAATTATGATTTGTTTTATCATAGGACATATTAAAATCACTCCTATAAGGTACTTATATATAATATGTAGTATGATTTTAAATGTACCAAATAAGTGAAAAGTTTATCAATAAAATAAACATAGGAATAAGCATAGACTATATTTACACTATCCTTATTTGCTGCTTTCCCAAGTATCTTTATATTCTTGTAAAATGTTATGGAGCACATTTCCTATTTTAGAATAGGCACTGTCGTTTAAATTTGCAAGTGAAATTCTTACAGACCACTTAGAGGCATAGAATCCGGAGCCTCCTAATAATACAATAGAAGATTTTTCGGCTAATTTAAAGAGTATATCTATTGGTTTATAGCTCATGTCTAAATAATCTCCAAAGGCTTTTCCGTAATGAGTATTTGCCCATTTTAATAGGTCAAATTCTGCATAGTAACTTGCGTCATAAGGATCTTCTGGTATATTTATGTCAAGACTTTTAAATAGCAACTTTTTTCGCCTTTTACATATGCCCTTTATCAGGTTTTTGTATTCGCTTTTAGTATCTAGCAGTGAGAATATTGCAAAAAAGGCCATTTGAACCTGCTGGGGCGTTGACAAACCTGCAGTATGGTGAAGTGCTACCTGACGGCTGTCTGCTGCGATCCTATCTATAAAATTAATTTCCGTTGGATCGGTTGAAATGGATTCATAACGTTTTTTTATAGTATTTTTTTTATCTTCTGGCAGCTCTTTTAAAAGCTTATCAAATACATTGTTTTCATGAATAGCTATAGTCCCAAGTCTCCAGCCTGTTACACCAAAGTACTTTGAAAATGAATAAACTCCTATACAATTGTAGGGGAGAGCTGATACTATAGAATTAAATTTGTCTGGAAAACTACCATATACGTCATCTGATATAATCATTAAATTTGGATTGGAATCCTTAATAGTTTCTATAAGGTATTTAATTGATTCAGGTTCTATAGCTTCTGAAGGCGGGTTGCTTGGGTCTACTAAAAATAAAGCCTTGATAGTTTTGTCACCTAGTTTTTTTAGTTCTGATTTTGGATATTGCCACGGACTACTTCCTTCTTCGGGATCTTCAGAGGCCATTATCTTAACTAAATTAAAATTATATCTTGGAATAATTGGAATCTCTAAATAGGGAGTAAAAATAGGAGTCATAATTGCTACTTTATCACCTTTTTTTAGAAGTTCATTGGCAATTAATGAATCAAATATATAACATATGGCAGCAGTAGCACCTTCTACAGCAAATAATTTGAACTTAGAATCAAACTCCTGTAAGTGATATATCTCCTTGAGTAAATACTGAGTTACTATTTTTTCTACATGGATTAATATTCTGCTTGGGTCTGGATAGTTATCACCTATAATTCCATCTGTCAGTTCATAAATCCAATCTTCAGCATTGAATCCTTGATAATTTATACCATAATCTATAAATTTTTTTAACATATCTATGCCTGGACAGGTTTTGTGACTTTCAATATAATCATAAAAACGTATATGTATATTTTGCTTTTCAGGCATTCCGCCTAAGTTTTTTTCATTCCATATTCGCCGTGATTCTTCTAATGCAAATTGCCCAAAAGCAAAAAAGGCCTCTCGGGGAGAAGTGGATATCCAGTTAGGATTCCCTCTTCCTGCATCTAAAAGAGCATGTGCACTTTTTACCTTTTGACCTTTAGCAAGACTAATTAGTTTGTTTTTTAATTCAAAAGGACTTATTTTACCGTAAATGCGCTCTAGTTCTAGTAGTTGAATATTTTTATCTGAATACATTTTATGTGCTTCCTCCAAAAATTTTATATATTATAAAATTTATATTCTGCAAATATAAACAAAAATATGCACATAAAAAGTACCAGCCTAGTGCAATTTTTTTAGTTTAATTATATACTAGTTCTTGAATGACCATAATATAATAAAAGCTGTTATATTTTAGACTAAAATGAAAGGATGTGCTTAATATGCGAGAATATAGTGCTTTTGATATTCTAGGACCCATAATGATAGGACCCTCTAGCTCTCATACTGCTGGGGCAGCAAGACTGGGTAAAATTGCAAAGACTATAGCAGGAGGCAAAATTTTAAAGGTACAATTTCTGCTTCATGGATCTTTTGCTAAAACTTATAAAGGACATGGTACAGACAAGGCTTTAGTTGCTGGAATACTGGGGATGGATCCCTGGGATGAAAATCTAAAAGAATCTATTATTTTGGCAAGGGAAGAGGGAATTAAAATTGAATTTAAAGAAATAGATTTAGGAGACGTTCATCCTAATACAGTCAAATTTATTATAGAAAAGGATAATGGGGAAACTTGTGAAATGGTAGGCTCATCTATAGGTGGAGGAAATGTAGTAATAAGTGAAGTAGATGGAGACAAAATAGAATTTACAGGAAGTTACCCTACTATATTGATAAATCATATGGATGTACCGGGTATGGTTGCAAAGGTATCTGATATACTTTATAAGCATAAAATAAACATAGCTTTTATGAGAGTGTATAGAAAAAGCACTAGAGGTTCTGGAGCAACTATGGTGTTTGAAGTGGACGATTTAATTTCTGAGGATGTTGTAAATGAAATAAATGAAATTTCAAATATAAAAAAGATAAGAGCTATAAATCCTATAACAGAGGAGGAATAATAGATGGCTAATACCGGAAATGAACTTATAAAAATATGTAGAGAAAAAAGTATGAAAATATGGGAATATACAGTTGAGGAAGAAATTAAAAGGGGAGATTCTAGTAGGGAAGAAATTTTAGGGAAGATGAGAAAAAATCTTAAAGTAATGCAAAATGCTGCAGAATATGGTATGAAAAACAAAGTAAAATCTATAAGCGGACTTATAGGTGGGGATGCTTACATATTAAATAATTATTGTAGGGAAGGAAAAAGTTTAACTGGAGATTTTATGATAAAAGCAATGGCAAGGGCGCTTTCATGTTCGGAAGTTAATGCTGCTATGGGAAAGATAGTGGCTGCACCTACAGCAGGCTCCTGTGGAATAATACCTGCGGCAATAATAAGTGCAGGAGAAAAGCTAAACAAGAGTGAGGATGAATTGATTCAAGCGCTCTTCACAGCAACTGGAATTGGAATGATAATAGCTAGAAATGCCACTATGTCAGGAGCTGAAGGTGGATGTCAGGCAGAGTGTGGTTCTGCAGCTGCTATGGCAGCAGGAGGAGTAGTTGAGATGATGGGCGGTACTCCAGAACAAGCCTTAAATGCCAGTGCTATAGTGATAAAAAATGTATTAGGATTAGTTTGCGATCCTGTAGCAGGTCTTGTAGAAGTACCTTGTGCCAAGAGAAACGTTTCAGGAACTGTAAGCGCACTAACTACAGCAGATATGGTTATGGCAGGTGTATACAGTAGAATACCTTTTGATGATACTGTTTCGGCAATGTATAGGGTTGGAAAACAACTTCCCTGTGCACTTAGGGAGACAGCACTTGGAGGACTTGCAGTTACAGAAACTGGCCTTAAATTAAAAAAGCAGGTACTTGGAAATTAAAAAAGGGATATACAAATAGTTGTATATCCCTTTTTTCAAAGGTATAAAAAACCACCTTTTATTCAGAGGTGGTAAAACATTCTATTCATTTATGTTAAGATGTTTTATTCTAATATTGTAAGCTATAAATTATAGTTTTACAACGTTAGCAGCTTGAAGACCTTTTGGTCCTTCTTCAACATCAAATTGAACTTTTTGACCTTCTTCAAGATTTTTTCTTGGTTCATCACTTTGGATTGCAGTGAAGTGTACGAAAACATCATTTTCGCCAGGTACTTCAATAAATCCAAATCCTTTTTCTGAGTTAAACCATTTTACTGTTCCTATTTTCATTTATTATCCTCCTAAAGATAAAACACTTATAATTGATATAGCTTGATTTTGTATATCGGTGTTTATTATTACATTAGTATAACACAAAAATGTAAAATTAACAACAAATCTTAAAATTTCACATTAAATATTGATGTTACCTAATAAACATATTATACATTAATTTGACTCTATAATCAAAGTAATTTTTAAAATAATTTTGCTGCAATTAAAAACTTTTTTATTAGTATTAGTATTTAACATTTAATACTTTTTAATACATTGTTAATTTACGGTAATGTATTAAAAATATTTTTACTTGATCCTTTTAGACATTAGGCGTTAAAGGGATCTCTTATGTAAGCTTATTTGAATTAAAAGAGTCATTTATATTGTCCATTATCATAGTTGTTGTATTTGAGATATTGCTTATTATATGTTTATAAGTATGGCTTAATTGAGTCAAAGAAGTTACCATTTGGCTATTTTTTTTCTCTTATAATAATCTATTTTACGTAGTACCTCTTTATTTTCTTCTCTAAACATCCAGGTTAAGGTTGTACCCGTTTCGTATTGTTTTTGAAATTTAATTAGTGATGAATAAGACATCTTCGTAGTGTTTTTGGCAATGTTTTTAGTAAGTGATTTGATAAGTGAATTTGAAAAATTATTTAAGGTATCTTTAAATGCATTGTCAAGTAAGCTCATGTACTTTTGAGTATCACTTCCATAAGCACCAGATAAAATTTCTTTTTTTATCTTTTTATATTCTGAAGTATATTTTGATAGTGAAGAAAGCTTAGCATTGTCTTTACTAGAGCTTTCAATGCGGTTAAAAAAGTTACAGAGTACAGTTCCATCTTTGGATATATTTGAATCATCTTTGCCTTTAAAATTTGTAGTATTATTGTTACTAGATGAAGTTTTATGCTCACTGACATTACACTTGGCTTTACAGGAAATTAATTTGCTAATTGTAATTGAATCCACAATAACCCCTTCTTACATTTTTATCTATATATTACAAGTATCGAAATATAATTTAATTACTGAATAATTACTTTTAAATATTAAACTTATTGTGTATAATTCATTTTAGGTAGCTTTGTAGATAAACGCTAGTGAAAAGTCTATTCTAAAAAAGGAGTAATGAAAATGTTATTTATTGAGCACCAAAATACGAACCCATATATGAACCATGCAATTGAAGAATATGTAATGCAAACATTCAATGAGGATTGTTTTATCCTTTGGAGAAACAGACCCTGTGTTTTAATAGGCAAAAATCAAAATACCCTTTCAGAAATAAACATAGACTATATAAAAAAGCATAATTTATCAGTAGTAAGAAGAATGTCAGGGGGAGGAACTATATTCAATGACCTGGGAACTTTAAATTTTACCTTTATATCTGTAGGCGAAAACAATGCTTTTGCGGATTTTAGTAAGTTTACGTATCCTATAATAAGAGCATTGAAAAAGCTATCTATAAACGCAGAGCTTTCTGGTAGAAATGATTTGGTTATAGATGGTAAAAAAATTTCAGGAAATGCCCAATATAAACATGGAAATAAAATTTTGCATCATGGAAGTATTTTGTTTTCTGTTAATATGAAAAATTTGAATGATGCTCTTTACGTAAACCCTATAAAATTTTCAGATAAAGCTGTTAAATCTGTAAGAAGCAGGGTTACGAATATATATGATTATATTAAAAGTGATATGACTATAATTGAATTCAAAGAATTTTTAATGAAATCAGTTATAAGTGAAGATGAAAATCCTAAAATATATATATTTTCAAAAGAGGAATGGAAAAAAATAAAAGAAATATGTTATCATAAATATAAGACGTGGGAATGGAATTATGGACATCTTAAAAAGTTTAATTATTCCAACCAGAAAAAATTTCCAGGAGGAATTGTACAGGTTAATATATATGTAAAAAAAGGTATTATAGACAATATAAAATTTTTTGGAGATTTTTTCAGCAGTTGCGAGATTAGTGAATTGGAAAATGAGTTTCTAGGAATTAAGTATGAAAAAGAAGAAATTCTGAAATCACTTGAAAACGTAGACATGGAAAGATATATGCATAATATAAACAAAAAAGATATTATGGAGGTTATGTTTAAATAGTAGTATACTAATTTTGTGGAGATGTGTTAAAAAATTAGCATATTTTAAAGAAGAAGCGAGGGATTGTATTTTATGTATAAGAGAAAACCTGAGTGGTTAAAAATAAAAATAAGAGGCGGACAAGTTTCCCAGGATGTAAAGGATATACTTAAAAAATATTCTTTAAATACTGTATGTGGTGAGGCAAATTGTCCTAATAGAATGGAATGTTTTAATAAAAGCAGGGCAACTTTTATGATACTTGGGAAAAATTGTACTAGAAATTGTACTTTTTGTAATGTAACTAAAGGCAAACCTGAAAAAGTTGATAAAAAAGAACCTTTTAATGTGGCACAAGCAGTGGATAAACTAGAATTGAAATATGCGGTAATAACTTCTGTTACAAGAGATGATTTAGAAGATGGAGGAGCTTCTCATTTTGCTAATGTTGTAGAAGAAATAAGAAAGCTTAATAAAAATATAACAGTAGAAGTTTTAATACCGGATTTTAAAGGAAATGAAACTGCACTTAAAAAGGTAGTGGATTCAAAACCTAATGTAATAAATCACAATGTAGAGACTACACCTGCTCTATATAAAGAAGTAAGACCAATGGCAGTTTACAAGCGTTCACTGGAACTTTTAAAAAGAGTTAAGATTATGGATAACTCAATTTTAACAAAATCAGGATTTATGTTGGGGCTTGGAGAAAAAGAAGAAGATATTATAGAAGTATTAAAGGATTTAAGAAGGGCGGATTGTGACATTGTTACAATAGGTCAGTACTTACCACCTTCTTCAAAACATCATCCTGTTGTAGAGTATGTTCATCCTGATCTATTTAAAAAGTATAAAGAAATAGCTTTAGAGTTGGGTTTTAAATTTGTATCATCTTCCCCACTAGTAAGAAGTTCCTATCATGCAGAAGAAATGATTGAAAGCTAATCTGATGCCAAAAACTCTACTTATATCGAAATGAGATAAAATTGAAACATAATCTCATTTTGATATAAATTTGGTATCATTTTGATACCAATGGACTTAGAAAAATTTCTTAGCACAAAATATTAAAACTAAATATTAAAGCTTATCCCACTATTAACATCTATTTGAGAAGGTTGTGAAAAATTATTAAAAATATATAGAAAATTGGCATATAAATTGCTAGATATATAAGAGAAAGATAAATTCGTATATTTTTTTTAAAATTCTAGGAGGTCTTTATTATGCATATTCCAGATAATTATTTAAGTCCATCAACCTGTGCTGTTATGGCAGTGGTAATGCTGCCAGTTTGGGCAAAGGCCGTAAAAAAGGTAAAAAGTGAAATAAGTCCCAAGAAAATGCCTATGCTTGGTGTTTGCGGAGCATTTTCTTTTCTTATAATGATGTTTAATGTACCTATACCAGGAGGAACAACAGCTCATGCAGTAGGGGCAACTTTGATAGCAATTTTACTTGGACCTTATGCAGCAACTATTGCAGTTACTATAGCACTACTTATACAGGCACTTTTCTTCGGAGATGGAGGAATACTTGCATTTGGAGCTAATACTTTTAACATGGCTTTTATAATGCCTTTTGTAGGGTATACCATATATAGTATTATAAAAAATAGAGTAAAGAGCCCTAAAGGAGAATATATTGCAGCTTTTATAGGTGGATATGTAGGAATTGTGGCGGCATCTTTTATGGCATCCATTGAATTTGGCCTACAGCCTTTATTATTTACAGATGCAGCTGGAAAGGCACTTTATTGTCCTTATGGTTTAAATGTGGCTGTACCAGCAATGGTAGGAACTCATCTTTTAGTAGGTATACTTGAGGGGGCAATAACTGCAGCAGTATACGCTTATGTGAAGAAAATGTCACCAGATGTTGTATATGAAGACAAAATTGGAAATAAAAAACCACTTTATGGACTTTTGGCAATTTTAATAGTTTTATGTCCTCTAGGACTTTTAGCAGCTGGAGACGCGTGGGGTGAATGGGATTCAGAAGGTATGAAGTCACTTATAGGGTACATACCTAAAGGATTTCAAAATGGCATACACTTTAATGCTATTGCAGCGGACTATTCTGTAAAAGGAATGAATGATGTTGTAGGTTATATTATTTCAGCAGTGGCGGGAGTTGCACTTATAATGATTGTGTTTAAAATAATATCTTCTTTAAGAAAAAACGCGGTGGATATAGATAATAAAAATGTTAAAGTAAATAAATAAACAGAGTTCTAAGCATCAGATGGAGTTTTGACTCCACATGATGCTTATTAACAGGATTCTTAGTGCTTCAGCACTTAGAAGACGTTATCCTTTAGGGAAATTCGTTATCCAGGGATATAGCTGCTTTTTACTCATACTTGGAGAAAAGCAGATATCCCAAATCTTTGATTTGGTGATAGTCGCTTTCACAGAGTGCGTGGAAGTATTAGAGCAGGTAGTCATCGGATAAATGGGAAGCCCCCCTTTTTACATATAAACAAATTAAAAAGGGGGCTTTTTTATTTTTCAGAAACTATATTTTTTAAAGCATTTACTAATGCATCTATATCTTGCTTTTCATTAAAATATCCAATACCTATTCTCATAGCACCAATTTCATAAGTTCCCATTATCCTGTGGGCTGTTGGAGCACAATGAAATCCAACTCTTATCATTATGTCATATTCCTTATCCAGCTTAAAAGCAATATCTTCACCAGACATATTCTCTATATTAAACGAAATGACACCTACTATTTTTTTCGCATCTTTTGGACCATATATATGGATTCCTGGAACTTCCTCTAATCTCTTAAGGGCATATTCAATTATTTCATTTTCTTTATCTCTTATTTTTTGTACTCCTAGATCATATATGTATCTAATTCCTTCTCCTAAACCAACTATTCCAGCTACATTTAAGGTTCCTGCTTCTAATTTATTAGGATAATAATCAGGTTGGTATGGATTTTTCGAATCTTCACCGGTTCCTCCAGATTTTAATGACCTTATACAATTAGTGTCACAATTTATTAAAAGCCCTCCTGTACCAGTAGGTCCCAAAAGACTTTTATGACCTGTGAAGGCAAGAATATCTATGTTGTCTTTTTGTACATCTATAGGGTAAGCTCCGGCTGTCTGGGCGCTGTCTACTAAAAATAGAATTTTATGTTTCCTGGCTATAGCTCCTATTTCCCTTATAGGTTGAATAGTTCCAAGCACGTTAGAAGCATGAGTGAATACAATTAGCTTAGTGTTTTTTTTTATTAATTTTTCTATGTCACAGGCTTTTGATATTCCTTCATTTGTGCAGGGAAGAGTAGATATTTCTATACTTCTGTCCCGTTCAAGAGTTTTTAAAGGTCTCCATACAGAATTATGCTCCAAGCTACTTGTGATAACATGATCTCCTTGATTTAAAACTCCGTTTATTATTAGATTAAGTGAATCTGTTATGTTGTAAGTAAAGATTATGTTAGATGGGTCTTTACCGTTAAATAACTTACATATATTATCTCTGCAGTTAAATACAAGTCTATCAGCTTCAATAGCTGATTTGTAAGCCCCTCTTCCTGCAGTGGCTCCTATGTTCTTCATAAAATCTGAAATTTTGTCTATAACTATAGATGGTTTGGGGTAAGATGTAGCAGCATTGTCTAAATAAATTCCCAATATGATTATCTCCTTTCTTTAGGTTCCCTAGATTTATAAAATATAATTAAGTCAACTTTTGTACATACGAAATTTTGACTTAATATAAAAATATTGCGACGTAATTTTTTAAATTAATAGTTAAGAATGAAGAATTAATAGTTAATGTGGATTTTTTTCCGTTACACTATAAAAAATCTTTGATTAAGCTTTTCATCACTTGTTTCGCTAAAGCGAAACATTGCTGATTTATATAAATTAAAGATTTTTTGCGATAGCTAAAAATCGTCTTTCACTATTAATTTTTCATTATTAATTCTTAACTTGCGAAGAAGCTTTGTTTTTAACTCCTATAAATATATTATAACTTTATTATGCGGAGTTAAAAGGGGGAAATTTGATATGTAAAGGATATGTAGAATTATTATAAATTTATAAATTAATATAACTGTAATTTTCAAGTTATATTTCGTATGTTATTATATAGGTATAAATATTTTAGTAAAAATTATAGAAAAGGGAGAGATACACTTGAAAGAAATTCATTATAACAGTACTAGAGGATTAAATGGAAACTATACTGCATCTCAAGCTATACTAAAAGGAATATCAGAAGATGGTGGATTGTTTGTTCCAGACAGCATACCTTCTGTGAATGAAGAAGAATTACAAAAATTCAAAAATATGACTTATAAGGAATTAGCTTTATGCATAATCGGAAAGTTTTTCACCGATTTTACTGAAGATGAGTTGAAGAAGTGCATAGACCTAGCTTATGACAATAAATTTGAATCAGATGAAATAGTGCCACTAAAGAAGGTTGGGGATGTGTTTTATTTAGAGTTGTTTCATGGACCAACTTTAGCTTTTAAAGACATGGCATTGTGTCTTCTACCACATCTAATGCAGACTGCTGCAAAAAAACAAAATTTACATAAAAAGATAGTTATACTTACAGCAACTTCTGGAGATACAGGAAAGGCAGCACTAGAAGGCTTTGCAGATGTAGAGGATACAAGAATAGTAGTATTTTTCCCTGAAAAAGGGGTAAGTGATATACAAAAAAGACAGATGGTTACCCAGGTAGGCAAAAATACTAAAGTTATAGGAATAAAGGGAAATTTTGATGATGCCCAGACTGAAGTTAAGAAAATTTTTAATGATGAAGAATTAAAAAAAGAATTGGATGAAAAGTCTTATATGTTTTCTTCTGCCAATTCCATAAATATAGGAAGACTTATACCTCAAGTAGTATATTATTTTCATGGATATATGGAACTTTTAAGGAAAGGGCAAATAAAATTAGGAGAAAAAATAAATTTTGTAGTTCCTACAGGTAATTTTGGAAATATACTTGCAGCTTATTATGCAAAAAAAATGGGCCTACCTATAAATAAGCTTTTATGTGCTTCAAATGATAATAAAGTATTATATGACTTTTTAAAAAGTGGAATTTATGATGCTGAGAGAGAATTTATAGTAACTATATCTCCTTCTATGGATATACTCATATCCAGTAATCTTGAAAGATTCATATATGATATAAGTGGGAAGGATTCTTCAGTTGTACAGGGATTAATGAAAGATTTAAATAAAAATAGGAAGTATAGTGTAAGTGAAAATATGAAAGAAGAATTAAAACCATTTTATGGTGGATTTGCGACCGAAGGGGAAACACTTCACTCCATAAGTGATGTCTTCAAAGATTATAAATACCTAATGGACACACATACTTCAGTGGCTTATTCCGTGTATAGAAAGTATTTTCAGGATACAGGAGATGACACAAAAACCATTATTGTTTCTACTGCAAGTCCTTTTAAATTTACAAAATCCGTAATGAGTGCTTTAGACGATAAGTATAAGAATCAAAAAGATTTTGACCTTATAGAAGTAATGAGCAAAACTGCTTCTCTCGAAATTCCTAAACCTATAGAGAAACTAATGAAAAGTGAAGTTATTCACAGTACTGTATGTGAAAAACAACAGATGAAAGATGAGATTAGAAAATTCTTAGTATAATTGGAGATAACTTTCCATTTTTTACGAAAAAGTAATTTACATATAATAACATAAAATATACATCAATATAAGTACAATAGTAAGTCGAATATTGAAAATTAAAGTTATAAATATTCGATATATAATGTATGAAAATGCTAGGATGTATTTATAAACAGTAGTATAATATAAAATTAGAAGGTAGTTGAAAATTAGTGTAAAATTATTTTTTGTAGAGAAACTAATAAAATAGCATGAGCAGTTTATATTAATTTATAATAATATAGTATGAGGAATTGTTGTATATATTCATGAGGAAAAATTTTCTTGTGAATATATACTTTTATAGAGAAAATTTTGGCTTAGATATGTATTTTTAATAGGGGAGAGTTTTATGTTGACATCATTATCAGATGAATATAATCAACTTAAAAATGAGTATGAAGCTTATCAAAAGATGGCTGAAGGAATTATACAAAAACAAAGTATAAAGATTATAGAGTTAGATAAAAAACTAGATATGTTGTCTTTGATAGTTGAGATAAGTCAGTATATAAACAAGCGAATAGGTAGAGGAGAAATAGTTTCTATAATAAATGATATAATGATAGGCATTCTAGGGGTAACTTATTCAAGCGTATATCTTTTAGAGAATAGAAAACTTCAATTAAAATCTACAAACTTGCCTAATACAAAACATCACTATAGTATTAACGATTACAATAAAGGAAATATAAGTAATCTAAATGCTAGCATAGTAAATTGTATTGATAATATATATATATATGATAATATTCAAATTCACTCTTCCATACTCATGCCTATATATTTAAAAGATAATCTATTAGGTGTTATCGTGGTTGAACATCATATATATAACTATCTAAATAACGAACATATGAAGTTATTGACTGCACTTACCAATCAGATAGCTATATGTATAGAAAATAATAAACTTTATAACAAGATAAAACAAAATTCTCAAAAGGATTTTTTAACAGGGCTATTTAACAGAAATTATTTTTTTTCGGTGATAAGAGAAAAGGTAAAAGACTGTGGCAAAGGTTTTGCTATTGTAATGATTGACATTGATGATTTTAAAAGTTTTAATGATAGATTTGGGCATCAATATGGAGATAGGGTGCTGAGAAAAGTAAGTGATATAATAAAAGATAGTATAAGAGACGAGGATATGGTAGCTAGATATGGAGGAGAAGAAATTATAATATATATGTATAATATTACAGATTCCATGTCTGTATATGAGAGAATGATAAATATAGGAGAGCTTATAAAAAAGAAAGCTGTAGAGTATAATGAAGTCTCGTCTTATGTAACGGTTTCAATGGGTATAGCAGTATGCACAAATAAGAATAAAGATGTTGAAGATACAATAAGAAGGGCTGATATGAACTTGTACAGAGCAAAAAATTCTGGAAAAAATAAAGTGGTTTATTAAATAAGTATAGTTATTGGCATCAGAGGGAGTTTTAACTCCCTCCTGATGCCTATTAACAAGATGATTAGTGCTTTAAGCACTTAGAAAGGCGCTATCCTTTAGGGGGAAACCGTCAATGAATTTTAGTAAGGTGGTACATATGGATACAAATTGGACAGAATCTCAAAGAGAAGCTATTTTTACTCCTAAGTGTAATTTATTAGTATCAGCGGGTGCGGGAACTGGTAAGACAGCAGTGCTAGTGGAGAGAATAATACAGGAGATAACAAGCATTGATGAAGATGTGGATATAGATAAATTATTAGTTGTTACCTTTACAAATGCGGCAGCTTCTGAAATGAAAGAGAGAATAGCGGAGGCAATTTCTAAACTGTTAGAATCAAATTATGGATCAAAAAATCTTCAAAAACAACTGACACTTTTAAATCAGGCTAATATAATTACTATACATGCTTTTTGTCTTAAGGTTATAAAAAGTAATTTTCATTTAATAGATTTAGACCCTAATTTTAGAATATGCGACAGTACAGAAGCAGTTCTTTTAAAACAGGATGTACTTGAGGAACTTTTCGATGAGAAATATGATATAGAAAATACAGAATTTTTAAAACTTGTAGACGGTTTTAAAAGTAAAAATGATATTAAGCTTAAAGACATGGTACTTTCTCTCTATGAATTTTCAAAAAGTAATCCTTGGCCTGAAAAGTGGTTAAGGCAAGCAGTAGAAAATTTTAATGTAAAAGAAAACTTTGATTTTGGACATACCCACTGGGCAAAAATAATTATGCACAGCCTAGAGGTAGAGGTTAAGGGATGCAAGAATAGAATAGAAAGAGAACTTACCATAATCCAAAGAATAGAGGGACTTGAGCACTATGCAGATACTTTTAAAAAAGATTATGAAAATATAAAGGAATTATTGCTTTTAAATTCTTGGGAAGAACTAAAAGAAAAGTTTTTACAATTGAGTTTTGACAAGCTTTCCACTAAAAGAGTAAAAGATGAAGTTAAAGAAGTGAAGGAAAGGGCTAAGAATGTAAGGGATGAAGTTAAAAAGAAGTTAAATAGTATAAAAGAAGATATATTTTTAGGTTCTGATAATATGTATAAAAATATGCAGGAAGTATATCCTATGATGAAGTGTCTGGTTTCTCTTGTAATAGAGTTTGATAAAAATTACAGCTTGAAAAAAAGGGAAAGAGGGATACTGGATTTTAGTGATATAGAGCACTTTTGTCTTGAAATATTAACAGATAGAGATGAGGAGGGAAATATAGTTCCTTCGGAGGCAGCTTTAGAATATAGGAGATATTTTGAGGAGATATTTATAGATGAATATCAGGATAGCAATGAAGTTCAAGAAGTTATAATGAATATGATAAGTAGAAAATCAAAAGACTCAAATTTGTTTATGGTAGGAGATGTAAAGCAGAGTATATACAGATTTAGGCAATCTAAACCTGAACTTTTTTTGCAGAAATATAATAGTTATTCTGAAAAAAAGACGGCTGAAAACAGAAAAATAAAATTATCTGAAAATTTTAGAAGTAGAAAAGAAATAATAGAAGGTACTAATTATTTGTTTAAACAAATAATGTGTAGAGAAGTAGGAGAATTAGATTATACGGATGAGGAAAGCTTAAAAAGTTCAGCAGATTATGAAAACTCATCTGGAAACTATAGTAGAGATATAGAGGTTAATATAATAGATAAAAAAGAAGAAAGTGAAGAAATTCAAGAAAATGAAGAAGTTTTAGATAATGTTCAGGTAGAAGCACGGCTTGTAGCAGAGAAAATAAGTGAGCTCATAAATGGTAAAGAAGAAGTAGAGCCACTAAAAGTATATGACAAAAATACGAAGTCCTATAGGAATGTAATGTATAAAGACATAGTAATATTAATGCGTGCCACGCAAAATTGGGCTCCTATTTTTGTAGAAGAACTTAATAGTTTAGAAGTGCCTGTATTTGCAGATATATCTGCCGGATATTTTGAGAATATAGAAGTAAAGACAATAATATCAGTACTTGAAATAATAGATAATCCACTTCAGGATATTCCACTTGTAGCTGTGCTTAGGTCTCCTATAGAATCCTTCTCTCCAGAGGAACTTATAGATTTGAGAATGGTAGATAGAAAAATGCATTTTTATGATATATTAAAGATAATTTCGGAAAATGACCCTGAATCAGATATATCATTAAAGTATGTGGAAAATGGCTTGAAATATAAAGTAAGTGAATTCTTGAAAAGACTTAACAACTGGAGAAAAAAAGTAAAGTATATGCCAATAGATGAATTTATATGGCATCTTTATACTGAAACGGGCTATTACGGTTTTATAGGTGCTATGCCTGGGGGAATTCAGAGGCAGGCAAACCTAAGGATGTTATTTGAAAGAGCAAAACAGTATGAAAAGAGCAGTTACAAAGGACTTTTTAATTTTATAAATTTTATGAACAAACTTAAAAATAGCAGTGGGGATTTAGGAAGTGCAAAAATACTAGGAGAAAATGAAGATGTAGTCAGGATAATGAGTGTTCACAAAAGCAAAGGGCTTGAATTTCCTGTAGTAATACTTTCTGGTACAGGAAAAAAGTTTAATTTGATGGATATGAGTAAAGGAGTACTTTTTCATGAAAAGTTAGGTCTCGGGCCGGATTATGTAAATGTAAAAAGGCATATATGTTATCCTACTGTTATGAAACAGGTACTTAGAAAAAAGCTAAAAGTAGAAACTCTTTCAGAGGAAATGAGAATATTATATGTTGCCTTTACCAGAGCAAAAGAAAAACTTATAATAACTGGAATGGTAAATAATATTGAAAAAACAACTCAAAAATGGTGTGAATGTGCTTCTTATAAAGGAAATAAACTTCCTGAGTATTCACTTATAAGTGCTAGAAATTTTTTGGATTGGATAGGGGCTGCACTGGCTAAGCATCCATGTGGAAAGTCTATAAGAGAAATTTCTAAAATTGAAGATAATTTAAATCTAGTTATAGGGGACAGTTCTAGATGGAAGATAAATATTTATAAAAAAGATGACTTTAAAACTGTATCTCAAGAAAAGGAAGATGTAGATATACTGGGTAAAATTGAAGAACTTAATTTAACCGAATATGATGGACAATATATGGATAAAGTGGATAGAAGGCTTAACTGGAAATATAAATATGAGGAAGCTTGTAAGATACCTGCTAAATTTTCTGTATCAGAGTTAAAGAGAAGGTTTGATTTGAATGATATAGAAGATAGTGCGAATTTGGTAGAATTGGTACAATTAAAAAAACCACTTTTTTTAAGAGAGAAAAAAGGTATGACAGCTGCTGAAAGAGGAACTCTTTTGCATTTAATCTTGCAGCATATTGATATAAAAAAAGTTAATTCTTACGATGAAATAAAAGAACAGGTAGGTAAACTGGTCCAGAGGGAATTTATAAGGGAAGAGGAAGTTAAGTCAATACCCCTAGGTAAAATATTGAAGTTCTTTAATTCTGAAATTGGAAGCAGAATGAAAGAGGCAGAGAATATCTATAGGGAAACTCCATTTTATATGGAAATAGAAAGTAATGAATTATATAAAGAGCTTCCAGATAAAATATATAAAGATGAAAAAATAATTATTCAAGGAATAATAGATTGCTATTTTGAAGAAAATGGAGAATTAGTGCTTATAGACTATAAGACAGATTATGTAGATGATATAGATGATATAAAAGATAAATACAAAAACCAAATTTATTATTATGCAAGGGCACTTGAAAAATTAACTGGTAAGAAAGTAAAAAATAAATATCTCTACTTATTTTTTAACAACAGCTTAGTTGAAATGTAAATGTATGCCTACCTTTTGCTATGTAAAAAGAGGTACAGCTTATAGCCAAAATAGATGAAATAATCTGCTCTTTACTCTTGCTTTAAGATATGAAACAGTAGGCATTCTACATAAAGTTTTAGCTTTATGTATTATAGATAGTTAACTCTACAATCTATAGGGTTTCTAATTCAAATTTAAACTTATACATAAAATGTAATGACAAAATTGAAAGCACCTTTAAAAACTTTTCCATAAGTCTTAGCTTAGCATTTTAGAAAATCTTAGGAGCTTAGATATGTTTGAGGTACGAGTTTAGCTAAGGTTCTTAGATTTTCAAAATGCTAAGCTTTAGACTTGCGAAAAGTTTTTATGATGTTAAAATTTGTCATTACATGATTTGTATAAGTTAACTTTCAATCTAGAGACTGTATGTGATTATAATTTAAACTTTTGAACTATTTCATTTAAGTTTTGAGCCATCTCTGCTTGGCTTTGTGCCGTAAGAGAAATCTGATTTATACCTATTGAGGATTCACGAGTACCTTTTTCTATAGAATCAGTGTTATTAGATGTTTTTAATATATTTTCTGTCATGCTTTGAATGGCAGTGCTTACTTGATCTGTGGTTGCACTTAATTGTTCTGACATTGCAGCTACCCTTTCAGATATAGAACTTATAAATTCAGAATCTTTATAATATTCATTGCTCATTTCTTCAAAATTTTTAAATTCTAGAGCTATATTACTTTGTACAAAGTCCAATATATCATTGCTGTTATTTGAAAGATTTCTGAAAGCATATTGAACTTTAGAAATTGTATCTTTAATATTTGCCACTGCTTTTGAGGATTGTTCAGCCAACTTTTTAACTTCTTCTGAAACTACCACAAATCCTTTTCCCTGTTCTCCAGCTCTTGCTGCTTCGATAGCTGCATTAAGTGCTAGAAGATTAGTTTGCTCTGCAATTGCAGCGATGGTATCTGCCATGTTATTAATGTTTTCTACTACTTTTCCATCTTCAATGGCCCTAATTATATTTTCTTGTTTTTCATGATATATATTATTTATTTCTATTAAGGAGTCATTTATATGTTTTTTGAAATTAGCAGCTTTATTTTTTGAATTAATAGAAGCTTTACTGCTATCATCAGCATTTTTTGCTAATTCATTTACACTAGAATCTACTTCCTGAACGGAGGCACTTATTTCTTCACAAGAAGCACTATTTTCTTCAAGTTCATTTAGTATATTTTTAGTATCATTTTCTATACTTTCAAATTTTGCTGTTATTTCTTGTACTGATGCTGAAAGCTCTTCACTTGAGGCGCCTATTTCTTCAGAATTATTTGTAATTTTTAATATAAGATCTTTTACATTTCTTTGAGCTTTATCAAGTTCATTAATAGCTTGTCCAAACTCATCTTTTCTTTTTACATTATACACATGTGATAAATCATAATTACAAAGATTTTTGCCTAGAGTTACTATTCTGGATAATGGATCATTTATGTATTTAGCTGTAAATAAACCTATTAATATGGACAATATAAAGCCTATTAAAGATAATGCGATACTTAATATATTTACATAGTTAGATACATTATTGTTATTAACGTTTGTAATCCTTGAGGTTTCGACAGTACTCTTTATAAGGCTGTCAACGCTTTTAAAAGTATTTGTTTCAAGAGTAGACATTTTTTCAACTCCTGATTTAGCATGAGTATAATCTGAGTTAACTGCAAAATTAGTTGCAATTTCAGTAACACTCATATATTGTTTAACTTGATTTTGAACAGATGACCATTCTTTCTTTTCTGAAGATGTTAAAGACAATTTATTATATTCCTGCATATGTTGATTTATAGTATTTTTAGCTTTTTTCATATCGCTAATTGCAGAGCTTTTTTCATTAGCATTTGTTTCATAAACTAATTTTGTAAGATCTGCACTCATCTTTGTTAAATTTTGTTTTGTATCAGTAAGAAGGTAAATACTTTTAAAATTTTTATCATACATATCTTGACCTTTTGTATTGATTAATTTAATGCTGGATGTTCCTACCATGCCAACTATGAAAATAAACATCGAAATGATTATAAAAGATATAATTAGTCTGGATTTTACATTTAATTTTTGTAAAAAGTTCATTTCTTATCTTCCTTTCTAAGTTACAATAAATTATTGTGTTACATTTTGTTGAGTATATTTTCCAACATGAAACTTAAAATAAACTTAAAATAAAGATAAATTTTATAAATATAATTTAAATATAAGTATTAACACTTTTTGATATTGTTAATACTATAGTAATATGATATTAAATTGATGTGGAGGGCCAAATTTGGAGGATAATAATAAGTTTGAGATTACTATGGAAGTAATAGAAGAATGTTTACAGGAATGTTTGGAAAATAGCAAAGAAAACAAAGAAAATGAAAAATCAAGTCCTGTTAGCACCAAATAGCAGGACTTGATTTAAATATTAATTAATAGAATATTTTTTTTCTAATTTTCTAAAGGCCATAACTAAAACTGAGGTTAAAATAAGATATAGTATAGCAGCTATTATAAAAGGAGTAATTGTAAAATCACGAGTAACTACTTCTTTTGCTGCCCTTAGAAGATCTCCCACACCTATAGTTGCAACTAAAGCAGAATCTTTTATTAAATTGATACTTTCGTTACAAACAGGAGGAATTACATTTCTAATGGCTTGGGGAATTATTATCTTTATCATAGTTTGACAGTAATTCATACCTAGAACTTTAGAAGCTTCAAATTGTCCTTTGTCTATTGATTCAATACCTGACCTAAAAATTTCTGCCAGGTATGCGGCATAATTTATAGTAAAAGCAATACTTGCAGCTGCTAAGGGAGATAATCTTATGCCAATTACAGGAAGACCAAAATAGGTGAAAAACAACTGTAAAAGTAAAGGTGTTCCCCTAAAAGCCCAGGTGTATAAGCTGAGTACAGCCTTTATGGGCTTGATTTTAGATATTTTCCCTAAGGCTACTAGGCATCCTAAGGGGATAGAAAAAATAGCCGTTATAAAAAATAGTTGTATAGTTATTAAGCTTCCACTTAGTATAAATCCTGTAATGTCCATGATATCAGACATATAAATCACATCCTAACCAATTATTTTGCAATTATATCTTTGCCAAACCATTTTTGAGATATTTTATTTGCCGTTCCATCTTTTTTCATTGAATCTAATGCTTCATCAAGTTTTTCTTTAAAGCTTTCATCGCTTTTTCTTATACCAACACCGTAGTCTTCTTTACCAAAGTTATCTTCAAGTATTTTGTATAAGCCAGGTTTCTTTTGTAAATAGTATCTTCCTACTACTTCATCTACAACAACTGCATCTATACGACCCTGGTTTAAATCAAGTAATGCTTCTGTATTGTTAGAATATTTTCTAATATTCTTTAGAGATTTTGCTGTAGCAGCGTCTGAATTCAATGCAGTTTCACTGCTGCTTCCCATTTGAAGACCTACTGTTTTACCCGACAAGTCTTTTTTGTTCTTTATGTTAGAATCATTTCTTACTACAATTATTTGCTTATTTTGAAGATATACTTTTGAAAATGCTATTTGCTTTTTTCTCTTATCAGTTATAGTCAAACCATTCCATATAACATCTATGTCTTTGTTATTTAAGCTAAGTATAATGCCATCCCATTCTACTGGTTTAAAAACTACCTTTACCCCCATTTTTTGTGCAGCTGCTTTGGCCATATCTATATCAAATCCTACGATTTGACCTTTTTCATCTCTAAAGCCCATTGGAGGAAAACTATCATCTAGGCCAACTACAAACTGACCTTTTGATTTTATATCATCCCAGGATTTATCACTTGATTTCTGGCCTTGTCCACATCCTGTAAGTATTATTCCAAGCAAAAATATTACCAAAGTTAAAATTCCTAATTTCTTTTTCATTTCACAGACCTCCCAATTTATATTAAATTAATTATAATAAATATTATAGTTTACCGTGCTAAATTTGTAAACTAGTAAATTAATTATAGTTATAAAATATTACGTTTAATAATGATGCTGTAATTGCATTTGAAGTAGTCTTCGCCCCATTTACAAAGAGATTTTACTATAGAAACAAATGTCTTACCGAGTTCAGTAAGTGAGTATTCTGTCTTAGGAGGAACCACAGGATAAAGAACACGATTGATAATGGCTTCTTAAGTGTATTCAACTTGGTAAGGAACAAGGTATTAACATTCCTACAACAGAAAAATCCGCTTGCACAAATTTCATCCGTTAGCGTTTTTATAAATTTCAATTTATAGTGGGGTATTGAGTATTATCTCAATACAAGAAGTATAATTAAAACTCTCTTTGTACTTTAGTAACTATTTTGTTGAGTCGGGTAACACTGGCTCAACAAAATAGTTACTAAAGTAATACTAGCTCAATGGTTAATTTTCCTTTTATAAAATTCAGTAGTGTAATCAATAAAACGCTGAGTTGCTTTGGTAACATAAATCTTTTTGCTATAGGCAATGGAGACTTCCCGTTTTGGCATGGGGCAGTTAAGTTTATAAAAGCGAAGATTTTGTGCATTAGGGGAACACTTGACAAGGGTATCCGAAATAAAAACGGCTCCAAGCCCCTTTGAAGCAAATTCAAAGGAAGTCATCTGTTGATTAAATGACATCTTTACTAATGGTTCAATATGATAATAATTAAAAATTGCCTTTGACCTTCCGAAAATTTCATTTGTTGGCTCTAGCAAAAGAAAAGGAAGATTCCCCATATTATATAGGTCAATGGCTGGTTGATTCTGAGAAAGATGTTTGTTTGATCTGATTTCTTCGGATGTCATGCCGCAAGCAAAAATTTTTCTATCTACAGAAAGATTCAAAGGTATGGCAAGTAAAACTTGGTTTGTAAATAAAGGAATGGATTGAAAGATGTCTTCTTCAAACCAATTAGTGTCTAAAATTAAATCAATGTTTCCATCTGCTAGCATACTTTTAAGTACTGGAAGAGATGCTTCTTTTGCAGCAATTTCAATTCCTGGATATTGATAAAAAAAACCAACAATAAGTTCAGGAAGTAAGTAGGTCATAGATATAATAGCACCACCAATTGTAACTTTTCCAACTTTGACCTCATTTAAGTTTTGAAAGTAATCAGTGCATTCTTGTTCCATTGATATAATTTTTTCCACTTTCTCCATATATATGCGTCCTGCATCAGTTAACTTAAGTGGTGATGTTTTTCGCTGAAATAAAGGTTGACCAATTTCTTGTTCCAGTTTACGAATTGCAATACTCAAGGCTGGTTGCGTCATATGCAAGTTTTTTGATGCCTTTGAGAAGCTTCCACACTTATATACTTCATAAACATAATTCATGATTTGAAACAATTTCTTCACCTCTGCATAAATGAAATTTATATATTAACTAAAATATATAAATTTGATTATATATCAAAAAAATAATAATATCAATTTATTAGTAAAGTTTATAAGAGAATTGAAAATTAGTCAGTATATTATCCTATGATCATTGATAGAATCACCACTTGGTGCGATGATTGCGTTAAAAATAATTTGGATGTATGAAAAAAACTAACTATTATTAAAGGAACTTTTTTAGGAGTTCCCTTATATTGCATTATCAACACTATTCTTTAACATAGCCTAATTAAAAACATAAGCAGATTTCTAAGCATCAGATGGAGTTTTGCTCCACCTCATGCTTAGAAATCTTTTTATTGTTTTTTCCTTTTGTCAAAAGTATCAATCTTTTCTTCAAGAGAATTTAAAAAATTTTTCAAGAAAGACTTTTCTGTATCGGAAGCATCCTTTAAAATATCATTAACAATGTCATCAAAATTATTATGAATTTTTTTATGGTACATATTGGCTGTTTCGCCTTTTGGTGTTAAACGGAGATTCAACCTTGAAGAATTACGAGGATCAACTTCTTTAATTATCATACCCTTTTTTTGAAGTCTCATGATTATTTGGGAAACTGCTCCTTTTGTCACTCCCAGTTTTTCTGCAAGACCACTAACATGAATACCTTCATTTTCTTTTATAGCTCTGATCATATGAATTTCAGCGTAAAAAAGAGGAGTATCTGTTCCATAATAATTAGTTTGTTTATCAAGCTCAGAAAGCTTTACACCTAATCTTAAAAGCATGTAGCTAATTTCTAACTTATTATCAAAATTAAAATTCATCATATTATTAGCGTATAGCATATAAACACTTTTGTCAATATAGGGGTTAATTAAGAAAGAGAAATTTCAAGTAAAAAAGGTAAGTATTGCTTGACAATAGTGTATACGTACTATACACTATCTGTATAGAAAATATAAAATTTCAATTTGTTTAATAAATAATCGAGAAATGAAAAGATGAAGGGGGTAGGTTTTATTATTTTTAATAAGGAATTTCTTATACAAAGTGTATAGTACCTATACTTATAAGTAATGAAAATTAAATTTTGAATCTTGGCTACTTTAACAGCAAATTGAAGCAACGATATATTTTTAAATATATCGTATAGCATATATACACTTAAGAAAGGATATGATATTTTGAATTTGAATAATGAAAAACTTAAAATGATGCGTGATGAGAAAATCTCTAAAGTATTATTGAAAATGGGTATACCTACCATGATAGGCATGATGGTTTCTGCACTTTACAATGTTGTGGACGCTTACTTTGTGGGTGGCCTTGGAACCAGCCAGATGGGGGCGGTGTCCATTACATTTCCTATTGCGCAGGTTATAGTAGGACTTGGTATGACATTTGGTAATGGCGCTGCATCTTATATTTCCAGGCTTCTTGGTGAGGAAAATGAAATTAAGGCAAATGAAACAGCTTCTACTGCACTGGTTTCCAGTTTAATTGTGGGTATTATTTCCATAGCTGTATCTCTGTGTTTTCTTGATAATATATTGATAGGTCTTGGAGCTACAAAAACAATATTACCCTATGCAAGAGAATTTGCAGTTATATACATTACAGGTTCAATTTTAAATATATTTAGTGTAACTATGAACAATATTGTAACATCTGAGGGAATGGCAAAACTAACAATGACTTCTATGCTGCTCAGTGGTATTTTTAATATTATATTAAACCCAATCTTAATATATTCTTTAGGTTTTGGAATCAAGGGGTCAGCTATCTCAACTGTTATATCACAAGCTTTAGCTTCTATTTTATATATCTGGTATATGTTAAATAAAAAAGGTAGTCTGAGGTTTTCTATATACAACTTTAGATTTGATAGTACGATTTTTATTCAAATTTTTAAAGTGGGAATTCCAATTTTGGTCTATCAACTTCTATCAAGTGCTTCAATGGGACTTTCCAATACTGCTGCAAGAAGTTATGGTGATTCAGCGGTAGCAGCCATCGGAGTGGTAACTCGTATTATGGCACTTGGAAGCTATGTTGTGTTTGGATTTATGAAGGGCTATCAGCCGGTTGCAGGATACAATTATGGTGCAAAAAACTATGATCGGTTAAATGAAGCCACAAAAGTATCACTTAAGTGGGCAACGATATTCTGTACTGTAATTGCACTTATTCTGATTATGGTTCCTGATCAGATCGTGTCACTGTTTTCTAAAAATGATGCAGTGCTCATTAATATAGGAGGCAGGGCACTTAGGGCAAATGGAATTATATTTATTTTGTTTGGATTTGAACAGGTATATATGTGCTTATTTCTTGCTCTTGGAATGGGAAAAGAAGGCGGAATTCTCAGTATTAGCCGTCAAGGAATGTTTTTTATCCCGGCTATTTTGGTTATGCCGCAATTTTTGGGGATTGAAGGCGTAATTTGGGCACAGCCTGCAGCAGATTTACTAACTGTTATTTTAACAGCACTATTTATGCTTGGGGTAAACAAGAAATTGAATAATTTTATGAATCAAAAAGAATATTTGAATTAGTGTACAAAATTTAAATTTATTTTGATTACAAATTGAAAGTTGTAATTTGAACTACAAGAAGTGCTGTGTATTTAGTGAAATATTTTTTTTAGTACCATTTTTAAAATTTGCTTGACATGGAAAGTTAGAGGTTGTACAATTCTGAATTGTCATTACCAATTTAGATGAGGTGTTTATATGAAGTATATTTGGCAATTTGGAATTATTATGACAGTTACCTTTATTGGAGAGGTGTTAAAATATATCATTCCTTTACCTATTCCTGCAAGCATATATGGTTTGATTCTTATGCTTTTTGCATTAAAGAAAAATATAATTCCCATTGAAGAAGTAAAAGAAACTGGAAATTTTTTAATAGAAATTATGCCGCTAATGTTTATACCTGCCGCGGCTGGTTTATTAGTTTCATGGAAAGCACTAAAGGATATATGTATTCCCGTTATCGTCAGTACGATATTAATTACAGTAATTGTGATGGTAATCGCAGGAAAAGTTACACAGCTTATGATTAGAGTTGAGAGAAGGAGCAAAAGTTGAAAGAATTATTATGCAGTTCGGCATTTTTTGGAGTATTGGTTAGTATTATTGGGTATGAAATAGGATTATTTCTTTATCAAAAGTTTCGTAAGCCAATTTTAAATCCATTACTTATTTCGATTGTATTTGTAATGGCTATTTTAGTTATTTTTAAAGTAGACTATAAAAGTTATAATGATGAAGCAAAATATTTGAGTTATTTGTTAACTCCCGCTACGGTATGTCTGGCAATACCACTATATCAACAACTTGAATTACTAAAAAGCAATATAAAAGCTATTATGGTAGGAGTTTTATCAGGAGTAATATCAAGTCTTGGGAGTATATATTTGTTTTCCATGCTTTTCCGATTTACACATGAACAGTATGTAACATTATTACCAAAGTCTATTACTACTGCAATTGGTATGGGTATTTCAGAGGAGTTAGGTGGAAATGTAACAATTACAGTAGCAGTTATTATTATTACAGGAATATTTGGAAGCATGCTTGCTGAAGTAGTTTGCAAGATATTTCGCATTAATGAACCAATTGCCCAAGGAATTGCTATTGGAACTGCTTCTCATGCTATTGGAACATCAAAAGCAATGGAAATGGGAAAAGTTGAAGGAGCCATGAGTAGTGTGGCTATAGTAGTATCTGGTTTGCTAACAGTAATTGGTGCATCAATATTTGCTAATTTCATGTAGAGATGATACATATAAAAAACATGAGCATGTCAAAAATACCTTTAAAAAATGGTACTTTTGGCATGATATTTAGGCTTTTAATTGCATCTTTAGTATAAAGTACCTTATATATTTTTTTAACATAGAGTATAGAACATTAATTAACGTATATATGAAACTCTTTCTTTTTCTAAGGCATCTTTAAGCCATCTTGGATGCATTGGTAAAAGATTTTTTGGTAAATAATTAAAATCGAAGTAATCTACATCTAAGGTTTCTTCTCCTTCTTTAATTAATTTACCACCTACAACTTCACATTCAAAACAAGTTGTAATAAAATGATTAACTTTTCCACTTGGATATGAAAAAACTTGTGAAACAGGATCAGAATATATGCCAATTAATCGATTTACTTTAACTTTTAAACCAGTCTCTTCATTAATTTCTCTTATAATTGCTTCTTCTACAGTTTCTCCAGGTTCAACATGACCTGAAGGGATTCCCCATAATCCATTGTCAGTACGTTTCATCAAAAGAACCCTTTGAGATTTATCAAATATAATACCGGCAACTCCTGCCTTAACACCATCGTTAGGCCATGGAAAATGAGGAGAACTCCATTTTTTTATGGTTACATTATTGTCAAATAAACCTTTTAGGTTTGCAATAGTAGCATCAGCATTATGAAAATCCCTAGCAGATGGAAATTTGTTTGTTTTTTCACTTGATACTAAAATAGCTGATATTCCTGCCTGATGCGCCCCTAAAATATCTGTATAGGGATTATCACCTATCATTACTACTTTAGATGATGTTTTTAAATTATCTAGAGCTTTTTTAAACATATATGAATGTGGCTTTCCTATAATTAAAGGTTTTTTCTCTACTGCTACTTGAACAGCTTTCACAATTGACCCAACTGCAGGTGATGGACCATCTGTACTTGGAAAATTATTATCACTGTTTGTGCCTATAAATTTTGCACCGTTATTAATTAATTGCACTGCTTTTTTAATATCATGGAAGCGTAAATCATCATCCCAACCTATAACAACTGCTTCTGCATCAGCTATATCATTAGTATTAATGCCTACCTGATGACATTCCCATTTTAAGTTTTCATCACCAAGAACAAATACATTATTTATATTCTTATTTTGTAAATACTGAGCGGTCACCCAGCCTGATGTAATCACTTCATTACTATTTGCTTCTATTCCAAGTGCATTTAATCGTTTTGCTATTTTTTTACGAGTTGTGCATGGATTATTTGTTAAAAATCGAATTGCTTTCTGATTTTTACGAAGTATTTCAAGAGATTCTACTGCTTCTGGAAGAGGCTTATTTCCTATATAAATTACTCCATCTAAATCAAATAGAAATGCATCAAATGCATCAAATATCATATTATTCGCTCCTTAAATTTTATTCCTATAAAGTTATTTGCAAAGAGCCTTACTAGCAGCTGTTATATCGCTTTTGCCTAAAATAGCAGATATAACTGAAATACCATCAACTCCAGTTGAAAATACCTCTTTAAAGTTAGTTTCATTAACTCCACCTATGGCAACAGCAGGTATATTTATACTACTGTATATTTTACGGAGACCTTCTATACCTATAGGAGTATCTATATCTTTTTTAGTTCCTGTGAAAAAAATTGTACCTATTCCAATGTAATCTGCACCATTTTTTTCTGCCTCTAAGGCTTCATCCACATTGCCTGCAGATATTCCAATTATTTTATCCTTACCTAATATTTTTCTAGCTGTGTTTATAGGCATATCGCTTTGACCAAGGTGAACTCCATCTGCATCTACAGCTTGGGCTATATCAAGTCTGTCATTTATTAAAAAAGGAACTTTATAGTGATCAGTTACTTTTTTAACTTCCTTAGCAATTTCATAAAATTCTCTTGTGGACGCATCTTTTTCTCTAAGTTGGACAAGAGTTACTCCACCTAAAATTGATTCCTCTACGGCTTGCTGCAGAGACTTGTCTTTTAAAAAACTTCTATCTGTAACAAGATATAAACTATAATCTACTTCCAAGTTATTTTACCTCCTTTCTTTAATTTTTCTTCAGTTAATTCATATATAGAATCTATTAGTTTAACTCTAAAAGTTCCAGGAGCTTTTGCTGCTTTATAGGCTTCTTCACCAGCTATATTCATTGAAAATATAGCACTTACAGTAGCTATAAATTTATCCTCATAGGCACCTATGGCAGCACCACATAATGCTCCAAGCATGCAGCCCGAACCAGTTATTTTAGTTAACATTTCCACCCCGTTTTGAATTACAACACTATTTTTACCGTCTGTTATAAAATCTTCTTTGCCAGTTGCAGCAACTACACAGTTGTACTTTTTGGCTAAAGCTACAGCTGAATCCAAGGCTCCTTCTCCATTATCTAAGGAATCTACTCCTCTTACGTTAGAAGATTGTCCTGCAAGAAATTTAATTTCACCTACATTTCCTTTTATAACATCTACTTTACCAACTTGCATAATTCTATTTATAACTTGAGCTTTCCTTGGTATAGCAGCACAAGCTACAGGGTCAAGTATTACAGGTATATTGTGGATTTTTGCAGAGGTACTTGCTAGGATTACTGCAGCTTCCTGTTCTTTTGTGAGGGTTCCTAAATTTATATATAGGGCAGAAGATATTTTTACAAAATCAAAAACTTCATCATAAGCTTCACACATGGCAGGAGAAGCTCCATAAGATAATAGAATGTTTGCACAGTCATTTATAGTGACACTGTTTGTAATACAATCTACAAGAGGTACTTTATTTCTTACCTGTGTTAATACTTTTGACACACTGTCTAAGTTTAAATTATCCATTTTTCATACTCCTTTATATTAGAAATCTGTTTATTTGAAATCTACATCAGCTTTTTTATATAATTCAATGAAATGTCCCACGGGACCAACGCCACTTCCTATGGAAAAGGAATTTTCTATAGCCTTAGTTATATATTGCTTTGCAAGATATACGGATTTGTCAGTACTTTCACCTTTAGCCAAGAAGGAGGCTATGGCAGAAGATAAGGTACATCCTGTTCCATGAGTGTTTTTAGTATCTATTCTATGACCGTCTATGTTTAATATTTTGTTTTCATAAAGAAGAACGTCGTTGGCATCATTGCATCTGTGGCCTCCTTTTACAAGCACGTTTTTAGCACCTAGCTCTTTTATGCTAAAAGCTGCTTTTTCCATGTCGCTGCTACTTTTTATTTTCATTTCTGTCAGAACTTCAGCTTCTGGAATATTTGGAGTTACGACGTCTGCAATGCTTGTCAGATCTTTTATAGCTGTTTGTGCTTCAGGTTTTAAGAGAAAGTAACCACTTTTTGATACCATTACAGGATCAATTACTATGTTTTTAGTTTTGTATTCTATTAAAAGCCTCTTTATTACAGATATGGTTTTGCTGTTTGAAACCATACCAATTTTTACTGCATCTACTTGTATGTCATCAAATATAGATCTTATTTGTGCTTCTACAATTTCAGGAGTTACATCCATTACGTCCTGTACTCCTATGCTATTTTGAGCTGTAACAGCAGTTATGACACTCATACCATATACGCCAAGGGCACTCATAGTTTTTAAATCAGCTTGTATACCAGCTCCACCACAGCTGTCAGAACCTGCAATTGTTAATACCTTTTTCATTTTTACCCCCCTAATTTAGTAACTTTAAAATTAATATCAATTGAATTTTACTTAGTGGGAGTATTACAGTAGGCAGCCATCAGGTCAAAATAAAAGGTATATGCAGAAAAGCATATACCTTTAAAATCAAAAATATGTAAGTTGCTTCCCTACGCCAGTTTTATCTGGATCAGGTTCAAAGGGTTAGAGAAAGATCTCTTCTCAGCCTTGCAGCACCCCCACAAAAGTATTAAGTTTTATACATTAATTTTACTACAGTGATAAAAATTTGCAATATGAAATTTTAATATTTACTTCATTGACTAAGTCTCCCCATATGTACATAAATGGAATGTGGGAGGGTGTTAGCAATAGCAGCCAAATAAAAGTTTTTGCAGTACGTGTGATATAATGGCATTAATTGAAGATTTTTGTTACAAAACAAATTAATAAAAATGATAGGATGTGTTGATATGGAAAAGAAAAGAATTTTAGTCCCATTAGATGAAACAGAGAGAAGTATGCATTCACTTGACTGTTTAAAAAAATTGTTTTCCAGAGATGAAGTACAGTTAACTCTTATGTATGTATCTGAAATAGTTATAGTAAATGAAACGGGTGTATCAAATAGCATGGTAGATATGGCAAGGAAAAAAGGTGAAAACATCTTAGATAGAGCTGAAAGAAAGATTCAAGAATATAAACCTGAAAAATATTGTGTTTTTGGACGTGTAGCAGATGAAATACTGAAAAAGGCAAATTGTGATGAATTTGATATGATAATTATGACTAAATCTAATAAAAAGGGTTTGGCTAGAATGATCGGATCTGTAACAAGTAAAGTATTAAAAAATTCACAGGTTTTAGTTATGATTGTTCCAGAATAAAAATGGTTTAAAATAGCCATAATGTTGTACAAGCATTATGGCTATTTTTATCTGCATATTAAAATATTTGTCTGGGACTTGGAATTATAGATGATTTTATTTAGAATATTTTTATTGATTTTTTCACATACTTTAATGAGCATCCTATGAATTGCTTGAGGTATAAGTTGAGTTTTGTTTAGAAACTCTATATCAGGAAGGTGTGTAATTAATGTTTGTTCCACATAGAGTTATTTTTGAAAAAGGTACCCTAGAATATTCTCTGGGAAATGAGATATATAATAGATTTAAAAATGATGACAAGGTTGAGATAATAAAATTGTCTTCAAATAGAATTATGTCAGCTGTGCCAGGAAAAGATATATATGAAAAGTACAGGGAAGGTAAAAAAACTTTAGTTGTGGGTGTAAAAAAAAGCTTGAAATTTCAAAGTTGTAAGCCTTCGGCACATTATCAAATGCCCTTAGTTAGTGGATGTATTGGACAGTGTGAGTACTGCTATTTAAATACACAATTAGGGGAAAAACCTTTTGTGAGAGTTCATGTCAATGTTGATGACATCTTAAAACAGGCTCAAAAATATATAGATGAAAGAAATCCTGAAATAACTGTATTTGAAGGTGCTGCAACCTCCGATCCAGTTCCTGTGGAGCCTTATACCAATTCACTTAAAAAGAGTATAGAATACTTTGGAGATCAAAAGCTTGCAAGATTTAGATTCGTAACAAAGTACAATGATATAGATGGATTTTTAAACATAAATCATAATGGTCATACGGAAATAAGATTTAGTTTAAATACAGATAAGATAATAAAACAATATGAGCATTATACAGCTTCAATAGAAAAAAGAATAGAATCTGCTTTTAAACTTGCTGAAGCAGGTTACCCTATAGGTTTTATAATAGCACCTGTATTCATATATGAAAATTGGAAGCAGGAATATGAAAAAGTTTTAGACATGTTATATGATAGAATGCCTAAAAATTTAAAGAATCCTATTGGATTTGAAGTCATATCGCATAGATATACAACTAAAGCTAAAAATATCATACTACAGGTATTTCCTAAAACGACGCTGCCAATGGAGGATAGTGAAAGAAAATTCAAGTATGGTCAATTTGGATACGGTAAATTTTTGTACACGAAAGAGCAAGTGGAAGAAATTAAAACCTTTTTTGAAAGAGAACTTTCAAGTAGATTCTCAAAAGAAGATATAAAATACATTATATAAACAGGAGAATTTTAATCGTGCAGGAATTAGAAAATGTAGTTAAAATAAAGGATGCAGAAGTTAGATATGATAAAAAAGTTGTATTAAGAAGCATTAATATGGATATAAAAAGGGGAGAAATAGTTGGACTTTTAGGACCTTCTGGTTCAGGAAAGACCACTATTGTAAAATCTATTATTGGAATGAAAGAATTATCTAAAGGATTTATTGAAGTGCTTGGTGAAAAAATGCCGTCCCTTGGTGTAACTTCAAAAATAGGATATATGGCACAAAGTGATGCACTGTATGATGATTTAAGTGCAATTGATAATATATTGTTTTTTGGAGAACTCTACA
This sequence comes from Clostridium ljungdahlii DSM 13528, assembly GCF_000143685.1. Classification (NCBI taxonomy): domain Bacteria; kingdom Bacillati; phylum Bacillota; class Clostridia; order Eubacteriales; family Clostridiaceae; genus Clostridium; species Clostridium ljungdahlii. The sequence continues at coordinate 3,607,751 of NC_014328.1, read as the reverse complement.
ATATTAAAAAAAGTATTATAAGAAAAAGAGCTAAGGATGTTTTAAAACTTGTTAATTTGGAAGAGCAGTATAAGTATCCAGTTAAAAACTTTTCAGGTGGAATGAAGAGGAGATTATCATTGGCTATAGCACTAGTACACAGACCTAGATTGCTCATTTTAGATGAACCTACAGTTGGCATAGATCCTGTTCTTAGGAAAAAATTCTGGGATGAATTTTATAAAATAAAACGAGATAAGGGAACTATAATTATAACTACACATGTAATGGATGAAGCATATAAGTGTGATAGACTTTTTCTAATAAGAAATGGAATTGTAATAGCAGAAGGAAGTCCAGATAAAGTAATAAAAAGTTCTGGTGGAAAAACTATTGAAGATGCTTTTCTATACTTTAGTTCTTTAAAGGAAGAGGTGTAGTTATATGAATACTTTTTCTGTAGCAAAAAGAGTTATAAAACAAATCTTAGGAGATAGACGATCTCTTGCATTATTATTTGTGGCACCAATATTTGTTCTGTATTTGCTAAGTATAATGTTGAATTCAGGTATAGATAAGCCCAATTTAGAAGGAATAAATTTACCACAAACACTTATGGAATCACTTAAAAATGAGACAAATATAGTGGAGGTTAAAGATGAAAATAAGGCTCTTGACAGAGTAAAAAATAATGTTATAGATGGACTAGTTAAATTTGAAAATGATAAAATTATAGTGACTGTTGAAGGAAGTGATATGGCAGTTTCAAATTCAGTTAAAAAAGCAGTTTCAAAAGCTTTTAACCAATATATGCATACTAGTATTGCATCAAATCCAATGCTGAAGCAGCTGGGTTTTAGAATGATTGATAGTGAGTATAAATATATAAACGGTTCTGAGAATATGACAACTTTTGATACGGTTGCTCCGCTGATGATGGGATTTTTTATATTCTTTTTTGTATTTCTTATGGCAGGGGTATCTTTCTTAAGGGAAAGAATTAGCGGTACATTGGATAGACTTATGGCAACACCTGTTAAGAGAATAGAAATTGTATTAGGATACTTTTTAGGGTTTGGTATATTTGTTATGTTTCAAACTCTAGTGATTCAACTGTTTATGGTATATGGTCTTGGCATTATCATAAAAGGAAGTCCAATTTTAGTTTTACTTGTAAATGTGCTGCTGGCAGCAGGATCATTGACTCTTGGAACTTTACTTTCTGCATTTGCTAAAAATGAATTTCAATTATTTCAATTTATTCCTATAGTCATAGTACCTCAAATATTGTTTTGTGGATTATTTCCCCTTAGAGAAACGCCAATATGGGTAAATATACTTTCTAAAATATTTCCACTAACATATGGTGCAGATGCCCTAAAGGGAATTGTGCTTAGAGGGTATGGACTTTCGAAAGTTTATATGGATATCTTAATACTTTTTGGTTATGCACTATTGTTTATAGTATTAAACTCATTGGCACTAAAAAAATACAGACGGTTATAAAGAAATTGCTCTACTTAAATTTATTATGTTAGCATCAGGTACATAGTCTTCTATTATTTTTCTTGCTATATTAAACCAACTTAAACAGCTGTCAAGGACTATGGAGTCACTTGTTACAATTCTGCCCATTTTGGAGAGAAGAGGGTCTGCATTTGGTATTAATTCTATTTCAACAGGAATATTCCATTTAATTGAATGTTCAAGTATAAAATTTTTAAGTCTGCCCGAATTTGAAACTCCAGAATCAAGAAAAAATTTAACCTTTGGTATACCTAAAGTGATAAATTCCTGGCCAATTAAATTTAAGGCTAGGTGGGTTTTATCTACAATACTATAAGTTCCCCTAAGTCCTGCTATATCCCTTATGGTACTATCACTGCATAATATTAATATTCCTTTTGAAAGGGCAACTTCTAAAGTTATTATAAGGTTAAATCCGTCTATGTATATGCAGTCCTCAGATATGCATGAAAAAGGCAGACATTTTGATTTCCTTTTTTCGCAGCTTACTTTAGAAGAGGTTGAACGCTGAAGAGCATTTCTCTGTCTTAGTGAAAACTGGTAATGATTACCTACCATCTCTATAATTGAATGCATTTTGTAACCTCTATCAAGTAACCAGGATACTTCTACCTGTGCTTTTTGAAGTTTCAAAACGGATTCTTTTGAAAACCATCTATTGTCACTGGGATCACTTCCTCTCCTAACTGTTCTCAAATTATAGTTCATTTTTAAAACCTCCTTTTGAGATTAATCTTCATAAAATCTTCATAAAATTAATAGGCAATTCTTAAAAAATATCTTGTAAAATCAAATTGAAAGTTAAGAATTACAGATAATTTATTTATGTGTATAAATTAGAATTTAATTCAAAAATTTGTATGCATTCAGTACAGGAGGATTATAATGGAAGATATACATATGAGCAGATATTACAGAAACATGACACTTGCAGCAATGTTAATTAGCATATTGTGGGTTATTTTAGTAAATACCCAGCCATTTTCAGATTTTGCATACTACAATAGGATTGCAAATCAAGTGGCAAGTGGCGGTCAATGGGGAGATACTTATACCTCTGTCGGGTATTCCATTGTTCTTGGATTTATATATAAAATCTTTGGGAACAGCTTAGCTTCAGCAAAAGTTTTTAATTTGGTTTTGACATTTTTAAATTATGGAATGTTTTATATTATACTACAAAAAGCAAATTTAAATGAGAAAAGGCGTAAAATTATTTATGGGTTATTTGTATTTTTCCCAAGCAATATTTTCTATAACAGTGTTTTGGCAACGGAAATATTATTTACCACTGTATTACTTTTTATAACACTAATATATTTTTACGATATTAAGTACAAATATGTAATAATTGGTATTTTAACAGCTGCTGATGCTATGGTAAAACCATTTTTTATGGTGTTCTTTTTTGCTATATTCATATTGGAGATATGTTTAAGGATGAAATTTAAAGATGTTTTAAAACATACAGCTGTAGTACTCATAGTTAGCTGTGTTTCTATATCTCCATGGATATATAGAAATACTAAGTTAATTGGTGAGTTTACATCTATATCAAACAACTCTGGAATAGTACTTTATATAAATAACAATTCTCAAAATAAATCTGGTGTTTGGATGGATGCTAAAAATGTTGAGAATTCTATTGTCAATACTAAAGAATACATAAATGCAAATGCTACAGAAAAAAATAAAATGCTGTCTAAAGCAGCTAAAAAATGGATATTAAGTCATCCATTATCCTTTGTAAAGTTAGGTTTTACAAGATTATTTAAGACCTATCTTGATGGAGGTGATTTATTTTACAGTTTAAATGGAACAAATTTAAATTTGTTCTTTAAAATATTATTTGCAGTTTATACTTATATAGCAAGGTATGTAATATTTATTCCCGCAATAATTTTAATGCCTTTGTACAGTGTAAAAGTAATTAGAAATTTGATTAAAAAAAGAGAAATTGATTCATACTCTCTATATAATTTAATTTGCTTTTACATGTTTTCTTGTGTTTACTTTATAACAGAGGGACAGCCGCGTTATTCATTTCCATCTATATTTATAGTTGTTTATTTTTTCTCATATTTTGGAGAGAAAATAAGTATACCATTTGTTAAAAAAAGCAAAAGTTTAGGCAACTAAAGTGGTGTATAATAAAAATAGTTTATATAGCATTAAGAGGAGATATTTTTTATGGATAGTACTATACTAGTAGTGGATGATGATAAGGATATTTTAGATATAATAGAAATTTATCTAAAAAATGATAACTTCAATGTGATTACTGCCCAAGATGGTTTAATAGCAATGGACAAGCTTGAAAAAAATAATATAGATTTAATAATACTCGATATAATGATGCCAAACTTAGATGGTATACATGCATGTCTTGAAATTAGAAAAAAAGAAAAAATACCTATAATAATGCTTTCAGCTAAAGATGATTCAAGCAGCAAGATATTAGGATTAAATGTTGGAGCAGATGATTATGTTACTAAGCCTTTTAATCCGCTGGAGCTAGTTGCCAGAGTCAAATCACAAATTAGAAGGTATTCTCAATTCAATATGGAAAGACCACAAAGTAAAGAAGAAATTGTTATAGATGATATGATAATAAATACAGCATCTAGAGAAGTATTTATTGGAGAAAAGTTAATAGAACTTACACCAATTGAATTTTCAATCTTGGAAGTACTTGCAAATAATAGGGGAAGGGTTTTAAGCACGGAAAGTATTTATGAAAGTGTTTGGAAAGAACCTTTTTACAATGCTAAAAATACAGTTGCAGTACATATAAGAAATATAAGAGAAAAGATAGAAATAAATTCAAAGGACCCCAAATATATAAAAGTTGTTTGGGGGGTAGGTTATAAAATTGATAAATAAAATAAAGAAGCTTGCATTTAAGAGCATATCAAGGGAATTTTTGATTATAAATATACTTAGCTTTGTTATACTTATAATTGGTATAACTAGTGCTCTTAGTGTTATAATGCAGGATACAAATAACCCTCAAAATATTGAAAATGCATCAAATGACATTTATGTTCAGGTAAATAGATATGTGCAATCTACAAATACTGAAGTTCAAAGTTATATAAATAATTTGGCTGACGAAAACAATGTAAATATAGCTATTACAGATACCAAAGGCTGTATAATTTTTAAATCAAGTGAAGTAGAAGGCAAGTATATTGATCTGAATAATATAAAAAATATTATACTTACTACTACTCCAAGGGATGGAGATGTAGTATATCAGGTGTATAATATAAATATATCAGGTACTAAATACATACTTGTTACATGGAAAGGCACAGGTATGTATCATAATATTTTTAGGTATACGTCAATGATACTAATTCCAATAATTATTTCACTGGCAGTTGTATATTTAGTTTCATATAGAAAGACCAGGTATATAAAGTACATCTGTAATGGAATAGTGAAAATTTCCCATGAGGATTTAAATTATAGGTTGGAGAAAAAGGGCACAGATGAACTTGGAACGTTGGCAGATGAGATAAATAGCATGTCACTTAATTTAAATAATATGATAAATCGTGAAAAGTCTGTCCAAAAGTTTAAAGATGAGCTTATAACCAATATATCACACGATTTGAGGACACCTCTTGCCTCATTAATGGGGTATTTGTATTTGATAAATGATAAGAATGTTTCTATAGAAGATAAGGAGGTATACAGCAAAAAATCTATGGAGAGAGCGGAAAAACTAAAAGTTTTAATAGAGAACTTATTTGAATATTCAAAACTGGAAAGTGGAGCAATAAGTCTTGAAATATGTAATGTTAATATAATTGAAATTATAGAACAAATCATAGGGGAGCTTTCTATAATTGCCAGCAAGTCTCAAATAAGTTTTGTAAAAAAGTATAGTATTACAAAGTTGAATTTAAATATTGATCCATATCTCATCAGCAGGGTATTTCAAAATATTTTATCAAATGCTATAAAGTACAGTGTAAAAAATAGTGAAGTCTATATAGATATTGTCCATAATGTAAATGACACTATAATTAGTTTCCAAAACTTATCAAGTAGAGAGTTGTCCTCTGAAGATATGAATAAAATATTTGATAGATTCTATATGGGGGATAAGTCTAGAAATTCTCATAAAAACAACTCTGGTTTAGGGCTTGCCATAGTTAAAAATATTGTGGATCTGCACGGTGGAGAAGTTTGGGCGGAAGAAAATGATAATATTTTTAAAATGTATATTAAGTTAAAGAATAATTCATCTAAACTTACTGTTAGCAATGGTACCGATGGGATAAATGAGCAAAAAAAGACAGGATTTACATCAAAGGCTAATATATAATATAGGAAAAGGTTTAAGGAGGTAGGTATTCTAAAATGAATTACAATGCTTGTATTAGGAAGTCTATTGAATATATAGAGCATAATTTAGAAAATAAAATAGAACTTGAAGATATTGCTCACAAAGTCTTCCTGTCAAAATATCATTTTCATAGAATTTTTCATTCTGTTGTTGGAGAACCTGTAGCTGAATATATAAGAAGGAGAAGACTTAAAGAAGCTGCAAATGAGCTTTTAAATACACGTAATAAAATTGTAGATATAGCATTAAAGTATCAGTTTAGTTCTCAGGAATCTTTTACAAAGGCCTTCAAAAAACTTTATGGAATGCCTCCAAGGGAATTCAGAAGAAATAGAACTGCAAGTAGTATTTCTATGGCAGCTTAATATTTATCCGATGACTACCTGCTCTAATACTCCATCTCCAAGTGGGAGTATTAGAGCAGCTACGTCCCTGGATAACGATTTCTAAGCATCAGGTGGAGTTAAAACTCCATCTGATGCCAAGAACTTTGTTTATTAAGACAATATTTTTACGAGGTGATTTGAATAATGAGTTATGTACCAGTAGTAATTGATCATACAAATGCAGGAGAACGTTCTTACGATATATTTTCAAGGCTTTTAAAAGATAGGATAGTAATGTTAAATGGTCAGGTAACAGATGAAGCTGCAAGTTCAATTGTGGCACAGCTTTTATTTTTGGAATCAGATAATCCTGACAGTGATATCAATTTTTATATAAATAGTCCAGGAGGATCTATTACTGCTGGAATGGCAATATATGATACAATGCAGTATATAAGATCCGATGTATCCACAATATGTGTTGGTATGGCTGCCAGCATGGGCTCATTTTTGCTTGCAGCAGGGGCAAAAGGAAAGAGATTTGCTCTCCCAAACAGTGAAATTTTAATACATCAGCCCTCTGTATACGGTGGAATGCAGGGTCAGGCCACAGACATAGAAATTCACACAAAATGGCTTTTAGGAATAAAGAAAAAGATGAATAGATTATACAGTGAAATGACAGGTAAACCTATTGAAAAGATAGAAAAGGACGTTGAGAGAGATTATTTTATGTCAGCTAAAGAAGCTTTAGATTATGGATTAGTGGATAAAATACTTTCAAAATAGTTTTTTAAACAGCAGCTGCATAATGAAGAAAACTTCATTATGCAGCTGCTGCTTTTTTATTTGGACATATATTCACATTATATATATGTCCAAATAAAATATACCTTGACAGGTGAGGTATGATTTTATATAATATAACTAAATTATTAAAGTAATTTAGTTTACAATTTAATATGTTGTAAGGAGTGAGTAGATGTCTATAACTTCAGATGTTATAAGGGGGCATACAGAAACCATAATTTTGGCGCACTTAATTGAAAAGGACAGCTATGGTTATGAAATCAATAAATTTATAAAGGAAAAGACGGATAATAAATATGAACTTAAAGAAGCAACTCTTTATTCTGCTTTCAGAAGGCTGGAAAAAGCTTCTCTTATAACTTCTTATTGGGGAGATCAAAATACAGGAGCAAGAAGGAGATATTATTCTATAACAGAATTGGGAAAAGAAGTACTAAATCAAAATAGGCTAGATTGGAATGAATCAAAGGAATTAATAGATAAGTTAATTAATGGAGGTAATGAAAATGCATGAAAGATTGAGAAATAGTGTAGAAGAATTATTTGAAAATGCACCTAAAACTCATAGAGCAACAGAGCTTAAAGAAGAGCTTTTAGCTAATCTTATAGATAAATATGATGATTTGGTATCTTCAGGAAAAGGTGAAGAAGAAGCCTTTAAAATAGCTATTTCAAGTATAGGTGATGTGGATGAACTCTTAGAGGGGTTAAAAGATAAAAATATGTTTGATTATGATGAGGAGCAAAAATATCGCAGGAAAAATGCACTTGTATTGTCTGTGTCTGTAGGATTATATATTATGAGTGTAGTGCTTTTAATGCTGTTAAATCAAGTTTTTATGGTAAATAATGTTGTATCCGTAAGTCTTATGCTTACAATAGATGCTATTGCAACATGTCTTATAGTCTACAATCATGCTTCAAAGCCTAAATATGTAAAAGGAGATGATACTATCGTGGAAGAATTCAAACAGTGGAAATCTTCTAATGACAGCCAAATGGAAATTATTAAATCAATTAAATCTATAGCATGGCTAATTATAGTTGCCCTATATTTTATATTGAGTTTTGTTTTTGATGCTTGGGGATATTCCTGGGTTATATTTATAATAGGTGCTGCCGTAGAAAAAATTATAACTTTGAGCTTTAAGTTGAAGGAGTAGAAATATGAATAGAAATAGAAGCCTAATAAAAGTATTAATTGTAATGTGGGCTGTCATTGCAGCAGCAGGCATATCTTTCTTAATATATGGATTTTCTCACGGAGAGGGTTTCCCAATATTTGAATATGGAAATAAAATAACAGGTGCTAGGTATGTTGTACAGAAAAGTGAAAGCACATCTGTAAATAATTGTAGTAAGATAAGCTTGAGATTTTTTAGAGGAGATGTGATTGTACAGGCAACAGATGAATCAAACTTAAAAGTTGTACAAAGTGCATCTAGAAAGTTAAAAGATGGAGATAAGTTTGTAATAGAAAAACAGGGAAATGACATTGAAATTAGAAGGAGAGATGAAAATAAAGTTTTTCACAATAAATTTATTAATATATTCGATGGATTCAATACAAATGAGAAAATAGAATTGTATGTACCTAAAAGCTATGCTAAAGATTTAGATATAAGTACAACTTCAGGAGATATCTTATTTAACTCTGACATGAAATTGAATGATATAAATTGTATACAAAGTTCTGGAGATTTTAAGATGGATGGTAGTATTACTGCAAATAATGTCGATATAAAAACAAATTCAGGAGATATAGGTATAACTAGCCTGGATTCTAAATATTATAATATACAAGCTATATCAGGGGATATATTCGTAAAGTCTATTTCAGGCTCTGGAAATGCAAAAATTGTATCAGGAGATATAAAAATGAATTACAAGTCCATTGATGAGTATGCTAAGGCAAGCTCTACTTCTGGAGATGTGAAGATGGTACTTCCTCAAAATTTGAGTTTTAAATTTGAAGGAAAGTGTACTTCTGGAGATATAAAAGGAGATTTTCCATTAACCTATGAAAATAGTAGAAAAAGCAAAGCATCTGCACAAGTAGGAAATGGACCATATAAGACAATAAATGTAGGTACAGTATCAGGTGATATAGATATTTCAAGCAAGTGATGAATATGGAAAATAAAGAAAAGGGATTAAATAAAATGTTGGAGGTGGAAAGGCTTGGATATTAGTGACTTCGCAAAATTTTCAAATATGTTTGAATATAATATATATATTTTTGCAATTGGATTTATGTTTCTATGTGAATTTATAATATGGATATTTGCTTCAAGTGGAAATAAAAAAAATAGGAAAAAATCTGATAGAGGTTCAATTTGGTTAATAGTTTTAGGATATTGGTTAAGTATTTATGTAAGCTATTATTTCACAGGTTCAGAAGTAAGTGAATTTATAAGAAATCTTGTATTCCCACACATATTTTATTATTTAGGTATTTTCCTAATAATAGCAGGTACTATAATCAGGGCTTATTCTGTGTGGACATTAAAAAAAGCATTTACATTATCAGTACAAACAACATCTGACCAACATTTAATACAAAAAGGGTTTTATCGATATGTAAGAAATCCTGCTTATACAGGAAGTATACTAAGTCTTTTGGGAATAGCATTTTCATTGAGAAATATATTGGCACCTATAGTTGTTTTAGTCATTTGTGTATTATGTTATGGGATTAGAATAAAAGTTGAAGAAAAGGCATTAAGGGAACAATTTAAAAAAGAATTTGAAGATTACTGTAAGCGTACGTATTGTTTATTTCCATTTGTGTGGTAAGATATGAGGACTTGATTAGTTTACAAAAATTGTTTTGCAAACTAATCAAGTCCTCTAAGTGTATTATCAGTACAGGTAACTTTTTAGTATTAGAATGAGTACATGCTTTGAATAAGTTTGAAAAATTTATTTACTTAATACATTAAAATAAATAGGAAGGGATTCATTTTCCGTATTTGACTTTTCAATTAATACAGGATTATTAATTGATTCATAAATTAGTTTAATTGTCTTAGAAAGATCAGCGTCCTCTACTCCAAAAATAATATTGGATTCACAAGATGGCTGTATAATTATTTTTATTTTAACATTTTGGTTAGATAAATTTTGAAAAATCCTATGGATAATTTGCCTAAATTTATTTATATTTCTTATAATTATTCCGACTAAAGATATATTATGATTTATAGTTATGGAACCTGGATTAAGCTGAGTTTCTATTTTACTAATAAAAGAACTTTCACATTTACGTAATTGGAAATCTGGTACAATTAATGATACAGAATCTGAATTAAAAGATAAATGTTCTATAGAAATATTATTAGTGTTTATAATGGAAAATAGATTATGCAAACCATCATTTATCAAATTGAGCTTTTCCAATGTTACTATTGAAAAATTTTCTTTGCCGGATATTCCAGCAATAGTATTTTTATAATCTTCATCGGGTAAATTATCAGATATAAGAGTACCAATGTCGTCTGGATTATTGGTGTTTCTTATATTTATTGGAATTTTACTTTCCTCAGCTGGAATAATTGAATCTTCATTAAGAACATTTGCTCCCATATGAGAAAGATTTTTTATTTCTTTATATGTCATGTTTCTTATATTTTTAGGGTCTTTTACAATCTTTGGATTTGCCATTAACACGCCGGATACATCAGTCCAGTTTTCATATATAGAAGCATTCATAACACTTGATATTATGGAACCAGTTATGTCTGATCCTCCTCTTGGAAAAGTTTTAATCGATCCATCTTTATTAGAACCATAAAAACCGGGTATTACAGCTTTTTCTATATGGGAAAGTTTACTCAAAATTAACATTTTAGTAGCTTCTTTATCTAACTGGCCATTTTGCTTAAATGAGATTATATCTGAAGGATCTATAAACGTAAAATTCATAAATTTTGAAAAAATTAAACCATTCAGATATTCTCCACGGCTTAAAATATAGTCCTTAGAGGCACCGTTAAAAAAATCATTTTTTATACCATATAAGAATTTTTTTATATCTAAATCTAATTTTAAATTATTACATATAGAAACATATTTTCCTTCGATTATATTGAAATAATTTTCAAATAGATTTTTATTGTCAACACAACAATAGCATTTATATAGAAGATCTGTGACTTTATAATCTTTTTCAAAAGTTTTTCCTGGAGCAGAAACTATGATATATCGTCTCCTTTTATCTTGCAAAACGATTTCCTTTACTTTTTTAAATTGTTTATCATTAGCTAGTGAGCTTCCTCCAAATTTAGCAACTATTAATTTATTCATTTTTAAGGTCTCCTATGAATTATAATTTATTAAATCAGATTTTTTTATTATAGCTTTATTATATTATAGTTTAGAATTTTACACTTTTTATTGCTTTTAATGCTAGAAATATTGCTAAAAATGCTTTTGAATAAAGTACTATAATATTTTATGCAATTTAAAGGCAGAAGGTATCTGTAAAAATTCAATTGGTTATTTTCATTTATATTGTAAAATGTTATCAATTACAACATTTTACAGTATGTGCGCGCTTTTTAGGTAAGAATGATTATTTTATATTTGTTAATAGAATATGATATTATGAAAAGGTATACAAGGACTTTATAAAATTTTGTTAATAATTTGACAAAATTTACTTTATAATTTTATGAAATTATTATTAATCTAGAGGCATATTTAAAAAATATGAATTACAAACTATAAATAATGTGTCTTAAAGTGGTTTTATATTAGTAAAAATGATATAATCATATAAAAATTGAAGACAATATGCATTTAACTAAAAATGCAATAATTATTGATTTTTAGAATTACTAAATATGAAATCAACTTTAAGGGGGTAAAGGTATGATTTCCATTGATATTATGTTATTTATTGATAATGATAATGTTCTAAGACATGTCAAATTTGGAGATTTAACGAGAACAGATAAGAGGATATATATTTTAAAAAAATATATAGGAAATGAAATCACTAGTTTTTTAGATGTAGATTTGAAAATAGATAGTGGTTATATAAAATGGGGGGAGCTATTTCTTAGATATTTTAAAACCGAGAATTTTACAGGCAAAGGATACATTTTATACATAACTCAGGCAGAAAGTGATGAAGATCTATATAGGGCGGCTTTTGACTGCTTATCAGAAGGAATGCAGATATATGATAAGAATGCACATCTTGTATTTTGCAATAAATTTAATGAGAAAATTGAAAAGATGGATAGAAGAAATATAATTGGAAAGCATTTATTGGATATTTATAGTTTAGAGGAAGATTATAGTACGATTTTAAATACAATGAAAAAGGGAGAAGCTATAGTAGATAGATGTGATAATTTTAAGAATAATAAAGGTGAAATAATTTCAACAATGAATTCAGGTTATCCTTTATTTCTAGGAAGTAATTTAATTGGAGCTGTTGGGTTAGTACAAGATGTGTCAGTTTTCCAAAAGTATAGGGAGAAAGCTGCAATTTTTAAGAATTTTATAGATACTAAAAAAAGTAATAAATATTTAAAGTCGCCAAAAAAGTACTATGCATTAAAATATTATAATTTTGATGATATAATTGGAAAAGATGAAAATTTTCTTGAAGCAATTAATTTAGCATGTAATGTTGCTGAAAGAGATTGTTCTGTACTTATATATGGGGAGACTGGTACTGGCAAGGAATTGTTTGCACAGAGTATTCATTCTGCAAGTAAAAGAAAATATAAGGAATTCATTGCAGTAAACTGTGCTGCTATTCCTGAAAATTTAGTAGAGGGTATATTGTTTGGTACAGAAAAGGGAGCCTTTACTGGAAGTTATGATAAGAAGGGACTATTTGAACAGGCTGAGGGCGGTACATTATTTTTAGATGAAATTAATTCAATGAGTCTTCAAATGCAGTCTAAACTTCTTAGGGTTTTGCAGGAGAAAAGTTTTAGAAGGGTAGGAGGAAGCAAAGATATTGAAAGTAATGTAAGGATCATTTCATCTACCAATGAAAAACCATTTTCATTGATTAAAAATGGCAAGATGAGAAGTGATTTATATTATAGAATAAGTACAATAACGATTAACATTCCTCCACTTCGGGAAAGAAAAAAAGATATTGAACTACTGGCACAATTATTTATGAAAAAATTATGCCGTAATTATTCAAAAAATATAAATGTAATGTCAGATGAAGTTATCAAAGTATTTAAAGAATATGATTGGCCGGGAAACGTAAGGGAGCTGCAGCATTGTATTGAATATATATTTAACACTATAACTGAGGATACTATATATATAAGTGATTTACCCCAATATATGAAAAAGAAAGCTAACAGGGACTGCAAAAAAGGTTTGCAGCATAAAACACTGGAACAGATACTTAATGAATATGAGAGAGAAGTAATAAAAACTGCTCTTAGAAAAAATAAGAATAATGTGACAAATACAGCAAAATACTTGGGAATGAAGAGACAAAGTCTGCAATATAGAATGAAAAAATATGGATTATAGATGCATAATGATTTTGCACTTTTGCAAAATCATTATGCATCTTTTTTAAAATCATAGGATATGAAAATGCAATAAGCTAGAATAAAACCTGATATTTTCAGCATTTTTAATATATTCACACAATACTGAAGCTGGCATGACTTTTGCTATAAATTATTTTATTAATTAGATACAAAATATAAAATAAGGTAGGTGTTGGATTATGTTATTATCAAGCTTTGACAATGTAGTTATCATTTTATGCTCAATTCTACTAATTTTTATTGGCTGGTATTTTTCAAGGGCAGTAAAAGATATGGAGAGTTTTTATCTAGGTAATAGGAGTCTTCCATGGTCTCTTACTGTTGGAGCACTAGTTGCAACTTGGTATGGTGGAGTTGGAACAATTGGAACAGTTGAGTATTCAGCAATGTATGGATTATCTGTTTGGGTTATTTGGTGTGTTACCTCCCATTTAGGACGTATGCCATTAGCACTTTGGGTAGGACCTAAAATACATATTAGAACAGACATTACAGTTCCAGATTTATTGGAGAGTGCATATGGCAAGGGAGTTGCAGTCCTTGGTGCTATATTAATGCTTACGTACTGCACTCAAATAGGTCAGTTAACGTCATTTGGGTTTATAGGAAAGGTTGCCTGGGGAATTAATAATTTTACGGCAGGTATAGTATGTATTGTAATGGTTATTGTAATTGCAGTTTTAGGGGGACTTATGGGAGTTGCAGTTACTGATATGTTAATGTTTTGGTGTATGTGTTTTGGACTTACAATGGTGCTGCCTGGACAATGGGATAGTGTTGGCGGATGGGCTGGACTTCAGCATGCATTATCTAAAACTCCAGCGTTAATGGATCCATTAGGTGGACTTACGCCTATGAAAGCTTTAATGCTCTGTGTACTTTCATTTGGAGTTTATGCCGATCCAACATTTTACCAAAGATTTTCTGCATCAGATTCACCAAAATCAGGAAGACGTGCACTTCTATCATGCTTTGTTTTGTGGGTTTGTTTTGATATTGTATTAACTCTTACAGGACTCATTGTTAAGGTAAGGTATCCAAATATGGTACCTGGAGAAGGATATATAAAACTTGTATTAGGAAGTTTACCTCAAGGAGTAAGGGCATTATTTATAATTGGTCTTGCAGGTTCAATAATTTCTGCATTAGATGGATATTACCTTTCAGGTGGAGCAACTCTTGCAAATGATATATACGGTAGGATTAAAGGAAATGTTACGCAGGACAAACTGGTTCTACTTACAAGAATAGGTATAATAATAGAATCAGTAGCAGCATTATCAATTGCATTTAAATTTACTACAGCACAAGATGCATTTATATTTGTAAGCAGTATCTGGATGGCAGCAGGATTTGTCCCAATAGTTGGTGGACTTGTTTGGAAAGGTAAGAAAACGGCATTAGGAGGTTATCTTGGGATACTTGTAGGGGGATTTGCATTTGCATATTTTAAGTTATTTCCTATTAAGGCTTTCAATGTGGAAGCACTTGTTGTTGCACTGCCATTGTCTTTAATAGCATGGATTTTAGGCAATAAGTTTGGTAAGTCTATTCCTGAAAAAGTAGCTAAGGAGGTAGTATAATGTCAAAGAAAAATGATAAACTTGAAATTTCCTGGTTTGGAATTGATGGGTTTCTTGTATTGCTTTATTTTATAGTAGTAGGGGTAATTTATTATGCAATTTCAGCTCATAATGACTTTATAGTGGGAAGGTTAATTCCCTATGGGATTATGATTGCTGTAACTTTAATTTTTATAAATTATCTTGGAATAATATTTAAATTTTCTAGAAAGTCTAAAGGCAATAAGGAAAAATAAATTTTTATTAGGAGTAGATATTATGGATATAAGAGCATTCCCTATTAAAGTTGAAAAACAAGAAGCAGAGAAAAGAGCTCAAGCTATGGGAGGAGTTTTATGGAAAGTTATATTTTTAAATAAAAAGCTTTCTGAGGTTAGAAAACATTTTGTTGAATTTAAACTTGTGACCCTTGAAATTATCCATAAACCAACAGTTATTGAAAGAATGGTATCAAAAAAAGCTCATGAAAAAAAACAAACAATTACTTTGCTTGCCAATGGATCAACAGGATCTGTTTCATGGGTAGATAGTATGCCTGACATAATTGAATTAAAGGAAGTTGATAGTAATGCTATTCAACTGTCTGATAAAGATGATGATTATCTTATATTAAAAGCAAGAAAGCTTGCATTAAAAGTTGTGCACAGGCATGTCGGAGGAATACCAGAATTCAAAGTTTTAAAAATAGAAAGTGTTTTTAGACCATATTGGGTTGCTCTTTATGGTGATGTGGCAGAAGGCAATAAGGTTCGATATATGCCTATTGCAGCTGATGGATGTGGATCACATAGGAGTATGTAACTAAGATGAAGAGGTGATACTATTGGAATATGAAGATGAGAAAGACTGTATTCAATATGCAAAAAAGTTAAAGCAGGTAGTTATAGGATGTAAAGATATTACTCTTGAGGAGTTTATAGCAATATCAAGGTATAAGGCAACAGTTATATTATCAGATGCTTTTAGAGAAAGAGTTACTAAATCGAGAGGACTGGTAGAGAAATTTTTAAAGGAGAAAAGAGTTATATATGGTTTAACTACAGGATTTGGTGATAACTGTGATAAGATTATTGAGCCTGAAGATGCAATTATTCTTCAGAAAAATATACTGAGATCCCATGCTTGTTCAATAGGGGAAGCATTAGAAGGGGAGTGTGTTAGGGCAATTCTATTAATGATGATTTTGAATATGGGACAAGGTTATTCAGGAGTAAAACTGGATACTATTGAAACTATAGCTAGCATTTTAAATAGTAATATAGTTCCATTTGCGCCCTGTCATGGGTCAGTAGGATATCTTTCAGTAGAAGCACATATCAGCTTAGTTCTTATAGGTGAAGGTAAGGCTTTTTATAATGGCAAACTAATAGATGGTTATGAGGCATTACAATTGGAAGGGATAAAACCAGTTGAATTAGGTTGTAAGGAAGGACTTGCTTTGGTTTCCGGAACTACTTCGGTTACTGCCCTAGCTGCATTGGCAATATACGATGGAATAAAGGCTGCAAAAACTGCAGATATTATCGGAGCAATAAGCCTTGAGGCTTTAAGGGGAACTACAAGAGCATTTGACCCTAGACTGCAGTCTGTAAGACCCCATGAGGAACAGAACATGACAGCTAGAAATATTCTAAGGATACTTAAAGACAGTGAAATTGCCATAAAATATAAAGATTATAGACTTCAGGATGCGCTTTCTTTAAGATGTATACCTCAGCTGCATGGAGCAGCTAAAAAAACTCTAAAAGATGCTGCAAAAACAATAATTACTGAAATCAATTCCTGCTGTGATAATCCTGTTATATATCCAATTAAAGATGATGGTGTTGCACTTATGGGTTGTAATGCAGATGGATCATATGTTGGAATTGAAGCAGATTCCTCATGCATTGCTATGACAAGCATTGCCAAAATGTCAGAAAGAAGAATAGATAGGCTTGTAAATCATCATATAAGCGAATTGCCGGCATTTTTAATTGAGAAGACTGGACTTAATAATGGTTTTATGATTCCACAATATACGGCTGCAGGACTTTTAGGGGAGATGCGTATATTGTCAACACCAGCAAGTATTGATAACACTCCAACATGTGCAAATCAAGAAGATTATGTGAGCATGGGTTACAATGCTTCAAGGAAAGCGTATAAGTGTGTGGGATTATTGGAAAACATATTATCCATTGAGTTATTAAATGCACTTCAAGCTGTTGAGTTTCTAAAACCACTAAAGATGTCTACGGCAACAAAATCGGTGTATGATTTGATTAGAAAAGTTGTTCCTAAGATAGAAGATGATGAGCATTTATATCCTTATATTGAGTATATAAATAATCAAATACATGAAGGCAATATTTTAGAAGAAGTTGAAGATGTAATAGGTGTTTTGGAAATTTAAAATGTAGGCCTTAATATAATAAGGGCATGAAAGTAAGCAGGAAACTTTCATGCCCTTATTATATTATAAGAAAAATGTTATAATCCAGAAAGGGATGTATATGAAAAGTCAGTATCAAATAGAATTATAAAAAGATCTCGTTTTAAAAGTTAATTTTATATACTATAATGAACTTTGTATAATAATTGGATTTATGTTTTGAAAAACAAGGTGGAAAGTAAAACTAATTCAAAAATTTTTTGTAGGAGAAATTTAATGGAAAAAAACTTTAAAGCTATGGTAACTATTTTTATAGGATATTTTTTATTGTCACTGTTTTCTAATACATTATCACCTTTTATAACAACTATAAAAAGTACGTATAATGTGTCATCATATGTCATTGCATTTATACCATCAGTAGTATATTGTGCCGCACTTATAACAAATATTGTAGGGGCAAAACTTATGCCGTGGCTGGGAATTAAAAATGGACTGTATCTGGGAATTGTATTTGAAATTTTTGCAAGTCTTATAATTGTATTTTCCAAATCATTTTATGTTATTTTAACTGGATATTTTATGGCAGGATTGGCAACCGGGATGGCATGCTTGTATTTGAGTACGATGCTTTCACTTCTTCCACAAAAATATCAAAAATTTAGTTTTGCAAATGCATGCTTTGGATTAGGTGGAATTTTAATTTTGCCAATAGACAGATTTATATTAAAGATGGGTATAAAATTTAATTACACATATATTATTCATATATTACTTATATCTTTTTATATTATTCTTGTGTCAAAAATGGATAGAAGGACATTTTATAAAAGTAATTCTAAATGTAACACTTCTTTTTCTATATTAAAAAACCCTATGATTTTATTGCTTTGTATTGCGGTATTTTTCTATGTCGGAGCGGAGATCTCAACTACAAATTGGACAGGAACTTTTCTTAAAAAATATTATGGAATTAGTAAAATCGAAGTACCAAATATACTTTTAAGCTTTTGGATCTTGTTTACTATAGGAAGGAGTTTAGGAGATAAATTTTTAGAAAGGGTTGGACAACTTAGATTCCTTTCCATATCACCTTTAATATCAATTTTAGGAATTATTATTTTACTATTTGGAAAAAGTAAGCTTCAAGCTTTAACAGGATTTGCAATTATAGGAATATCAATATCAATTATGTATCCTGCACTGCAAGGATATATTGTGCAGCATGTTACTGAAAAAAATATACCTTCTGCATCTGCTGTTACTATGATTTTCAATAACTTGGGAGCTACATTTTTAACCTATATAATAGGTTTTGCAGGTGGTATAAAAATAACTTATGTATTTATAATACAAATATTGTTTTACATATACATAGCATTAATTTCTGTGTACTATAGAATTTTTAAACCTGGTAAAGTTTAGGTTTTGAAAAAACATTGCATTTTAGATGATTTTTGCTATTATGTTAATAGAGATAAAAACACAGTTTTGGTTGGTAGTCCAAAACTTGGCTTGTACTTTATAAGTTAGCAGTAACCTGCCCTCCTGGGGTTGTCCATTCTCTAGATTTTTTATTTGTTAAACAGGAGGAATATAAAATGACAGCTAATATTAAGCTAACAGTATTTTTTGAAGAGCCATTTTGGGTTGGCGTGTTTAAAAGGTGGGATTCTGATACAATATATCTTTCAAGGGTTGTATTTGGTGCTGAACCAAAAGACTATGAAGTATACGACTATATACTAAAAAATTTTAATGATTTAAAGTTTAGTAAACCGTTGGATATCAATTATTCTGATAAAAGCATTGATAAAAAGATAAATCCTAAAAGACTTCAGAGAAAAATTAAAAAAGAGACTAAAGACAATGGTATAGGTACAAAAGCCCAAATTGCCATGAAGCAGCAATATGAAGATTTTAAACTAAAAATAAAAAAGGTCTCAAGAGAAAAAAAGGAAGAAGAAAAAGAGAAAAAATTTAAATTAAGGCAGCAGAAAAAATTAATGAAGCACAGGGGACATTAACTAGAATTGTCAATAATTTAATTTGTTTGGTGTGGTTTTTAAAATTATCTTATGGCTATTTTTGCTAAGATGGTATCTACGAAAGGGTTTGATTTTTTAAAACCTTTTTTTATCCGATCGCTACCATTGCTAACACGCCCCATCGCGCACAGTGAAAGCGACTATACCAAATCAAAGATTTGGTATAGTCGCTTTTCTATCAAAGTGGTGGGATAAGCACTGCTAGGCGCCTGGATAACGATTTCTAAGCATAAGTTGGAGTCAAAACTCAACCTTATGCCAAGAACTCTGTTTATAACAACGATGGAAAGCAAACTTGACATTGCAAAAAAACAGTAATATTCTAATATTACAAAGTCACTTTTCATTGTGATTGGAGGCATTAATTTGAAAAACAGGCTTGAAAAAATTAGAAAACAACATGGCATCACACAAGAGGAGCTAGCACAAAAACTGGAGGTATCAAGACAAACAATTGGATCCCTTGAAAATGGACGCTATAATCCATCTATATTGCTAGCTTTTAAGATTTCTAAATTTTTTAATGTGAGTATTGAAGAAATATTTATTTATGAGGAGAGTTCAGAAAATGAAAACTTTTAATTATGTATTTATCGTGGCAGTAGTTGTAATGCTAATTAGTTCAGCAATCGGTATGTTTTTTGTAGGTGGATATACGTCTAAAACCATACCTTTAATTCTTATGGCAATGGCGGTAGCTTCAATTACTAATGGCATATATCATAAATTTCTTGTGAAAGAAAAAGATAAAGATGAACGGAACATTGCTATTGAAAATAGAGCTAAGGCAAAGGCTTTTGATATTATGGAAATAGTATTTGGTATTCTTGTAATTTCATACGTTTTTTTGAGAGTTAATTTACTTACAATTTTCCTTGCAATTGCAGCATATTTGGTTATTTTTGCATCCTATATGGTGTCTTTTTCTAAGTATCATAAGGAAATGTAAAAAACAACAGATAGTGAAAGTAAAAACTTATTGACTATGAATAATAAGGCGTTAACTTTGAACAAACTAACTAATAACATATATAGATGTATACAGGCTTATTTTTATAAACAGAGTTTTTGGCATCAGATGGAGTTTTGATTCCACCTGATGCTTATTAACAGGATTCTTAGTGTTTCAGCACTTAGAAGGCGTTATCTTTTAGAAAAAATTGTTATCCAGAGACGTAGCTGCTCGCAACGTACACTTGGAGAAAAGTAGATATCCCAAATCTTTGATTTGGTGATAGTCGCTTTCACAGAGTGCGTGAGAGTATTAGATCAGGTAGTCATCGGATAAAAAACTTGAAGGATTTAAAAAATGAAAAAGCATTTGTGAGAGGATGAGTGAAGGTTGAAAAAAATTGAAAGTGAAATGAATAAAAAAAAGTGGCTGATTCTGATTACAGTTGTTTCTGCTACATTTATGTCAACACTTGACGGCAGCATTGTAAATGTAGCACTGCCGGATATGGCATCTAAATTAAATGTAGGAATGTCAGGTATTACATGGGTTGTTACCAGTTTTTTAATAACTGTTGCAGCAACTATTTTAATATTTGGAAGGCTTGGAGACATGATAGGAAAGACAAAAGTTTTTAAATTTGGAGTCGTTCTTTTTACAATGGGTTCACTGCTGTGTGGGCTCACAAGTTCACTGCCCTTACTTGTAACAGCAAGAGTTATACAGGCAGTAGGAGCATCAGCTACCATGGCTACTAATCAAGGAATCATAACTCACGTTTTTCCGGCTAATGAGAGGGGGAGGGCACTTGGAGTTTTAGGTACATTTGTGGCATTGGGTTCTATGGCAGGTCCTCCAATTGGGGGCATTATTGTTTCCGCTATAAGCTGGGAATATATATTTTTAATAAACATACCAATAGGAATAATTGTATTTATACTTACATTAAAGATATTTCCTAAAGCACATACTACTTCTGATGAAAAACTAGATATAAAAGGAGCTTTACTATTTGTAGTAACTACAGTTTCGCTGTTTGGAGCATTGGGACAAGGCCAGGTAAAGGGTTATGACAATATATTTATAATTTTAGCTTTTGTAATTTCATTTATAACTTTTGTATTGTTTATTATATTAGAACATAAAATAAGCATGCCAATTTTGCAATTGAGTATTTTTAAAAACAGTTTATTTTCAATAAGTATAATATGTGCTTTTATTTCATTTATTGCAATTAGTGCATCAAATATAATACTTCCTTTTTACTTTCAGGATACATTGAAATTTTCACCGGCAGCATCTGGAATGCTCATGATGGTATCTCCTATTGTTTTATCTGTAGTGGCTCCTTTTAGTGGATATATGTCAGATAAAATTGGATCCGAGATACTTACCTTATTTGGACTTAGTTTTACGAGTTTAGGGTTGTTTTTCTTATCTAGTTTAAATGAAAGGTCTTCTGTACTTTTGATTATAGGTTATATAGTAATTATGACTCTAGGAAATGGAATGTTTCAATCTCCTAATAATTCGCTAGTTATGTCTACTGTTAGTAGAGATAAGCTTGGAATAGCAGGAAGTGTAAATGCCCTTATTAGAAACTTAGGATTTGTTCTAGGTACATCTCTTTCCACGTTATTACTTTACAATAGAATGAGTCATAAAATTGGGTACAGAGTGGTGGATTACATAAAAGGCAGAGATGATGTTTTTATTTATGGCATGAGATCAGTATATATAAGTGTTGGTATTATGTGCTTATTTGGAGTTTTGATAACTGCATTAAGGCTTTACTATAGTAAAAAATTAAGGGGATTATATATGAAGGGGTGATTTAGTATGAGTTATAAAGTTTTGATTACGGAAAATATATATGAAGAAGGCAAGGAGTATCTTAGAAGTCATGGTTATGAATTAAAGATGGCTTCTGATATTTCAGAAAATGTTTTGGTATAGGAAGTAAAGGACTGTGATGCAATATTAGTTAGAATGGCAAATATTACTGAAAAAATTATGAAATCAGGAACAAAGTTGAAAGTCATATCTAAGTTTGGTGTGGGAGTAGATAATATAGATGTTGAAGCTGCATCAAGTCTTGGAATAAGAGTCACCAATTCTCCTGAATCCAATAAGAATAGTGTGGCTGAGTATACTATGGGCCTTATACTATTACTTGCTAAAAGATTACTTATTTATGATAGAGAACTTAGAGATGGGAATTTTCAAATAAGAAAAAGTTTTGGAATGGATCTTGAAGGTAAAACCCTAGGAATTATAGGAGTTGGAAGTATAGGAGAGCTTGTTGCTTTAAAGGCTTCAAAGGGATTTGGCATGAAAGTTATAGGATTCAAGCGAAATATAGCTGCAAATCAAATCGATAATATAAAACTTACTGGAGATTTAGATTATGTACTTAAAAATTCTGATTTTGTAAGCTTGCATGTTCCACTTACAGAGAAAACAAAGGGTATGATAGGAAAAAGGGAGCTGTCTATTATGAAGCCTGAAGCATTTCTTATAAATACGGCACGGGGAGAAGTAGTTGATGAAGATGCCTTGCTTGAAGCACTTTTGCAAAATAAAATTGCTGGAGCTGCTATTGATGTATTTAAAGGAGAAGAACCATCGAAAGATAATCCTCTTTTTAAACTTGAAAATGTAATTGTAACGCCTCATACTGCAGCACATACAGAAGAAGCAGGTATAAGGATGTCTCTTCATCCAGCCATTGGTATAGATGAAGTGTTAAGCGGAAGAGAGCCTTCCTGGCCAGTAAATTGAGTTTGATGTTTCTAGGGGTGTATTTGCTTTACATAGGAGAGAAACATTTATGAGAAGAAACCATCACCGTGTAATTGTCTTAATATTAGAAGGGCTTCACAAGCAATGACTAAAGTTTACGATGAATTTCTTGTACCAAGTAACTTGAAGATAAGCCAGTTAGCATTACTTAGACATATAAACCAATTAGGACCAGTAAGTGTAAGTGACTTAGCTGTAGTCATAAGATTAGATAGAACTACCCTTGTGAGAAATCTTAAACCTTTAGAAAAAAGTGGATTTGTAGAAGATATATCAACAGAAAAAACTAGAAATAGACAACTTAGATTAACAGATAAAGGAATTGAAACTTATAAATATTCAGAAGAACTTTGGGAGAAGGCACAAAGTTTTTTAGAAGAGTATCTTGGCAAAGATAATATATCCACTTTTACGACATTACTTTCTAAAATTGAGGCTTTAGTTTCTTAAATTTTTTACCAGTTATCGTGTATATACACGATAACTGGTATATACTTAAGTTTAAAGTTTTTAAATGGGATAAAAAAGTTAATTTTTAAACCAAACTGCATATATGAAAGCTAGGTAATTATGAAAACGGGAGATTATTATTATGCAAAATTATAATAAAAACAATTATGATCTATGCTATGAAAATCTTTGTATAGAATTTGCTAAGCATGACCCAGAAGAAATGGCAAATAAAAGCGGTGCTAAATATAATTTTGAAAAAAAGGAATTTACTTTAACTTATTTAAACAGAGAATATATAATTTCTTATCCACAGGGAAGAATTGTATTAAAAAATGATACACAAAGAAATTTATTTAGAGATAATGTAATGAAAAAAATGTTGATAATTAGTTATTTTCACAGATGTACTAAAGCCACCCACCAAAATAAATGGGTACCATACAGAGAATTAGATGGAGCTGTTTTATATAATGTTTCAGGTGGTATTACTACAAATAAATTATCACAATTCTTTGGGCATAAAGGAGATCTTTTCTTAAAAGTTGGACATATTCTTGGTGCAAAAAAGATATCATATGGAGATATAGCTTTAAAAATTGATGTGTTCCCGAACATTCCAATAATTCTAGTTTTATGGCTAGCAGATGATGAATTGGAGGCTAATTCTAATATGTTGTATGATCCTTCGGTGGTGAAAGAGCTACATCCAGAAGATGTGGCCTTGTTATCCTCTTTGCTAATTGATGAAGTGATTGAAATTGCTAAACAAATATCAGAATGATTAATAAACTATAGTAGTGAAAAAATGCTTAAATAATTTAACAATATGAAGTTAAAAAATAAATATATTAAGCCAAATTTATAAAAGGTGGTAGTCAATATGAATATAATTGAACAAATGATTCAAAAAAAGGCTTACGAACTGGGCTACGAAAAATGTGGTATTATTCCGATTGGTTTGATGGATGGATATGCTAAAAAATTTGAAGAACGTATTGAAAAAGTTCCAAAATCAAAGATGTTTTATCAAAATCAGCAGCGCTTAGTTAATACATTGGCAACATATCCATGGGCGAAGTCTGTAGTAGTACTTGCGGTACAATATGGAAAATATAAAATTCCAGAGGTAGTAAAGGGACACATAGGTAAGTCATATTTATTTGATATACGTGTTGATAAAAATACAAAAGAATATCAGAATAATCGAGCATTGGAAAAATATATGCAGGAACTTGGTTTAAAGGTAGAGACAAATCAAAAATTTGGAGTGGTTGGAATGCGCTGGGCAGCTTTGCAAGCTGGAATTGGTATTGTTCGCAGAAATAACTTCTTATACACAGAATCTGGTTCATGGGTTCATCTTGAAGCTTGGGTAACTGACAGAGAAATGGAGTTAAAGGAAACAAATGATGTTTTACAGTGTCCAAAGAACTGCAATCGCTGCATGGCATCCTGTCCTACAAAATCTCTTTCTGATCCCTATACTATGTCACCAACTACATGTATTTCTTTTTTGACAACCTTTGGTGGGCGTAATTTGCCCCAGGAACCATTAAGTAGAACATTTGGAAATTGCATTTATGGTTGTGATATTTGTCAGGACGTATGTCCTATGGACAAAGGAAAGTGGAAGGAAGAAGAAGAATTTCCTGGCCTTGCAGAATTATCTTCTGTATTAACTCCAGAGAATATTTTAAATATGGAAGAAGGCTTTTATCGTAAGAAAGTCCAACCAAAATTTTTCTATTTATCATCAGAAGAACTTTGGAAATGGAAAGTAGATGTATTGTGCTATATGCGTAATAACTATAAGGAAACTTATAGACCACTTATTATAAATGCCTGCAATAATGAAAATTATAAGGTACGTGAAATGGCTTACTCAATTTGTAAGGAACTTTGTTTACAATAATTATTATTTTTTTAAAAATTCTAACTTGACAAATGTGCTAGCACCTGTTATCATATTATATGTTAACCGCTAAAGTATAGAAATTAACAGCGGATACAGATATGCCGAAGTGGTGGAATTGGCAGACGCAACGGATTCAAAATCCGTCGTTGGTGACAACATGCGGGTTCGACTCCCGCCTCCGGCACCATGAATATCAACAGTTAAGAGCATTTTGGAATTTATTCCAAAGTGCTCTTTTTGGGTTTATGTCCTCCAAATGTCCTCCAAAAAAATATCACAAATTGAAACAGATTAAAACAAAATAACAAAAAAATGATCTCGCGTTAGAACTTATAAAGATGAAATTAAAGGAGTAATTGAGAGGAGCGTTAAAAGATAAAAAGAAAGATATATCGAGATATATGAATATAATTTAACGCAATTGAAATATTTAAATGAAAAATAAGTATACAAATTTGCAAAATTGTTATACTATAATAGTAACAGAACTTACAGCGCCTCTTAACAATGCGAAACGTGTAAGTCATTAAACTTGTTATATTATTGTAAATCCACCGCGCCTCTTAACAATGCGAACCGGGTGGATTTTTAGATATATGTGGAGGGTTTATGGAAGATGAGATAAAGCTTAAAGAACCTAGGACATTTGAAGAACAATTAGAAATATTAAAAGATAAACATATGAAAATAGATAATGATGATAAGGCTATTAATGTTTTAAAGATAACAAATTACTACAGATTAACTGCGTATGCATTGCAATTTAATAAAAATGATGATTATGCTTATAAAATTTCTTTCACGGATATGTACAAACTGTATGAATTTGATAAAGCATTGAGAAGTTTAATTTTAGATATATTGGAAGATATAGAAATAGCATTTAGAACATATATGGCATATAGTTTATCAATTAAATATGGTACTGAGGCATATAAAAACTCAGACTTATTTAAAGATGAAAGATTTTATAATGGATATGACGATGTTGCAGGAAAACATCATAAAGGATTAATTGATGAAATAAAACTTGAAATTCATAATAATAGAAAAGAATTATTTGTAAAGCATCATTTAATTAAATATAAGGGACGTTTCCCAATATGGGTACTAGTAGAAATATTTTCGTTCGGTATGTTATCAAGAACGTATTCTAATTTAAATACAGCTGATCAAAAAGATATATCTAGAAATTGTTTTAACATAAATAATCAGTTGTTGGAAAGTTGGGCTGAAAATTTGTCATACATCAGGAATATATGTGCGCATTATGGTAGATTATACAATAAGAAAATGGCAATAATACCTAAATTACATAATAGATATAACGAATATAAAGAAAGTATAAATTCAAATAGATTATTTATATCTATATTAGGTATAAAAGAACTTACGAAAAATGGTAGTAAATGGGGCATATTTCAGAACAAATTAAAAAAGTTACTTAATGAGTATAAAGATGTTATAGATTTAAGATTGATTGGTTTTCCTGAGAATTGGGTAGAAATATTATCAAAGTAGCATATCAACATTTAAGAGTACTTTGGAATTTATTCCAAAGTGCTCTTTTTGGGTTTATGTCCTCCAAATGTCCTCCAAAAAAATATCACAAATTAAAACAGATTAAAACAAAATAACAAAAAACTGTATGTAGTTTAAAAGAAGTATTTTGATTTTTCCTATTATGCTATAATAATAGGAAGTATAAATTTTGGGACCGAAGGAATGGTAAAATATGACTAAACAATTAGAATATAAATCCACAATAAAATCGATGCCTTACCTTTATATAGAAACAAAAAAGGCTGCAAGCCTTATTTTAAAAGGATTTAATGATTATGAAATAAAAAATATGTCTATTAAAGAAAATATTTTCCAGATGAAATCTGAAGCACGAAAAAAAGAAATTGCGTCAATAACATTAAAAAGATTAAAGAGTTTAGATGAATTCCTACTTGATAAATTAGTGAATGGAGATTTAGAAACGAGTAAGCAAATTGTGATTTATATGATTATGAAAACTGATAGGCTATTTTTTGAGTTTATGAGCGAAGTTTATAGGAACAAAAATATCTTGAGGGAAAAATATATTACAGATAGTGACTTTAATGTTTACTTCCAAAGAAAATGCGAACAAAGTGATACTGTAGCATCATGGAAGGAATATACCTTTTATAAACTCAAACAGGTACTTACTAGAATTCTTTTTGAAGCAGGATTCATTAAAAATCAAAAGGGTGATAAGGAAATAACTATACCAATAGTAGATTGTGACTTAGCACAACATTTAAAAGAAATAGGTGACGGTATATACTTAGAAGTGATGTTAGGACATAAGTCTTAAGTAGAAGTTATATGAAAAACTTGTAAAGGATAACGAGGCGGACTATTAAGTTGTTAAAATGCCTAGAGGAGAGTTAAAAAATGAAAACTATATATCAAAGATTGGATGGAATAATACCTAAGATTACAGATAAATCCTTTAGGGAAAATAAAGGGTTAGGTAATGAGATAAGTTATTATATATTTGATTATGAACCTAAGTATGAACTTTTGGTAAGAGATCATATTCAGTTCATAAAACAAAAAATTAGCGATGAATACTCTAATATTCATATAAAAGAATTTGATTTATATGAAATAATATTAGAAACGATGGATAAAAAAGGATATCTGCAAAAAAACATTGAAATGGAGAAGAAAAAAGGTAGCAAATATGTTTTTAATGCTATTAGAAAATCACTTAGATTGACTCTTAAAAATGATATGGTTTTGGATTATATAGTAAATAGAGTTGAACCTAATGATATTGTGTTTATAACTGGTGTTGGCAAAGCATGGCCAATTATGCGTTCACATACAGTATTGAATAATTTACATAATGCAATTGATCAAGTGCCTGTAGTTATGTTTTTTCCAGGGGAATATGATGGCTTAGAATTGATTTTATTTAATGAGATCAAAGATGATAATTATTATAGGGCATTTCAATTAATAGATAAATATTAAAGACTGAGATACGGAGGGGTTTAAGCATGGAACTTAAGAAGATGTTCTTAAAGGATATAGAAAGGGATATAAAAGGAGTTATTAAAGTAGGACAGGATGATGACTCCGATATTTTTCAAGAACTAGATGAATATGTAGTTACAAATGAATTACTAGGACATTTTGGTGACTTCTTTGAAGCATATAAAAAGGGTATATTAGATCATACAGATAAAATGGGAGTTTGGATATCAGGTTTCTTTGGTTCTGGTAAATCACATTTTCTAAAAATATTATCATATTTGCTTGAGAACAGGGTGGTAAATGGCAAAAAATCTATTGAATACTTTGATAATAAAGTTTACGATCCAATGGTTGTGGCAGATATGAAACAGGCAGGGGATATTACAGCAGATGTTATTTTATTTAATATTGATTCAAAGAGTGAATCAGATTCTAAGGCAGACAAAGATTCCATATTAAAAGTATTTAATAAGGTGTTTAATGAAATGCAAGGCTTTTGTGGTTCTATACCATGGGTTGCAGATTTAGAAAGACAAATGGTTAAAGATGAAGTGTATGAAGATTTTAAGGCAGAGTTTGAAAAGATATCAGGGAGCAGTTGGGAAGATTCAAGAGAAGATTTTTTCTATGAGGAAGATTCTATTGTAGAGGCATTATCTAAAACTACTAAAATGAGTGAAGAAACAGCAAGAGATTGGTACAACAAAGCAGAAGAAAATTATAGTTTAAGTATAGAGAAGTTTGCTCAAAGGGTTAAAGAATATATTGAAACAAAAGGTAAAAATCATCATGTACTTTTTTTAGTGGATGAGATTGGACAATACATAGGCAGCGATTCTCAGTTAATGCTAAATTTGCAAACAGTCGTTGAAGATTTAGGAACATACTGTGGTGGTAAAGCATGGGTTATCGTTACTAGTCAGCAAGATATAGACTCTGTAACAAAGGTAAAAGGAAACGATTTTAGTAAAATTCAAGGCAGATTTAATACTAGATTGTCACTATCATCTGCAAATGTAGATGAAGTAATTAAAAAGCGTATACTACAAAAAAAACCAGGAGCAGCAGATTCATTGAAATTGCTGTATGAAGATAAGTGTTCTATATTAAAAAATTTAATAACTTTTTCAAATGATACGGCTGAAATGAAAGTATATGAAAACGAAAATGATTTTGCCGAAGTGTATCCATTTATACCTTATCAGTTTAATTTACTTCAATCGGTATTTACAGGAATTAGAATACATGGTGCATCTGGTAAGCATTTAGCTGAAGGTGAAAGGTCACTACTTAGCGCATTTCAAGAGTCATCAATTAAATATGAAAATGAAGAAATGGGCGTATTAATACCATTTTCAGCATTTTATGATACCATAGAATCATTTTTAGATGCTAATATAAAAACCGTCATAATTCACGCAAAAAACAACTCGAAGCTTAACGAGGAAGATGTAGAAGTATTAAAACTTTTATTTATGATTAAGTATGTAAAAGAAATACCTTCAAATCTTGAAAACATATCTACATTATTAGTTAAGCATATAGATGATGATAAATTAGAGATTAAAAAGAAAGTAGAAGAATCATTAAAGAAATTAGTAAGACAAACCCTTATTCAAAAAAATGGAGAAGAATATATATTCCTAACTCACGAAGAGCAGGATGTTAATAGGGAAATTAAGAGTATAACAATTGATATGGGAGAAGTCATACAAAAAGTTGGTGGAACAATATTTGAAGAAATTTATACTGAAAAGAAATATAGATATTCTTCAAAATATGATTTCCCATATAATGCAATGATAGATGACATACCAAGAGGACAGCAAAATAATGAAATTGGGTTAAAAGTAATTACACCTTATTTTGAAACAGGTATAGATCTTACCCATCAAGAATTAAAATTGATGTCTGCAAGAGAGAATAATGTAATTATAAAATTACCAAATGATACAACATTCCTAGAAGAAATGGAAGAAATATTAAAAATTCAAGCATATCTAAGAGTAAAAAGTGGTACTGCATCAACACAGGTCATAGAGGATATAAAAACTAGAAAATCAAGAGAAGTTTCTGAAAGAAAAGATAGAGTTAAAAATCTATTAATTGAAGGGTTAAAAACTGCTGAAATGTTTGCAAATTCGGAGCTTTTGGATATTAAAGAAAAGAACCCAGTTGAACGTATAAATGATGCATTTAAGACATTAATAGATACGCTATATAGCAAACTAAATTATATTAAGGAATATATAGATAGTTCAAG
Source organism: Clostridium ljungdahlii DSM 13528 (assembly GCF_000143685.1). Taxonomy (NCBI): domain Bacteria; kingdom Bacillati; phylum Bacillota; class Clostridia; order Eubacteriales; family Clostridiaceae; genus Clostridium; species Clostridium ljungdahlii. The sequence continues at coordinate 3,576,811 of NC_014328.1, read as the reverse complement.
AGAGTTACAAGATATTCTATTAAACAATAATGTTCAGGGAAGTTTTATTGAAGAAAAAAATAAGTTAGCAATAGATGAAGTAAATAGTTATATTGAAAGAAATACATCAAGAAACATTCCTATGACCATGAAAGGGATTATAGGATTATATTCAAAAGCCCCCTATGGATGGGTAGAACTTGATATTGCAGCAATAATAATAAAATTATTTAAGGCTCAGGAAATAAAGATAGAATATAATAGTCAGTATTTAACTACTGATGATAGGGATGTAGTAAAATATTTAACAAAGAGGGATTATTTAGATAAAGTATTAGTCAAGAAGAGAGCAAAAACTCCAGTAAAATATATAACTAATGTTAAAGAATTATGTAAGGAATTATTTAATTATTCTGCTGTGCCGGCTGATGAAGATGGACTTATGAGTAGGTTTAAAGACTTAACACAGGGAGAAATAGCAAGTATAAGAGAACTCCTAGTATATTATAAGCAAGCAAATTATCCAGGTAAAGATATACTTGAGGAAGGAAAGAGAATTTTTGATGAAGTAATAAGTATAAAAGATACTATGGAGTTTTATGAAAAATGTTATGAGTTAAAGGATGACTTTTTAGATTATGCAGATTATTCTGAGGATGTAAAAAAATTCTTTAAGAATCAAAAGAAATTCTTTGATGATGCTTTAGAAAAAATTGAAATCTATAATAAAAATAAGACTTATGTTTTAGATGAACAGGCTATAGATTTAATACAAAAGATTAATGAGATAGTTAGAAGTAAAGAACCATATTCTAAGATACCTCAATTACCAGGATTGATTGAAGAATTTTCAAATAGATTTACTGATTTACTAGAAGTAGAATGTGAGCCAGTAAGAAAGGTAATTCAATTAGACTGCGAGAAAGTATTAAATGAACTTAGTTTATATGAATTTAAAGATGAATTAAGTGCCAAGTTTCAAAAGAGATTTGATGATTTGATTAGTAGACTAGATAGGGCTAACAATTTCTATGAAGCAATAGCAATGAAAGAAGAAAGCGATAGATTAAAAATGCGTTCTTTTGAAGAAATATCAAAAGAAGTAGAAAGAAGAAAGCCACCAGTAGTGCCAAATCCAGAACCAGTTGTAGGCGGCGGTGCTGATATAATAAGGGGAGAAAAGCCTCCGGTATATAAGATAAAGAAAACAAAGAATATAAGCATAGCCAACATACTTCATGGAGCCAAAACTATAGAAACTGAAGCTGATATTGATGAGTTATTAAAGGATATAAAAGCAAAGTTAAAGCAGGAATTAAATGAGGATACCAGAATAAAACTTGTTTAAATAGTATTTTATACAAAATATATTAAAATTTTTATTTTGCATAGATATATGAAGGGAAGATACTTATGGATAAATCCGCAATTAAAAATTTTGCAGTTAATGCAAGGGTTAAATTAAAGGAGCAAATAGAACAAAAGGCATATACTTTTGGCATAACAAAGAATGAAATAAAAAGTGTAGAAACTTTTGAAGATGCATTTGAGGTGAATGGTAATAGGTATGACAAAAGATTACTTAAACATAGGGAAAGTTTAGTTAAAAAGATAAATGAAAAAGGGTTTGATCAAGTTATTGAAGAAGTCGCATATACCTGGTTTAATAGATTAATTGCCATTAGATTTATGGAAGTAAATGAATATTTACCTAGCGGGATAAGGGTTTTATCATCTACTGATAGTAATAAAGCAGAACCTGATATCATTCGTGAAGCAGCAAACTTAGATTTTGAAAATTTAAATGTAGATTTAATTTATAAATTTCAGGATGAAAACAATACAGAAGAATTATTTAAGTATTTACTTATAAAACAATGTAATGAACTTGGGAAAATAATGCATGTAGTTTTTGAAGAAATAGAAGATTATACGGAATTACTATTACCAGATAATTTACTTCAAGAAGGATCAATAATAAGAGATTTAGTAACATCTATCACAGAAGAAGATTTTAAAGAACAAGTAGAAATTATAGGATGGTTATATCAATACTATATTTCACAAAAGAAAGATGAAGTTTTTGCAGATTTAAAGAAAAATAAAAAGATTACAAAGGAAAATATACCAGCAGCCACACAATTGTTTACGCCTGATTGGATAGTAAAGTACATGGTGGAAAATTCGTTGGGAAGGCTTTGGCTAGAAAGTCATCCAGATGATGAATTAAAGGCTAAGTGGAAGTACTATTTAGAAGAAGCAAAGCAAGAACCAGAAGTTATGAAACAGTTACAGGTTATAAGGGATAAAAATAAAGATTTAAAACCTGAAGATATAAAATTCCTAGATCCATGTATGGGATCAGGCCATATTCTTGTTTATGCATTTGACGTATTATATGACATTTATAAATCAGCAGGATATTCAGAAAGAGAAATTCCTAAACTCATATTGGAGAAGAATATTTATGGTTTAGATATAGATGACAGGGCAGCGCAATTATCATATTTTGCTGTTATGATGAAGGCTAGAAGTTATAGTAGAAGAATATTTAGAAAAAAAATAGACTTAAATGTGTGCTCTATTCAAGAGAGTAATGGATTTTCTAAAGAAGCCATAGATTTTTTTGCAAGTGGTAATGAACTGTTAAAAGAAGATGTAGAGTATTTAATAAATGTATTTGATGACGCAAAAGAATATGGTTCTATATTAGAAGTTAAAGGGATTGATTTTGATGTAATTGAGAGAAGAGTTGAAGAGATAAGAAATAGCGGTACCAATGATTTATTTGAATTGCAGTATAAGAATATTATTTTGGAGAGGATACCTGATTTGATAAAACAGGGCAAAATATTAAGTCAAAAGTATGATGTTGTTTGTACTAATCCACCTTACATGGGCAAGAAAAGTATAAATGATAGATTGAGTGATTATTTAAATAAAAATTATCCAGATACAAAAAGTGATTTAGGTACAGTCTTTATGGAATTATGTATTAATCTTGCAGACAGACTAGGATATATATCAATGATAAATATACCATCTTGGATGTTTTTGACATCGTATGAGAAGTTGCGCAAGAAGATTATTAATAATCATACTATTATTAATATGTTACATAATGGTAGAGGTGTTTTTGGATCAGACTTTGGAACAACTGCATTTGTAATTAGAAATAATTTCATAGATAAGTATGTTTCTTATTATAAAAAGTTATTTCAGAAACAAGGGGAAGTTGATAGTATAACTGAAAAAGAAAAAATTTTTTTTAGTAATAAAGGTATTTACATTAATAATCAGCAAGATTTTAAAGTTGTAGATGGAAATCCTATAGCATACTGGCTAAGTAAAGATATGAAGGAAGCATTTAAAAGAGGAATAAAACTAGCCAATATTGCAGAAGTGAAGCAAGGATTGGCGACTTCAGATAATGATAGGTTTGTAAGAATGTGGATGGAAGTAAATTATAATAAAATTGGATTTAATATAAAAGATAGAAAAGAAAATAATTACAAAAGTAGTAAATGGTTTCCGTATAATAAAGGTGGACAGTTTAGAAAGTGGTATGGGAATAACATATATATTGTAAACTGGGAGAATGATGGATATGAAATTAAAAACTTTAAAAAATCAGTGGTTAGAAATGAGAATTATTATTTTAGAGAAGGCATAACTTGGACGTTAATTAGTAGCAGTCTTTTTGGTGTGAGGATAAGTCCTAATGGATATGTATTTGATGTGAATGGTATGACACTATTTATAGATAAAAGCAAAATATACTATGTGTTATCTTTTATGACTAGTAAAGTATGTTTTGAAGTGCTAAGAATTATTAATTCAACAATGGCATTTCAGGTAGGCGATATTAGTAGATTACCCATAATATTGAATGAATCATATGTTTCAATAGTTAATGTTTTATGTGAAGAAAACATTAATATATCTAAGAATGATTGGAATATGTTTGAAACATCATGGAATTTTCAATTACATCCAATCATTTCACATAGAAATGTTTCAAAGACACTAAAAGATGCATTCTACAATTGGAGTGTTTTTTCTAATGAACAATTTAATATAATAAAGTCAAATGAAGAAGAATTAAATAGAATTTTTATTGACATTTATGGACTTCAAGATGAATTAACTCCAGATGTAGAGGAGAAGAATGTAACTATTAGAAAGGCAGATAAGATTCGTGATATTAAATCCTTCATTTCATACTCGGTAGGTTGTATGTTTGGCAGGTACTCTTTAGATGAAGAAGGTTTAATCTATGCTGGTGGAGAGTTTAGTCAAGACAGATATAAAACATTTAAAGTAGATATAGATAATGTAATTCCAATTACTGATGATGAATACTTTGAAGATGATATAGTGAGTCGTTTTATAGAATTTGTTAAGATTACTTTTAGTGAGGAAACTTTAGAAGAAAACTTGGATTATATTGCTGATACTTTAGGTAAAAAAGGAAATGAAACGTCAAGGCAGACAATAAGAAGATATTTCTTAAAAGACTTTTATAAGGATCATCTTAAAACTTATCAAAAGAGACCAATTTATTGGCTTTTTGATTCAGGTAAAAATGATGGATTCAAAGCTTTAATTTACATGCATAGATATGATGTTGGCACTGTAGCAAGAGTTAGAACAGATTATTTGCATTTACTTCAAAGAAAGTATGAGGCTGAGGTAAATAGATTAGATATGATTATGGAAAACGCCAATGTTTCAACAAGGGAAAAGAATGAAGCAAGAAAGAAAAAGGAAAAGATACAAAAACAAATACTTGAATGCATTCAATATGATCAAGTTATTGCCCACGTAGCAAATCAGAAGATAAGTATAGATCTTGATGATGGTGTTAAAGTAAATTATGCTAAATTTCAGGGGGTAGAAGTACCACAAGGGGAAGGTAAGAAGCCGTTAAAGGCTAATTTATTGGCAAAAATATAGATTACTAGTTAATAGTTCAGCAGACATGGTCTGCTGAACTTGTTTAAAGGGAAGTTGATGAAATATGAATTTAAAAGAGATAAAAAATGTATTAACAGAAACGTTTAATAAGGAACTTGACTGCGGAAAAAAGAGGCATATAGTTTTCTGGTATGATGAGGAAGGCGAATTTGCTGAAGATATAGATGAATTAAGCCCTGATAATGTAAGGGTTTTAAAGCTTACTGAAAATAATAGTTATGCAATAAAATATGAAATTGAAAAAGTTGATAAGATATCACATTTTCTTATTTATGCTAATATGCAGAAACCATCACCAAGGGAAAATTATCTCTTAGATATTTTAAAATATAGTACTGAGTTTTCTACAGATAAAACTACTGCTATCATGAGAGAACTTGGGGTAAATGATGATAGCTTAAAGGGTGTTTTTAAGAGGTATCTAAAGTTCTTTAATAATAAAGAAAGATATGCAAGCTTTATGAAATATGAAATAGAAAATTATACAGAAGAAAAAATTGATATAGCAGTGCTTTCTGTATTGTGTAAATTAGATGTTTGTGACATTGAATCGGTGATAAAAGCATTGTTTGCAGAAGAATTAAAAGATAACAATAAATATTTAGAGGCTATAGAAAAGTTTGGTGATGTAAAAGCATTTTGGAGATTAGCTGAGAAATATTATGGATTTAATTTAGAGGACAAAAATTTAGAAAAATTAATATTATTTTTTATGGTTACAAATTTGAGCTATACACTAGATGAAGCTATACCAAGAACTTGGGGAAAATATGTATCTTCTAAAAAATCAGACTGTATAGTATTCATGAGCCACTTTATGAGTCATTCTGTAGATTCAAAAATATATGATGCACTTTCAAATAAATTTGAAGATAAATTAAATATACAGCTGTATATAAAAGAATGGGATATTGATAATTACATAAAATGTGATGTATTTAAGGCTTTTGATAAGGCAATTATAAGTAAACTAGTGGAACAACTGTTAGATGATATTGGTGAATATGATAAATATACTGAAATAATATCAGCGAGAAGAACAACGCACTTTTTCAATGATTTTGAACAGGAATATGAAGCTATAAATGCTGCTGTGGAATTGTTTAAAGTTAAAAAGAACATAGGTGAATTTATAAGACAATATAAAGTCCAAGAGTTTTTTGAAAAGTATACAAATGAGAATTATGTAATAGATAAGGCATATAGAAGATTTTATGCAGCCTTTGACAAATTGGAAGATAAGGAAGCATTGGTTGAATTAAGAGAGAAAGTAGAAAATACTTATGTAAATTGGTTTGTAGATGAATTATCAGTTAAATGGTCTAATGCAATTAGTGACGAATTACAAGATAATTGGAATATACCACTTATTACTGAGCAAAAGGATTTCTACAATACTTTTATAAGACAGCACGTGATTAAAGGTGAAAGAGTATTTGTAATTATATCAGATGCATTGAGATATGAGGCTGCAAAAGAGTTTAGTGATATATTAAATATTGAAAGAAAAGGCTTTACGGAAATATATGCTATGCAGGGGGTAATACCTTCTTATACCAAATTGGGTATGGCAAGTTTACTCCCTAACGATAAGATTGAAATAGATGATAAAGCAGAAATAATAGTAGACGGCATTAATTCTGCTGGAACAGATAATAGAGAAAAAGTTTTACTAAAATACTCTGAGAACAGTGTTGCTATTCAATATAAAGATTTAATAGAAATGTCAAGAAGTGAATTTAGAAAAACTTTTAATGGAAAGAAATTAATATATATATACCATAATTCTATAGACGCAGTAGGGGATCATGCAGCAACAGAAAGAGAAGTATTTAATGCTGTGGATGAAACTTTTAAGGAGTTAAAAACTTTAATAAATGACTTGATTAATAATGTTAGTGCTTCAAATATATATATTACTTCAGATCACGGATTTATATATAAGCGAGGCTTAATAACTGAAAGTGATAAGACATCTAAAAATGCAGAAGATGCAGCAGTTGAAAAGCGGAGATTTATAATCAGTGATAAAAAACAAAACATGGAAGGGACAATTTGTTTCTCTATGGATTATATACTAGGAAAAGACAGCGGTAAGTATGTTACTGTTCCTAGAGGATCAAATAGATTTAAGGTTCAAGGAGAAGGAGCAAACTTTGTTCATGGAGGAGCAACATTACAGGAAATTGTAGTTCCAGTTATAAAGTTTAAAAATGATCGAAGTAAGAATGGAAAATCAGATACAAGAAAAGTAGAAGTTAAACTTACCAATATCTCAAGAAAAATTACTAGTGTTATAACTTACTTAGAGTTTTTCCAAACTGAGAAGGTAGAGGATAAAAAGATACCAGTAAGATTAAAAATTTATTTTACTGATGAAGAAGGAAATAGAATTAGTAATGAAAATATAATTATTGCTGATAGTAAATCTACTAAACCTGAGGACAGAAGTTATAAAGAGAAGTTTATATTGAAAAGCATGACATATGATAAGAAAAAGAAATATTACTTAATAATGGAAGATGAGGAAGAAGCGGTAGAGAATATATATGAGAAGATACCATTTATTATTGATATTGCGATATCTAATGATTTTGAATTTTAAGATTTGAATAGGGGGAAGAGGTATGGAACATATTTTAATAACTTATAGTGCAGAGTGTGCAGAGGAAGGGCATGTGGATCCTAATTTTACTCAGCTTGTTTATGGCAATAGTAGAAAAAATGGAGATATAATTAAAGAACATATTATTCCAGGATCTTATATATTCTTTAATGCTAATATTGAACAAAAAAGATTTATTACAGCTTATTTTGAGGTAGAAAAGATACTTATTAAAGGACAACACGATAGTGAAATTAATGCTCTCAAATGCGATGCAAAAGTAGATGAAGTTGTGGTAATTGGTGATAGAAATCATTCAAAGATATTAACAGCACCGTTATTACTTGATAGAGCATTAATGGGTAAACTAACAACATATGGTGCAGATGATGCTTACTTCAATAGAAAACTTGCGGCAGGATGTTCTGAGTTAGAGGCAATCAAGGATAAGACTTTAAATCCAAGAGTAATTACTGAACAAGAAAAGGAATTATTAATCAACCTATGTATGAATAGAGGTTAGGCAAGTGGAGTGATAAGGGATGGATGAATTAAGTAAAAAACTTAATACCTACTTTCAAGGTAGAGTTGTTAGAAAAGATTTAACTAAAAAAATAAAAGAAGGAGCAAATGTCCCAGTTTATGTATTAGAATATTTGCTTGGAATGTACTGTGCTACATATGATGAAGATAGCATAAATGATGGTGTAGAGAGAGTTAAAAAAATACTTGCAGATAACTTTGTAAGGCCAGATGAAGCAGAAAAAATAAAGTCAAAAATAAAAGAGCTAGGTAGATATACTGTAATTGATAAAGTAAGCGTAAAGCTAAACGAAAAGAAGGATGTTTACGAAGCAGAATTTTCTAACCTTGGTTTAAAAGGTGTAGTAATATCATCACATTATGTTAGAGAATTTGAAAAACTATTATCAGGTGGAATTTGGAATATAGTTAAAATATCTTACTTTTATGATGAAACTGCTAGAGATGTAAGCCCATTCAATATTGATAGTCTAACGCCGATTCAAATGCCTAATTTGGATATTGATGAAATAATGGAAGGCAGAAAGAATTTTACTAAAGAAGAGTGGATAGACATTTTAATAAGAAGTATAGGTATGGAGCCTACACAATTAGACTATAGTGTAAAATGGCACATGCTAGAGCGAATAGTTCCACTTGTTGAAAATAATTATAATTTATGTGAACTTGGGCCGCGAGGAACAGGTAAATCTCATATTTACAAGGAAATATCTCCAAATTCAATATTGATTTCTGGAGGACAAACTACAGTTGCCAATCTTTTTTATAACATGGCTTCAAGAAAAATTGGACTTGTTGGAATGTGGGATGCTGTTGCTTTTGATGAAGTTGCAGGAATTACATTTAAAGATAATGATGGAATACAGATAATGAAAGATTATATGGCTTCAGGATCTTTTGCTAGAGGAAGAGAGGAAAAGAATGCATCTGCTTCAATGATTTTTGTAGGTAATATAAATCAAAGTGTAGAAGTGCTTTTAAAAACATCTCATCTATTTGAACCATTTCCAGAGGCTATGGCAAATGATTCTGCTTTCTTTGATAGAATGCATTATTATTTACCAGGCTGGGAAGTTCCCAAGATGCGTCCGGAATTTTTAACGGATGAGTATGGATATATAACTGATTATTTATCAGAATGGTGTAGAGAAATGAGAAAGCATTCATTTACTGATGCTTTTGATAAGTATTTTAAATTAGGAAATAATCTAAATCAAAGAGATGTAATAGCAGTAAGAAAAACAGTTTCTGGCTTGACTAAACTTATATATCCAAATGGAGAATATAATAAGGACGATATTGCTGAAATATTAAGATATGCTCTTGTAGGTAGACGCCGAGTAAAGGAACAGTTAAAAAAGATTGGTGGAATGGAGTTTTATGATGTTAATTTTTCTTATATAGATAATGAAACAATGGAAGAGGAATTTGTATCTGTTCCGGAACAGGGGGGCGGCAAGATTATTCCAGAAGGTATAGGTAAGGCAGGACATCTATATACAATTGGAAGAGGAAGATCTGGAATGATTGGAGCATATAAGATAGAAACGAAAGTTGTAAATGGTTCAGGAAAGTTTGAAAAAACTGGACTTGGCTCAGATAGAGAGGCAAAGGAAGCCATTGAAACAGCTTTTAGATTTTTTAAAGCAAATTCTAAGAATATTAGTGGCACAATAAGTACTGGAACAAAAGATTATTTGATGCATGTTCAGGATATTCATGGAGTTGGTCTTACAAGTGAACTGGCTTTAACAGCATTTATTGCCCTGTGTTCTGCTGCAATGAATAGACCGGCACAAAGTCAGATAGTTGTTTTAGGATCTATGAGTATAGGTGGAACTATAAGTAAGGTGGAAGAACTAGCAAATGTGCTGCAGGTATGCTTTGATTCTGGTGCAAAGAAAATATTGATTCCGATGTCATCAGCAGTGGATATTGGAATTGTGCCGCCAGAGTTATTTGCTAAATTTCAAATATCATTTTATCAGACTCCAGAGGATGCAGTGTTTAAGGCATTAGGAGTGGAATAATTTAAAACTTGACTGTTAAAGATGCAGTCAGGTTTATTTTATACCCATTGGTATTAAATATAAATGTTTTAAACTTTGAAAATAGCATAATATATTTATTAAAATAGGATAAATTAATCCTATTTTGTGATATAATAATAAATATAAAATAAATATATGAGGTAGGAGGAATATTAATGTTAGTAAATACCCAAAAAATAATTTCAATGTCAGAAGCTAATCAAAATTTTTCTAAAGTAGCTAAACTTGTTGATGAAAGTAAATCTGTAGTAATAATGAAAAATAATAAACCTAAATATGTTCTTTTAGATTTTGATGAATTTAGCAAAGAAGCATCTTCAGAAGAAGAAAATTTAGATAAAATTGCTGATAAAATTTTAAAAGAAAATATGTATGCATTTAAGGAGTTAGCAGATAGATGAAGTATATTTCAGTTGAATATATATTAAAATTGCATGAAAAAATGATAAATACTACAGGAGGATCACATGGGATTAGGGATATAAATCTTTTAAAATCTGCAATAGAAAACTCAAAGGCAACATTTGATGGCCAAGATTTATATCCTGAAATTCAAGATAAATGTGCTAATATATGTTTTAACATAATAAATAATCATCCTTTTGTAGATTGCAATAAAAGAACAGGATTATATGTAATGTTAATACTTCTTGAATATAACAAAATAAAAATAAAATTTACTCAAGGAGAACTCATTGATATGGGATTAGATATAGCAAAAGGAGAACTTAAACAAGAAGGCATTGTACTATGGATAAAATCCCATGTGGTGTAATGGTAAGTTTTATGAAGCTATGGCCAAGCTTTAAATCTTCCCACACTCAGAATTAAAGCATGTCCACAGCAATTAATTTTAATGGGATGCTCCACCCCAAAACCCAGGAAGTAATTCTTCGAAGTTCTATAATAGGCTTCTTTCAGTCGCATGGAAGCTTTGGACTAGCTATTATTTTTCACTATGTTCAAAAAAATAGCTAGCCCAAAGGCAAACATAATATTCTATTCAGTAAACCTCATCATAAAAAAATAGATTCCGCTCTTGTAATAACATATGTAATATCAATTTTATAAATCATAAGTATGATGGGTAAAAATAAGTTTCAATTTATTAAAATGACTTAAATTAGATATAATCCATAACTACATATAGTCATTAATTATAAAAGTAAAATAAATTAAACTGTAACATAAGTATAATTGGTATAGTATATAGTTCATATCCTATATATTCGAGCACTTTAACTGCCACCAAAAAAAGAACAGGTTCCTATCTAGTTCTTTGTTTGGGTACCCGGCAGAGTGCAGGGGACAGACGTGCTCCCTGCAGAAACCTTTCATGTACAAGCATTAAAAAGACATGTCCATATAAGGTTTCGCAGCAAGACAGGTCCACCCCTTTCTGGTATTCCTCTGGGGTCTTTCGCTTGTGCTACTTCGCTAAACAAAGGGAGATTTAACGAAAGTACAAGCTTGTAGCAGAGCCTTGGGTAAATTCTTTAGGTCACAAGCTTGATACAGTCGTCAAATCTATTGTTTAGCGAAATAAACAAGCGTTCAGGGGAGTATTCAGAGGTCTTTATATGCATTAAGCTTTAAATAGCTCTTTTTAGATATTCATGAATAACTTGTAGTATACAGGCGAAAGGATGGACATGCTTCTAACACCCGGCATAGATATGGTTATAGTAGATATTGCTTATATGGCCGGCGTTACAAGGCAAGTCCACCCTATATAAATCGTATTTTGTATCTATATATGATAATGATTATTTTGTAAGTATAGGGAATAATATGGATTTACGTGATATAATTAGGACATGCCATCTTGTTATATAGATGTGTAGTAGGTATAGTGGATTATGTCTATAACAGTACTTACGCAGGATGATTTAATCATAGGAAAATCAATGGTTTAAACATTAAACTATTATATAAAAGGTTGTTGCTATGGGAATTACCATAAATTAATCATATAGTTGAAGATCCTATTTGTAGTATATTTTAGACAGGGATGTATTTTGGAAAATAACAATAATTTCTTTAATAATATTTCTGTTAACAAATATGAAATTCATGATTTAATTATGGATTTAGTATACAAATTTAATTTTGATAAATCTTTATTTCCACAAAATAGCACTATTATATTTGTAACTTTTTGTATGGGAATAATTCTTTTCAATAATCCTGCTGCTACACATATTGCACAAAAACTTGTATGGGTATCTCATGATTCATTAACGATATTATTACCGTTAGTTTCTATAAATAATAACAATATCATTATTTTATTTATCCAGTGTATACAGTCACAAACGGCTAAACTGGGTTATTTAATCATTGACGATGTTATTATCAGGAAACCTTTCGGTAAAAATATTTTTCCAACTACTTCCGTTTATGATCATACAAATAATAGATATGTATGGGGAATGCATATAGTTGTTTTGTTGTGGTCAAATGGATGGTTTAAAGTACCTGTTTGCTTTCGAATATGGATTCCAAAGCAAAAATGCGAAGATTATCACACCAAGCTTGAATTGGCAATAAATATGATAACCTTCGCTCACAAATTTGGATTACAGGTCGAATATGTCACATTCGATACCTGGTATTCCTCAAAAGCATTATTAACTTTACTAAAAAAATGTAACTACCACTACGTGTGTATGCTTAAAAATAACCGTAAGGTAACTTACAAAAATAGCTTTAACCTTAATGTAAAAACTGTAAGTATGCTTTTCAATAAAAGGCAGTACAGATTTTATACAGCTGCAGGTTTTTATATCAAAGCTATAATAGTTGATTTATATGGTATTGGAACCGTTAGGTTAGCACTTGTCAAAAACGGCTATGGTGCTGCTGTTAAAAATACCAGATTTATCATAACTGATATGCTTGATGCGCCTGCACAGGATATTGTAAAGAAATACTTATGCCGTTGGGACATAGAAGTATTTTTTAGAGACATTAAGCAATTTCTAAATTTTGAAAAAGTTCAAGTAAGAAGTCTTAAAAAGTTAGAGGGATACTTTTCTTTAGTATTTATATCCTTCATTTTTGTGAAGATACTACAATTAAAAAATAATCTTAACACAATTGGTGAAACTATCTCCTTATTACAAGAATTTGTTCAAGTAAAAGTTAATAATGTTCTTTATATTATTAATTTAGCATCAAAAGATTGTAAAAGTAAACAGGTAAATGATGTTACAAATCCCATAGCAACAACCATTTGGGATAAGTTAAGTGCTTAAAGCTATTGATTTTTCAATGTTCTTTTTGTGTTGCGTAAGTACTGTCTATAATTAGAAGTTTTAGAATTTGTTAAAGAAGAAGATTGAATGCCAATATATGGATGGAGGGTGCTGATGATTACAATACCATTTAAAGATCCTAGCAGTTTGTGGCAAATGGATGATTTCACATTTAATCAATGGAGAAGAGAAAATGATTTACCAATTTTATTTCAGTATTTTTCTGATAATCTTCCATATTTTGATGAGTGGGTAGAAGTTAATAATTTTAATAACCAATTATTATTAGAAGTTGTACCAACTGGTAGTTTATTTAAAGGGGATTCTGAAAAAAATTTTGTAAGATATGTAAGATATAATGATGAGAACCATAGGTACTGTAGAATAATTGATGATAAAATGTTGAATATATTAAAAAATAATAGTAATAATGTTATACAAGAAGAACGAAAAATTATTCCTTACATATTATGGGGACAAAGAAAGCTTAAAAAGAGGAATTTTATTGATTTTCAATTACCCAACGAAGGTAAAACAGATACTTTTATATTTAATTGTAAAAGAACAGAGACATTATCTAATGGTGTAAATATTACAAGAGCAGTTCTTTATAACAAATTTCAAGTTTTGAAATTAGGTGGAGTAAGATTATCTCCTTTATTAGTTATCAGAAATAGAAATTTAGATTTTACTGATATGGACGGTATTAAATTAATTGATAATTTTGTTGCTGAAGGACCTAATATATCATATTCTAGTTGTAGTGATATGATTTTTATAAATTCTAAAGTTTATTTTTTGTATTTTTTTCAATGTGTTATGGATAATTTCTACTGTAATAATAGTTCTATACAAGATATACATTATCATAAATGCCAGTTCCATACACAAGATAGATATGGCTTTATGATTGAGAATTCTAATGTTTACAATTTAGAATTGGATAAGTGTGATATTTACAAAATTGGAATTAATAATTGTGAAATAAATGGTTTTAAGTATACAATAAGCACTAAATGTGATGTTTTTTTTGAATATGATAATTTACGAAGAATAAGAACAGCTTTTCAAAGCAATGGAAATAGGAGTGAAGCTTCTAAATACTACATTTTAGAAAGAAAATATGAAGCAAAGACGTTACTTTTTTCTCATATTCCTTGGGAGAAAAAATATCCTAGGCTATCAAATCGTTACCCAATTACAAGTTTAATAGTTCAGTTTTGGAATAAGGAAATTGAACTAAAAGGTTTACTTAAATATTTTTTTGAAAGAATTTTATACTATATAGAGCTATTCTTCTTTCCTAAATACGTTTTTTCTGTTGAGATATTTAAGAGAAAAATAAAATATATATCATCTTTTTTAGAAAATATTTTTTGGGGATATGGCGAAAAACCTAGTCGTACATTGCTAATATCATTTTTAGCTATATTATTCTATTCGTGTATTTACTTCTCTAATAAATGTAGCTTAAATACAGTTAAAAATTATAGTGATTCACTGTATTTTTCTGTTATTACATTTTCCACGTTAGGTTATGGCGATATTTTACCACAGACTAGTAGGTTAAGACTAATTTGTGGATCAGAAGCTTTATTAGGGATAATGTGTACGGGAATGTTTGTTGCTGGATTTGCAAATAAATCAAAGTATTAGTTAGTATGTGTACAATAATATAAAATTAATTTTTCATTATCCATATTACCCAGTCCAATATAGGTAAATATATCTTTGTTTACAAGAGAAAGGAGTACATATGAAAAGTAAATTAAGAGCTGAAATAGAAGTTAGAGATAATTATAGAATACCTGCTTGGGAAAACGTTGGACAGCCCAATTGGTTAGTTGAAGATCTAAATAATATGAATATTGAAATACCTTTTACAGATCAAACAGATTTAATTCCTTTTAAGATAAAAAGTACATTAGGGCATATTACAGTTGAAGGCGAAGTATTTTTAGGAGAAATTAAACATTCCGATGAAGATTTACAATCTTATAGATCTGAAAAAGATATTGCAGGGCAGAAAAAACAAATACTACTACAGGAGTTTGAGGTTAGGATTAATGATTTATTTTTAGCTTTACAGATATCTCAGCCAGCAAGAATTGATTTCTTAAAAATAATGTTGTTTTTAGATGATATAGAGTCAAAACCTCTTTATTATGAAAAACTATTATCGCCCTCTCTTGCCTATATATCATTAGACTACGGTAATTTTAATAGGGATATTATTGATATGATTGACTTTTTCAAAGTATGGAAATGGCTTTTAGAACAAAATGATTTTTGGAATGAGGTACCAGAAAGTACTATTGGGATATTCTTAAATTATTTTAGATATTTTCATTATGATTCTAGTCCATTATCTTTAATGTGGATTGCTATGGCATTAGAATCAATTTTAGTTTCAAACGATAGGTTCTCACAGTCACAAATAAAAGGAAAACTTAAATTACTTTTAAAAGAATGTTATGATGAATCAAAAATTAATAAATTTGTAGATGGTTTTTATCAGTTGAGGTCTAAAATTGCACATGGAAAACAAAAATTATTCAGGCCAACTCTTATACATGATGCATTAGATTCTGTTGAGAAACTAGATAAACTTTTTTGGAAAAATGGTGTCTTTGGCTACTCTGCTGTAATATATTGCATTCAATTAATGATAAAGACAAATCGAAGAAAACTAGAATTCCAAGAAGATATAATATACACTTTATTGGATTAATTTTAATTTTTAAGACTTTCAAATTTAAGATGTTTGTGAACGTAAGCATTGACTTTATATAACAAAATGTTGCTGTTTATTTTGGATGGCAAATCATTTTAAGAGAATTTTGAAACCATCACTAAGGTATATTTTAAAACCTAACGTAACAACTATCTAAGGTCTTTGAATGCCAGCAACACGGAACGCTAAGATTCAATTTTCTTAAATTATAAGATAACTCATATATAAGTAATGGCACTAAGAAAGCTTAATATAACTTCTTATTATTTATATTATATCTATAAGGTATTATTGAAGTTTGGGGAAAGTATAGATAATATGTATTGATAAATCATTGCTTAATAGAATATATGATCAGAAATTTGGAGGAACTACTATGAATCAATATATTATAGCTTTAATAGGAACTATTACTGCCATTATAACTGTATCATAATTTAGTTATCAATCATATAAAGGGTGATAAAGAACGCGATTATTCAAAGCAACATGATAGATTGTTATCTCGTTGTTTTAAAGAAATGAGGGCTGATTTATATGGTGATAAGAATAAAATCAATAAAAATTATCCGGCTAATAATTTACAGTTTATAGAACTACTATTAATTAACTATGTAGGGAGGAGATTATTGTGTGTTTAAATTTAGTAAAAAATAAAAATGAAATTTTAACTAATGGTACGTTATTGGATACTTATATAAGCAAGGGAAGTGAACAAGAAAAAGAGTTTGCTTTAGCATTAATAAAAAAAGGTACATGTTTTATTGCTATAAAGAAAGGTAGTTCTTACAAATTTTATCCAAGCAGGTTTATTGGATATGCAGATAACAATATGGATGCACATTTAAATAATAAGAATAAGGATGGAAGAGAAACAAATCCAGCTATTTCAGATATTTTAGATTGTAAGCCAGCTTTTAATTTAGAATTGGAGAAAGAATATGAGAGATATTGTAAACAATTGGGTTTTAGTGCAAATGAAAAAGGTTCATTTGGAGTAGAAAGGAAGTATTGGCTACTATAGAAATCAAATTAATCGTATATATAAGTTATTTCAACTTCCCATTATTCATATAATTAGTAATTAAAGTTAACATTTTGAATTGTTATATACCCAAGCCGTCCTTATGCCTGCCCTGCAAAGGGCATGTATAAGGTGGACTAGCCCTGGGCTTGTCAAAGGCGCCAACCGTGCGTGAAAAATCCAATTTAATTAAATACTTTATGCGTAGCAGGATGACCCCAGAGGAATACATCGGCAGTACAGTTAAAATAGGAACTTCTTACGATTTATTAAGGAAGCACTTTATCCGCAGGAAGCCTTCCTTTTATTTTTGTCTAGAGACTTAACTGTTATAAGGCTGACGAGGACTAAAAAAGTGCTGGTGCTCAAAGAAAATATACAGCGATTTATTATTTAAAAGTATATAGGTGAGAAGAAGATATATATTATATATAAAGTAGTATTTATATATAATAATTTATATAAATTTTTATCAGTGACAATAATAAAAGAGTAGAATAATATAGATTACCTGTGTAGTTTAAAAACTAATATAATGATATATAAATAAAACATATCAATGCAGTAAAATAGCAGAAATAATAATATGTTCATATTTGAATTACGCTGCTTAGCCCATAGATATAGGCTAATTTTATTTTGTAAAAAGTATAAAAGTTAGTTTTATAAAGTTGCAGAAAACATATTTATTTGAATCATTATGTGAGGGAATTTACATAATTTTTGCCTTTGGACAAGCTTTTGCTTTGAACGCTGCAGGGGAGAGACTGCAATTTAGAGAGTATATATTTTGATGATTATTGAGGTATAAAATAAGTGAAAAAGAAAGTGCTTGTCCAAAGCTTCCATGCGAGGGAATCCGAGTCTAGTATAAGACCGAGGAGCATTACTTCCTGGGTTTGGGGAGGAGCATCCCATTAAAATCAAAGCCACTGGCCAAGCTTTTTGTCTGAGTGCGGGAAGAGTTAAAGCTTGGCCAGTGCTACATAAAATATTTGTAATACGACTTAACCATTCAATAACTATATTGATTATGAAATATTTATGTGGTATAATTTTATAATTGTGTACTGTACTCAACTCCTGACTGAGAATGCCGGTGCACTCGATTTCTGTGATAAACTGATTACCTTTGACAAATTGATAATTTCACTTTCATTCTATACACTGCTCTTTATCATTGCTTGTTTTATGGGAGGAGTTGGTAACATGACAGCTTGTTTGTTAGTTAACTTAATAACTAATTTTATTGCAGGATTCAGAGGTCGGGTAGAGTACATATCGTTTTGTTATGATTTCCACTCACTTTCATCCCTCAATAGTTGGCATACGGCATAAAAGCACCGTAAAATTCTTTTGAATAATACGGTGTTTTAAAAATTTATAATTTTTATTTTAAGATTATTTCTTACTATAAAAAACTTGTTTTAATGATATTTCTTCTATTTGCTTTGCATAATCCTCATACTCTATTCTCATCTTTTTTAATCCAGTAAGTAATAAATCACTTGGATTGCATATTCTCTTTGATTCTTCATTAAAAATATATCTTGCTCCTGCAGAAACTGCTCCAGCTGCAACTGACAAACTCAAGGCATTAATATCAGGTTGTTGCACAATTGAAAGGAAACCACCTATTACTGTACTATCCAATAAAAAGCTAGCCAACAACTCCTTAATATCTTTTAAAGGTTTTTCAGTTAAACTACTTAAAGGTTGTAAAATACTTTTTTTTAGCATACTCCTTAATTTTTCTTGTTTTAAATAAGTATTGCTTGTATTCGTTAATAGTATTTCCATAGCAATTACTCTACACTGTTGCTTAAGCCTTTCTATTTCGTCTTGTTTCTTAATTACAATTTTTTTAATTAAAGAAGCTTTATCCCGTGTGTCGCATCTTCCAAAGATAGGCATGAGTATTCCTTCAAAAAGCTTGTAACACATATGATCTATCATAAAACTATCAGAGTCATCATTCCTATTTTTGCATACTTCCATACCACTTTCTCTAATTTCCATATATGTATCTATCAAAGGAACCCAACTATGATCATATAATAACAAATCTATTGAATCCCCCTCAAATAACTTTAGTCTATTGATTATAGTAGCTGCAATTAGTAGAATAAAATCATCTTCTGTTCTAAAATTTTCACGAATGTATTGAACTACACCTCTATATCCTTCTTCAATAAATATCTCAAATAATATATGTGATAGTACTTCTCTAGAAATGAAGCATAAGTCAATAGATGTTCTTTCAAAACATTCTAACAATCTAGGATTATCTTTAATAAACTTCTTAGTTTCATCTATTGTAGCACGATTCCTTGGGTATGATGTTTGTATTAAAGTAATAAAATCATTATGAAGTGGTTTTAAAATGTCACTTGCTTCTAATGCTTGTCGCGTATTTTCAAAATATAAGTCACACATTTTCCATACTAGACTAGGCAGGGCTATTGAATTAAGTTTGCAGTAATTAGGAAACTCCAGTACTGAATTTATTTCTGTTGGATGAAAACCTGTAGGAAGAAGATAACCTATCTTTTTATGATAAAATATATCTGAGGCAAATGGTAATGTCTTAGAATTTAAATAGTTAGGACCAACTAAAATCATATTCTTATACCCCCAAGGATAACTAAATTATTTCAGCTTCAATAATTAACAAAATATTTTTATCCAATTTTAAATAACATACCATAACCTATCGCTTTCGAATAAATTATAATTTATAGCTATTATAACATATATTACAAACTGCTTCGCCGTTAAATTTTTAGGAACTCCGTATTAATATCACTAACTTGTTTATGTCTTCCTGCATGGCTTGAAGAAATACTTTTTATAATAAACTTACTGGGAAGTGCAGGGGATATATACATGTCACTGTATCTCCTTAGATATGATAAAAATGCAAAAATTATAGATAAACCCTACGGTTTTGATGTGATAGTATAAAGAATGTTGGCATCATTTTTATGATACCAACATTCTTTATACTGGTATTTATTTATCCAAACAGCTTATTCCATGTATTAACTCCAACAATGCCATCAACTGCAAGCCCATTGTCTCTCTGAAAACTCTTCACAGCCTCCAGGGTACCCCATCCAAAGAATCCATCAGCACCGCATCTTCCAACGCTGTAACCTCTACTCATAAGCTTTTCTTGAACAGCTTTTACATTGCTGTCCTCCAAACCAGGATTCATTCTTATAGGATATCCTGGATAAACTAACCTACCGCTGCTTCCTGCAGCCTCATTTCTTATCCTGTCTAGTGGAAAATTCTCTCCAGGACAGTCAGTAGAATAAAGCTCCCTGTGTCCGTATACTTTACTTATTTCATACTTACTTAACATGGAGCGGGTTAATTCTAATAATGCACTGTACTGTGTTTGTCTCATAACTTCAATATTGAAGTCACCCTCAGAACATATCCCTATAGATCTGGAATTATATCCTGGACAGTGGGCGCCTACAGCCTTTTCATTTCTTCCCGTATATACAGTACCGTCTTTCCTCACAAGATAGTGATAACCACAGCCGCACCACCCATTTTCAAGATGCCACCTGTGGATATCCTCTATGCTGCACATCTTTGCCCCTGCATGGTGGAGCACGACTGCTTCTGGATTATTGCCCCAGCTCAAATTGCTCCTAAAGCTTAAATTAGAATTTATTATATTCAAAATACCACCCCCTAAATTTAAAGGCCCTGCACATCTGCAGGACCTTTATGATCTATTTCATTTCAAATTCTTTTGATTCTGTTGTTACAACCTTAGCATCTTTCTTGCCAACCAATGCACCATTTTTAGTAACAAATATTTTCTTTGCAATTATAAGATCCATGAGAGATGCGACCTGTTCCTGGGTAACTGAAGGCTGTCCATTTGCATCTTCTTTTACGTTGTCCACACTCAGGGAAAAATATTTGCCTTCTTCCTCGGTAGTAAACCTCATATTAAGTCTGTTTGCCATTTAAACTCCTCCTTTCCTGATTTTTGCCTACTAACTAGGCGTTAGTAATTACAGTGCTGTCCACTTTCTGAATCTCATTTACAGGATAAGTCAGTATGTCACCTACAGCTTTTACTACATCATATACATCCTGATCTGCTGCATCCATTGCAATCTTGCCAAGTGTAACTTTCTTAAGTATCTCTTTACCCTGTTTGTTAAGCCCTGTCTTTTCTACAATAGAAAGCGTACTTGAAAGCTTTGTTGACTTTGCTGCCATAGCAATTCGCCCCTTTCTTTAACTTTTACTTATATATATGCCTTTCTTAAAATTAGTGCAGAAAAAAAGAAATAGGCTTTTACCTATTTCTTCTCCTGGTTTTTTATAACGGCTGATATATCTTCTCTTAAGTCTTCAATAGATTTGACTAAAAGGTCAATCTTATTTTCAAATCTTATGAGCAGGTATATACTAACTGCTATTGGGAACCCTACGGTACTGATTAAACTAACCAGCTGGTCATACATAAATATCACCTTCCCTTTTGCCATTATAAAAATATATATGCTATTTGAGATATTTTTTCAGTTTATTTAGGGCAGATTTTTTTATTTCTATGGCATGTCTGTATTTTATGTTAAGCATTTCAGCAGTTTCCTTAAGTGTCCTGCCTTCCATGTACACAGATTTAATTACTTTTATCTCTATATCCTGAAGTTTGCAAAGTGCAAGTTTTATTTTTTCTGCCTGATCAAATGCAATAACTTCATCTTCAAGTGTAAAGTCATAGGGCTGAATTGACAGCACCCCTTCATCCTGTACTTCTCTAAAGTGTTTTATCTGGCCTTTTAAAAGGGCATTGAAGTTATTTACTATGGAATTTGTACAGTAGGTTGTAAAAGAGCCTTTTCCAATTTTGTAGAGTTTTACTGCTTTTATTACAGATAGGTACCCATGCTGCACTAGATCATCAAAGTCATAGGAAGGAATATTGTATTTGTATGCTTTTTTTATTATGAAGCAGGTGAATTTTGCAATGATAGAATCCATGGAGTTTTTGTCACCGGATTTGGCTTTTCTAACAAGCTCTTCTATGGTAACCACCGCCTTTTTATTTGATTATACAGGTAAAAGGGCAGTGATTGACCATTTTTTGACATAATGGAAAACATCAATTATACAGTAAAAAACCACTATTTAATTGACCTTATCTTGGTAATCAAAATAATTATCTTTATTCATAGATCTAGAGCTTAGATATATAAAATTTCCACTATCTAAATCAAACTTCCATGAATGTATATAAAACATCCATGTGCCGCTCATATCATAAGAAGATGTTTCAAATGTATTATCTTCTGTCTGATTAAAGAAGAGACTTTTAGAATTAAATGTTACAATATCATCATTATCAGAATCATAGTCATTTGAACCTATAAATTTTGCTAGATTAAGTTTCCCATCTTTTATATAATATACTCTTACAAAAGATCCATTACTTGATGCAGGTAACCCTATTAGAAGAAAATCTGGATTTCCAGTCTGGGAATTTTGGTGAACTCTTACTAATTTTCTACTTGAGTTCAGTACAATTTTATTATCTTCTGAATAAAAAGGATTATTTATATTATTACTAATAATATTATCATATATATCAGGTGTATCTTCACCTTGCTTTGCTACTGCTATTTTAAAATGGCCTTTAACTAATGTATCTCCGTCTGATGCACCAGCCCATACACTATTCCAATCAGCGTCTGGATCAAACGATGCAGTTTTTGTCTGTATATCATCACTATATATAAATACAGAATAATTTTCCTCGTTATTGTCTTTCATATTAAGTTCATAAACACTTTTGCTTTTTATTATATCTAACTCACTTATGGTGCCTTTTAATATGCCTTCACACATGGTATTTATTGCTCCAGTACCGCCAAGCAAAATTAAATTTTTATATCCAGTAGTATCTAAATACTTTTTCTGGCTTGATATATCTTGTCCATCTGTAAGTATTATAGGTGCATTTTTCTGTGCAGCTATAGCACTTCCGGATAACGCATCAGGAAAGTTTTTTCCACTCGTAATCACTGCTGTATCTGAATCCATATTAAAATATTTGCTTATATCTAACGACGTATCATATCTAGTAGATCCGCCTATTCTAATTATGCTGCTGGCTCCCAATTGTGGAGAGGTGTTTTCTATTTCAGATATTATGTTATTACTTAAAGATCCTTCTCCACCTATTAAATAAACCTGAGATGGTTGAATATCCTTGATTTTTTGTTTAATTTCATCAGGTAAATTTGAGGAATTACTCATTAAAATAGGATATCCTTTTGAGGCTGCAATACTTGAAACGCTGAGGGCATCTGCAAAACCATAGCCATTAGTTATTACTACAGGTGTTGCTTTTTGGACGTTTAATGTATCAACTATTTTTTTATTGGTATCAAATCTATCCGTTCCTCCCAATCTTATAATATTTTTACAACCCAGATTTTTAATGTAATTTACATATTCTTCACTTACAGAAGCACCTTGTCCTAATATATATACATTTCCATCATAATTAAAATGATTTTTTAAGTATTCTATAGAATCCATGCTGTTTGTAAGTTCTTTATCAACTAATAGTATAGGAGCGTTTAATTTCTTAGAAAGAACACTTCCTGCAAGTGCATCTGGAAAGTTATTACCACTAGCTATAATCACATTGTCAACCTTGTCGTTATTAAATTTGTCACATATATTTATACAAGTTTCATATCTAGTATTACCGTATATTCTAGTAACATCATATTTTGTTGATGAGTCTGCTGCAAGTACATTATGAAAAGAAGATAGACATAAAAAACCTACCGCAGCTGCAACCACTTTTTTTAATTTTTTATACACATTAAGTTCCCCCTATTATATTAAGATATTGTAAATATTCTATAAATATAAATTTTTTCCTGCATTATGGCATAGAGTATATTATTTATATCCTATTGGGTAGCTTAATCACATAGACATGAAAAGTATAAATTATCCATCACCCCATCCAAGCAGCTGCCTCTCAAGCTCCTTAAAATCATACTGCCTGCACTTTCCCCCCTGATTTCGTATATTCTTATATTCTTTAACATCATTAGCAGTCTTCAAGCCTTTCTTTCTCCAGCTCTGCAGTATTCTACCAACGTAGTTTATATTTCTGGCATTATATTTTAAAGCTTCCTCAACCGCAAGGATAATCACATCACAATCTATAACACCGCTCCACATGCGCAGTTTCTCCCTCTCGGCTTCCTCTGCAGGATGTATGTTCTTCTCAAAAAATGTCAGCACAGTACTGTAGGTGTCAAAAGGTATAGGTTCACCTGCACTCTTATTACTCCTTACTTCTTGCTTATTATTTATTATTTTTTGTTTATTACTTATTACTTCTTTACTTATAGGCTCCTTGTAAGCCCCTTCCAAGGGGCTTGTAAGTGGCTCTTTTAATTCTGCAGCAGATTCATTTTCAGAATCAGCAGAATTCTCTATTTCTATTCCATCAAAAATATTTTCAACATCCAGATCTTCATTAAGACACTGTTTATAAAATAGTGAGACAAATTCTTTGTTTTTAACACTTTTAAGCTCTCTATTGACACATTTTATAGCATTTAAATTGTTAGGCTTATTATATTTAATCCAGTTTAGAATCATTATTTCTTTTGTTCCATCCAGGTAAAATATCTTTTTATACTCCTGAAATCTAAGAAGTAGTTTGTCCACTGTTTCTCTATTGTAACCCGTTTGGGTTTCTATAATTCGTTTAGGAAGCTCATAAATACCGCACTGGGTAGTGTTTGAGTTAGTCATCAAGTATATGTAAAAAAATTTTTCTTCAGGAGTTAAATCTAAAACAAATCCATCATTCCAGAAGTCAGTATGAACCTGTCTGTATTTAGCCATATAATAACCTCCTCATACTTTGCAAAACGTTTTCTCAGACTGCCTAGCCGTTGAATTCAAAATCTTTAACGTTATTTTTGATCCACTGTATTAGCTCATATTTTGGTATTCTTATTTTCTTAGGTCCAAGTCTAAGTACGGGAATTTTCTTTTGATACACCATTTCGTAAGCGGAATTCCTTCCTATCCTAAGTACGCCGGCCATTTCTTTAACTGTCAATAATACTGGAAGTTCTTTTAATTTTTCTTCTACCATAAATTGATCCCCCTCATAAGTATAGAGTTATTACTCTAAAAAAATTTTTTCTATAGTAGTGTTAAAAAAACTAGCTATTTCTCCAGCTTCTTTAATAGTAAAATTTCTAAGTCCGAGCTCTTTGCGGCTGTAACATGAGATACTCATGTGAAGCATATTTGCAAGATATTTTTGAGTTATGTTATTGCTGGTTCTAAGCAATTTCAACTTATTATTCTGTTTCATAGGCTGCCCCCAAAATTATTTATACAGGAAATATATCGTGAATTTTAACTTTAAATGCTTTAGCTATAGATTCTTGACTTCTTTTCCTGGGATAATTTTTACCATTTTCCCAGCTCCAGTAGACTTTTTGATTTGTATTGCATTTTTGGGCTGCATATTCCTGAGTCCAGTTATTAACTATTCTCAGTACTTCTAACTTTTTATTCCATGGTAAACCAGTTAATGTATCAATAGACATATACACACTTCCTTTACATATGTTAAACGTTATTTACGTTAACCATAATATAACATTATTTTTATATATATTCAATACTGGAAATTAATTAATTGGAGTCTTTTTTCAAAATTATCTGAAAAATACTTTTTATAACGTTTATTTACGTTGGATTATTGACATATTAACGTTATAAACGTATAATGTTATACAGATAAAAATATAGTGTTCATGATTTTATACAGTGTGCTGGTTAAATTTCAGAACTATTGAAAAATCTGCGTTTAGTTTTTTGTAGAAGAAAATTCATCTCTTGTGAGCGTATATTTTTAATGTTATAAATCAACTAGCACATCAGTTTAAGAAATAGGTTATTCATAGGAGGTGGATATTTTAATGTTAAGTAAGAGGGATCTAGGAAAACTTATAAAAGAGGCAAGAAAATATAAATCTGAAAAAATAAATAAACTTTATACACAGCAGATGCTTGCCAATGATATAAAAAAATCTCAAAGTTATATTGGTGACCTGGAGTCGGGGAGGACTTATCCAAGTTTTGCTTTGTTAACTGAAATAGCAGATGCCTGTGGGGTTTCAATAGGTTTTTTTCAAGATAAGAACTCTATGAACAGTGATATAGATAAATTTATAAAAATGCAGCTTAGTAATACTAAAGATTCCGAAGTATTAAAAATAAGAGAGCACTTGAAAAAGGATCCTGAGGTTAAAATTAACTATATATATGACTATATTCACAATTCAAATAAAGAGTTGGACAGCGCTCAAAAGGATTTTCTTAAAACCACAGAAGAATGTGTATGTTTTATGCTTAAACAAAATCCTATGATAAAGTTTTTGGGAATTGACATAAAAAAATTAAAGAAGGAAGATATGTATAATCTAGTAGAGGATGTTATAAATCAATTAAAGCTTGTAAGTTATAAGTATAAAAAATAATGCAATGGACTTTATTAGATTTAATTCCTAATAGAAGTATTTTAGACAAATATAATGACTTTCATGAATAAAGTCCCTCGTTAAATCAAACACTAATACTAATAAAAGGTAAGGGGTGAGATATTATGCCTGGCGGTCATATAAGAAAGCGGGGTAAAAGATATAATGTAATTGTTGAGGTAGAAAGAAATCCAGTTACCGGAAAAAGATTGCAAAAAAGTATTGGTGGGTTTAAGACAAAGAAGGAAGCTGAAAAGGCTTTAATTGAAGCGGTATCAAATATAAATAAAAATGAGTTTATATTTCCTGAAAAAACACTTGTAAAAGATTTTCTAACACTGTGGCTTGATACTTATGCTATAAATTTATCACCTACAACATACAATGGATATAAAATGATAATAAACAATCATTTAATTCCATCTATCGGAAATAAAGAGCTCCAAAAGCTTCAGCCGCTCCATATACAGAGGTATTATAACGAAAAACAGAAAACACTTAAGGGGAAAACCCTTCTGCAGCATCATAGAGTTTTAAGAAAAGCTTTAAATTATGCCTGGAAGATGCAGCTCATAAGCAGAAACCCAGCAGATATGGTAGATGCTCCAAAAGTTCAGAAATATAGGGCTGTAGTTTTGGAACCTCCTCAAGTAAAAACACTTTTAAGTGCTGTAGAAAACACCAGGTTTGAAATCCCTGTTAATTTAGCTCTGGCACTAGGCCTTAGACTTGGAGAGGTGCTGGGACTCAGGTGGTCTGATATTGATTTTGAAAATGGTA
Source organism: Clostridium ljungdahlii DSM 13528 (assembly GCF_000143685.1). Classification (NCBI taxonomy): domain Bacteria; kingdom Bacillati; phylum Bacillota; class Clostridia; order Eubacteriales; family Clostridiaceae; genus Clostridium; species Clostridium ljungdahlii. Next base: position 3,549,292 of record NC_014328.1, on the reverse strand, counting down.
TTATAAATATAGAACAAACACTGGTAAGGGCAGGGACGAAGCTTATATTTAAAGAACCTAAAACGGAAGAAAGTGCAAGGAGTATATCCGCTCCTCAGGAACTTTTAAAACTTCTAAAGCAGCATAAGAAAAATCAATTGGAACTTAAGGTGCGTTCTTATGGTGAATATGAAAACAAGCATAATTTAGTGTGCACGAGGGATAATGGCCAGCCGCTTAATACATCTTCTTTTTCTCATGCTTTTGGTGATTTTATAAAAAAGGTTGATATACCTCATATCAGGTTCCATGATTTGAGACACACTAATGCAACATTGATGCTGCTTTCTGGTACCGCTCCTAAAGTTGCATCTTCAAGGCTTGGACACAGCACTATTGGTATAACCATGGATTTATATTCTCATGTACTTAAGGATATGAATAAAGAGGCAGCGGATAAATTGAATGATGTTATATATAAATAGTAATATATAAAAAGCTCAAATCTTTATTTTCTCAATAAAGAATGAGCTTTTTATATATTTTCCCTATATTAATTTTTTAATTTTTGATTCAAAACATGTAATATTTTGTACATATGAAAATAAAATTTGGCTTTTATGCAATAGTTTTGAAGTAGAATAATTAACAGAGTATAATATATATGTAAATATAATACTTAAATTAACTAATTTTTAGGGGGCATATCCATCAAATGAGTATTTTTGAAAGAAAAGAGTGGAATGAAATAAGCAATCTAATTATAAAATGTTGGAAACATTATAATAGTGTTAAAAGTAACAATTTTATTGTAAAACCAAGTATTCCAGTATTATGGTTTGGGGACTTAGATGCATATTTTAACTCAAGCATTAAAATTATAACAGTGGGATCAAATCCTTCTGACTTAGAATTTGCCTCAGAAGATAAAAGAAAGAAAGATTCCAATGAAAATGTATTGCCTAGTACCCCATCATTCAAAAGATTTAAAGGTGCAGAAAATATTTTTAATAAGTTAAATCTTTCTGAGGAGGAAGTTAAGAAATATTCTTTAATTTTAAATAACTATTTTAAAAATAAAAATAGATATAATTGGTTTAGTTGTTTTGAGCCTATACTTAACGGATTTTTAGCAAGTTATAATGAGAAAGGAGTATATAACAAAAATGAGGAATATAGGATTAGTAAGTATGGCAATATTGCTGTACATACAGACATTTATTCTCCATTAGCTACAAGTCCTACGTGGAGTGACTTGTATAATTCAGATAAATCAATTCTTAGCCAAGGTACGGATTTATGGGTTTCACTATTGGAAGTACTGAAACCCAACGTTATACTAATGGGATATAAGCCTAGTGATTTTAAAAAAATAGTCAATAGATTAGGGCTGAAAAAATTTAATGATAACAAGGAGTTTTTTAGAGAATATACGAAATGTAAGAATGGCTCACCAAAAAAAAATACTTATTGCAGCTTATACGTATACGATAAAAATTACGTAAAATCAGTTGTTGTTTATGGAACTAAAGCTAATAGGCCTTTTGATAAAATAACAAAAGAAGACAGATACATACTTGGAAGAGATGTTAAAAATATGTTATCAATAGGGGGAGAAGTAGTATGAAGAAAAATACACCGGGGAAAATAAAGAACAATTATGAATTATATATGGCATTGGGTAATGGAAGCATTGAGATAAACGATGCAATTATCTTATTAAATAGGATAAATAAAAAAGGTATAGTAATAGGAAATTGTTGTGAATGTAAAAAGTATATTGAAGATACAATTAATAAAATAAAGCGTGATAAGAATTACATAAATAATTCTATAGAAAAACCAAAGAATGAAGAAAATACTGTGAAATATTTCGAAAATATATTACAAGGTGAGTTGAAAATTAATGAGGAAGTATTAAAAATTTCATTTAAATTAAAGGACGGTAAGAAAGAAAAAGATAATGTTGAACTTGTAAGAAAAATAGAATTACCTGATAATATGTTAAATAACAATATAAAAATGTCGGATGAATTTAAATCAGCTATTATGAATTATTTAATTAATATGAAATCCTTAAGTATTTTCGATACAGGCTTAATACAATTTTTTCATCCTGGTGGAGAACATATAGTAGACAAGCCATGTAGTAAGAAAAATGGAAAAAAAGTATCATATTCAGATGCTTTAATTAAAGGAATCGACAACGGTATAATGTTATGGAATGATGCTCCAGAACATAGGCGAAAGTATATTTGCTGCAGCGGTAAATATATAAGTCATGATAAATATGATAATGAAGTATTAAGCGAGAAAACAAAAATTCTCTTTTGGGGTGAGTGGGAACCTCAATCAAAAATTATATGTAAGCCTCAATTAAAAATTAAACATAGTTCTGGAAGTCCCCAATATATACATGAACCTTATATTTCTAGAAATATAAGACTACAAAACCCTAAAGATCTTCAAAATACAGATCCATATGTATTTGGGGAAGATGAATCACATGCAAATTTTCATTATTGCTGTTGTAAGCAAAATAGTAAAAAAGGTCCAACTGATATGCAAAAGCTAAAAATTGGGAATATTATACTCTTTGGAAGTTATAAAAAAAATAAATTTCTACTTGATACTGTATTTGTTGTAGCAGATGAAGGACAGCCATATTCTAGATTTGGCAGTGAAAAACTTGATAAAATTTCTGATGTGTATAAGTTTGCTTCAATAGATAAAGTTAGGAGAGGAAATAAATGTAGTTTAATTAAAGATAACCCTACAATTGATGATACTGAAGGTGGATGTAATAGCTCAAAAAATGAAAAATTTAAATTATATACGTCTGCATCTTATGATTCGCAGGTAAATAAATGCTTTAGCTTTTTTCCATGTAAAGTATTTAATGAAAATGATAAAGAGGATAACTTGCATCCACGGGTAAGTTTAGATTTAAATAAATTTGGATTAAGTGATGCAAATGAAGGTATGCCTAAATACACAAATGCAGGACAAAAAAATGCAGAATTTGACAACCTTTTTATTTCTCAACATTTTGTAAAAAACTATTTAAGAGGAATGTATACTATATCTCCTGAGTTTTCTAGTGATCTAGAAAGTTGTATAAGGAAATTAAAGAAAGGTGAAGTTGTTGGAGATTTTAGCAATATTATGAATAGGTGTTATTGGAACGCTTTAGCAAATGAGGTTTTAGATCAGGGTTATTATTTAGGGGTATATGCTGAGGAACCTAAATTTTAGAATTTGAGGAGATATATTATGGAAAGATATTGTACTATGCCAAGGAGGGTAACTGCAAGGCTTGGACACAGTACTATTGGTATTACTATGGATTTGTATTCTCATGTACTTAAGGATATGGATAAAGAGGCAGCGGATAAGTTGAATGATGTTATACATAAATAATTAGAAACCAGTACGCCTATGGTAAGTACTGGTTTCTAATAAAACCACTAATCTTTAGGCTTTATTCCTTATTAATATCTTCAATATATTTAACAAGTTCGCCTATTCTTGTATTTGGATTACTTTCAACTATATTTTTTATATTTAATTCAGGGGGAACTTTAGAATAATCAATTAAAGTTTTTCCTAAATCCTTATGGTGCTTGTTCAACCTAAAAGAATTTTCAATTGCTTGATTTGTATGATCTACAATAATATTGTACACACTTTTATTCTTTTCGTAATCTTTAAGTGGAGTTTCTTTCTCAAGTTTTATCTTCAAAGCATCATAACTTTTTAAATTGGCGGTAGTATAAGTATAATGAAGCAGATACCAAAGTTCAAAACATGGATTTGATAGTCCTAAATGAATAAATACTTTTTTCCCTTTTGCATACCGTTTAACTTTTATATAGGCTTTTTCTAATTCTTCTGCTCTTTTGCTTGTTGGATCTGCAGTATTATAATTTATATCTACATCAATTAAACACCATACCCTATCACCATCATCTTCGCTAATATCATACTTGTTTTCTATAAATTCTATGGCTTTATCTACAAGATGTGATGGATCAGTTTTTCTACTTTTATTTTTCCCCACAGATTTACTATCTGCAACTTTTACATCTACATTAACATACTTGAGATTAAATTCTTTAAAATAATTTACTTCAGTATCTTTACCTTCACATATTATTAGAATTGTAGGTCTAATTTTACGCTTTTTCCTCTTGTCCCTTGATAATTCTACAATTTTTCTTTTTACTGCCATTGTAAGCCACCTTTCAGATATGGAATAGCTCCATATTTTCCTTGTAAGTATCCTTTTTCAATTGCAGCATCTTTTCTAACTGGAAAATCATCTAGTGAATATAAATCTGTACTATTGTCTTCTTTCTTTTCAGTAAACCATATTTGATCTCTTCTAAAAATCTCCTGATCTAAAAGATTGGTATCGTGAGTTGAAAAAATAAGTTGAGCATTTTTTTTGTTTATTTCTTTATCATGAAATAGCTCTACTAAAAACCTTGTTAGTTTAGAGTGTAATCTTATATCAAGTTCATCTACCACAAGCGTTGCTCCTGTATCTAATACTTCAATCCACGGACCAAGAAGTCCAAAAAGTTTCTTAGTTCCATCTGATTCTTCATCCAAATCAAATTCTACTAGTTCTTCTGAGTTATTCATTTTATGAAGAGTACTAATGTTAGAAAGTTTATTTGAACTATCCAAAAGCTTGGATTTTGCATCTTTATTTAAATATTTTAATATTGGATCATCCTTTACATCCACTTCAATTTCTGTGAATTTTATGTCTTCAATATCACTAACTACGGTTTTTAATAAGGATTTAACCCTCTTATTAATAGATTCATTTGATTTCATTAAATCCATTGTTAATTCTTGTAGATCACTGTGATGAATAAGAACAATTAAATTGTCATTAAGCCATTTAAATGGTATTTGAGCTTTATCATATTCCCATAAGCTTGCAACTGCAATAAAAAGTTTATTTGGTGAATTAAATTTATCTTTTATGGCAGTTTGTTTTTCTATATCATTAGTAAACTTATAATTATTAGTATTTTCTCTTTCAAAAATTATCGTCTGCCTTCCATTTGGATAATAGTAAAGATACTCATCAATAACTTTTTCAGATGTAACTGAGAAACCATAAGCATACTTTATACCTTCTGTCTTAAATATGATATCAAACTTACTTGGACTGTCAAGGCACGGCCTATCAAGTTTAAATGGTTCAACTTCAATTTTTTTGCCTTGCTGCATTTCATGTGATTTACCTAAAAAATTAGCTAAAAAACTTATAGCCTTTAACACATTTGTTTTTCCAGATGCATTAGCTCCATATAGTACTGCTGTTTTCAAAACATTTAAATCTTTATTTGCATTTTTTATAATATTGTCTTCATGAGAGTTATCTTTTGAAGCCACCATACTGAGAGTTACTCTATCCTTTATAGAGAGGAAATTCTGAGCACTAAATTCTATTAACATATTATTTATCCTCCAATATTTTCTTTCACTTGTTTGGTATGTTATTTATATAATACTATGTATAATTATATTATATCCATAAATATGTGATAAAACCACAGAATTGAGAAATAAAACATTGAAATGCATAGATTTATTTTATAAACCTATATACAAGTTGCTGCATGGACACTATATTCATATTAAAATAAACTCTTGATTTTTAATGCTTTAAATAAATATGTTGATTATAAGTCACAATAATTTGAGTTTAATTTTAAATAATTCCTATTTTATTTTTCTCTAAAAGATATATTCTCTAAAAAAAATAAAAACCCTTTAATAAATAAAGAAATAATAGTATGGAGTATAGTACGATGACAAAAACAGTTATTTTGACATTTAGTGAATTTATTAAAGATAAGGTTAATTTATATTAAGACAGGAAATAGGGGAGAGTGGACAAGTAGATAGAATTTACGAATTTTCATGAATATGAAGATAGCTAAGGTGGATATTATCTCTTTCCTGTGTTCACTTTTACTTGTAAACAAATTAAGGATAACAACCAATCAATTATATTTTTAATAGATTGATCTTTTAAATTATTTGATTATTTTATGTCCTCCTAATGTCCTCCAACATATAAAAACATAGAAATACTTAGTGGTAAATAAAGACAGATCATTTTTTATAAGATGTTGATATAGCTTACTTTGAGGGTACATGTTAAAACATACCAATACATATTAAAACACTGCATGTACAATTCAAAATCCGTCGTTGGTGACAACATGCGGGTTCGACTCCCGCCTCCGGCACCATGAATATCAACGTTTAAGAGCATTTTGGAATTTATTCCAAAATGCTCTTTTTGGGTTTATGTCCTCCAAAAAAATATCACAAATTAAAACAGATTAAAACAAGATAACAAAAAAATGATCTTGCGTTAGAACTTAAAAAATTTAAAAGATGAAATTAGAGGAGTAATTGAGAGGAGTGCTAAAAGATAAAAAAAGATATATCGAGATATATGAATATAATTTAACGTAATTGAAATATTTAAATGAAAAATAAGTATACGAATTTGCAAAATTGTTATGCTTCAATAGTAACAGAACTCGTCAAGTCTCTTAACAATGCGAAACTGGCGGAGCTTTTTACATATAGGAGAATTTCTATGAAAAATGAAGTGAATTTAAAACCACCAAGAACGTTTGACGAACAGATTGAAATTCTTAGAAGTAGAAACATAATTATAAATGATAAAGAGAAAGCTAGAAAAATATTGAGTACGGTTAATTATTATAGACTTACGGGGTATGCTTTACATATAAAATGTGGTGAGCATTATATGAAAGGATATACTATAGAATCAATATTTGGCATATATAGTTTTGATAAAAGAATGAGGAATATTTTAATGGATGCACTTGAAACTGTAGAAATTTCTATGAGGACAAGTATAGCATATGTTGTAGGTCATAAATATGGACCTGATGGATATATGTATGCGGATAATTTTAAAATGGTTGACAAAAATAGAAAATATCATAAGAAGTTTTTACAAGAGTTAGAAAGAGAAAAGAAAAGTAATAAAAGAGAATTATTTATAGAACACTATATAAATAATTATCATGGGAGTTTACCTATATGGGTTGCAACGGAAATAATGACTTTTGGTATGTTATCAAGACTATATGCTAATTTAAAAACTTAGGATAGAAGTAAGATAGCTAATGATTTTATTGGTGTTAATCATAAAATTGTGGTCAGCTGGTTAAGATCATCATCAATTCTAAGAAATATATGCGCACATTATGGTAGATTGTATAATAGAAAGTTTAATCTAGTTCCTGCTATTCATGAGGATTTATCAAATTATAAGATAGAAAAAAATAAATTGTTTGCCAACGTTGTGGCTATTAAATATTTACTTCCATATAAAGATGAGTTGGACAGGCTTATAAATGATTTAGATAAGGCAATACAAAAATGGGCGAGATTTATAGATTTAAGCAAGAAGCCTTCCTTTTATTTTTTTAACTGTTCTAAGGATGACGAGGACTAAAAAAGTGCTGGTGCTTGAAGAAAACATACAGCTATTTATTATTTAAAAGTATATAGGGGAGAAGAAGATATATATTATATATAAAGTAGAATTTATACAATAATTTATATAAATTCTTATCAGTGGCAAAAAAGAGTAGAATAATATAAAGTATCTGCTTAGTTTAAAAGCTGATATAATGCTATATAAAAAACAAATCAATGCTGTAAAATAGCATGTATAATAATATATCCATATTTGAACTACGTTGTTTATCTTATAAATATATGCTAATTTTATTTTGTGAAAGGTATAAAAGCTAGTTTTATAAAGCTGCAGAAGAGAGACTACAATTTAGAGATTATTGAGGTATAAAATAAGTGAAAAAGAAAGTGTTTGTCCAAAGCTTCCATGCGAGGAAATCCGAGCCTAGTATAAGACCGAGGAGCATTACTTCCTGGATTTGGTCCGGAGCATCCCATTAAAATCAAAGCTACTGGCCAAGCTTTTTGTCTGAGTGCGAGAAAAGTTAAAGCTTGGCCAGTGCTACATAAAATCTTTATACTATAAATTTATCTATTCATCCTTATATACAAATATCAAAATATAATTAAAAAAAAGTAACTAAGAACACTCCAAAATTCAAAATTGAATAATGCAGTGTTCCAGTAAATTGTTTAATTTTTATAATTGAGTTATAAAATAAGAATTTCTCGACACTTGCTTATTTTCAGATCACTCAATATAACCTTTATTTTTTTTAGAAGAACAATCATAGTTTTTACTTATTTCACTTATAAATGTTGAGCCTAAAAGCAGTACAGCACCTATAATCTGAAACACTGTCATATTCTCACCGAAAATAATAAATGAAGTAAATAATGATGTTATTGGATCTATATAGCTCAAGGCTGCAATACTTTGTCCCCTTAACCCTTTCATTCCATAAAAGAATAGATAAAATCCAAGTCCTGTATGAATTATTCCCAATATGATAATACATGCAACTGAAAGCCCCGTTATTTGAAATAGGTTAACCCTCTCCGTTACAAAAACATAAGGTATAAGCATTACAGTTGCTAATGACAACTGTAACAGTGTTATTTCCAAACCATTCATATTTTTAATGAACTTGTTAGTCAACATCAATGTTGCATAAAATACCGCTGCAGTGATTCCATAGCAGATACCCAATAAATGATTATATTCTGTACCGCCATTTCCTCTATTTTGTACAATTAAAAACATTCCAAATACCGAAATGCTTATACATGCAGCTTTTTTAAGTGAAATTTTTTCTTTCAGTACAATAGGCGACATAACAATGACGAAAACCGGAGCAAAGTAATAACTTGAAGAAGCATTTGCAATAGTTGTATGTTTATATGCCTGAAAAAGAAAGATCCAATTAAATCCCAATGCAAAACTCGATAATAACAATACAGGAATATTATTCTTAATATTTGTCCAAGATATTTTTTGCTTGTTAACTATAGTAATAGTTAACAGAAATAAGCTTCCTATAAAACCTCTGAGAAGAGCTATTTCGCTTGAAGCTAAGTCAATGTATCTGACAAAGATTCCAATTGTACCAAAGATCATCATTGATAATATAAAATATATTTTTAATTTCATTTTAAGTTCCCACTTTCTACTAATATGATATTTTATATAATAGAATATAAAACTTCCCATACAGTAGAATCTATTGTTTATTAGAGAACTTTTTACAAATACCTAACAGTAATGATAGATTCTACTGTCTTGGTATTCGTGGTGGGGAAAGCTTTTTTATTATAATATTATACACTCTGTATTCCTCCTATTAAAAATTTCTATAAAGCATTAATTTTATTCAATAGTGTTATTGCAGCTTCGAGTAAAGCAAAACTAGGCAAAATATCAAATTTATTCAGACTTCTTGTCCATCATATATGCTATGTATAATATTTCTCACGATAAATTATGATTTTTATTCAATCATTGTACAAATTATAACACCTTTTTTGCAGTATTTCACTAATTTTTGTATTAACCCAAAATACATTCATAGTTTTAATACCTCATTATTTACTTACCAAAGAACAGCGTTCGCAATTTTAATGGTTAGTACGTATTTATTTCATTTTACGAATAGTAAAAAAATTGAAGTCAATAATCTATGATGATGTGAAAAGCTATATGTCTTTTAAGTTAACATATAAAAAACACGTAATATGTTTTATTATACAAATATTGATCCCTATATGTTTATACAAGTTAATAGCATCTATGTGCTTTAATTTAATGGATTAAGAGTTTATTCTGTTTCCAACGGGTATCTTACTATTGAATATGTCAGAATTTATAATTATTCTCTCAATCATAAATTCTGTAATTCATGAAATACTGCATGGATTAGCATATAAATTATTTGGTGTAAAAATAAGATTTGAATTTAAACTACCATATGCTTATACAATGGAAACTTCAGGATTACCAATAGATATTTTTAAATTTACTATAATACTTTTATTACCTTTATTACTAATATCACTAACGTGTTTATTCCTTCCTACATGGCTTGGAGAAATATTTTTTATAATAAACTTACTTGGAAGTGCAGGATATATACATGTCACTGTATCTTCTTAAATATGATAGGAATGCAAAAATTATAGATAAACCCTATGGTTTTGATGTTATAGTATAAAGAAGATTGGCATCACTTTTATGATACCAACCTTTTTTATACTAGTATTAATGTAACAAATATTTTTTTGCAATTATAAGGTTCATGAGAGATGCAACCTGTTCCTTGGTAACTGAAGGCTGTCCATTTTCATCTTCTTTTACATTGTCCACACTCAAGGAAAAATATTTGCCTTCTTCCTCTGTAGTAAACCTCATATTAAGTCTGTTTGCCATTTAAACTCCTCCTTTCCTGATTTTTGCCTACTCACTAGGCGTTAGTAATTACGGTGTTGTCCACTTTTTGAATCTCATTTACAGGATAAGTCAGTATGTCACCTACAGTTTTTACTACATCATATACATCCTGATCTGCTGCATCCATAGCAATTTTGCCCAGTGTAACTTTCTTAAGTATCTCTTTACCCTGTTTATTGAGTCCTGTCTTTTCTACAATAGAAAGCGTACTTGAAAGCTTTATTGACTTTGCTGCCATAACAATTCTCCCCTTTCTTTAACTTTTACTTATATATATGCCTTTCTTAAAATTAGTGCAGAAAAAAAGAAATAGGCTTTTACCTATTTCTTCTCCTGGTTTTTTATAACGGCTGATATATCTTCTCTTAGGTCTTCAATAGATTTGACTAAAAGGTCAATCTTATTTTCAAACCTTATGAGCAAGTATATGCTAACTGCTATTGGGAACCCTATGGTGCTGATTAAACTAACCAGCTGGTCATACATAAATATCACCCTCCCTCTTGCCATTATAAACAAATTTCTTAATTCAGATGAAGTTCGTGTATTCAATTTATAGTGTGATTTTTTTTAACTTCACCTGAATCTTAGAAATTGTTATCTAGGGACGCGCAGTTCTTTACTCCTGCAATATAATAAGCATAAAAATAAATGTAACCAAAGGAGTATTAGGACTGCTAGTCATCAGATAAAAATATATATGCTATTTCAGATATTTTTTCAGTTTATTTAGGGCAGATTTTTTTATTTCTATAGCATGTCTATATTTTATGTTAAGTATTTCAGCGGTTTCCTTAAGTGTCCTGCCTTCCATTTTATTTAAATAATTACTTCTAAGACCTACATCATTTCTATTCAATAATTTTACCAATTCACTTAATTTTATAGGTTTAACTTCACATAATTCTAATATAATATCCTCCATAAGACTTAAATTTACTCTTTTTACATTTTTCACTATGTCAACTAATTTTTTTTGTATATCTTCACTGTTATTTATGGAGTTCTCATTTAAATAACTGCTGTGATTAAACATATTAGATAATAAATATATTGTGCCTCTTCGCTGCCCTTCCGTTTTTAATAATTTTTTATCTATTAATGAGCTTAATATTTTATTTACCTCAATAGAGTTTTTATTTATTAATATCTGAAGTCTAGTATTAGTTATTTGACCTTCTTCAAGTGCTGCAACAAGAGCTACTATTTCATCTTTAGATAAACTTTTTAAATTTTCTCCTAATGTATTTTCAAAACTAAAATGCTTTGATCTAGTAATAAAGAAATAGTTCTAAGTATCATTATAGTTCTATTCGGTGTTTCTCTCGGTCTTGAATTTGGTTTATTATCAGGATATCCAAATGATACAGCTCCAACCAGTTCTTGCAGCATCCAATATTTTATTAAGAATGTCTATTGGTATTTCTTTAGACTTATACTTTTGTGTACTCCTTCTATTGTAAATTGCTTCTATGCTTATTTATTTCACCTCATTAAGTTGGAATTTGGCAAACACAGATTAGGAAGTTACTTCTTTTTTGCTAAGTATAAATCTATAGTATCATATATATTTATTTTACCGCCAATTTCATCGATTGCATTTTTCATATCCATTTCAAAATTATTTTTTACTTCTACTGGTAGTACCCTATGGTCTGAATATGTATTTAATAAATGAATATATCCATTGGACGTAAGAGTTCTTTTTCGATGATATAATCTATAAATAATATCTTTAAACCCAAATCGTTCTAATTCATTAATACGTCGTTGGCAATCACTTTCATTAAATTCTCTCACTTCTTTGTCAGAGGGACGATATTTATTATATATTTTTCTATTTACAATATTACTTATATCATCTTGTCTATTTGGAAATGGATGATTCCAAAATAGTGCTATAGTTCCATCATCTTTTAATATATTTCTTACTTTTACATATCCTTGTTCTAATGGAATCCAATGAAATGCTGTTGCACAATACACTAAGTTGAAAGCTTCAGTTTTAATCGTATATTCAATAAAATCGGCATTAATAACATTGAAATTCATATAATTTTTGAATTTGTTTTTAACATATCTTGTAAGATTATTTCCTAATTCTATTGCAGTTACTCTGCACCCAGATTGTAGAATTGGTAAAGTTGCTTGTCCTGTACCAATGCCAATTTCTAAGGCTTCATACCCACTTGATATGCGAGAATAATTAATAATGTCTGAAAACAATTCTTCTGGATATGTCGGCCTATATTTATCATAGTTATATTCATCTTCATTAAATTTTAATCTTAAATCCATATAATTTCACCCTTACAAATTGAAATTTATGATTTCCTCATTATACTGAATTTTTCCATCTCATGACAAACTCTATTTCACCAGTATTTTCATCTACTTGCTCTGCAGAAGCTGTAAAACCTTCTTTTAAATAGAATCGTAGGGCACGATCATTCTTTTTATAAACACATAAAGATAATTCATTATGCTTACCTTTTGAATAATCAAGCAATAATTTTCCAATTCCTTTTGATTGAAAATCACTTGAAACAAATATTCCTGCTATAAAACTTTTCATTAAACCAATAAATGCTTGTATCTCACCATTCTGTTCATATACATAAATTGATGCTTTTGGCATCATTTCCTTAACTGACTCAAAATTATTTTGCCAATATTCGCTGTCAATAAAATTATGTGCCAAAATATTTGTGCTAAGCCATAAATGCATTACTCTATCAATATCCGTTGTTCTAAAATCTCTAATCATAGTTAGTCTCCTTATTATACAAATTATTATTCATAATACTTAGTTTTAAGTTGGAATTAATAATGAACTTAAAATTGGAATTTGTCATTTGATTTTCTTTAGTGAAGATGAAATATCTTTATATATCAATGTTTGCATACTATCACCATATATAGTCACATCTACTTTCAATAAAGCTTCTCGTATACATTCAACTAAATCTGATTTGTATTTTGCAATACTTGGCAATGACTTAATACATTGTCTTGCTGTAATTGGCTTTTCATCTAAAATATGTTTTAAATAATCATCTATAATTTCGTCAACTTTGTTTTCCGTATCCCATTTAGCATTAACAGATATTAAGACAATGCCTCTGGTTCGTATATATGAATTGCTATTTTCAATCATTTCAGCAAACCTATCAAAAAACTTATAAACAGCATTAGATTTTTCACTTTCACTTTCTAATATCTGTAATGCTTGGTATGCAGCTTTATTATCTTTAGAGTATAATCTTTCAATCAATTCTGAGACACTCTCCACAATTTCACCTTCTTAGACAAATATTCAAATTTGCAAATTACTATTTATAGGACTCATCCTTAAATTGGAATTTATCTCTTTCTCTTTTTTACTTTTGGAGTAGGAAGTTCTTCATACATCTTCGTTAATCATTTGATATAGGAACTCTTTATTATCAACATCATCAACCAAAAGCATTGGTTTTCCACCATCATAAGGCAACTCCTCAATTGCCTCTAACATCAACTGTCTACTCGCCTTGGTTATCTTAACCAAAAGGCGGTTATCATATATTCCCCGAAAAATCTTTCCTCGAAAATATAAAATATATTCTCCCATCATTTTTCTAGAAGAAACATTGTCTAGTGTATCTAATTTCCCAATAATAAAATCTAAATATTCTCGACTAGAAGCCATATTCTATCCTCTCTCCAAATTACTATTTCTATTAAGATTCTTATATACTAAATCAGCGTTTAACACCATAATAGCACCATTTAATACAAAAATGCATCAAAAGTATAAATCTATCCATCATCCTATCCAAAAAGCTTCCTCTCAAGCTCCTTAAAATCATACTGCCTATACTTTTCCCTATGTTCAGTATTTCTGGACTCCCATATGCTCTTATACCTCTTAACATCATTGGCAGTCTTTAAGCCCTTCTTACTCCAGCTCTGCAGTATTCTATCAACGTAGTTTATATTCCTGACATTGTACTTTAAAGCTTCCTCTACTGCCAGAATAATCACATCACAATCTATAACACCGCTCCACATGCGGATTTTCTCCCTAACAGCTTCTCCTACAGGGTATATATTTTCCTCAAAAAATGCCAGCACAGTACTGTAGGTGTCAAAAGGTACAGGTTCATCTGCACTCTTATTACTCCTTACTTCTTACTTATTATTTATTATTTATTATTTTTTGCTTATTACTTCCTTACTTATAGGCTCCTTGTAAGCCCCTCCCAAGGGGCTTGTAAGGGGCTCTTTTTAGATATTTGCTAACATAAGAAATAAAACAGATTAAATCTTTTTAAAAATACTCTTTAATTACACATTATGCAATATTTGTTTTTCAGACACGCCCCGATTAAAGTTTGGTCAGCATTGTATAAGGAATCGAAAAGATATATATGAAACAGGAAAATATGATGTAAGATATAATAGTCACGGTAATAATGATTTTAGATGTACCTTTGCGTGTGCAGGCTAAGGTGAGTCAGCTCTCAAGTTAGCAGGTGAAGGAGGATCAAATTTAAATTCATTTTTATACTATGCATATCCATGCTAAGTATATCTTCTGTTTCTATTGGATGTTTAAAGCTTTTTTAGTAGGTCAGAAGATATATTTTTTTGTCTCTTTTTTATATCATTTGCTTTCAGGTAATACCACTCATACAGTTGTTTTATCATATCTGATATTTGTGTCATAAGATAATTGTTATTCATAGCCTGTTCGTTTCAACTACATGCATGGAGGATATCCCCTTGCTAGTTCTTCTGACGTTTAAATTATTTATTCTCTATCTTCCAGCGTTTTCTTAAAATTATAGAAATTTTTTTAATTATTATATTATATTTTTATAATTGAAATTAATTGTAAACATTTACAGTTTATATACATTATTGTAAAAACATGAATTTTTTGTTATAATTATGATGAAAAACAAATGAAGATGTAAAAAAGCAAAATACAGGAGGACGTAAATGAGTAAATTAACAAATTGTAAAGCATGTGGTAAAGAAATAGAAAAGGGAAGTGTATGCTCTAATTGTGGCAAAGATCATAGAATTTTTTTCGCAAGGCATAAGATATTGACAGGGCTAGCAGTATTAATTATAGCAATCATTGGTTTTGTTACAAATGCTTATGTAGCAGGACAGGCAACTGCGGTGGCTATATTTATTATAGCAATCATTGGTCATAGTCTTGATAAGTCAAGACTCAAGAAATTTAGAGGGTCAGATAAACTTGCTTCAACTACTAATTCAGATAGTAAATAAAGAGTTAAAAAAGGCACTTGATATATATAAAGATGATTTGAAAGAAATTGAGAAATATGAAGGTGAGTTTTTAAAAGAAGGACTATGGGAAGCAATGTAGATTGAAAATAAAATTAATATTAAGAAATATGGAATAGGAATTATATAAATTTATGTTAAATAAAGCGTAAGCATTTTTTATATTAATATAACTACGTAATATTAGCAATATAGCGAGAAAATGAAATGAATCAGCTGAAATTTAAGTAGACTGGTTCATTTTTTGTAGTAGATAACATATGAAGGCAGTATTAGGAGATGCAATAGGAGGTCTTAACGTAAGCGTCAAAGAATTGACGCATAGCAATAAAAATTATTTAATGCTAAAATAAAACCTGTAGTAGAGAAAATCTTACTATTAACAGGGTTTAAAAATTTAATACTTAATTTATAGGAAAATCATTCTATTTATTCTTTTCAATCCTCACAAAAGCCGAAAGGTTGCTTGACCAAGGCATAATCTATCCTAATAACTCCGCATCTATAATTTCTGAATTAGCAATTCTATTAAATAAATAGACAAGATATTTTTCTATTATAAGTCCATTAGCTTTTGAAGATTCAATTATACTATAAATAACTGCACTAGCATTTTCACCTTAAAATATAATGTGATAAAAAGTAAATTGAAATTTATTAACAGTACTTACACAGAATGATTTAATCATAGGGAAATCAATAGCTTAAACATTAAACTATTATATAAAAGGTTGTTGCTATGGGAATTACCATAAATTAATCATATAGTTGAAGTACCTATTTGCAGTATATTTTAGACAGGGATGTATTTTGGAAAATAACAATAATTTCTTTAATAATATTTCTGTTAATAAATATGGAATTTTGGTCTTCCTCCACGTTGATATGCGTCATTTAATGCGTTGATTACTAATTCTTTTGTTAATCTTCTTAATTTCTCATCTTCAGGTTTAAGATGTCCACTGCCAGGAAAAGGTGTATCAGGTGATTCTCTATACTTATTTACACATACATGCATTGTTTTTGGTCTTACTCTTAATTCTGTTGCTATCTTATTTAATGATTCTTCAGATTTCTCTAATCTTTTTATTACTTCAATTTTAAATTCTGCACTATATTGTTTTTTTCATAAACCTACCATTCTTTTAACTTTTAATATAACACGAGTTCCTCGTGTCTATCAAAGTGGGTAAAGGTCAGTAAATTATTCACTTTTTAATTGTTACGTTAAATTTTAAAACAATGAACTTATTATTGACAATATAATTATTAAAAGAATAAATATTATAGATACTATTTTCCCTGATTTGGCTAAGTAATCATTCTTGTATTTATGTCCAATAAGTATTGATGCACAAAATAGAGCCAAAGAAATTATTCCTATTGGAAAAGATACTCCAAGTCCATTTAAAATATGCTC
The DNA here is from genome assembly GCF_000143685.1 of Clostridium ljungdahlii DSM 13528. Lineage (NCBI taxonomy): Bacteria > Bacillati > Bacillota > Clostridia > Eubacteriales > Clostridiaceae > Clostridium > Clostridium ljungdahlii. The sequence continues at coordinate 3,532,163 of NC_014328.1, read as the reverse complement.
TCCTATATATTTTCCATTAATAAAAGTGAATGAGAACATGATAGAGAATATAGCAATTATTAGTGATAAACTTCCTATTCCCCACTTTTTAGAATTAGTCATTTCCACCATAATTATCCTCCTGCAAATTTATTAATATATCATAAAAAATTACTATTTTGTATTAAATTATATTAATTATATTATACACTGTACTATTCAATTTTCAACGATTCATAATTTGGTTCACAGCTACCAATGAAAATTATCTTTTTATATAAGGCATAATCATCATGGCAAATAAAATTAGATTATAGCCACTGTGTGCAAGTATACAGCTCAAAATTGAATCTGTTTTAATAAAAAGAATCCCGAGTATAATTCCGCAAATAAAAGCGGAAATTGTCTGAACCATGTTAAAATGAAGAACTGCAAATAAAACTGCTGATATTAATAATGCTATTTCCATAAGAATCTTTTAATCCACCTAATACAAATCCTCTCATAAGTATTTCTTCAATAACAGGTGCAATAATACACACTTGCAGCAAACTCGTAATTGGCGTTTTTAATAACGATTGTATTGTATTTTGATATGCCTGCTCACTGGCAGGATAAAGGCTTTCAAATATTTGGTCAAAGCACTTATCTAAAAGAAAATAAAATAACACAGAACAACCAACTGCTAAGAAAATATTTATAATTGTTACATTCTTAAAAATTCTAACTTTATATCCTGTTCTATTACAAAGTAGAATTATAAATGTAATAACACATGCTATAATAAAAACAATATTTAAACAATTTGAATACTTTATTGTAATTTTTCGCCATATAGCAATATCAAAAAAAGTATATATAAGCATAACTATGAAGTATATGGCCACCCATAAAAATGCTGTGGTTATTTTTAATCCTATTTTATTCATACATTCATTTTCCCGTCAAATTACTAACTTATAATGCTTAACTTGAAATTGGAATTTGTTCAGATATCAAAATCTTCAGATTTGAAATTACTATAATAGCGTCCTTTCTTTGCCGTAAATTTTAACACACAATAATCAGGGTCAGTTGCACCTTGTTTATAGTAAATTGTATCACCATCCTGCCATAATCTTTCCTTTGCTTCTAGTGTTTCAAGGACTTCTACTATTCCAACAAGGCTTACTCCTCGAAAAAATCGCTTATTAACAAAGTATACACTTGCTTTAGGATTTTTCCGAAAATATCTGACTTTATTTGATGATGTGTTTGTTGAAAACCAAAATGTTTTAATTCCTTCACGCTCTCGCGGGGATAACATTGCCTTACTAATAGGGAATCCCCCATTATCTATATAACTAATAATTGTCACATTACTTTTATCAATCAAATTACCGATTGTTTTCTCTGGATTTTTCATTGTTAAAAATACCTCCTGCTTATATTTTCTTTTATTTTAACAGGAACATATTCGGTTGTACATTACACACTTTTTTGTATGCATAGATTCAAATTAATCCCTTTTCTTTCAAAAAAGCTTCTTTGCCATCTTCTTTCATAAGCTCAATTCCGATTTTTTGCATAGTAACTACAACATCTAACATTCGTTTTCCCTTTTCAGTCAACGAATACTCTACTTTCAATGGATAGCCACTAAATTGCTTCTTCTGAACCATACCAAAATCCTGTAATTCACTCAAATGTTGAAGTAACATTTTTTGTCCAATTCCTTTTATATCTTCTTGTAAATATGCTAAAGAAGAAGCTCCTTTTCCGAGTTGCCATAATATAATCGGTTTCCATTTTCCACGAATAATATCATGGGTTAATTCTAAAGGACAAGTATATTCATTTCTTAATTTCATTATCATCCATCCTAACTGCAAATTACTGTTTATAGTATTTAATCTTAAATTGAAATTTTTATATCAAAATATGGGAAAATAAAGTTTTTTTACAACTAATTTTTCCAATGTTGTTTTTCCAGAGCCAGATGAACCAAAAATAATAATTCATCTTGCCATTTCTTTTAACCTCCTTGTAAGCCACTTTTCAGATATGGAATAGATTCGTATTTACTTGCTGTATATATTTATATTATATCTATAAATATGTGGGAGACACAAACTTTAAAAATAAAACCCTATATATTTGATATTTAGTTCCATACGCTAGTGGATTTTAAATTTGAAATGTAGTATTATTAGTAAGTTGTACATATTAAATAGAAACAGCAGGGAGATAGAGATGGTTACATTAATATACAAATTTGATGAATACATTCTTTCGTATATAGCAAATAATATGCATAATCAGATTTTAGACAAGGTTATGATTGCATTTACTTCACTTGGTAATAAGGGGCTTATATGGATTGCAATTTCCATAGTACTTATAGCAAGTAAGAAATATAGAAAAGTTGGAATTATGGTTTTAACAGCTATTATAATAGGATCAATACTTGGTGAAGGATTGATAAAACATATAGTTAAACGTACAAGGCCTTTTTATTTTGACCCAACTATAAAGCTTTTAGTTGCAAAGCCAGCTTCCTATTCATTTCCATCAGGACATACTACGGCATCTTTTGCAGCAGCAAGCATATTATCCAGGTATTTCAAAAAATATGCACCAGTAATTTTTACTGTAGCAATTTTAATAGCTTTTTCAAGAATATATTTATATGTGCATTATCCTACAGATGTGCTTGCTGGAATAGTATTAGGACTTGTATCTAGCAAAATAACAATATATTTATTTAAAAGAATTAAATCATATTTATTAAAAAAGCTTAAGTCTAGCATATAGGCTTGAGCTTTTTTTTATAGTTTTTAATAAACTCAAAACTGATTTTTAAACCATATGCTCTTTTAATGGAGCAGCAGCATTTGAATCTAGTTTTTTACAGATTTTTTCATAAACCAATAAACCATTTAAAAGAAGTAGTGCGCTAGTAATGAAAAATACATATTTCATACCAAAATATGAGGCTATTTGTCCACCAAGTAAAGAACCGGAAAAGGTACCTAAATAAAATGCGCTCATGTTAAAACCAAACATTCTTCCAGTAAGGGCTTCTGGTGTTATTTTCTTTACCAGTGTATTAATTGATGGTGCTAGTCCTGCTGTTACAAAACCCAATGAAAATCTTAATATGATAAGCTGCCAAGAATTTTTTACAAAAGCTTGAGGTATAAATATTAAACCAGCTATAATAAGAGACGCAAGCATAACCTTTTGAGGTCCAATTTTATCTGACAGTTTTCCAAGCCTTGGAGCTGCAATAATGCTAGCAAGGCCAGAAGCAGAAAATGCCATTCCAGAAATTAAGGCAATATGGGCTGAGCTGCGAGATAATTGAGATATATATACTGTTATTATGGGTTCTATAGAATAAAAGGCAAGCTGTAAAATAAAAGAAGTAGCAAATAAAACAATAGTTAAGTGACAATCAGGAAGTTGTTTCCAAACTTCTTTTGTACTGAGTACTTTTTTATTGGATTTTATAAAGTTTTCTTTTACAAATATTAAAGTTAGAATAAAAACAATTAGCATAAGGATGCCAGTAAAGAAAAAAGTAAATTGCAGTCCCAAAATTTCATCAAGATATCCTCCAATAAGTGGCCCAAGTAGTGAACCAGAAATAGAAGCTGTGGACAGCACACCTAATGCCCAACCAGAATGTTCTTTTTCGGTTTGAGTTGCAATTAATGTCATACAAGCTGTACTGTAACCTGCTACAACTCCTTGGAGCATTCTTAAACCAATAAGTTGATATATATTTTGTGCAAGTCCCATAGTTGAAATTACAATAGACATTCCAATACTTGCACGTAAGAGCATTGGTTTTCTACCAATTTTATCAGCTGCATATCCCCAAATTGGTGAAAATATTGCTAAAACTACAAAAGTAACTCCAAAGGCAACTCCAGATATTTGTTCAATAGTAGAGATGTCATGAATACCAAGTTGTTTGATGTAAAGGGGCATTATTGGGGCTATTTGGCTTAGTCCCAAGGCAGTTACAAATGCTCCTAACCAACATACAATTAGGTTTCTTTTCCAAATTTTCAATGATGTCAAGCCTTCTTTCAAAATTACCAACGTTAGTTATATGATATATCATACTGCTCAATTTTGAAAGAATAAATTTGAATTACATTTAAATAAATTAACAGTTTTATTTGATAGATCATAAGTTAATATAGCTGTAACTTTTTGCAGTAATATGTAGAGCAAAATATATGTATTTGAAAGGGGATTAAAAATGAGTAATGCTTCTGTTCGTACTAGCTATCAGCTGAGGAAAGTATCTAGAGATCAGTTAAAGGGTAACTGGGGTAAGTGTGTTTTGGTGTGCCTTGTGTATTCACTAATTATTATTGGTATAAATTTTATACCACATGCAGGTATCATTATTTCTTTTTTGATTGTTGGACCACTTACACTTGGTGTTGTAGGATGCTTTATAAAACTTGTAAAATCCGAGAAGTTTCAAGTGGAGGATTTGTTCGATGGGTTTAAAAATCTAGGTTCTGCAATAATACTATATATTATTATGAGCATATTTATTTTTTTATGGTCACTGCTGCTTATTATACCGGGATTAATAGCATCATTGAGGTACTCTATGGCTATGTATGTTCTTAGTGAAAACCCAGATATTCCTGTACTTGAGGCACTTGATGAAAGCAAGAAAATGATGTATGGACACAAATGGGAGTTATTTTGCTTATTGATCAGCTTTTTAGGATGGATAATACTTTCAGTTGTTACTTTTGGCATAGGGTTTATTTTTGTATGTCCTTATATGCAAGCGGCTACTGCAAACTTCTATCAGGATGTAAAGCTTGTACCAATATTGAATAACCAAGAATAGTAAATTATTTAATTTATTGACCAGGACTAGTACTTATGCTAGTCCTGATCAGCTATTATTTACTATTTTCTTTTTCAATGGTGTTATAAGACTTATAAAAATCATTACCATTATTAACATCATCAATTAACTGTGATAGACCTTTTTGGCCTACAATAGATAACCATCTATGTACTTCATGCTTTGCCAAAGTGTAATTTAACACTCTTGTATCTAAATCAGCTGCATAAAATTGGGTATATGAATTTAAAGTTTTCATATCAGGTATTTTTGTACCATTTTGAGTTTCCTTTATCCATTGTCCCTCAGAGTATTTAGGTCTATTATCTACTTGCATTGCCATTCCCTCATCAAACCACACAGGTATTTTTGTACTTTTACTTTTATGAATCCTGTAGGCTAACTCGCTGTGAGTGAGTTCGTGAGAAATTACATTAGTATTTAATCCCTCTGGTCCCAGAACTATGTAGCTACCTAGTATAGTTTTTTGTGTAGCTCCTGTTTTATTTTCAACACCAAATTTTTTTAAGGCTGTTGAATCTTTGCTAATTATAAAGACAGGTTTAGCATTGAAACTTCCATATAAATTGGCCACAATGTTTTTAGATTTGGAAATGGTACTCAATATATTATTTATATCTTTATCAGAAGTATTTGGCTGTACATAAATGTTTTGGGATACCTCTTTAAAATTTGACAAGCTTACTGTATAGCAATTTAATGCATGAACAGTTGATTTATCTGATGCTATAAAAAATAAAGCAAAAATCACCATAAATACTATGGAACTTTTAATAATATTTTTTTTCATAAAATTCCTCCAAAGTGATATATTTGCAAATCATGTTATAAACAGAGTTCTTAGTATCAGATGGAGGTTTAACTCCACCTGATGCTTATTAACAGGATTCTTAGTGCTTCAGCACTTAGAAGGCGTTATCCTTTAGGAAAAATCGTTATCCAGGGACGTATCCGCTCTTTACTCCCACTTGGAAAAGAGGGAAAGTATTAGAGCGGGTAGTCATCGGATAAATATATGACTTGCATTTTGTACTGTCAATAACAAGATTTGGTTCAATTATAACTTTAATTGCAACCACAAAAGTTATAATTGTGTAAATATAATGTAAAAATATTTTGTATAAGTAGTTGAGTTTTCTCTCAAAATATATATTAATGATATATCTAATCAGGAGGTATATAATGAAAAATTCAAAAATAATTAAAGTAAGGAAAGATCATGAGGGTAAGATTACAGATGTATTACTTGAAAATGGTGAGGTGCTTCCTTTAAATCATGCTATAATGATGGCAAGGGAGCACATAATTGAAGGAGTTGGCGTATTTAAAGGTAAAGATGGAGGAGAATATTTAGTAGCTGACCCTGATGTTATGGATGTTGAAAATTTAAAGGATTTACCAAGATTTTAACTTGATTATGGTTTAAGTCTAGTTGCTAAGATTTCTATATTCTATAAATAAGATAAAAAAACATTAAAATCAATGCACTCTTCTTTTATCAAAAAAAGAAGAGTGCATAAGAACTTTTGTTTATTCAATTTGCCATGGATTTTCTTTGCCTTCCATGAATAAAACACAACTTAAAATAGAATGTTCTACCATATCACTTACAGCTTGATCTGTATAAAAAGCTGTGTGAGGTGTTACAATTACATTTGGAAAAGATTTTAAAATTGCCATTTCCCTTTTATCTAGTATCTCACATTTTAAATCGTTATAGCAAAGTCCGAATTCATTTTCAATAACGTCTATAGCTGCACCACCAATTTTTTTATTTTCAATGGCATCTATAAGATCTTCAGTATTGATAAGTGAGCCTCGGGCTATATTGATAATAAATGTACCATCTTTCATAAGTGCTATGGAATCCTTATTTATCATGTGATAATTGTCATCTGTTGCAGGTGCATGCATTGTAATAATGTCACTGTTTTTAAAGAGATCTTCTAGTGTAACATATGTAACATACTTCTTTATTTCTTCATTCTCATATAAATCATAAGCTAATATTTTGCAGCCAAATCCACTTAAGCGACTTATAACTGCACGGCCAATTCTTCCTGTACCAATAACACCTACAGTTAAATTGTGAAGCTCTTTACCTTGAACACCTTTTAAAGAATAATCCTGTACATTACTTCGTTCTATAATAGCTTTCGTTTTTCTTATAGCCATAAGAATCATCATAATTGTATAATCGGCTACACTATTTGGTGAATAGTTTACATTGCCTATATGGACACCTAGCTCTTTTGCCTTTTTTATGTCTATATGGTCATATCCTATTGTTCTTGTAGATATAAATTTTACTCCAATTTCATGAAATTTTTCTACTAATTTATCTGAAATTTTAGTTGTGATAATGCTGATGCAGTCAAATCCCTTGGCCAAGTCTGCATTTTCCATAGTTGGTGGATCATCACACAATACAACCTCCACGTCGTATTTTTTACTGAATTTTTTGAAATATTCAGTTTCATCTTGTCTATGACTATATGCCAAAACTTTCATTGTATTCTAGCTCCCCCTTTTTATGAATAATATTTACTATATATAATTTTATAGTAACATTATATATAATTCAATATTACCTTTATATTTACTATATTTGATTGATATTCAATTTGTTTAGAGATATGATAATTGTAATGATATTAAGTTATTAGCTTGGAGGGATGAATATGATAAAAGAACTAGTTTTAAAAAATAGATCCTGTAGAAGATTCTATCAGAATGAAAAAATAACTGTGGAAACTTTAAAATATTTGGTGAACCTTGCCAGATTATCAGCATCAGGTTCAAATTTGCAGCCACTAAAATATGTTATATCAAATACAGAAGATAATAATGAAAAAATATTTAAGACTTTGGGTTGGGCAGGATATTTAAAGGACTGGGATGGACCTGAAGAAGGTGAAAAACCAAGTGGTTATGTTGTTATACTTAATGACACATCTATTAGTAAAAGCCCATCATTTGATCCTGGAATAGCAGCTCAAACTATTTTACTAGGAGCTGTAGAAAAAGGATTTGGCGGATGTATGCTGGGAAATGTGAATAAAAAAGAATTAAAATCAAATCTTAATTTGGATGAAAAATATGAAATTATATTGGTAGTAGCTCTTGGAAAGCCAAAGGAACAAGTGGTTATAGAAGCTATGGATTCAAATAATGATGTGAAGTACTGGAGAGACGAGAATAAAGTCCATCATGTACCAAAAAGAAGTTTAGAAGATATAATTTTAGACATTTAGATATTTCTAGGTTGAAAGTTCACTTATACAATATCATATAATGACAAATTTCATCACTATAAAAACTTTTAATAAGTCTAAAGCTTGGTATTTTGAAAACCTAAAGGAACTTAGATCAACTCGTACCTCAAACATATCTAAGTTCCTAAGGTTTTCTAAAATACCAAGCTAAGACTTATTTAAAAAAGTTTTTAAATGTGATTTCAATTTTGTCATTATATTTCATGTATAAGTTCAAATTTCAAGCTAGAATACCACGTACAGTGTTGCTCTTAAAACTCAATTTATACTCCGGATATCTTTTACAACCTTCAGTTCATTAAATATTTTGATAAGTCTAAGTAAAAAATTCTAAAAAAGCTAAGAACTTTTGAAAACTCGTACCTCAGACAATTCAAAAGTTCTAAGTTTTTACGAATTTTTTTCTAAGACTTATATACAAAATATTTAAAAAAATTTCATTATTGTAAATATATTCCTGCATATAAGTTGAGTTTTAAGTTAGAAAATATGCAGTAAAGTATATATCTTCATATATATTTATTTTTAAAAGTAACATCGTACGAAACTTTTTAGTTCAAATTTGCTAGTATACGTGAAATTTTTATTTACAATGTTAAAAATGGAATATAGGATAAAAAACGATGAAAGTTAGTATAAATTATGTATGCAAAAATTGGCATAAAAACTGAAGGTAGCAAATTTGCTATTTTTATTTTAGTTATGTTGAGCATATTTAGGGCAAGTCCAATAATGAGAAGACTTCCTATTCCAGTCATATCAGCAATAACTGAGCTCGTCAGAACACTTTTTAAAAACACTGCTCCAAGGGTTATAGCACCCTGATATACAAGTACACTTACGGATGAAATCATTACACCAATACCTAAAGAAGAAGAAAAAATAATTGCGGAAACTCCATCTATTACTGATTTTGCAAAAAGTGTTTTGTAATTTCCGTCAAGACCTGCTTCTAGAGATCCGACTATTGCCATGGCTCCAACACAAAATAAAAGGCTTGATGTTACGAACCCTTCTGATATCTTTCCACCTTTAGTTTTAAATTTACTTTCTATTAAGTTTCCTAGACTTGTTATATGTTTGTCTATATCTATTAGTTCTCCTAAAATTGTACCTATTACTATGGATATTATTAGAGTAAGTACGTTATTTGTCTTTAAAGAACCTGAAATTCCAATGTATAGAACACATAAAGCAAGTCCACTAAAAACACTTTCTTTAACTTTTTTTGGTATACCATTTTTTAAAAATATTCCGATTATACTTCCTATTATTATGGAAATAAAGTTTACTATAACTGCTATCATGTTTATCAAACCACCTATTTTTCTTATCTACATAGGGATATTATATACTTTTATAATAGGCATTGTAAACAAAATCTTATAACCATATTTTCATAAAGTGCATTTTAGATGCCCAATCTTTTACGTAAGTTATGTTTAATGCATTAAAAGTATGCTGAGATATGAGTGGGTGGCCGTTACGGAAAGAAGTAATGATGGCAGAATGGGCTATTGTACCTTTACTATTTCGATAAAATATCAGGTCGCCTATCTCAAGAGAAGAAATAGAAGGCACTTCTCTTCCTTTTATGCCGTAGGAATTTTTTTCAGCGTTAATTTTTAAATACCAGTAAAGAGAACCTGCTACAGTCCAGGAAACTGACCATTTATTAGTTCTAATGTTATACCACCAGGTGTTTTTACCTGAAAAGACCATAGGCGCTCCTCCTGAATGCAAGCACTGTGAAGTGAAATTTGTGCAGTCACCGCCGATAGTTTGGTATATGGAAAAGTATTTATAGTTTGGATTGGGGGTGAGAGCGTACTTTACTGCATAATTTACAGCTGAAATTCTAGAGTAGGATGAAATATCTCTATAACTCATGATTTCTCCTATAAAATTAATTACAATATATTTTATGTATAAATCTTATGCAAGTGCGTAAAATAACAAATCTAATTTTTACTTTACAATTCTATAGGATATAATAATTATAGAGTTGTAAAGGATAAAAAGGAGAGGTGATAGGCCAACATGAACATTTCATTTTTAGGAGGAGCTAGAGAAGTAGGTGGAAGTTGTATCCTTTTGAACATATATAATAAAAATATACTTCTTGATTGCGGCATAAGACAGAGTTCCTCTAAAGATACCCTGCCTGATTTTAAATCAATTCAAGATCAGGGAGGAGTAGATGTTATAATTGTAAGTCATGCCCATATGGATCACATAGGTTCTCTGCCTATAATAAGTAAGGAATATCCAGGGGCTAGAATATATACAACTAGAATGACAAAGGATTTAATGAAAGTACTTTTGTATGATAGTTTGAAAATAATGAAGAATAGAGAAGGAGAAATTCCACTTTATGCTGAAGGAGACGTTATAAGCATGTTAAACCGGGTGTTTCCTATAAATTACATGGTGGAATTTTCTATATTTGAAAATATAAAACTCACTTTTTATACAGCAGGTCATATAGCAGGAGCCGCTTGTATTTATATTACGACTCCAGAGGGATCATTATTTTATTCTGGGGATTTCTCAATATTTTCACAAAAAACTGTGGAAGGGTTGAAAGTTCCAAAACTAAGACCAGATGCAGCAATCTTTGAATCCACTTATGGAGATAGACTTCATTCAAATAGAGAAGTGGAAGAGGAAAAACTTATTGATACAATAAATGACTGCATAGAGAAAAAAGGAAAAATGCTTATTCCTGCTTTTGCTCTTGGAAGGGCTCAGGAAGTGCTTCTTATTATAAAAAAAGCAGTAAATAAAAATATATTAAAAGATACTAAAGTTTATGTGGATGGTATGATAAAGGATATAAACAGGACCTACAAATTAAATCCACTGTACCTTAAAAATTCTTTAGGAAAAAAGATACTCAGAGGAATTGAACCTTTTTATGATGACAATATAATTGCAGTAGATAATAATAAACTTAGAGAAGAGGTACTAAAAGATGACGAGCCTTGTGTAATAGTGTCAAGTTCAGGAATGCTTACAGGAGGATACAGTCAATATTATGCAGAAAAAATAGCCCCTATGGAAAATGGGTACATAGTTATAACGGGATATCAGGATGAGGAATCCCCTGGAAGAAAGCTATTAAATCTTTTGGATGAGGAAAAGGACAAAAAACTTTATATAAATGAAAAAACTGTTCCTGTAAATTGCAAGGTAGAAAAAGTAGGACTTTCTGCCCACAGTGACAAATATGAAATAAAATCTCTTATAGATTTTTTAACACCTAAAAATATATTTCTAGTTCATGGAAATGAAGAGGTAGTGGAAAATTTATCAAAAGAGCTTTCCAAAGATGTAAGAGGAAGAGTATATGCACCTAGGTGTAGTGAAGTTTATGAAATAAATATAAAAAACCCAAGAAAACAGTGGAAAAAAAATATTGATAAAGTTATGAACTCTTGTGAAGAAATGGATGAAAATAATGTGAAAAGGTTATGGGAGTTTGTGCGTTATAATTACGGTGAAAGACTTTTTACATTAGAAGAACTTATATTTATATGGAAGGGAAATAACAAGGGCAAAAATGCTTTAGAAGATTTTCAAAGAATTATAGTAGAATGTCCTTATTTCGAAAGTGACACAAGGAGATTGTTTTTATTTAAAATCAATTCTGAGGATAAGGTCTCTCAGAGTTTAAAAAATAATGAGATTAAATTAAATGAATTAAAAGAAGCTGCAGACAAATATTTTAATAAATTTAATACAAAGAAAATTAGTTTTATATGTGATCAGAAAAAGGTGATTTTAAATTTTGATTTTCCAGGTGTAGTGGATAAGAGTATATACGGGAAAATAAAAAAATTTGAGGAAGAGGTTAAGTGGAAGGTAGAAATAAATAATTCTGTAAATATAAATGCAGTTTCCGAAGTCGTAAGGATAAATTTACAGAATATATCTATTAAAAAAATATCTTATAGATTAGGAGAAAACCAGGTTGTAGTTATGTTGAATTCTAAATGTAATGTGGAAAAAGAAAAATTAGCTGAAATTGAGAACATTACAGGACTTCAAGTATTAATACAATCTCCAGGAATAGATCTAAAAGATAGTATGCTTATTAAAGCTGAAGATGAGTGCGAAATGATGGAACAAAATAAAGCTTTAAATATAATAGATGAAACTTTTGAAAGAGAACAGTTTAGGCCTTACAAAAAAAGTATAAAGTCAAATTCTAAAGGAAGATACATAGAACTTACATTTATAAGTCCTATAATTGGTAAGAAATATGAAAAAAACATAGAGGAATTAGTTCATCTTACAGGGTGGAATATGAAAGTATCAAATAGTGCAAATCAGAATGAAATATTGCAAATTGCATCTATACTTTGTAAAAGTAAAGGTATAGATTTGAAAAAAAATCCGTCTTTTAATAGCAGTAATTTAAGTGTGGAGTTAAAATTAGAAGATGATAATGTAGAAAATATGGAGGATGTAAAGAAAGAATTTGAGTATAAAACTGGATGCATGTTAAAATGGTAGAGATCAGACCCCACAAGGGGCTTGTTTTTTTAACACTATTTACAATAAAAGTATGATGTATTATAATTTAAATAACCCCTATAGGGGGATAAGGAGATGTTTATATGGAAAAACACAATCATCCAAATAATAAAGCAGTTGTAAATAGATTATCCAGGATAATTGGACATCTGGAGGCTGTAAAGCGTATGGTAGAAGAAGGAAGAGACTGTAGTGAAGTTATTATTCAAATATCTGCAGTAAGATCTGCACTTAATAATACAGGAAAAGTAATATTGAAAGATCATATCAATCATTGTGTGAAGGATGCAGTTGAAAAAAATGATACAGAGGTCTTAGATAATTTGAATAATGCCATTGATAAATTTTGGGAATAATTTTTAAATTGGGAGTGTTATAAATGAGGAATACCAAATTATATCCAATATTTCAAGCTTTTTTTTCTGCACTACTTTTTGGAGCCAGTGCACCTATTTCAAAGATCCTTCTTGGACGAATAGATCCAGTTCTTTTGGCTGCTCTCTTGTATATTGGAAGTGGTGTAGGACTTTTAATATTTCAGATATTAGAAAAAATTTTATACAAAAAAGATATAGAGGAAGCAGGATTAACTAAAAGAGACTTTCCATGGCTTTTAGGGGCTGTTATTTTTGGGGGGATTTTAGGGCCTATAATTCAAATGATAAGCTTAAAAGTAACGCCAGCATCTACTGCATCACTTCTTTTGAATTTTGAAGGTGTAGCTACCACAATTATTGCAGCACTATTTTTTAAAGAGAACATCGGCAAGAGAATTGGTGCGGCTATAATATGTATACTCTCTGCTAGTGTAATTTTATCCTGGAATTTTACTGGCCAGTGGGGAATATCTTTAGGGGCTTTGGGAATAATATTGGCCTGCGTATGTTGGGGGATAGATAATAATTTTACAAGAAACATATCTGCTAAAAATCCTTATACTATAGTTATGGTTAAAGGATTGGGAGCAGGAACATTTTCACTAATTTTGTCAATTATTTTAGGAAATCATTTGCCGGACTTTAAAATAATTTTTATGGCATTGCTGCTTGGATTTTTAAGCTATGGATTTAGTACAGTTTTGTTTGTGTTTGCAATGAGAAATTTAGGCAGTGCTAGAACTAGTGCTTTTTTCAGTGCAGCACCTTTTATAAGTACTATATTGTCTTTTATTTTACTAGGAGAAGTTCCAGGTGTTACTTTTGCACTTGCACTTCCTCTTATGATTGCAGGAACGGTTCTTATTATAAGGGAAAATCACAGCCATATGCACGTTCATTTGTATATGGCCCATGAACACAGGCATTGTCATACAGATGGACATCACAATCATCATCATCCTGGTATACCTGATAGCGTGTATCATACGCACTATCACGTTCATGAGAGAATGGAACATTGTCATCCACATACTCCAGACTTGCATCATAGACATGCTCACTAAAAAATAGAGTTTCTAGATTGAAAGTTAACTTATACAGGCCATGTAATGACAAATTTCAACACCATAAAAACTTTTGACAAGTCTAAAGCTCAGCATTTAGAAAATCTAAGAACCTTAGCTAAACTCGTACCTCAAACATATCTAAGCTCCTAAGATTTTCTAAAATGCCTCGCTAAGACTTATGGAAAAGTTTTTAAAGGTGCTTTCAATTTTGTCATTACATTTTATGTATAAGTTTAAATTTCAATTGAAAACTTACAGGCGTTCTAACTAAAAAATCAACTTATACGTAGGCATATTTTTACAATAATGAAGCTCTTTTAAATATTTTGCATATAAGACTTAGAAAAAAATTTCTTGAAAAATCTAGAACTTTTGAATTGTTTGAGGTACGAGTTTTCAAAAGTTCTCAGTATTTTTCAAAATTTTTTACTTAGCCTTATCAAAATATTTAATGAGCTGAAGGTTGTAAAAAATATCCCGTAGCATAAGTTGATTTTTCGTTTAGAAACTCTATATTTATTTCAGGTAATTTCTAATTTTGATTATTTTTCCGTCTTTTATATATACCCTTGGAACTCTTCTACTTATGGAGCAGAGTATTTCATAACTTATAGTTCCAATTGTTTTAGCTATATCTTCCGCATCAAATTTCAATCCGTTTTTTTCACCCATGAGTATTACTTCATCGCCTACATTTACTTCACCTGCATCTGTAACATCTATCATGCACTGATCCATACAGATGTTACCAACTACTGGTGCAAATTTACCATTGACTATTACTTTTGCCTTTCCTGAAAGCATTCTAGTATAGCCATCTGCATATCCTATTGGAAGTGTAGCTATTACACTTTTTCTTTCAGATTTGAACTTCCTTCCATAGCCAACGTATTTTCCAGCTTCTAATGTCTTTACATAAGCTACTTTAGCTTTTAAACTCATTACAGGTTTTATGCTTAGATCATTTCTATCTACGTCATCTGAAGGGTAATATCCATAAATTATTATTCCTGGTCTAACTGCATCACAATAAGTGTCTTGTAATTCCATTATAGCTGCACTATTTGCAATATCTCTCATGCTTATTTTTATCTTTCTATTTATGAGCTCATTGTAAAATGTTTTGTACTTTTCAAATTGTTCCTGTGAATATGTTTTGTCTTTTTCATCTGAAGTGGAAAAATGAGAAAATAAGCTTTGTATTTCTATATTTGGAAGTTTGCTTATGTTGTATATTTCTTCTATGCTATTTTCATTTGGCTGGAATCCTATTCTTCCCATTCCAGTATCTACTGCAACGTGTATTTTTGCAGTTTTCCATTTATTTTTAGCTACTTTTGATAATTTACTTGCATATTCATAAGAAGGCACCACTGGCTCTACATTATAATCTATTATGTCATTCAAAAAAGTATCTGGGACTATGCCAAGTATCATTATGGGAGCTTTAATTCCATTTTCTCTAAGTTCTATTGCTTCATCTAACTCAGATACGGCCAATCTATTTACTCCATTTTCTAATAAAACTTGTGATACTTCTAAAGCTCCATGGCCATAGGCATTAGCTTTAACAACACCTATCAGTCCTTTATTATTACCAACTTTCAGCTTTATTTGACGTATATTATATACAAGATTGTCTAAATTAATTTCTTCCCATACAGGTCTGTAATCTTTAAACAAAACACATTCTCCTTTCGATATTGATAGATATTATCCACTCAACAATAATGTATAATTAAAAATTAAGAGTTAAGAATTAATAGTTATAGATGATTATTAATTCTTAACTTAAATATAATTTTCAATTAGTAAAAATTTATTGATGTCTATGAATGTAATTTCAAATTAGAGTGAATATTGAATTACTTTATCCAATAGTTGGGTAAAGGACATATCAATTCCACGAGCACTCTTAGGAAATAGGCTATTTTTTGTAAGGCCTGGTAAAGTGTTTAGTTCAAGTACATAAGGAATACCATTTTCAACTATTATATCTACCCTTGCATAACTTTTGCATTTGAGAACTTCCCAGCATTGAACACATATTTTTTCAACTTTTTCCTGAAGGGATTTTTCAAGTTCTACAACTATTTCATCAGAACCACCATCTGCATATTTTGCAGTATAGTCAAAGAATTCTGCATTAGGCTTTATTGCAATTACAGGAAGAGTTTTACCTTTTAACATACAGCATGTTATTTCATCTCCCTGTATATATTTTTCAATAACAACTTCAGTGTCATAATCTAGAGCTAACTTTACATTATTTTCAATATCTTCTTTTTTCTTAACTATATTAGTAGCAACACTTGAACCACCACAGTTAGGTTTTACAACTACAGGATAGCCTATTTCATCCAATTTATCATAATCAATTTCTTCTATAGATTTAACACAAATCCATTTGGCAGTATTTATGTCTGCAGATTTTAACACTTTTTTACTCATGTCTTTGTCCATGCAAATGGCACTTGTCAAAGGTCCGCATCCTGAGTAAGGTATATCCATGGTTTCAAGTACTGATTGTATAGTACCATCTTCACCAAATTTACCGTGAAGTGCAATAAAGGCAAAATCTATATCTTTTACTTTTTCAAGAACATCTCTCTTTTTATCTATAACAATGGGTACAACTTCATATTTATTTTTATCTAAGCAGTTTACTATTTCTTTACCTGAATTTAGTGAAACCTCTCTTTCAGAAGATATTCCACCCATTATAACTCCTATTTTCATGTTAATTCCTCCACTGAACTTGTTATTTAATATTTTTCAATTACTATGTCTAATATTTATTTTATACATTTTCCATATAAAATAAAGAACCACAGGATAACTAGTTTATCCTAAATGTGGCTTTATGGATAGGGAAGAATATTAAGTTAAAAGTAAAGTAAAAAATCTTTGAGAACAGAAAATGTTACTGTTGACATCTTTAAATTTCGCTGTTATAATGTAAATCACAAGTTAACAAAATTTAATATTAACTTATCAAGAGAGGTGGAGGGACTGGCCCTATGAAGCCCGGCAACCAATGCTATTTTTAATAGTATAGTGGTGCTAATTCCTGCAGCATAAGCTGGAAGATGAGAGGATCATTGAGATTTTTAGCTCGAGGTTGTTCCTCGAGCTTTATTTGATTTTGAATTGAAAATATGATATGAAAATTTTATATCTCAGCTTAATGCTTAGAAATTGTCTATTATTTTATAATTGGAGGGAATCAAAATGAAAAAATTAATTACAGTTATTTTATCGTTAACATTGATCTTGGCATTAGCTGGATGTGGTGCGCAAAGCAGTACAAGTTCTTCAAGCAGTAGTAAAGGTGATGACAAAAAAGTAATAAAAGTAGGGGCATCTCCACAGCCTCATGCCGAAATACTAGAAAAGGTAAAACCTATACTAAAGAAACAAGGATACGATTTACAAATAGTTCAGTTTACAGATTATGTAACACCTAATAAGGCTTTGGATTCAGGAGATATAGATGCAAACTTTTTTCAACATATTCCATATTTAAATGAATTCAATAAAAAGAATAATACAAATTTAGATTATGTAGCAAAAGTACATCTTGAACCTATGGGGGTTTATTCTAATAAAATCAAGAGTTTAAAAGACTTGAAAAATGGTGCTGAAATTGCAATACCAAATGATCCTACAAATGGCGCAAGAGCATTAAAGTTATTGGCTCATGAAGGAATTATAAAAGTAAAGAGTGGAGATCTTATTTCAAAATTAGATATAACTGAAAACAAGAAAAACTTAAAATTCCAGGAACTCGATGCACCACAACTCCCAAGAACTTTAACAGAAGTAGATGCGGCAGTTATAAATACAAACTATGCACTTCAAGCAAAGTTAAATCCACTTAAAGATGCTATTGCCATAGAATCTAAGGATTCACCTTATGCTAATGTAATTGCTGTTAAAAAAGAAAATAAAGACAAACCTTATATTAAGGCATTAGCAAAGGCTGTTAACGATCCATCAATTAAGAAGTTTATACAGGAAAAATATAATGGAAGCATAGTTCCAGCATTTTAGAAAATAAAGTTGTAAGTAAAAAGTTGACATATACAGCGGAGTATGTTGCTAAATTTCACTACTATAAAAAAATTTTAAAATGTAGCTTCAATTTTGGCAGCATATTCACATTGTATAAGTTCAAATTTTACTTAAAAATACTATATATAGTAATCTAACTTGAAATAAGCTTATACGTATAGATATTTTTACAATAAATAGGCGCATTTAAATATTTTCTACTAAGATTTGCCAAAATATTTAATCGTGCTTGTGGTTGTAAAAATGTCAGAAGTGTAAGTTTATTTTTTAGTTATGAATAATACATATTTTGGATTTTTAGTTTAGGATTTGTTAGAGTAAATTATTTATGTTGAATAATTTTCATATAATAATTAATATTTAATTGATAAATGTGTCTTTATATCCAGTAATAAAAAACATTAATTCTATAACAAAATTATAAAACTGGTAGAAATAATTAAGAACAATATGAGTTAATATCATACAATATAATGTGAAGAACTTTTATGGAGAATTATGTATGAAACAAAATAAAATAATTTCAAATGACTCCACAAATTACAATTTAGTTGAGGATAGTTTTAAACATAACTGTTATGGCTGGTATGCTTATTTGTATAAATATTTGTATCTTTGTTGTTATTTACACTGTTGTCCATATAAAGTACCTGCTTATTGGAATCCATTTTTTTATAAATATGGCTTGCATATGAATGATGGAATGATACAAGAACGCTATTATGAACCTCCAAATAATGATATGCACCTTGTTATAAATTCTAATAATATAAAAAAGTTATCTAAACACTTTCGGAAAACTACTGATTTAACTAATTTTAAAGGTAATAAAGTTATAAACTTAAATGGATTAGCTAATTTAAATATATCTGGCAGTTCCCAATTCTCTGAAAATAGTCTTATATTAATTAAACAATCCCTAGGTGATGCTATGCCAATAATTATAGTTGACTTAAGACAAGAATCACATGGATTTATTAACGGTATAGTGATAAGTTGGTCAGGTAACAGAAACAAAGCTAATAAAGGCTTGACTAAAGAAGAAGTTTTATTTGATGAAAATACGAGATTACAAAGCATCTTATTAAACAAACCACTATATATTGGTGATAAAATATTAATACCGAAAAAAGTTGAAGATGAAGAAAAATTAGTTCAAAGCTATGGTATGTCATATATGCGTATACCAGTAACAGATAAAGAAAAGCCTACTAATGACATGGTTGATTATTTTATAAAATTCGTTAAGTCATTGTCAAAAAATACTTGGCTACATTTTCATTGTAAAGGTGGAGTAGGAAGAACAGGTACTTTTATGGTAATGTATGATATAATGAAAAACGCTAAAAATGTTAGTCTCCAAAATATAATGGATAGACAGGTCTTACTAGGAGGAAAAAACTTACTTAGAGATGAACTATACCTAATGAACCGATCCAAACAAAGAGCTAAATTAATAGAAAGATTTTATATATATTGTGTTGAAAATGATGACAACTTTAAAACTACATGGTCACAATGGATTAGAACTTAGTGGTATATTCTAAAAAACAGGCAGTCCAAATTTAAGATGAAATTGGACTGCCTGCTGATGATAGACAAAATAAGAATATTGTGTGTTAATTGTCTTATTATAAAGATAGTATTGGAAATAGCTTGTTTTTATAGTAAAAGTCTGCTTGATATATTGTTGGTATTACTATAAACCTGATTCTTTGAATTGACTTTCTGCTTTATCAGTTAATTTGTGAAGAGGCTTTTTTAAGACAGAAATAATCAAAAATGCACCTGCAAAAGCCATTAAAGTGAGGAAATCCTTATACACATTACTCCAAATAGGTCCTGCTATAGCTTCCCTGAATCCATTTATAGCATATGTAAAAGGCCAAAGAGGTTCTAGTACTCCAAATATTTGAGGCAAGGTTTTTACAGGATAAAGTCCTCCTGCCCCTGCAATTTGAAAGACCATTATTATAACTGCAGCGGCTTTTCCAATGTTACCCATAATAGATACTAATGTAACTATAATAATAGTGAAAGTAAAGCTGCAGGTAAATGCAAATCCCATCATAAGCCATAAATTTTCTGGCTTTATCCCTACTATATATATGTCTCCTAAAGTTATAATGGTAGTTTGTATAATTGATATTATTAAAAATAGAAGTAATTTGGCAAAGTATTTATGTAACAATTTCACATTTTCTCCACTTTCGAGATCTTTACATTTTAGTGTTAGCATGGAGCATAACAACAAAGCTCCCACCCATATTGCAAGAGTAGTATAAAAAGGCGTTATTCCATATCCAAAAAGACCTGAATTATATAGTTCAACATTTTTCAATTCAATAGGTGATGATATAAAATCTGATATTTTATTAGGATCTTTTTCCATTATATTTATTATTGAAGTTAAGTTTTCATCGTTTAAGTCCTTCATTTTATCACTTAATTTGTTTAAGTTATTTTGAATATCTATTAGCTTTTTACTTAACCTATCTCTTTGATTAACTAAATTTTTACTGCTTGATATTCCTGAGTTTGCCATAAGATTTAATTCGGGTACCAATTGCCCAGTTGCATTAAGTATTGAATCAATACTATCTAAATTGGATGTCAATGTGTCTGATAATAAATTCATGGATTCATATGTTCCTGAATAAAAGATATTTGATATATTGCTTATATCTTCTGATGATTCACTACTTAATGATGAAAGTTCATATATAACTTGATTAATACTATCTTGTGAAGAGTTGCTATTTATTAAATTCTTTAACTCAGCCAAATAATTGTTTTCAGTGCTTAACGAATTTCTTAGGGACTTCAATGAGTTTATAAGATCACTTGTTATATTAGTATTTATAAATCCATTTATCTCATTTAGAATTTTAATATCAGTATCTATACTATCTATTAAAGAATTATTCAAATTACTCATATTTTCTATAATACTTGCAGCTGAACTTTTGCCAGCATCCATATTATTTATATTTTGCAGGCTGTTAAGCAAAAGTTGAACTTGATTTTCTTTTGATTCAATTTCATTTATATCTTTATTCAAATCACTTTGCATAGAATTTAGAGATTCTTTGGTAGATAAAGTCAGTGTTCTACTTTGTTCTACAATATTATGAAGACTAGTTATCTCTTTGGACAATTTTGGCAAATCTGTTTGAACTCCACTTAGATATTGCTGCAGACTTTTGGAGTTGGAATTTTCCTGTGACATATTACCTTTTATATCATTTAAGGTAGATATTGCTTGAGGTAAAGCATCCTTTAATTGTAAAATTTGAGGCTTGTCTGTTTCAAGCTTTTTACCTGTAGAGTTTAGCATTTTAAGAGCTTCCATGTTTACGGATTTTGTAAGAGAACTTTTTATAGTATCTGCTAAGGAATCTTTAGCTGAATCTGTAATTTTAGTGGCTATTCCATTTAGCTTTTCATTAGATTTATAGATTATACTAGGCTTTTCAGGTGATGCTGTAATTAAAGTGGAAAGTTTGCTGGAAAAGTCAGCAGGTATCTCTATAAGTGAATAATATTTTCCTGAATTAAGATTATAATTTCCCTGCCAGTCATCTATAAAAATCCAATTTATAGAATTATTTTTCTTTAAATTTTTAACTATTTCATTTCCAACATTTAAATTTTTACCGTTAATAGTTGTACCGCTGTCATTGTTTACTACACCTATAGGCATTCTATTTGTATTGGCATAAGGATTCCATGAGGCTTTAATGCTAATCCAAGCATAAAGAGATGGAAGGACGCACAATAATAAAATTAAAGCAAGCACTGATGGAGTTTTTATTATATTTTTAAAATCTCTTTTTAATAGTTTGAATATTACCTTCAATGTATTTCCTCCTAAAATTAATATTGTTTTAGGCATTTTCTTTCAAATGCTTTAATCTCCTATACCAGATTGTGAAAGCTTGGCTCTAAACTTATAGATTTTATTTTGCAAAGGTTTCTTTAAAAATATACCTAATAGTATAAAACACATTGAAATTAAAATCATAAACGTAAAATCCATAACTACAGTACTTATAAGAGGTCCTGCGATAGCTTCTCTGAATCCACTTACTGAATAGGTAAATGGAAATAAAGGCTGCATTATTCTAAAAATAAGTGAATCAAGCTGTATTGGATAGGTTGCTCCACTTCCTGCTATTTGAGTTATAAGCCAAACAATGGATATAGCCTTCCCCAAGTTACCAAACATAGAAACAAGGGTGTATGTTATTACAGTAAAAGTAAAAGATGAAACTAGAGCTACCATTATCATTAAAAATGTATTTACCATTTGGACATTTAGCAAAAGTTTATCCCCAATAGCAACTATAAATCCCTGTGCTAATGCAAAAACTATAAAGGTACTCATTTTACCAAGATACCTTTCTTTAAAGCTCAATCTTTCATCACCTTTAAATCTATCTGCATCTGTTTTAAAAATGGATACAAGAATAATAGATCCAATCCAGATTGAAAGTGTAGTATAAGCTGGAGCCATGGAAGATCCAAAGTTTGAAATAGTGTATATATTTTGTTCCTTCACATTAAATGGGCTTGATGCAAGGCTACCCATAAAATCAGGGTTATTTTGCAATATGGTGATTATCTGTATTATGTCATTATTAGTTACTAGTTTAAGTTTATCTGCTAAATTGTTAATAATATCCTTAAATTCCAATAATCTGTTGTTTAGTTTGCTGGATGAATTTGCTGTCAGCTCACTTCCGTTTATTAACGCATCTAAGGAATTATCTCCATGGGAAGTAAGATCTTGTATAGATTTTAAAACAGAAGAAGCTTTATCTGTGGACTCAACAAGTTCAGCCGCCGTGGAATTTAAGCTTTTTCTTACCTGCCCATTGTATGCATTGGTTTCATCTATTAATTGCTGATTTAAATTTGCAGTGTCATTTGTTATTGAATTAATCAAATCCCTATTTATTTCATTTGAACTTTCAAGTTGTTTTTGGATATCGTTTATTTTCTTTTTCTCTGTATTTAATGAATCCCTAGTATTTTTTAATGAATTTATAAGTTCTGATGTACTGTCATCGTTTTTAAAATTATTAAATTTTTCAAGAATGTTAATGGTTGAATTGATTTTATTATATAATATATCTATCTCATAATTGATTTTAGTTACAGTGGTATCTATATTTGAATACTTGGAATTTGAAACTACTGAATTAAAATTTAAGATCGAATTTTGAATCCTATATATATCAGTCTTTGAGGTATTTAAATTAAATGCAATGTTATCAAAGGTATTGTTCATGGAAGACTGAAGGGATAGCACAGATGAATTGTTTGTGTCATTACCATTTTCTAAAGTAGTTATTCTTGAATTTATCATAGGAATACCTGATTTAATTTGAGAAAGCGTTGAATTAAAATCATTTGAATCATCACTTATGCCTCCAAGAACATCTGTTATAACATCCATATTGTCACTTAATTTTATTATTGCATCCTTCAAATTTATAATGTTTTGTTTATCATTTTCTGCATTTTTACCAAAAATGTTCAAAGAAAAAAATATAGTTTGATTTACTGTATATATAAAATTTGATTTTATTTGTTCTGCTAGCGTGTTTCTTGCTGCATCAGTTATTTTAAGAGCTACAGGACTATTTTTTGTATTCACTTTATAAATGATCTCAGCTTTTTTAGGAGTATTTGATGTTATGCTTGTAATATTCCTTGAGAAATCTTCTGGAATCTTTATCATGGCATAGTATGTACCATCTATGATACCCATATCCGCGTTTCTAGCGTTTACAAATTTCCAGCCTATTTTATGGTTATCTTTTAATTTTTCTACGATTTCATTTCCTGTATTTAAATTTTTTCCGTTAAAGTTCGTACCCTTGTCCTCATTAACTATGGCTACAGGAATGCTGCTTGTATTTCCATAAGGATCCCAACATGCTTTTATATTGACCCATGCATAGAGAGATGGAAGTATGCATACACCTGCAACAATCAACATTGTCATTTTATTTTTAACAATACTTTTCATATCTCTTTTAAAAACTTGTATAATATTTCTTAGCATATATGAATCCTCCTAAAATAAATATCTAAAATAAATATATGGAAAATTATTCTCAATAATGAAATTATATAATATTTAAATATTAACTGACTAGTCAGTATTATTGAAACATTTTTTTTACTATATGTCAATAACTTATTTATTAATATTATTCTTTATTTATTAGTAAAATTGTGCAAGAATATATTTGAGGTGAAACTTGTTATGTTTTCGGAACTTAAGATAAATAAAGATAGGCTTGTATATATACAGCTAAAAGATTATATTAAAGATATGATACTTAAGGGTATGCTTAGAAGTGGAGAAAAACTTCCTTCCACAAGAGAGATGGCTTCAATGCTAAAAATAAGCAGAAATAGTGTAATGTATGCTTATGAATTTTTGCAAGATGAAGGATTTGTATACATGAAAAAAGGAAGGGGTACCTTTGTATCGGATGTAAAAGTAGATTTTCAGGAAAAGTGGAGTATAGATTGGGAAGACAAAATAAATCAATATGGCAAACTTTCCGAAAGATTAGATATAATAAAACATGAAGCAAAATGGGAAAAAGGAATGATATCCTTTAAAAGTATAGCTCCTGATGAAAAACTTTTTAATGTAGATGAATTTAAAAAAGCTTTTTTAAATCGTATGTCTATAGAAGGAGAAAAAGTGTTGAATTATGGGTATGCTAAAGGTTATAGGCCCCTTATTCAATATTTACTTAAATATATGGAAAGTAAAGGAGTTTGTACAAAGGAAAAGGATATACTTATAACAAATGGATTTACCGAAGGATTTGATTTAATATTATCTTGTCTTACGGAAAGAGGAGATAATATACTTTGTGAAAATCCAACTCATAATACTGCAATTAAAATTATGAAACTACATGGACTCAATATAACTGGAGTAAAAGTTGAAAAAGACGGAGTATGTTTAAAAGATCTTAGTGAAGAGCTGAAAAAAAATAAATTTAAGATATCATATTTTATTCCATCCTATCAAAATCCTACAGGTATTGTCATGCCTCCTGAAAATAGGGTGAAGTTATATAACATACTTAAAAGTTATAGTGTACCTATAATTGAAGATGGATTTAATGAAGAGCTTAGGTATTCAGGAACTCATGTATCACCTATAGCTGCTTTTAGCGGTAGTGGAAATAGTATTATATATATAGGAAGCTTTTCAAAGGTATTATTTCCTGGAATAAGGATAGGATGGATACTCGCGGATGAAGTACTTATAAACTATTTAGAGAGTTGCAAAAGGGCTAGGAATATTCACACTTCTTCTCTGGATCAGGCAATTTTTTATGATTACTTAAATCAAGGCAATTTTGAAAAGTACATAAAGAAAGCTCGAAGAGTATATAAGGAAAAATATGAATTCACCTTAAAGTGTGCAAGAGAGAATATACCTTGTGAAGAGATATTTGGTGAGGGGGGAATGCATATATTTATAAAGCTAAGGAATATAAGTTCCAGAAAGCTTTTAGAAAGATGCTGCAAGAGAGGAGTAATATTTACTCCTGGTGATGTATTTTATGTAAATGATGAGGGATATGATACTTTTAGGCTTGGATTTTCAAGAGTCAGTGAAGAAGATATAAAAAAAGGAATTATGATAATAGGCCAGGAGGCTAAAAAAATAGGAGGATGGACTTGATGAAAAGAATATCGGAAAAAACACTGTATAAAGGAAAGTGGATTCAATTACAGGAAATAACTTATACAGGAAAAAATAATGAGGAGTTAAAGTGGGAAAGAATAAAGAGAACCAATACTACAAATACAGTAGTAATAGTTGGCAAACTCGTACCATCTAATAAGTATATATTTATCAAACAATACAGAGCTGCTATAGATAAATACGTTATTGGATTTCCAGCAGGTCTTGTGGAAGGGGATAATATAGGCGAAAATGCACTACGAGAATTGGAGGAGGAAACTGGATATAAGGGAGAAGTAAAGTCAATGAGCCCTATGCTTTATTCAAATCCTGCACTTTTAACGGATAAGGTTACGTTAGCAAGGGTTGATATATATGAAGATTTAATGGAAAATCAAATTCCCATACAAAAGCTGGAGCCAGAGGAAGATATACAGGTAATTGCACTTCACAGAGAAGAACTTAAAGACTTTTTGATTAAAGAACAGGCAAGGGGAACTGCTATAGGAATGGGTGTATGGTATGTTTTTTATGGATTAAGCTAAGAATAATGTTTTTGTATTTAGTTGAATAATAACTGTTAGTATGATATATTTTTAACAAGGAAGCAGAAAAATTAAAAATTAGAATTGAGGGTGTAATTTATGGAGGATTGGCTTTTAAAAAAGGATGAATACGTTCCCAAAGAAGATAAAGACAAATTTATAGATAAAAGTATATTTTCTATATTACATCTATTATCTCTTATCAAAAGGAACAATAAAGTAAATAATAGCTTTATATATAATTTAAATCCTATGTTAAAACTTTCCTTTACTATTTTAAATATATTATTTTTATCGTTGTCTAAAAATTTTACTTATGTAATGCTTGTAGATGTTTATTTTCTACTAATTTTAAGTTTTTTGGATGTTCAAGATATAAAAAAAATACTGCTTTTAAGCATTTCTATTCCATTTTTTACATTTATAATGCTCATACCTTCCATACTTATGGGGAACATTAGAAATAGTGAAATGCTTTTACTAAAAGTAGCTGGTACTATAATTTCAATAAATGTTTTATCTTATACAACTAAATGGCATGATATAACTAAGGCGCTAAAGATGTTTTTTATACCAGACATATTTATTTTGGTATTTGACATAACTTTAAAATACATTTATATATTAGGTGAATTTTCTTTGGACATGTTTTATGCACTAAAGCTTAGATCTATAGGAAGAAATAGTAAAAAGTATTCTTCTATTTCAAAGATAATTGGCAGTTTATTTTTAAAATCAAAAGAAATGGGAGATGAAATGTATTGTGCTATGGAATGTAGGGGATTTACAGGAGAATATGTGTCTCACAAAAAATTTAAATTTAAGTTTTTTGATCTAATATATTTAATAGTTAATGTACTTATCATAACTATGTATTTTTACATATCTAGGGTGGGATTAAGATGATAAAAATTGAGAATGCTTTTTTTAAATATAAAAATAATGAAGTATTAAAAGATATAAATGTAACTATAGAACAAGGAGAATCCATAGCGCTTATAGGTGCAAATGGAAGTGGTAAATCTACCTTTTTAAAATTATTAAATGGAGTGGTATTTCCCACAAAGGGAAATTACTATTTTGATGATGTGAAAATATGTAAAAATGAATTGGAAAAAGGTAACTTCTCAAAGAAGTTCCATAAAAAAGTAGGATTTGTATTCCAAAACTCCGATGCACAACTTTTTTGCTCTAGTGTATACGAGGAAATTGCTTTTGGACCAAGGCAAATGGGAATGGATGAAGATGAAGTAAATAAAAGGGTAAATGACTGTCTAGAACTTTTAAATGTGAAGGATTTAGAAAACAGGGAGCCTTATAACATAAGTGGGGGAGAAAAAAAGAGAGTGGCTATAGCTGCTGTACTTGCATTAAATCCTGAAGTTTTGGTTTTAGATGAGCCTATGAGTGGAATAGACCCTAAGGGAAAGAAATTCTTAAATGATCTTTTTATCAAATTAAATAAAGCAGGAAAAACTATAATATGTTCAACACATGATTTTGAATATGTTAATGGACTTTTTAAACGAGTTCTTGTATTTTCTGAAGATCACCATATAATAAGGGATGACGCTTACAACAAAGTAATGGAGGATACTGAGTTTTTAGTGAAATATAATATCAAATAGTGTTATTAACTGTAAAACTTTAGAATTCCATGAAATTTTTATTTACTTTATGTAATATATTGGATATTTCAAGTTGACATAAAACTCTAATTATAATAAACTTAGAGTATAAATTAAATAGAAAATTCAGGTGCCTTTATAGGTGAAAAGGGAATACGGTTAAACTCCGTAGCAGCCCCCGCTACTGTATGTGATGATGAACTTTAGTTACCACTCGTAAAAGAGGAAGGTTAAAGTAAATATGAATCATAAGCCAGGAGACCTGCCTGATTGTTATTATATGCTTTCGGAGGGAGAGAAACTTTTAGTGTGGTTAACCTCAGCTTAAGCTGAGGTTTTTATGTTAAAGGCAGTTAGCTTTCTAAAGCTTACTGCCTTTTGGCTTTAATATAGATATGTGTGTATTAATTAAAATTAAACTTTTTATTATATTTAGGAAGTTTTGGGAGGAGTAATTGTTATGGCAAAAATTATGATTCAGGGAACTGGTTCTTCTGTAGGAAAAAGTATAATTGTTTCAGCCCTTTGTAGAATATTTAAACAAGATGGTTATTCAGTATGTCCTTTTAAATCTCAAAATATGTCATTGAACTCATATATAACATTAGATGGCAAAGAGATGGGACGGGCTCAGGTACTTCAGGCTTATGCAGCTGGATTGCAGCCGGAAGCATATATGAACCCTATATTGTTAAAACCAACTTCAGATAAGAAATGCCAAATAATAGTTAACGGAAAAGTGTATGGTAACAGCACTGCTATGCAATATCATAATATGAAGCTGGAATTTAGGGATATGCTTAAAGAACACTTTGAAAAGATGGAGAAGAAATTTGACATAATAGTAATGGAAGGAGCAGGAAGTCCTGCAGAAATAAATTTAAGAGATAGAGACATTGTAAATATGGGTATGGCAGAATCAGTAGATGCACCAGTACTTTTAGCAGGAGACATAGACAAAGGAGGAGTATTTGCATCCATTGCAGGAACAATGCTGCTTTTTACAGAAGAGGAGAAAAAAAGAGTAAAGGGTACTATAATAAATAAATTTAGAGGAGATAAAGATATACTGGAGCCGGGGCTTAAGATGCTTGAGGATATAGTAAAGGTACCTTGTCTTGGTGTCATACCTCATTTTAGATTGGCACTTGAGGATGAAGATGGAGCTGTAGAATTCAATAAAAGAGTTACAGCACCTATTGATATAGCCGTAATAAAGCTGCCTCATATATCTAATTTTACAGATTTAGATGCGCTTAAGAGCGAAGAAGACGTTTCCGTAAGATTTATAACATCTGTAGAAGAGTTTGGAAATCCAGATTTAGTCATTATTCCAGGAAGTAAAAATACTATAGAAGATCTACTTAAAATTAGACAGTGCGGCCTTGAGGATCGAATAAAAGAATATAGTAAAACTGGACTTGTCATAGGACTATGCGGTGGATATCAAATGCTTGGTAAAGTCATAGAAGATCCTTATGGAGTGGAGACAGATGTAGGAAAAGTAGAGGGTATAGGACTTTTAGACATAGAAACTATATTTGAAAAAGAAAAGGTTACAACTAGAGTAAATGCAAAAAGTAAAATTGACTTTCCAATAAAAAAGGATGGCGAATCTTTAACTAATAGAAAATTGGATGTATACGGATATGAAATACATATGGGAATATGCAAATATGGAAAAGATGCAAGACCATTGTTTAATATAACTGATAAAAATGGTGAAAAGGTTGACACAGAAGATGGTGCCATAAATATGTCAGGAAATGTAATTGGATCTTATATACATGGAGTTTTCGATGGAATTGATTTTAGAGAATTTATTGTAAATAAGATAAGAGAAAATAAAGGATTAGGTTATAAAAAATCTAAGACATATGAAAATCTTAGAGAAGGAGAATTGGATAAGTTAGCAAGCATAGTGCGAAAGAATTTAGATATAGATAAGATATACAATATTATGGGAATTAAAAGATAGTAATTAAATTTAGAAAAGAGGGGTTAAATTTGTCCAGTTCTTTTGTATTTATGAATTTAATAGATATTGTGATAGCAGTTGTAATTGATTGGATAATAGGAGATCCCTATTGGTTTCCCCATCCCGTTATATATATAGGAAAGCTTATATCTTATTTAGATAAAAAGGGAAGAAAGCTTTGCAAAAAAGAGGAGAGCTTAAAAGCATTTGGTGGATTAATTGTTTTCCTTGTTGCATTTGTTAGTTTTATTGTGCCTTTTGCAGTACTGCTGCTTTTAAGAAAAAATGTTATTTTATACAATATAGTAAATACATTTATTATTTGGACGACTATTTCTGCTAAATGCCTTGCTGTAGAGGCAAAGAAAGTATACTATGCCCTTAAAAAGGAAGATATTGAAGATGCAAGAACCAAGCTTTCTTATATAGTTGGAAGGGATACATCCTCTTTAAGCAGTCAGGAAATAATAAGGGCAGATGTGGAAACTGTGGCGGAAAATACTTCCGATGGAGTAATAGCACCACTTATATATGCAGCTATTTTTGGAGCACCACTTGCTATGCTCTATAAGGGAATAAATACTATGGATTCCATGCTTGGATATATGAATGAAAAGTATAGATACATAGGATTTTTTCCTGCAAAGGTAGATGACGTATTTAATTTTATACCTTCTAGAATTACAGGGGTACTTATGTGTATATCCGCTTTTGTAGTAAAAGGAAATCCTTTTAAGTCTTTTAAAATAATGATAAGGGACAGGAAAAACCACAAGAGTCCTAATTGTGCTTATCCTGAGGCAGCAGCAGCTGGAGCTATGAGAATACAGCTTGGTGGCACAAATGTTTATTTTGGTCAAGTAGTTTATAAACCTACTATAGGGGATAGACTTATGGAACTAAGTTTTAAACACATAGGACAGTGCATAATAATTATGTATTTTACCGAAATACTTTTTATGATTTTATGTGGAATAGTTATAATTGGATTACCCAGAGCGTAATTTAGAAAATCAATGATATAGGATGTGTTATTATGGAACATGGTGGAGATATATATACAGAGGGACTTTTAAAGGGAAGAAAGCTTTTGGATTTCAGTTCGAATATAAATCCACTAGGAGTACCTTTAAGTTTCAAAGAAAATATAGAAAAAGCATTAAAAGATGTAGAAAAGTATCCTGATGTGGAGTATAGACAACTTAAAAATTCAATAAAAGAGTATATAAATTTTTCATTAAATTACTTTTATCCGATGACTACCTGCTCTAATACTCCCACTTCTTCAAGTGGGAGCAAAGAGCAGCTACGTCCCTGGATAACGATTTCTAAGTATCAGGTGAAGTCAAAAACTCCATCTGATGCCAAGAACTCTGTTTACATTGAAGAAGAAAAAATATCAAGCAGCATGGAAGATACGAACATTGTATTAGGTAATGGAGCTGCAGAGATAATAGATCTTGTAATCAGCTGTTTTAAAAGCATCTGTATTGTAGTACCTTCTTTTATAGAATATGAAAAAAATGCAGCAGAATGGAACTGCCAAATAATACATTCACATTTGAAAGAGAATATGGAGTATGATTATAAAGATATCGGACAAAAAATAACAAAGTCAGAAGCATTAATTATTGGTAATCCAAATAACCCAAATGGCGGTGTAATAGATAAAGATAAGTTTAAAGAAATACTTGATTACTGCGAGGAAAATCATAAAACAATAATTATAGATGAAGCTTTTGTGGAGTTTACAGGAAAAAGAGGATGTTCTTTTTTAAGGGAATCGCAGAAATATAAATGTGTATTTTTAATCAGAGCTCTTACTAAATTTTTTGCACTGCCGGGAATAAGAATGGGATATGGTCTTTGTAAAAATGAAAATTTAATAAAAAGTATAAAATCCAAACAAAATCCATGGAACATAAACTCTTTTGCAGAAACAGCAGCTGAGAGTGTACTTAAAGATAAGAAATACATAGAAGAGTCCATTTGTTGGATAGAAAAAGAAAGAAAATTTATGTTAGATGAGTTAAAAGAGATACCTTTGTTTGAAAAAGTGTATGATAGCTACAGCAATTTTGTATTATGTAAAATGAAATATGAAGATTGTCAGAAGCTATATGGTAGATGTTTAAAAGAAGATGTTCTCATAAGAAGATGCAATAATTTTAAGGAACTTGATAGTAAATTTATAAGATTAGCGGTAAAAGATAGGTGGAGAAATGAAAGAATACTACAGGTGTTAAAAAAAATAAGTAAAGATGTAACTACTTAAGTTTTAAGGGGAGAAGAAGAGATGAAGGTAAACAACTTAGAAAATAATAATATGCTTTTGTCGCTGCTATCTCCTAAAATAAAAGTGATTATATTAGGGGGAGGACATGCAGCTTACATTAAATCAAAAACCTTTTCAAAAAAAGGATGCCAGGTTTATATATTGTCTAAAAAGTTTATGGATGATTTTGAAAATATAGGGAGCCTCCCTAATGTAAATATAATTAATGCAGAGTATGAAAAGAAGTATATAGAAGACAAGCACCTTGTAGTAATAGCTACAGATGATGTGAAAGTAAACTACAGCATAGCAGAGGATTGCAGAAAGCTATGTAAAATATATATAGATGCAACTAAGCCTGAAAATGGAAATTGCATTACACCCTGCCAGAGAAATACTAAAAATGTTTCAATTGGGATAAATACAAAAGGAGTATCACCTGTAACTTCTGTATTTATTGCAAATAAGCTGGTAGATTATATAAAAGACTATGATGAATTTGTAGAATTTACTTCTCATATAAGAAACAGCATTTGCAGTATAGATGATAAGAAAAAAATTATGAAGTTTATATGTACAGATGACTTTTACTTTTTTTATAAAAAGGGAAAGGCCCTAGATGTAATAAATATGTTTTTTACAACAGCAAATTTAAGGATAACACAGGATGGTGATAACATTTGAATTTTAAAATTGCAACTAGAAAGAGCAAATTAGCCCAGACTCAAACTGAAATAGTAATGGATATACTACAAAAAGATTATAATGCAAAGTGTGAAAAAGTGCTTATAGAAACAATGGGAGACAAGAGACTTGACATAGCCCTAAATAAAATAGGTGGAAAAGGTCTTTTCTTAAAGGAAATTGAGCTGGCACTTCTTAAAGATGAAGCAGATGCAGCAGTTCACAGTATGAAAGATGTACCTTTTGATGTGCCGGAAGATTTTGAAATAGCTGCTATTATGCAGAGAGAAGATGTAAGGGATGCCTTTGTATCTAAAGATAAAGTACCTTTTGATGAACTTCCTAAAGGAGCTAAAATTGGGACAAGCAGCAATAGAAGGGCAGAGCAGTTAAAGATATTAAGGCCGGATATAGAAATAGCTCCTATAAGGGGAAATATACAGACTAGAATAAGTAAAATAGAAAGCCAAAATTTAGATGGCATAGTTTTGGCAGCTGCAGGAATTAAAAGGTCTCACTTAGAGGAACTAGTTACTGAGTATTTTAAGGTGGAAGATATGGTACCTGCAATTGGACAAGGAGCTCTTGGTATAGAAACAAAAAAAGACAGTAAAAATAAGAGCTTTTTCAGTAAATTAGACGATGAAAATACAAGAATTTGTGTAGAAGCTGAAAGAAGCTTTATGAGGACATTAAATGGAGATTGTCATTCCACCATAGGTGCCTATGCAAAAATAGATAAAGATACTATAAATATCATGGGAATGTTCATGGTAGGAAATAAACTTATAAAAAAAGATGTAACAGGGAACAAGGAAGATTATATGGTTTTAGGTGAAAAACTTGCAAAAATGATATTGAAAGCTTAAGGAGGATACTATGGGAAAAGTTTATCTTATTGGTGCAGGACCTGGAGATGAGGAACTTATAACTTTAAAGGCAGTGAGAAAATTAAGTGAATGTACTGCAGTTATGTATGACAGGTTGGCAGGCCCTGGAATTTTAAAATATGTAAATGAGGACTGTGAAATATATTACTGTGGTAAGGAACCAGGATGCCATTATAAAAATCAAGATGAAATAAATAACATGTTAGTTGAACTTGCTAAAAAGGGACATGTAGTAGGAAGAATTAAAGGCGGAGATCCCTATGTATTTGGAAGAGGAGGAGAAGAAGCGCTGGCTCTTTTAAAAGAAAATATAGAGTTTGAGGTCATACCGGGAATAACTTCTCCAATATCAGCCTTAAATTATGCAGGAATACCTGTAACTCATAGAAAGGTAGCTCGAAGCTTTCATATCTTTACAGGAAAGACTGCTGAAAAGCTGGATATAAATTGGGAAGCTGCAGCTAAAATAGGAGGAACACTGATTTTCCTAATGGGATTTAGAAACTTGGAAGTAATATGCAGCAAGCTTAAGGAAAATGGCATGGATGAAAATACTCCTTGTGCCGTAGTTATGAGGGGAACTACTTCAAAGCAGAAAAAAGTTGTAGGAAAAATAAAAGACATAAAAGAAAAAGCTGAAGAGGCAGGACTAACTTCTCCCTGCATAATAGTTATAGGAGATGTTATAAAATTCAATGAGCAGCTTGATTGGTATGAGAAAAAGCCTCTCTTTGGAAAAAATGTATGTATCACAAGGTCAAAGGCTCAGTCACGTGAAATGAGAGAAAAACTTCTTGATTTAGGAGCTCAGGTTACTGAGATACATTCCATAGAAATAAAATATACTTCAGAAAATATCAAAGAATATTTAGATAAATTGCTGGAGTATGATTATATTATTTTCACCAGCGTAAATGGGGTGAACAGCTTTTTTGAACGACTTCTAACCGAAAATTATGATATTAGAAATATAAAAGGAAAATTTGCAGCTATAGGCCCTGCCACAGAAAGAGCTATAAAAAGTAAGGGAATTATACCTGAAATAGTAGCAGAAAAGTTTGTAGCTGAAAGTCTCCACGATAAAATGAAAGGTTTCATAAAAAAAGGAGACAAGGTATTTATTCCAAGATCTAAAAATGCAAGACCTTATTTGGCAGAAGCCTTGAGAGAAGAAGGCTGCATAGTAGATGAATGTTATACTTATGAGACAGTAGCTGGAAGCTTAACTGATAAAAATTGTTTCAATGACGTAGATACAGTTATTTTTACAAGTCCAACTACAGTTAGAAACATGATAGAACTTGTAGGGCTTTCTGCTATAAAGGAAAAACAGGTAATTTCTATAGGACCTATAACAGGTAAAGAGCTGAAAAAGCATGATATAGATTATGAAATGTCTGAAGAATATACTACAGACGGAGTTATAAAACAACTATTAGAAGGGAAGTAAAAAATATGTTTAGAAGACACAGAAGACTTAGAAAGAATCCAATTATAAGAGATATGGTTAGGGAAACTGTACTCAATCCAAGCGATTTTATTTACCCATTATTTGTGGTAGAAGGAGAAAATATTAAAGAAGAAATATCTTCACTGGACAATAATTACCACTATTCTATTGACAGTCTTCCTGAAGTTGTAAAAGAAATTAAGGATGCAGGAGTAAAAAGTGTAATTTTATTTGGAATTCCAGATCATAAAGATGAGGTGGCAACTTCAGCTTTTGAGGAAAATGGAATAATTCAAAAGGCAGTTAGAAAACTAAAAGAATTAGACCCAGAACTTTATATAATTACAGACGTATGCATGTGTGAGTATACAAGCCACGGCCACTGTGGAATACTCAATGGACATGAAGTAGACAATGATGAAACACTTAAATATATAGCTAAAATAGCACTTTCTCATGCACAAGCTGGAGCAGATATGGTAGCACCATCGGATATGATGGATGGAAGAGTTGAGGCTATTAGAAATATATTAGATGAAAATGGATTTAAAAACGTAGCCATAATGGCTTACAGTGCCAAATACTGTTCTGCATTTTATGGACCTTTTAGAGATGCAGCGGATTCAGCACCTAAATTTGGTGACAGAAAGGGTTATCAGATGGATCCAGCCAATGTAAGAGAAGCTATGCTGGAAATAGAAGATGATATAAAAGAAGGGGCAGACATAATAATGGTAAAACCAGCTCTTCCTTATCTAGATGTAGTGAGACTTGCCAGAGATAAATTTGACTTGCCGGTAGCTGCTTATAATGTAAGTGGAGAATTTGCCATGGTTAAGGCAGCAGCTAAAGCTGGTCTTATAGATGAAAAAGCTATAGTAAAGGAAATGTTAACTTGTATAAAGAGGGCAGGAGCAGGAATGATAATTACTTATTATGCTCTTGACATATGCAGATGGATTAAAGAAGATTTTAAGTAAAAAATGAAATAGGGTGATGGGTATTGAAAAGTATTATTGTATCATCAAACAGCAGTGGAGGTGGAAAGACTACAGTAACTATTGGACTTATGAAAGCACTTATGAAAAAAGGCTATAAAGTTCA
Organism: Clostridium ljungdahlii DSM 13528; assembly: GCF_000143685.1. Lineage (NCBI taxonomy): Bacteria > Bacillati > Bacillota > Clostridia > Eubacteriales > Clostridiaceae > Clostridium > Clostridium ljungdahlii. The sequence continues at coordinate 3,495,684 of NC_014328.1, read as the reverse complement.
AGGTTATAAAGTGGGACCGGATTATATAGATCCCGCATTTCACAGAAGCATAACTGGAACTAGTTCTAGAAATTTGGATTTATACCTTATGGGAGAAGAGGGAGTAAAGGCCTCTTTCAGTAGAGGAAAAGGAGAACTAGGAATAATTGAAGGTGTTATGGGATTATATGACGGCAAGGGAATAGACAGCAAGTATTCTACAGCTAATATAGCTGAGGTACTGGACCTGCCTGTGGTACTTGTTATGAGTCCTAAGTCTCAAAGTACTACTTTATGTGCTGAAATAAATGGAATAGTGAACTTTGAAAATTTAAATATAGCAGGAGTGATATTTAATAATATAGGAGATAGCTACTACAAACTTTTGAAAGCTGCTGTAGAAAAAAATTGCAATATAAAAGTATTTGGATACATTCCAAAGGATGAAAGGCTTTCACTTAAAAGCAGACATTTAGGACTTGTCCAAAGCAGTGAAGTAGGTGACTTAAACGAAAAAATAGACCTATGCAGTGAACTTATTTTAAAAAATGTGGATGTTGAAATGCTGCTTAGATGCTTTAAGGAAAACAAGAACTTTAAGGATGACTACCATATTGAAAATAGGAAGATAAGGACAGCGGTAGCTTACGATAAAGCCTTCAGCTTTTACTATAAGGAAAATATAGAATTTTTAGAGGAACTAGGTGAAACTATATTTTTTAGTCCCCTTGAAGATAAAAAATTACCTTCTAATATAGACTTTTTGTACATAGGAGGCGGATATCCTGAAGTTTTTATAGAGGAGCTTAGCAGCAATATATCTATGATGGAAAGTATAAAAACAGAATTAAAATCAGGACTTAGATGCTATGCTGAATGCGGAGGACTTATGTATCTGACAGAAGGCATGGAAAATGTAGATAAAAGTGCTGTCTTTGACACAGTTGGATTTTTTAAAGGAAAGGCTCACATGACTTCGAGATTACAAAACTTTGGATATGCCAAGATAGAAGTAGCTAAGGAAAATAACATTTTACCTTTAGGACTTAAAGTGAATTGTCATGAATTTCATAAATCCTATATAGATTCAGAAGAAGAAAAAATTTATAACGTGACTAAAGATACTTACGATGGAAAAATAAAAAAGTGGAACTGCGGGTACGTTAAGAACAATACTTTAGGAGCTTATGCTCACATTCATTTCTTTGGAAACTTAGATATGTTACAAAAAATTTCAGGGGCATCAAAAAAATAAAAAAATGCGTTACTATTTTTGTGCTTTTAGTGTCTTATATAGTAAAGGGTCAATTTAATAATTTTAAAAGTAAATTGAGGGGTATGTATTATGAGTTTACTTGAAGAAACTTTAAAGTGTATAGAGGGAAAAGATGAAGAGGCTGTAAAAGAGGCATGGGAAAGATTGGACAGCTTGACAAAACCTATAGGAAGCCTTGGAAAACTTGAAGAAATAGCTGCCAAAATGGCAGGAATTACAGGAAAAATACATAATAAAATACATAAAAAAAATATAGTTATTATGTGTTCTGATAATGGAGTAGTAGAAGAAGGTGTAAGTAACTGTCCTAAAGATCTTACAGTAACAGTTACTAAAAATTTTGCAAGAGGCATAACAGGAGTTTGTGTGCTTTCAGATTTTGCTAAGTCGGATATAACTGTAGTAGATGTAGGAGTGGATTATGACTTTAAAGAGCCTGGAATAATAAATAAAAAAGTGGCTTACGGCACTAAAAATATGGCTAAAGGACCTGCTATGACTAGAGAAGAATGCATAAAGGCCATTGAAGCGGGTATAGAGTCAGTAGATGATCTTGTAAAAAAAGGATATGACCTTTTTGGAACAGGCGAAATGGGTGTAGGTAATACTGCCACTAGTTCTGCAATTTTAAGTGCAATTACAGGTTTACCAGTAGACCTTACAGTTGGAAAAGGTTCTGGAATTACAGATGAACAACTTAAAAGTAAAAAGAAAGCTGTACAAGCTGCTATTGATGTAAATAAACCAGATCCAAAAGATATTATTGATGTATTGTCAAAAGTAGGTGGATTTGATATAGCAGGAATGTGTGGGTGTTTTTTAGGAGCAGCTAAAAATAGGGTACCTATTGTAATTGATGGATTTATATCTTCAGCAGCTGCCTTATGTGCTTTTAAATTAAATAAAAAGGTAGGAGATTATTTATTTCCTTCTCATCTTTCTGCAGAACCAGCTATAAGCTATGTAATGAGGGAACTGGGATTAAAGCCTATGTTAAATTTAGATATGAGACTTGGAGAAGGTTCAGGATGTCCTTTAGAATTTTCAGTAATAGAGGCTGCACTTTATACTATGGACAATATGGCAACTTTTGAAGAAGCAGATGTAAAAAATTCAGATAAATTTATAGATATAAGGGAAAAGTAGTTTTTAACTTCATATAAGGAAATGGAGAATAGATTATTATGGATTATATAAAATCACCTATGGGAATAGAGAAAAGAAGTTTTGAAATAATAGGAGAAGAAATGGGAGAATGTAATTTTCCTGAAAGAGAACTTTCTATAGTAAAGAGGGTAATACATACTACAGGAGATTTTCAATATAAAGATATACTATATATAAGAGAAGGAGCTGTAGACAGTGCCCTGGAACTTTTAAAAAAAGGGGTGACCATATATACAGATACAAATATGGCTGCAGCAGGAATAAATAAAAAGGCTCTTGCAAAGCTCAACTGTAAAGTAGAATGTTTTGTAAGTAGAAGTGAAATAGCAGATATAGCTAAAGAAAAAGAAATAACTCGTTCTATGGCAGCTGTAGAAAAAGCTGTAGAAGAAGGAGTGGAGTTTTTTGTATTTGGAAATGCCCCTACAGCACTTTATAAATTAAAGGAGCTTACTTTAGCCGGAAAGGCAAAGCCTAAATTTATAGTAGGAGCACCAGTAGGATTTGTAGGAGCTGCAGATTCTAAAGAGGAAATAGAAAAACTTGATGTACCTATGATAACTATAAGGGGAAGAAAAGGCGGCAGCAACATAGCAGCTGCTATAGTAAATGCACTTATGTATATGATAACTAGATAATTTAGCACTTTTGGGTGGTGATATTGTGCTTGACATGTATGTAAATTGTGATGGAAAAAGACTTAGATGTGGATATACTACAGGTTCTTGTGCAACAGCAGCTGCAAAGGCAGCTTGCAATATGCTGTATTTTAAAACTGACTTAAAAGAAGTAAAAATAGACACTCCAAAGGGTATTGAACTTGTGATACCTATTGAAAAAGTAAGGCATGGAAAAGATTTTGTAGAATGCTGTGTTTTAAAAGATGGTGGAGACGACATAGACATAACAAATGGCATAGAGATATGGGCAAGAGCAAAGAAAATATCTAAAGAATATAGATTAAAAGGCGGCATAGGTGTTGGAATAGTTAAAGGTGAAGGACTATATGTGAAAAAAGGTGAAGCTGCTATAAACCCTGTGCCTAGAAAGATGATTGAAAAAGAAGTAAAAGAAGTACTTCCTGAAAACTCAGGTGTAGAAATAACTATATTTGTACCTGAAGGTGAAAAAATAGCAAAAAAGACATTTAACCCAAGGCTCAATATAGTAGGAGGAATTTCTATACTTGGAACAAGTGGAATTGTAATGCCAATGTCTGAGGAAGCACTTAAGCAGTCTGTGGAACTTGAGATAAATCAAAAGATAGCTAAAGGGTGCAAAGATCTTATACTTCTCTTTGGAAACATGGGAGAAAATATGGCAGCTAGTTTGAGGCTGGATAAAAACAAGATGGTTATAATGTCTAACTATGTTGGCTTTGCACTGGGATGCTGCATGAACAAAAATATAAAGAAAGTACTTGTAATTGGACATATAGGTAAGATGAGTAAAATTGCTTCAGGATGTTTTAACACCCACAGCAGGGTATCAGATGTAAGACTTGAGACAATGGCACTGGAACTTGCTTTAATGGGAGAAGACTTGCAACTTGTAAAAAAAGTGTATAATGAAAAAACTACAGAAGGAGCTGTAGAACTTCTAGGAGATGGATATGACAAGCTTTATGAAAATATAGGTATTAAGGTAAAAAATAGAATAGAACAGTACACCTATAATTCAATCGAAGCAGATGTTATAATGTATTCAATGAAAAGAGGAGTGCTCTACAGCAGTCTTTCTAAGTAAAATTTTAATAGTAGGTGTGGTTATGAATACAAAGGTTTTTATAGTAGGCATAGGACCTGGAAATAAAGATTACATACTTCCAAAGGCTGCAGTTGTAATGAAACGTTCGCAGGCTATATTGGGTTTTGAAAGAGCAGTAGATAGTTTGGACTTTATAGAAGGCAATAAGATAAAGGTAAGAAAGTTAACGGATATACTTGATATTTTGCAATCTGGAAAATATGAAAGCGTATCTGTTACAGCTTCTGGAGATCCACTTTACTATGGTATAACGGAGTATTTAAAAAAGAATTATGATGGTGACATAGAAGTTATTCCAGGTATAAGCTCTTTTCAATATATGATGGCAAAAGTAAAACTTAGCTGGCAGGGATCTTTTTTAGGAAGTCTCCACGGCAGAGAGGAAGATTTTTTAGGCATAGTAAAGGAAAATCGTATTTCTATATGGTTTACGGATAAAAAACATTCACCAGATTATCTGTGCAGCATTCTAGAAGAAAATGCTGTAGATGCAGTAGTGCATGTAGGAGAAAATCTTTCTTACGAGGATGAGAAAATCACTTCAGGAAGTGCTGCAGAGCTAAAAGATAAAGACTTTGGAGGTCTTTGTGTAGTTGTAATTCAAAATAAAACTCTATAAAAGTGGGAGAAATTTTTATGAGATATATAAAAGATGATGAATTTATAAGAGGAAACTGTCCCATGACAAAAGAGGAAATTAGAATACTTAGCATTGCAAAACTTGGAATTGAGCCAGATTTTAGAGTGCTGGATGTAGGTGCTGGAACAGGTTCTGTAAGTGTACAGATGGCTAAGATATGCTCTAAGGGACAGGTAGTTGCGGTTGAAAAAAATGAAGAAGCACTTTCTGTAATTGAAAAAAATATAGATAAATTCAATGTAAACAATTTAACAGTTGTAAAAGGAGAAGCACTTGAGGTAGAGGAAAGCATAGAACCTTATTTTGATGCTGTATTTATAGGCGGCAGCGGAGGAAATATAGAGGAAATAGTAAAAAGATATGGTGCAAAGCTAAAAGGACATGGGAAAATGGTGCTTAATTTTATAACTTTAAATAATTTGTATAAAGCCCTTGATACTCTAAAAAGTATGAAATGTGAAGTAGAATGTATACAAGTATCAATAAATAAGACCAGGGCGAACAGTTATATGATGACTTCTAATAACAGTATATTTATAGTAAGTGCAATTCGTAATTTATAATTTGTTAAAGAACAAATAACAGATAATGATGATTTTCCTCCTAACGTCAGAAAACATTGAAATTATAGATTTGATGAGGTACGAAGGAAGTCATAATTATTTGAACTTTGATATTTGGACTTTAAACTTTATATTAAGCAGTGAGGATGTGAAAACTTATGGAAAAAGATACCTTAAAGATGGGTACTCTCTATGGTATAGGAGTTGGGCCTGGAGATGAAGAATTACTGACGCTAAAAGCTGTAAATGTAATAAAGAAATGTGAGGTAATAGTTGCACCTTCAGCAAAAGATGGAGATAGAAGCATAGCTTTTGATACAGCTAAAAATTTTGTAGATGAAAATAAAGAAGTTATAATAAAACACTTTCCAATGGGTGGAAAAGAGCAGGAAGGAAAGATATTTGAAGCTTTTAAGACTATAGAGGAAAGATTAAATGAGGGTAAAAATGTGGCATTTTTGACTATAGGTGACCCTTTTGTATACAGTACCTATATATATCTTTTAGATCACATTAAAAACAAGGGGTATAAAACAGAAACTGTACCTGGAATAACATCGTTTTGTGCTGCTGCAAGTTTAGCAGGACAGAGTATTGTTATAGGAGATGAAAGGGTTTTGATTCTTCCTGCATCTCAGGTAGATAAGATAACAGATGAGAAGTTTGTAGTAATAATGAAAGTATATAGAAAAGAAGAAAATGTATTAAATGTATTAGAAGAAAAAGGATTCAAGTACATATGTGTAAAGAGAGCTTATAGAGAAGGACAGGAAGTACTTAAAAATAGAGAAGATATACTAAAAAGCAGAGATTATATGTCTCTTATAATAGCCCAAAGAGATTAAAGGAGGAAGAACATGACAAATAAAGTTTACTTTATAGGAGCAGGACCAGGAAATGCTGATTTAATAACAGTTAAGGGAAGAGATATACTAAAAACTGCAGATGTGGTTATATATGCAGGTTCACTCGTAAGCAAAGATCATTTAGAATACTGTAGGGTTGGAGTAAAAGTATACAATTCTGCTTCCATGACCTTAAATGAAGTTATCGATGTTATAAAAAAGTATCATGGAGAAGGAAAGAAAATAGTTAGACTGCATACAGGAGATCCAACCATATATGGGGCTATAAGAGAACAGATGGATGAACTAGACAAGCTTGGAATAGATTATGAAGTTGTTCCAGGAGTAAGTTCTTTTACGGCTGCAGCAGCTGCTATAAACAGAGAATTTACCCTTCCAAGTATAAGCCAAACTATAATTCTCACAAGAGTAGAGGGAAGAACTCCCGTACCAGAGAAAGAAAATTTGGAAAGATTAGCTTCTGTAGGAGCTTCTATGGCACTGTTTTTGTCTGTAAGTATGATAGACAAGGTAGTGGAAAAATTAAAGAAAGGCTATGGAAGAAATGTGCCTATAGCAGTTATTCAAAAAGCTACCTGGGAAGATGAAAAGTGTGTTATAGGAACTTTAGATGATATCGTAGAAAAAGTAAAGAAGGAAAATATAACAAAAACAGCGCAGATACTTGTAGGAGATTTTATCAATTGCAAATATGATAAGAGCCTTTTGTACGATGAAAATTTTACACATATGTTCAGAAAGGCAAAAAATGAAAATAGCGGTAATTAGCGTTACAACTGCAGGAGATAAAATAAGTGATAAGATAAAAAAGCATTTTCCTGTAGATCTTTATTCTAAAAATAATATGGAAGGTTTTAAACTTAAGGATGCAGCGGAAACTGCCATGTCAAATTACAAGGCAGTTGTATTTATAAGTTCTACAGGTATAGCTGTAAGAGCCATAGCAAGCTTTATAAAATCAAAAGATAAGGATCCTGCAGTAGTTGTCATAGATAGTTCCTGTAAATTTGTAATTAGCCTTTTAAGCGGCCATTTAGGTGGAGCAAATGAGCTTACATGCCAATTGGCAAGTATCCTCAAAGCTGTTCCTGTAATAACTACAGCTACAGATAATATTGGGGTAAAGGCACCGGATGTCTTTGCAAAAGAAAATGGATTCATTATAAATGATTTAAAAGATGCTAAATACATAGCTGCCCTTTTGGTGGAAGGCAAAAAAGTAGGATTTATAGATGAAGATAAATTGCTGGATGTTCCTAAAGGTTACAGCATCAATTTAGATAATATACAAGGACTTTTGTGTGTTACAAATAAGTGTAAAGCCTTTGGTGATGAGAATTTTAAAAATATAAAAACACTAAAACTCATAAGAAAGAATGTTGTGCTGGGAGTTGGCTGCAGGAAAAATTTTGATTCGAAGCAGATGATAGAAACAGTTAAAAAGCTGCTTTTAGATTACAATATAGATGAGAGAGCTGTAAGGTATATTTCTACTGTAGAAATAAAGGCAAAGGAAGAAGCCATATTAAAACTTGCAGAATATTTCAAATGTGATTTAAAAATCTATTCTATAGAAGATATAAGAAGAGTACATCACAACTATAAAGGCAGTGACTTTGTTGAAAAAACAATAGGCGTAAGGGCAGTGTGTGAGCCTTGCACAGAACTTACGGGAGCATCTTTAATTACAGATAAAATAAAGGCAAATGGAATGACCTTGTGTATAGGTGAAGTACATAAAAACAAATGTTGATTTAAAAATTGTGAATTGTGCACTGTGAATTGTGCATTAAATAAAGGATGTGTGTAAAATGGGTAAACTTTATGTAGTAGGAATTGGACCAGGTGGATATGAAAATATGACTTTACGTGCTGTAAAGGTAATAGAAAATAGTGAAATAATTGTAGGATATACTAATTATATAGAGATGATAAAAGACCTAATTAAAAATAAAGAGGTAATCTCAACAGGCATGAGAGCTGAAGTGGAAAGATGCAAAAAAGCACTTGAACTTTCAAAAGACCACGTAGTTTCCATAGTGAGTACAGGTGACCCAGGAATATATGGTATGGCAGGGCTCATCTTGGAAATGAGAAAAGATGAAGACGTAGAAGTGATTCCAGGACTTACAGCTTCCTCTGCAGCAGCTTCTATAGTTGGAGCACCTCTTATGCACGATAACTGTAACATAAGTTTAAGTGACCTTATGACTCCTTATGAGCTTATAAAAAAGAGAATTGAACTTGCAGCTTCTGGAGATTTTGTAATATCACTTTATAATCCTAAAAGTAAGGGTAGACCACACTATTTAAAAGAATGTATTGATATTGTGAAAAAATACAGGAAAGGCAATACACCTGTAGCTGTAGTTAAAAATGCACTTAGAGAAGGTCAGGAGCATAAGCTTTTTACACTTGATTCTTTTGATGACAGCGTAGTTGACATGATGTCCGTAGTTATAATAGGAAACAGTAACAGTTATATAAAAGATGGGATATTTATAACTCCACGTGGTTACAAAATTCCAGAATAGAATAAAAAACTATTCTTAAAAGAGGTGATAAGATTTGATGGAAGCAAAAAGAGGAATACTTGTGGTAAGTTTTGGTACAAGCATATTGGGAACACTTAAAAACTGTATTGAAGATACGGAAGATGAAATTAAAAATGAATTTAAGGAATATGCAGTTAGAAGAGCTTTTACCTCCGGAATAATAATCAAGAAATTAAAAAATCAAAAGAAAATTTATATAGATACGGTGCCTGAAGCCCTGGATAAAATGAGAGATGAAGGCTTTAGAGAAGTTTATGTTCAGCCTCTACATATAATGCCAGGAGATGAATATGACAAGGTAGTTCGCTGTATAGATGAATATCAAGGGTCCTTTAGTAAACTGGTTCTAGGCCGCCCTGTACTTTATAGACAAAGTGATTATGTAATAGCTGCCAGGGCATTAGAAAAGCAGCTTCCACCTCTTAGCCAAAATGAAGCTGTAGTGTTAATGGGACATGGCTCTTCCCATCCAAGTAATTCTAGTTATGCTCTTTTTCAATATGTATTAGATGATTTGAAAATAAGAAATACTTTTGTAGCTACTGTAGAGGGGTATCCTGCAATTGATAATATAATACCTAAGCTGAAAGAAAATAATATTGAGAAAGTAACATTAATGCCTTTTATGTTAGTAGCAGGAGATCATGCTACAAATGACATGGCAGGTGAAGACAATGATTCATGGAAACAAATACTTAAATCTAAAGGATTTGAAATAAACACATATCTTCATGGACTTGGGGAAAACAAGGCTTTTCAGGAGATATATGTGCAGCACATTAGGGATTGTATAGAAGGCAATCCTCTTATGGATGAAAAGATGAAAGTTAAAATGTAAGGAGATTTTCATATGATAGGATTAATTCTTGGAACTTCTGAAGGTAGAAAAATACTCTCTTTGCTAAATGAATTTACTTCTGATATATTTGTATCTACAGCCACGGAATATGGTGGAGAGCTTCTTAAAGAATATAAATATGCTTATATGAACAACAAACCCCTTGATCTTAATGATCTTATAAGTGAATTAAGGGAAAAAGGTGTAAAAGTATTAGTGGATGCCTCACATCCTTATGCAGTTGAAGTTACAAAAAATGTAATTAAGGCATGCAATGAGTTAAACATAGAGTATATAAGATATGAGAGACCCTCCTGTATAGAAGAATTTAAAAGTGAGGATAAAGTTGTAGAAGTAAAGGATTATGATGAGCTTAAATTGAAACTTAAGGATATAAATGGAACTATACTAAATACTACAGGAAGTAGGAGTTTGGATAAAGTACTGGGAATGGGTCTTAATAATAGAATAATTTATAGAGTTTTGCCTTCTGTTAAAGTTATAAATGAATGTTATGATAAAAATATAGATTTAGCAGATATAATTGCTTTAAAAGGGCCTATAAGTTATGAACTAAATTGTGCCTTTATAAAAGATTATGAAGCTGAAGCCATGCTGCTTAAAGACAGCGGTAGGGAAGGTGGAACTTATGAAAAAATAAGAGCCTGTCTGGATTGTGGAATATATGCGTTTATAATTGGAAGAAAGAAAATGGATTATAATAATATTAATGTTTTTTACAATGTAAATGAACTTGTGAAATATATAAAGACAATAAAAAATTTGTAAAGGGTGTATTTTATGGAGACTTCAACAATTTATCCTGGAAGTTTTGGAGAAATACTTCAGGGAAAAATAGAAAATAGAGATCTTTTATTGTCTTGTCCAGTAAATATTTATACTAAAGTTAAACTTATAGAATGTAATAATCCCATAAGGAAAAGGTACCTAAAAAAGTCTTCTAGTTTTTTATATAATATTCTTAAATCCTGGGGATATGAAAAGTATTTTGATAGCATAGATATAGAAATAAACTCCGAGATTCCATATGGAAAGGGACTTGCCAGCAGTACGGCAGATCTTTGTGGAGTTTATTATTGTCTTATTAATATGTTTAATAAAAAATTCAATGAGGCAGAACTTGTGAAAAACTGTATAGATATCGAACCTACGGATAGTATAGTGTTCAATAAGATGACTTTATTTGATTATAAAAGTGGTAATTATAAATTTACAATAGGAGATTACTTATCTTATAATATACTTGCTTTCGAAGGAGATAAAACAGTAGATACAGTTGAATTTAATCACAAAAAATTACCTAATTTATGTGATGTTAAAGAATTAATTCCAATACTTAAAGAAGCAGTGAAAGAAAAAGATTTACATAAGCTTGCTTATGTCTCAACTGAAAGTATAGTGAAAAATCAGAAAAGACTTTATTATGATTTTTTAAACTTAGTGATGGACATAAAAGAAAAAACTTCAGGTCTTGGAATAATAGGTGCACATAGTGGAAATGTTTTAGGAATAATATATGATGATGCAGAAAAGTTTAAATTTGAAGAAAAGTTCTTAAGAGGATTAAATTTCAAAAATATAAAGATATATAAAGTAAAAGCTTTAAATGAAATTTCACTGCCAGTTGAATGTATTTAGTTTGATTACGTGATGGGAAAAATTCTATTTACAATAAATATTGACATAATAAATGCATACTAATAAACTTAAAGTAAGAGAAGAATTCAGGCATTTCAAATATGATAATTATTATAAGGAAGAGGGTTGTTTGTTATGGATAAAGGATACATTCAAGTTTATACTGGAAACGGTAAAGGTAAGACTACGGCTTCACTAGGGTTATCTCTCAGAGCTGTATGTGCTGGTAAAAAAGTATTTTTTGGTCAGTTTGTTAAAGGAATGGAATACAGCGAACTGAAAGCAAAAGAGTATTTACCTAATTTTACATTAGAACAGTTTGGAAGAAATTGTTTTATATGCGGTAAACCAAGCAAAGCTGATATAGAAGCAGCCAAAACTGGACTTAAAAAAATTGAAGAGATAGTTACAAAGGGAGACTATGATGTAGTAGTATTGGATGAAATAAATATAGCTATATTTTATGAACTATTTACAGTAGATGAGGTTTTGAAAATTTTAGATAAAAAACAGGAAAAGACTGAAGTAATACTAACTGGAAGATATGCAGATAAGAGAATAATAGAAAGAGCAGATTTAGTTACAGAAATGAAGGAAATAAAGCATTATTATACTGAAGGTGTCCCAGCAAGAGTTGGAATAGAGAATTAACTTATAGAGTTTCTAAATGAAAAATCAACTTATACAGGTCATGTAATGACAAATTTTAGTACCATAAAAACTTTTGATAAGTCTAGAGCTCGGTATTTTGAAAATCTAAGAACCTTAGCTAAACTCGTACCTCAAATATATCTAAACTCCTAAGATTTTCTAAAATACCTCGCTAAGACTTATGGAAAAGTTTTTAAAGGTGCTTTCAATTTTGTAATTACATTTTATGTATAAGTTTAAATTTTAGTTAGAAGCTCTATATAAAGTTTACAAAGCAATAGCATTTTTAAGCTCATCAATTAAAACTATTTGATGAGCAATTTTTTACAGCTTTTAACTTGTAAAGTTTTTAGCTTAGTCGCAATATAAGGTTTACAAAATAGTGATATCAGTTTATAATTGATTATGAGAATTAATATCGATTATAAACTGAGGAGAAATTAATTTATGAGTATTTTAGTAGTAGGGGGAGACCGACTTGGGAATATAGAAGATAAATTGAGAGAAAAGGGATTTAATGAAATTGGCCATGTTACAGGAAGAAAAAAAGGTGATAGAAAAATAAAAATTCACGAAAATACAGATTTGGTATTGGTGCTTATAGATTATATAGGACATAATATGGCTAATATAATAAAGGAAAGATCCAGAAGAAATAATGTAGAAGTAATGTTTTGCAAACGTTCCTGGCCAAGTATAAGAAAGAATATAGAAAAGTATACTACAAGAATAGTAAACCAATGAGCTTAAGATATGTATAAGTATTTAAATTTATAAATACCTAAACATATCTGAGAACAGAGAAAGCTATTTATTGAATAACCTTTTACCTATAATAACAACTAAAAGCAACACAACTGAAGTAATTGCTATAGTACCACCAGGGGCACTGTTTATATAATAGGATAAAAATAATCCAATCATTATGTCTAGAAATCCAAATATTATTGAGAATAAAAATGTAATTTTAAATCCTTTGTGAAGTTGAAGGGCTGCAGCCACGGGCATAGCTATCATGGATGAAATTACAAGAATCCCAAGAATTCGTATAGAAACAGAAATTGTAGCACCTACCAAAAGGGCAAATATGTAATTTATAAGCTTTACTTTTATTTTGCACACTTTTGCTCCATTTTCATCAAAGGTTATATACAATAGTTCATTATGTAAAAGAGTTAAAGTTATAACAGAAATTATGCTTAATATAACTACTGTGTAAATGTCATTTTCAGATACAGTAAGTATACTTCCAAAAAGAAAGGAGTTTACATCTGCATTGGCTTTTCCAGTACTTATAAGTACAATGGCAATACCAACAGATAATGTAAGGACTATAACAAGTATTAATTCAGCATATTTCTTATAATAATCTCGTAAAAACTCTATTACGAGTCCTGCAATGGAAGTAAATATAAAAGCAGTTAGTATTGGATTGAATCCAAAAACTAGACCTATTGCAACTCCAGCGAGGGATGAATGAGATAGGGTATCTCCAATCATAGAATATCTTTTTAAGACTAAAAATATGCCTACAGCAGGACAAAGTATAGATATAAATATACCTGCAATAATTGCATTTTGCATAAAACCGTATTGTAACATCATTTTCCTCCAGTAAAATTTAATTAAAATCAGATAGATTATGTACTTGTTTGTATTCTTCAACAGTATACATTTTTAAATTGCCATCCTTCATGGTACAGATATGGGTAGAGTTTTCCAGAGCAGCTTTTAAGTTGTGTTCTACAGCTAGAACCGTTATGGATTGGTGTCTATTTAAATGTTTTATTATACTGTATATTTCTTTTTGACTTGGAACGTCTATTCCAGTAGAAGGTTCATCAAATATTAGGAGTTTAGGGTAGCCAATGAGAGCTCTTGCTATGAATATTTTTTGACGCTGGCCACCAGAAAGATTCCCTATCAGTTTATTTTTAAAATCACTCATTCCAACAGAACCAAGACATATATTTGCAGATTTTTTATTTTTTATTTTTAAAATTTTACTATGACATCTCATTAGTTCTGAAACTGTAATTGGAAATTCAGAATTAAAATTATCTACTATTTGAGGTACATATCCAATTTTTTCAGCTGCTACGTGTATACTGCCACTTAAAGGATTTAACAGTCCCAAAATCAATTTTACAAGGGTGGTTTTAGCGCTTCCGTTTTCACCTAAAATTGAAACATAGTCTCCGTCTTGAATATTCAAGTTTACTTTATTTATTAAATAAGGACATTTACCTGTGTAGGAAAATGTCAGATCTTTAATTTCTATCATTAATGAGTTCCTCCATTTATATTAAATGTACACGATAGGTGCAGTACATATAAGACCGACATATACTATTATATAACTAGTTGCGAACTAGTTGCAACTAAAAATATTAATTAATTTCTAATTTAATCTTTAATGGTTTTAGTTGTGCATTTCAAATGAAGGCTATCTAGAGTATAGCTTTTAGAAAAAAATATTGAATAAAAAAGGTGTGTAAACTAATTTTGAAAATGTCCCAAAAAGTTTTAAGTTAAAGAGTTTTTTAGTTTTTTAAGCTATGTTTTCTTTTTGTCTATGGGCTTGCTTATTGCAATAATGTTCAAATGAAGCCTGCTTCCATGGATGGCTCATCGGTGGTATGTAGTGTTTCTTTGGAGTTTTTGAAGTCTTTGCAAGATCAAAATTTTTTGATGAAGGAACATGTTCTGGAAGCAATTCAAGTGCATAAACCTTTTCGTTTACACAAAAATATAGATCATTGTTAAATGCCTTTATTACTATACCGCAGGTGCCTTTATGGTAATATACTGGGTGACCATTAGCATCTACTGGAAGATAATATCCTTTATTGTATTTTACACAACTCCCATTGTCTACTTTCCTACTAGCAAGTACACCAAGAATTAAGTTAATTTTTTCAATATCAGGTTGCACTTCGAATACAGATTTGATATTATCAATAGGTAAAGCAAATTGAGCATTGAATTTTTTTATGTAGGAGTTTAAAAATTCATTTGCCTGCTCAATTGTGCTTATACCAGCCAAACGCAATTCGATTGGAAGTCTTGATTGCAGTGTTTGGAACATTCGTTCCACGCGTCCCTTGGCTTGGGGGACACTGCTTGTTTTAATCTCGATTCCTAGCTGTTTGTGGGCATAACCGAATTGAGTAAAAGTATCCTCTTCAATAGAAGGGGATTTTTCTTGTTATACTCAAAAACTGTACGCCTATCGGTGTAAAACATATAAGGAATACCATAGGTTTTCAGTATTTGCTCAAGTACATGGTAATAGCCATTCAGTGTTTCTTGAGCATCGAAATAGGCACCTACAATATCACCTGTGGCATCATCTACAGCTATATGGAGCTGACTTTTTTCTCTACCAAACCAAGGGTGAAGAGAAGCATCCATCTGAAGCATTTCTCCAAAGTAGGCACATCTCGGACGCCTAGGATGGGCATCTTCGATAGCAAGAATAGAACTTTGAATAACTCTAGCTTGCTTTTTTGACTTTGTAGATTTTTGCATATCTTTAGTTTAGTGTGTAGAGCTTCCTTAGAAGTACGTTTTGCTTTAGGAGACAGGATAAATTCCTGTAAAAGAATGGAACGTATAGTGTTTGATGAAACTTTGATTCCTTCAAATTCTTCTAAGAGCTCTGAAAAATGAGTTAAATTGGTGTCTTTATATTTTGTTCGATATAGGTCAACAATAGTATGTTTTGTAGAATCATCTAAAGCATGGACAGGCTTTCTACCACGATTTCCATGTATAAAAAAGGCTTTTCCATGCTTTTTGTACCCTTTAATCATTCTGTTAATGTGCCTAACAGTACAATTAATCTGTACAGCAGCTCTTTGCTTCTTACCATTGCTCTCTACTAATTTCTTGATTATGTTATACTTTGCATTCTCATTCATTGTTAAAACTACCTTTCTGATTTTGTCCACCTCACTTCTTAGTCATGAGGTTTTATTATACTATAAACTTATTTATTTGGGACATAATCAAATGCGGTATACTAAGACATTATCACAATTCAATCATATAATATTAAATAAAAAGTGAAAAAAGTGTTGACTAATTGTTAAGCAGGATATATAATATTAAATGTTGATTGCGAAAATTAAATATGGTCCCTTGGTCAAGCGGTTAAGACGTCACCCTCTCACGGTGAAATCAGGAGTTCGATTCTCCTAGGGACTACCAAAGATGAAAGAATGGCTTAACTACAATGGTTAAGCCATTCTTGTTTTTTGATTTAAGGTGTGCTTTTTTAAAATTTTACACCATTTTTACACCATAGTTTTAATATCAGCTAAAATGTCTGCTGATTTCTCTTTTTCTTTTTTTAAAACATGAGTATAAATATTGGCAGTTATTTCAATACTGCTGTGACCTAATAGCATAGAAATAGTTTTTAAAGGTATATTATTTTCAAATTGCTTAGTAGCATACGTATGCCTTAAAGCATGAAATTTTTTGTGAGGAATGTTTAAGGACCTTAAGAATTTTGACCATGTCTTGTCCAAATTTCCAGCATTAATTAAATTACCTTGTTCACTTAGAAATATGTAGTCCAAGTTGTCTTTGCAGTAGCTACTACCAGCTTTTAGTTTTTCTGATTTTTTAATTTTAATTGAAGCTTTGATTATTTCTACTAATGATGCTGGGAGTGGAATTGTTCTTTTAGAGTTTTTGCTTTTGGGTTCTTGAACTATAGTTTGTTTACTTCTTTTATTGTTATCATCAAAAATTGTAGTAGTTGCCACAGTTCTTCTAATATGGATTTCTTTTAACTTATAGTCAATGTCATTTTCTTTTAAGCCAATTATTTCTCCACGCCTCATTCCTGTTGATAAAGAAAATAGAGCAATGTATTTAATTTTAGAGTTTTCAGCTTTAATGATTTTTGTTAGATCTTCATTATTAAATACAGGTATATGCCTTTCAGATACTTTATCTGAGTTTTCTTTTGGAATAGCAACCTTTTTGCCACTACATGGGTTCTTGAGAATATACCCACAGTCAACCGCATAATTTAAAAATTGTTTTAAAAATTTATTTACATAGTTAATTTGATTGCTGCTTTTACCTTGTCTAAATAGCTTATTATAATATCTCTGTATTTGTATTGATTCCAATTTATCTAAACTCATACATCCTATAGGAGAATTTTCTATGTAATTTCTATATAATCCTTCATATCTTGCAAATGTAGTTGGTTTTATATTACCAGACATTTTTACAACTTCAAATAGCCAACTTTTTAATGTTTGTGCAAGCCACATATTTTTTGCATCTTTTAAACCAGCATTCATTTTATTTATGTAGTCTAGTTTCTTTTTTTCAGCTTCTTTTCTGCTTTTACCAACAAATTGTTTCCTAATTCTTTTCCCATCAGCATCCATACCAATATCATAGTTTATTCTATAATATTTTTTTCCATTAGAAGTAAAGTTTGTTTTTGTTGCCATTTAAGTACCTCCTTGACAGAACTTTTGTTCGATATAAAATTAAAAAATATATAGGAGACACTGCTCCTGATAAAATCTTTACTTATGCATTTTTTTCCTTTGAGTTAATATTAAAATCAATTCTTTTAGAACATTTTCGCAATAAATAGCGTTGGTTCAAAATAAATAATGTAATTATCTATTTTATAATGTACACCATATTTTTCTTTATAATGTTGGATAGCTTGTTCCAAAAATTTTTCTGTGACATTTAAATATTCAGCTAAATCATGTTTGCTTCTAATACCTTTTTCAAAAGCATTTATTAATTGTACAATTCCTACTAGTTTTTCGTATCCCCAATTTCTAGCCATTTTTTCTTGTTTTATTTTGTTTATATTTTTCTTGCCGAGGATCTCTCCAGAAGTTTTATGGTGATGGCCTAATTCTTCGGCAAGAACACATACCTTTTCTTTGGTTGTTTTTATGTCTTTAGATACAGCTATAGTATTATCTGCATACAATCCCTTATGTTTTCCTATGTTCATCTCAAAGACATCTATACCTTGTGATTCTACTTCCTCAAGAAGTTCGTCATATGTCATAGAATCCCTCCGTATCGAAAATAAGTTATTTGTCTTTATTCTTCCTTTTTTGAACAACAAATTCTATAAAATTTTTTATATCTTCAACATCATCATCTGTTATATCTTCACCATCAAAATGTGCTGCCAATGTTCTTATTTTATTTTCTTTCACTAATTTTGATATCTTTTCTTCTGGCGTATCTTCTTTAGAATCAGGAAAGGTTTTATCATCTGAATTCCCAAGTAAGTAATCTACTGACACATTGAAGTACTTGGCTAATTGGTTAATAAAATCCACATTAGGGGTTCTTAAATTATTTTCATATCTTGATAAAGTTGATTTTGTTGTATTCAAAGCTTTTGCTAGGTTTTCTAATGTTATATTTTTTTCACGTCTTAATTCTTTCATTCTTTGAGTGAAAGTTGCCATAATAACACCTCTTTAAAACAATAATATCATTTAGTTGCCAATAATGACAACTTAGTTGCCAAAAATAAAATATTTTTATTAAAATTAATTGACAAGTTGCCAAACGTATAATATAATAAAGTTACCAAATAGGTAACAAATGAAATGAGGTGAAATAAATGGCACGAAAGGTTAATTTTAAATTAAAAGGACTGAGGATGGAATATAATTTAAAACAAGCTGATTTGGCAAAGAAAATTGGTATATCAGAATCTACTTACAACAGGAAAGAAAATGGTATTACCGATTTCTCAGAAACTGAAATACGAAAAATTAGCCAAATATTTAAACGAGATCCGGCATTCATATTTTTTTACGATATTTTTTTTGATAATAAAGTTGCCAAATAGACAACAAATGCAATGCTTAACTTATGCATTGATTTTAACAGTAAAAGGAAGTGAGATAAATGCCAAGAAAAGCTACGAAGGCAGCAGATAACGTATATTATAAGGCACGAATTAAAGCTGCTAATAATAATGACAAATTAAACAGTAGGGAAGGAGCTGCAGAAGTAATTGGAATTGATAGGACAAGGCTTGCACGAATAGAGCTTGATAGTATCTGTGCATATCCAGAAGAAATTTTAATGATGGCTGATATTTATAATGCTCCTGAATTAGAAAATTATTTTTGTTGTGAGCAGTGTCCTATAGGAAAACATAGTGTTCCACACATTGAAGTTTTAGAAATGGACAGAATTACAATTCAAATTGTATCTTCACTAGAAAACATTGATGAGGTTAAAAAGGAGTTATTAGATATTACAGAGGATGGAATTATTACAGAAGATGAAAAACCAAAGCTAGATCATGTTGTTAAAACATTAGACAAAATTGAAAAAGAATCTCGTGAATTAAAACTTTGGGTTCAGAAAAGTTTTGGAGAGAAAGGAGAGTTTAATTATGGAAATGTCGCAAAACATTAATTTTAAAGAAACAATTAAAGATGCTATAAAGGAAGCTCTGGAAGAGGTTTCAAATGAAAAAGGAACTGATGAAAAAGCAACTTTAACTATAGATAGTTGTGTTAAATATAGTGGGATTGGTCGTGACAAGATTTTGGAACTAGCTCATAATCCTAATTCAGATTTTCCTAGATTTAAGGTTGGTTCGAAGTTTCTTATTAATAGAACAATGTTTGATGAATGGCTTGATAAGATTTCAAAAGAAAAAAGAGTTTTATAGAAGGTTGTATATATTAAAACCAATTAGATATTAAAGGAGGAAAAAACGTATGCAAGAGTACACGTTAAAACAGACAATAGACAAGCTCGAAAGAAATCCAAATTTAAAATTTCAATTTGTTAGTGAGGAATCTTATAGGACGGATGAAGGACAAGTAATTGCATTAGATGGGGATGGCAGAATTGTAAATCAAGAAGGTGAGCCTATATTATCAAACTTCAGTATTAGAAGTAGATTCAGGCTTGTAGATGAACATGTGGATGTAATGGATGCTCTTAAAGCGTTTGAGAATGGAAAAGTAATTTATTGCCTATATGAAAGTAAAAGATACTCATATAATCCAGGCGTTAGTTCTAGTTCCAAGTTAATGGACGATGATTACAATGCAATTTCAGCAGAAGAAATTTTACATGGTAAGTGGTTTATAGAGGAAGTGAAAAGTGTTTAATATAGAGGCGGCAAAAGGGTACAGCAAATTGGATGATAAAGACGAAGAACTTTTTAAAAGGTTTTGTAAGAAATTTTATAAGTCTTGGGAGCATCCAGAGGATCATGCACCAACTTTCGTAAAAAGAATGGGCAGTAAGTATCTTAAAGTTATTTTAAGTGATGGTGACTGGCTGCATATTTTAAAAGATGGAAGCTGGTATTAAAGGAAGGAGGAAAAAATGATGATAAAACAATTATTTGAGAATGGAGGCATTGAAGTAACAGACCAAGAGTTTAAGGAAGTTTTAAAAATAACTACGGATGATATAAGAGAAAATCGTGTCAAGTTTGGTAAAAGGACAAGTTTAAATCAGATGGTTGCTATTGCAAGAATAAGTTTTAAAGTTCTGACAAGTGTTTGAAAGGAAGGTGAATCAATGAATGTACTTGAAAGAAAAATATCTGAAGTGCAGCATCTAGTACAAGATGAAAACTATGGATATAAGGAGGCTGTAGACAAGGTCAAATATGATATTGATGGTGATGAACTCTATGACATGAGAACAGGGCAAACCATATGTCAAGATATTACTACTGCTACAGATGAACAGGTAAGAGATTTATTACAAATAAAAAAGGCCCTCTGCCAAAGGACCAAAAGAAATTTATAAATCTATTCCTATTCTATATGAGAATGGGGAAAAAATCAAATTGGAGGTTTACAGATGTCAAATAGAATTGTTTTAAAAGGATTGTATCTTAAGAATTTTAAAGGAATTAAAGAGTTAGATATAGATTTTGAGAATACAACAAATATATACGGAGATAACGGTACGGGTAAAACTACTGTGTTTGATGCATTTGCATGGCTGCTGTTTGATAAGGATAGTCAGAATATAAGTAAATTTGATGTGCAGCCACTAGATAAGAGTAATAATATAATCCACAGGATTGATACAGAAGTTACTGGGTCACTTGAAATAGATGGAGTTAAAACAGTTTTGAGAAAGATTTTAAAAGAAAAATGGGTTAAGCCTAAAGGGAAACCTGAGTCAGAGCTTAAAGGTGTAACTACTACTTATTACATTGATGATGTACCTAAAAAACAGGGTGAATATAAGGAAAAAATAAACAGTATTATTCCAGAAGATATATTCAAATTAGTAACTAATCCTTTATATTTTTCAACCAACATGAAATGGCAGGACAGAAAGAAAATACTTATGGATATTATAGGTGAACTTACGGATGAAAATGTTATTGATTCTAAAAAGGATTTGAAACCTCTGAAAGATCTATTAGGAAACAAGAGTATAGAAGAACTTAAAAAAAGTATAAACGCGTCAAGAAAAAAATTGATTAAAGATAGAGAATCGATCCAGCCTAGAATTGATGAATTAAACATGGCTGTAAAGGATGATATTAATTTTCAACAATTAGAGGTTAAGAAACAAGAAATAGTTTCAAAGATAAATAATATAGAAGAGCAGCTTATAGATAAATCTAAAATAAATGATGAAGTGTTTAAGAAAAAAGATAAGTTATATGGTTTTAAATCCAAACTTAAGGATATTGAAAGAGATGAACTTCGGAAATCCGGAAGTGGTAAAGACAAAATAGCAGAGGAATTATACAGTATTACTGGTGAAATAGCTGATATTAAATTTCATGTCAAATCAATTGAATCTGAAAAAAATAATAACCTTAATTTAATAAAAACGCTTGAAACTGATGTTAAAAATTTAAGGAAAGAGTGGTATGAGGAAAACAATAAATCATTTGAACTTCCGGAAGATGCTCGCATATGTCCTTTGTGTAAAAGGCCTTTTGATGATGAAGATGTTGAAAAACACAAACAGGAATTAGAAGAAAATTTTAAACAAAATAAATCAAAAGTTCTTAAAGAGATAACTAGAAAGGGCAGTAATAAGGCAGATGAAATTGAGAAGCATAAGAAAAAGATATCTGAAAATGAATCTGAATTAGAAGGATTACTTAAAAAATTAGATGATTTTAATAATAAAAAGGATGAATTACAAAGTAAATTTGATAATTTTAAGGCAGTTGTTGATCTTAATAGTAATAAAGAATATCAGAATACATTAAAGCAGATAGAAGCACTTGAAACTGAGTTATCTAGGCCAATAGAAAAAGATTCACAAGTTGATATATTGAAGGAGAAAAAGCAGAATTTACAGATGGAACTTGAACATATCAATCAAGATTTAAAATATGAAGAAATTAATGATAGAACAAATGCAAGGATTAAAGAACTTCAGGATAAGGAAAAGGCTCTAGCACAGCAAATTGCGGACCTTGAAAAGCAAGATTTTATGTGTGATGAATTTATAAAAACTAAAGTTAAACTTATGGAATCAAGTATAAATTCTAAGTTTAAATATGTTAAGTTTAGGTTCTTTAAAGCCCAAGTTAACGGAGGGATTGAAGAGGATTGTGAGCCTCTTATAGATGGGGTTCCGTTCTCAACAAACTTGAACTCAGGTGCCAGAATTAATGCTGGAATAGATATTATAAATACACTATCAAATCATTATGAAATTAAAGCTCCTATATTTATAGATAACAGGGAAAGCACCACAAGGCTTATAGATACAGAAAGTCAAATAATTAATTTGGTTGTAAGTGGTATGGATAAGAAATTAAGAGTTGAGAATAGTTCGGAAGTAGAAGAAACAGAATTAGCAGGTTGATAAATTCAAAGAAAGGGTGATACGAAATGACAAGTGAAAATACAGCTTTAACTTTGGCTAAGGAAGATGCTTTAAACCAAGTAACAACGAAGATTAATGAATTAAGAAAAAATAATGAGATAGTTTTCCCCAAAAATTATTCTGTAGCTAATGCACTTAATAGTGCATGGCTGCAGCTCCAAGAGGTCAAAGATAAGAATGATAAACCTGCACTTGAAGTATGTACTAAGAACTCAATTATAGGTTCATTATATGATATGTGTCTACAGGGATTAACACCTGCTAAGAAGCAATGTTATTTTGTAGTATACGGAAAACAGCTACAGCTTATGAGAAGCTATATGGGGACTGTAGCAGTAACTAAAAGATTAGAAGGAGTCAAGGATATAAAAGCTTACTGTATATATGAAGGTGATGAATTTGAAGAAACATATGATTTGGATACAGCAACGCTAAACATTAGCAAATTTAATCCTAAGTTTGAAAATATAGATATTAATAAAATCAAAGGTGCGTTTGCAGTAGTAATTGGAGAGAACGGTCCTATTCATACTGAGGTAATGAACATTAATCAGATACAAAAGGCATGGGGACAAGGTATTGCTTATAAGACAGGAAAATCAAAAGCTCATAATAATTTTACTGATGAAATGGCGAAGAAAACAGTAATAAACAGGGCTTGTAAGATGTATGCAAACACTTCAGATGATAGCGACCTTTTAATTGAAGCTTTTAATAACACGGATAAAGCCTATGATGAAAAAGATATGGTAGGCAATGTTGAATACGAGGTTAAAGAAGAAATAAAAGACAACGCTAATAAAAAGAAAATAGATGTTGAGGTACGTGAAAATCAGGATCAGAACAGTAAAGATAAATCTAAAAACATAATTGATGTTAAGCCTAAAGATGTACAGTCAGATGAAGACAGTAATAAAGATAGCTTAGAGAAGACTGAAGTGGAAGGACCAGGGTTTTGATGAAACTTAAAGTGCTAGGGAGTGGTAGCAGTGGTAACTGCTATTTACTCCAAAATAAAGATGAAACTTTGATTATTGAATGTGGATTATCTTACAAGACTATTTTAAAAGGCTTAAATTTTGATTTAAGAAATGTTGTGGGGTGTTTGATTAGTCACGAACATAAAGACCACAGTAAAGCAGTAAATGATGTATTAAACAATGCAATAGATGTTTATACAAGTGAGGAAACATTGAAAGCAATAAATATTAAAAACTATAGGGCAAAAATAATTAGAGCCGAGGAACAATTTAATATAGGTCAATTTACAATATTACCTATAAAGACTCAGCATGATGCAGCAGATCCTTTAGGATTTTTAATATATCATAGTGATTTTGGAAAAATGTTATTTATTACTGACAGCTATTATTGTCAATACAAGTTTTCAGGGCTTAATCACATTATGATCGAATGTAACTACAGCATGGATATTTTAAATAGGAATATTGAAGCTGGATTGGTACATTCTGTGTTGGCCAATAGGTTGTTAAAATCACATTTCAGTTTTGATAATGTTAAAGAATTTTTAAAGGTTACAGACTTAAGTAAAACTAAGGAAATAGTTTTATTGCATTTAAGCAATGACAACAGTAATGAGGATCAATTTAGAGAAGAAATTGAAAAGTTAACTGGAAAGCCAGTATATATTGCAGATAAAGAGTTAAAGATCGATTTATTTAGCTAAGGAGGCATGAGCATGGCAGAAATTAAGTGGATTAAGATAACAACAAATATGTTTGATGATGAAAAAATTAAATTAATAGACGCAATGCCTGAGAGGGACACTATATTTTATATCTGGATGCGCCTTTTAGTACAGGCAGGAAAAACAAATGCAGGAGGATATATATTTCTTTCAGAGGATGTTCCATATACTGATGAAATGCTTTCAACAATATTTAACAGACCTCTTAATTCTGTAAGGCTTGCCTTAGATACTTTGAAAAAATTTGGAATGATTCAAAGGTCTGAAAATGATGATTTGAAAATAACTAACTGGGAGAAGCATCAAAATGTTGAGGGTATGGATAAGGTTAGAGAACAGACTAGAAAAAGAGTAGCAAAACATAGAGCTAAAAAGAAAGAATTAGAAGAAGGCAAAAATGAAAATGAAGAAAATAAAAACGAAGATAATGTTACAGAAAAAAAAGATAACGTAAATGTAACGTTACCTAACGGTATAGATATAGAAGGAGAAGTAGATATAGATAATACTACTACTACTCCTACTACTATAGAAAATGTACCTGTGGATAATGTGCATAATGTGGATAACTCTGATTACATGGAATTTTTTAATAATAATTTTGGTCATCTTATAACGCCTTTTGAAACTGAGGTTTTAGAGAGTTATGTGAAAGATGGTATGGAGCCTGCAGCAATTAAATTAGCATTACAGGAAGCAGTAGAAGCTAACGTAAGGGATATTAGATACGTTAAAAAGGTATTGAATAGATGGCTGAATAATCAGCTAAAAACTGTTAAAGCGGTTATTGCTGATAAGAAAAGTTTTAAATATAGCAGGAAACAGAAACTTGAAAAAAGATATGACAATTCAAGTAAAAAAAGCACATTTAACTTTAAAGGTCGCGGTTACAGCAGTCAGGAAATAAAAGACATTGAGAAAAAACTTCTAGGTTGGGAGGATGGTTAAAAAGTGAAACTTAAGAATTTCATAGGGGGTGATAGTAATACCAGTGTTGTTTGAAAGGACAAAAGCAAGAAATGATTTTGTGAAAGCTAACTGGGGTATCATGAGACAAAAAGATATTGCAGCTAAATTAGGCTGCAGTCCAACGCTTGTAAACATGATTGGATACGAAATGGATTTGGTGAAATCACGTAAATCGTCAGCAGAGGTAAGAAGCCAATATTGTTCTATTGAAAATGTTAGAAAGATGGCTAAGTTATTTAAAATGGGCCAAAAGATAAAGTTAAAAATAAGATTTACTCATGGAGCTTATATAAACATAGGGTGCAATAAATATAGAACTGTGAGGGGCACTGTTGCAGATAAAACAGAATGGCTTGTGGTAGTACAAAGAGAAAATAGCAGAGAAAGTTTTAAGTATATTGATTTCTGTGTTGGAGATGTGCAGGTAATATGATCCATAAATAACAGCAGAATTTAATCGAAAATAGGGCAAATTTTAGAGATAAGTGTACAAACAGTATAAATATATTCTTTGAAATTAGAATCGATTAAAACATAGTGTATGTGAGTTTTAGAATACTATCAAAGTAGGTGAAAATCATGAAAAGCAAATATAATGCCAGAAAAATAACTGTAGATGGGATCAGGTTTGATTCAAAAGATGAAGCCAGATATTATGAGTATTTGAAAAAGCTTAAGGCGAAAGGGTTAATAGAGAATTTTGAGTTGCAGCCTAAGTTTACTCTGATACCAGCTTTTGTATACAAGGGTGAAAAAGAAAGGCCGGCAACATATACGTTAGATTTTTTAATCTATAACATAGATGGTACGGAGATATATGTTGATGTTAAAGGAGACAGTACACCACAGGGGGAGCTTAAATTCAAGATGCTTAAACATCTTCATCCTGATATGGATTTTAGGTGGATTTCAAGAAGTTTGAAATATAGTGAAAGTGGATGGATTGATTTTAAGGAACTCAAGAAAAAGAGAAGGGAGAGTAAGAAAAATGCCTAGAATAAAAATTATTGATGATAAGACCAATGCAACAGTAAAGGAAATAGATTGTATCGGATATAATCTGCAGTATGTTCAAGCCACTGGAAACGGCCAGATACAAAAGATAAGAAAATTAAATAATGGCAAGTATGATCTTAAGCATTGGATAAAGAATGAGTTTTATACCCCTTTAGCTCAGAAGATAAAAGATAAGTTTAAAGAGAAGGTTCCTGAGTTTACAAATGTGAATGTAAATAAAATCTTATTTGTTGAGGATACGGACTATGTTGGAGATGAAGTAAAACGAAGTGATGAAGTAATGTGGATCCGGAAAGCTCCAAAACAATTAACTCTTATTACAGGCTATGAATTTATAATCGAGAGTAGAGAGTTTTGGATGGAAAGAATTTCTGAAGAACAGGTAATTGCTTTAATTTACAGTTGCTTAAGACAGATAGATGGAAATAAACTTAATACTCCGGATGTAGTAGGGTGGAAAGAAGTAATAGGAACATTAGGATATGGATGGGAGACCACAATGAGTCCGATACCTAATATACTTGATGGGTTTAACGAGGATGATTTTAAGATGCTTAAAAAAGCAGATAAGCAGATTAGTATGTTTGACCATAGAAGGGCAGAAGGAGAATGAATTACGAAAGTAAATGGTGAAATACGTTTGAATTAATGCGCAAAATGATATTTAGATGAATTAATCAATAAATCTAAATATATAAATGTTCTTTGAAAATTGAATAATGCAGTAAATTTATAGAATAATACTATTTTACGTTTATTAAAAAAGTATGCAATATTTGACATATAAGCATATTATAATTATCATAAAGTTAAAACATAGTTTATTATGAATTAAAGTTTTCTTTATGGGAGGGTATATCAAATGAAAAAAATAGAAAAACAATCAAGTAAATTAATTTTAATTATAATAACATTTGTATTTGTTATTATGGGTAGTAAAGTGTATGCATTACAAATTACAGATAACAGAGTAGTAGATAAAAACAAAGATTGGATTGTAAAGTTCTCAGATAATATCTGTTTAGATGATTTAACTAAAAATGCAATAGCAATAAAAGACATAAGTGGTAATTCATTAAATTTAAACATTAGCTTGTGTGACGATGGCAAAAGTATTTTAATTGCTCATCCATATGATGGATATACACCTGGAGCTTATACCTTATATTTAGGAAGCAATATACATTCATTAAGCGATAAAAAATTAAAAAAACAACAAGTTTTACATTTTGGAGTGCCAAGTTTACCTATTGAGGAGAGTAATGTTGACAAAGTAATATTATATGGGAAAAGTGGAGAAAAGGATATACCTAAAGATGAGCAAGTAAAGATTATAGAATTATTAAATAGTATAAAAGTATATGATTATTTTGATTATGCAGCTGCTTTACATTCATGGCCATCACCTATGTCTGCAATAGAGGTATATACAAAAAATAATAATAATAATATTGAAATTACCAATGGAGGATCTAAGGATGGTATTTGTATAAACTATGAATATTATGCTAAACAACCAGAATTAAAACAAATATTAAACGAACGTTGCAAGTAAACTGAGTTTTATAATTTAAAATTCACACCATCTATCTTGCTTTTTATAATTATTAAGAAATGTAATATTTTATAAAACACTGTATTATTCAAGTTTGAATTTTATAGTGCTTTTTTTATTCGTAAATCAAATAGTAGGTGCACCAGAGGTGCAGCTGTTGAAAAAAATAAGATATGACCATTTAAATTTAAAGTATGAACAGTTATCTTTGAAAATGTGCTATATAAGGAAATTAATCTAGTGTTAGAGGGGATAAAATTAACTAACATTATAATATGAAGTCTAGTTAATACTTTCAACAGAGTTTACTCAAAGACAATTATTATAAAAAATAATAACCCTAAATATTATTTTAGAGTTATTAATACTTTACCTTTGCAGTGATTTAAGATTTAATTTGAAAAAGGTTGTGAAGATTCTATATTTAGTAAACACAGTCATAAAAACAATGATTATTTTGCATAGAAAAATGTTATTAAGAATGCAATAAATGCTGTAAACACTGCAATAACAATAAAACTACGAGCAGAAGAATGATAAGAAATAACCTTATTTTTAATTTGATAAGCTGTTGATATTAAACCTCCAATTATCACAATTAATATTAGGTCAAAGTTTGATTCTATAAGTGAATTGCTTAGGTTCAATCCTCTTATAAATATATCTAAGAGGGTTGCAAACATCATAAATCTACAAGCGTAAGCATCTCCTTGATACACAACACTTTTTGTTCTTTCGTCTATAATGCCGTAAATAGAAGTATTTTTACCTTGTTTGTTGTTTTTTCTAAACATTTTTATTCCTCCTCCAAATAAAATAAATCTTCAAACTTTTTTTGTAAACATTTTGCAAGGATTAATGCTAATTTAGCAGTTGGACAGTATTGACCAGTTTCTATAGAACTTATTGTTTGACGGCTTACGCCTGCCATAGTTGCAAGTTGTTGTTGCGAAATGTTAAGTTCAGCACGTGCAACTTTTAATCGATTATTTAAATTAGTTTTATCATCCAAGAAAACACCTCCAGTAATTGAATGGTATCATATACAAATGGTTATGTCAAGTTTACTTTGCAATATGACAAGTACACTTGTTTACAATTTGTTTTATTTTATGACACAATACAATAGTTACAGGAATGAAGGTTTTAGTCACACCTGGAGTTTCTTATTTAATGACAACCGAAAAAAATATCTTTCACACAGCAAAAGATGGCCAGGTTTATGTTAAAGAAATTTAATACGCAATACGGTATTTTTATGTATCAAAGGGAGATGGAAATATGATAATGACTGAGTTTTACAGGCAAAAATTAGCACAGATAAATAGAGATATTCAGGATGCGGAAATAGAAAGAGATTTTAAGAAAGTAGCTAAGTTACAGGCTGAAAAAGCTGACATTGAAAAGAGAATTAAAGAAAAATAAAAACCAGGGATTTGATATCCCTGGCAAAAAAATTAATCAAAGAAGGCTACTGATGTTTTACATAATAATAGTATGTGCAGAATTGAATTATTTATACATGAGGTTAAGGAGTGGTGCTGTGAAAGTGTTAATGGAATTTGCAGGTTTATACATTGCATCCATGGTGGCATTTGTAGGAATAATAGTTGTGGGTGTACATGTATTTAAAACTAAATGTAAGTAATAAATGTTTTGAGGAGGGAACGCAGTGTTGGGCAAAGAAACATTTAAAAATGTAGAAGGAAAGTTGTATGGATATTTTAGAGATTTGAATGAGATAAGCATTCTTGAAATCGAATGTAAGGGCCTTGAGGATCAAGAAGAAAGTATTAAATTGGATATAAAACACTGTAATGTAAGTGTTGTTCCGGATATGCATATGAGTCCTAGTTTTGATGAAAGAGTTCAGACAAGTTCTACAGGGGAAAGTGTAGCAGAGAAAGGAATAATAAGAGAAATTGAAAAGCTTGAGGATGAACTTGAATATGTTGAAAGAAAGATCCGTGGGAACAAGAAAAGAATAAGGCAATTAAAGAGAAATACAGATGGGTTGAAAAAAGTGCTGACGATCCCTCCAATGTCAAAAGAAATGATGGACTTTATTATTTATAAATACAAGTTAAATAAAAGTGTTGATTGGATAGCCAATAAAATGTACGGAGGAGTTAGAAGTACAGGTTACAGGAGGCGTAGAGAGATTTTGAAAAATATAGCTCAATGGGCAGATGTATATGCTCACCAATAGACAACTTTAATTATTAATCAATTTGCATTGGTTTACTTGACTAATTTTAAATATATGGTATGATTACTATATATTTTCTAGGAGAGTGAGTTAATATGTTAAATGTTAATATTCCAGAAAAGTTATTGGATGAGAAATATATAAAGCTAATTATAAAGGCTATTAATGATTCAAGAGGCCAGTTACATGAACATTTATTAAATAGAGGATTTAAAACTAATAATGGAAGATATCAAGATAGATGGAACTATTTATTTGATGATGTAGAACAAAATTTTAAAAATACTGGATTTAAATGTTATATAGTAAATAGAGGCCCTCTATGGAGTTTTGTAGCACTTTTTGATATAAATTCAAAAACTGTCTATATAATATTTAGAAAGAGTACATTTTTAAATATAAATAAAAATAAGGAATTAAATCATTATGCAAGAATGTTTAATTCAATAAATTTAAGAAATATATATCCTAAGGAACCGATAGCTGTTCAAGGATCGTTTCTAGAAAAGAATATAACCTTGTCTAGTTTGTACAGTTATATAAATAAACAATTAGATGATATGATAGGTGAAATACAAAGAGATGCTAATTTATGCGTAAATGTGTTATTTGAAGAAAATAATAATAGACTCACTTCTATATCCGGAAATATAGCAAGTTATAATCTTGAAATTAAAAAATCATGTAATTGGAATGAGTTTATTGCACCTACAATTGAAGAAATTATTGATACTGAAGGTATTATTGAAAATAATGAAGATAAATTGCCACCAATTGATTTGAAAATTAGAAAAAGAAAATCAAAGGATGAGAAGAAAGATGGTATTGTTGATGAAAAAGGTAAAAATAATAAAAAGGGTAAAAATTAGTTGCATTTAGGAGGCTAGCATGAAAAATGTTAAATGGTAATAAAGAGGATGTAGGTAAAAAAATAAATAGAAAATTTAATGGAGAAAGGCTCAAGTCTGCCAGAAAATATAGAGGGAAAACTATAAAAGATCTAGCTGAGGATATAGGAGTATCAAAGCAGGCTATTTCCCAATTTGAAAATGGCAAATCAACTCCATTATTCGAAACATTAATAAAAATTGTAGATAAACTTAAATTTCCAAGAGAATATTTTTATGAAAAAGATAAAGTGAATATACAGTTAGGAAATACCTATTTTAGGGCATTAAGCAAACTGACAAAAAAAGAAGAAAATATTCAAAAAGAAAAAACTAAATTCATAGGAAAGATTTTTAACTTCTTGAATGAATATATAGAATTTCCTGAGCTAAATTTGCCTGATTTTGAAGAAGATATGGAAATAGAAGACATGGCTATGGGACTTAGAGATTATTGGAAACTAGGTGAGGAACCTATTAAGGATATGGTATACCTTCTTGAGAAAAATGGCATAATAATTACTTCTATGAATACTAATACTGATACCATAGATGCATATAGTCAGCAGCAGAATATAAATGGAGTGAAGCGCTTTATAGTAGTATTAGGAAATGATAAATACTCAGCCGTAAGAAGACAGTTTAGTTTGGCACATGAACTTGGGCACATAATAATGCATGACGGATTTTTAGATATAGAAGATTTAACTAGAGAAGAGATTAGAAATATGGAAAATGAAGCTCATGCTTTTGCATCAGCATTTCTTTTACCTAAGAATGGATTTACTAGAGATGCAAGTATGTATCCGACGGATTTGAATTACTACAAGCAGTTAAAGAAAAAATGGAGGACTTCAATTTCTGCGATGCTAGTTAGAGCAAATCATTTAGAAATACTTACTAACAGTTCATATCAAGTTGCAATGAAAAAAATGAGTAAACTAGGTTGGAGAAAACGTGAACCACTAGATGATACGTTAATTATGAGCAAACCAACTGTTTTGAATAGAGCAGTAGATATTTTAATAGATAATGATATTTTGGATATTAAAGGGATATTATCAGAAATGTCTAATATGGGGTTAACGCTAAGTCCAGAAGAAATTGAAAATCTATTAGGATTAAAAAAAGGAAAACTGAAAATTAATGAAAGTATAGATAGCAAAGTTATAAAAATGTCGATAAAAAATACTGAACAATTTAGCTATAAATAAAAATTGGAGTGTGACTTTAGCATAAATGAAAAAAACATTTCATGATATTTTTATGTATATATACAAAATTATTAGTTATATGTATAAACATTTTGTTCAAATATTTTTTATTGGTGGAATAATAATTCTCTTAATCAATTATACAAATAATTATTTGTTTAAGAGAATTATAGGGGGCCTTTTTGCTTGCTATATTTTAATATTTATTGCAATGCTTTATTTTAAAAATGATAAACTTTATTTTTTTAAACATATAGACAAAAGAAGTGATACACCAGAAAAGTTATTTAGACATCATTCATTTTATGGATATATTTATGGAGTGGTAATATTTTCTACAATTATTACTATTTTGCTTTCTGCGGTTATAGATTATTTAATCTATGGTGTATTTGGTATAAGAATTGAGCTGTTAAATGCACTTAATTTATTTTATTTTGTAAGCACAATATTTACTATATTATGGATAATGTATTTAGTATCATTTGATATTGTATCTATAGCAAAAGCAAAAGTAATAGTGACGTTTTGGATTGCTTTTATGGGAACAATATCCATAGTTGTAATTATTAAATTATCTTATTTTGAACAAATATTTAAATCTATTATTGCATATCAAGGAATAGCTTATATTTGGTTACAATATTTTCTTGAAAAAATGGAGTATGATGAGAAAAAAGATAAAAAGTAAAATTTTAATACAAAATTATTGGACAAAAATAAGACAAATTTGAAACAAAAATAGGACACATTCGGAACAAAATTCATGTAAAAGTGGTATATACTATATATAGTCGATTATGGCTAAAATGAAACATCAGGGATTACGCTGGTGGAAATATTTCTTTGGTAAACCTGTGGCTCCAGGGTTAAATGGGGCTACCAATACGGGAAACCGTAAATAAAATTTAATATTATATATTGTATAAACGAAGGTAAGTACTGGCTAAAGCTGGTGCTTATCTTAATATTATTTACAAAATATTAAAAAGTAAATAAGTATTTTACTTATATGACATTAAATTGTAACAAACGTTTTGTATACTTATAATGTCCTAAAGAAATTAAAGACCATCTGTGTCTACGGTTGCAGGGCACATTAAACTTAAATGCAACCACCACAAAAAAGCATATAGATTAGATCCCCTTTATTATAGTGTGAGATAGGTATCTGTCATTTAGGATACCTATTTTGCGTTATAAAAAAATATTAGGTAATTATAATAATTGAGCCCCCAGAGAGCCGTATGTAGAAATAGAATTCTATGTGCGGCTCCTTTTTTTATTTATAAGGAGTTGAGTTGAATGAGTAAGATAAGATGCAAAAGTTGTGGTAAGTTACTTATGGAAGCAGAGGGTAATGCAAGCATAGAAATAAAATGCCCTAGGTGTAGGAAGATAAATAAATATTTCATAAAAGAAAGAAATATAAGTCATAATGAGTTTGAGAAAATGATGGGGAGCAGGAGTTACAAGAGGGTTAGAGGTGCTTTAAGACAGAAGTAATATAAGTTAACAAATACAATACGTGTAAATAAAAAATTTTTATCTTAAAGCAAATTAAATTTTAATTTTCTAAAATTTACATAAATTCTATTATATGTATTATTATAAGAGAATTTGTATTACAATTTTTGTTGATATGACTAGGGTTGTGGGTTTAAAATAGTTTTTAGAAGTTGTTTACAAATTGTTAAAAATTATTTTAATAGGGGGACATACAGATGAAAAAGTTTTATAAACACTTAGGTATTGTATTTGTAATGGCTTTTGCTGTTATTATAGGATGCTTTAGTAATAATGTTTTTGCTGCAGATGATGGAGTTATAGGAACTAGTAATTTAAATGGTACTGCTGAAAATAATGCTAAATTGGGTGATGTATTGAGTAATCCTGAGAAGGGGTGGAAAAGATATGACGATACTAATAGTGATATTAGTTATTTAGGACAAGGATGGCAAAAATATAATACACCTCCTAGTTATAATTCAACAGAAACCATATGCAGAAATCTTAATACTAGCATTAAATTTAATTTTTTCGGTTCGAAGTTAAGATATATTTATGCTGCTGGGCCTCAAGGCGCTGATAATGTAACAGTAAAAATAGATGGTATTGTTGATAATACGATTTTTACAAGAAGAGATATACTTACCTATAAAATTTTACTATATGAAAAAGTAGGATTAGAAAAAAAATCACATACTGTTGAAATAATTGATAATTCTTCTACACCAATAAATTATTTTGGACTTGATGCAATAGATATAGATGAAGATGGATATTTAATAGATCCTTCAGTATCACAAGGGACAGTTTTGAATATAGAACCTGAAAAAACCAAAATAAAGAAGACTGAAACTGTATCAGCTAATTTAACTATTGATAATATAAAGGATATAGCCGCAGAAGATGTGAGAATAAAATATGATAGTACTAAATTGCAATTCTTAGGTGCAGATGAAGTAGATGGAATGAAGCTAGTAAAAAGTGATGGCAAAGATGGAGAATTGAGATTTATAGTTGCAAGTAAAGGATCAGCTAATGTAGTCAATGCTAAAAAGACACTACTAAAGTTAAATTTCAAAGGAATAGCTGCAGGAGATGCTTTAGTTGATGTTACAAAAGGTAGGGTTTCAGATGGTATTACTACAGAGGAAGATTTAACAGATGAACAATGTGGACAGGCCACAATAACTATAGAAGATAGTACATTAAAGGATGTAAATAATAGTGGAGAATTTACACTTTTGGATTTAGCCATTGATGGTAGACATTATGGGGAAGCTCCTACGTCACTTCCACAATATAATACAGATATAGTTGGAGATGGCGCTATTGATGATGCTAACTTACTTAAAATAGGAGAATATATGCTTGCAAATCCAAATTACAAATTTTAATAGATGAAGATAGGCTATAGGAGGAGAATATGAAAAAGTTATTAGTAAAAATATTTATAGTATTTAGTATGGCATTATTATTTGGATTGTTACCAAATAGTAATGCACAGGCTGCTACAGTAGGACAACAACTAACTGCACCTGAAAGTGGATGGCAAAGGTTTGATGACACAAATACTAATATAACTTATGACAGTACTTTTGTTCTGGGGAGTTCTACAACCTCATTAAATTATTTAAGTACAGAACATAATTCATCTGCTGTTAATAGCAAAATTAGATTTAATTTTACAGGGAATAAATTGAGAATTATAAATAGGCAGCATCCAAATAGATCAAAAAATATAGAAATATCTATAGATGGAATATCTTATGGAAATGTTATTGAGAATAGTACAAATGACATACCTTTTGTAATTTGTTTTGAAAATTCTAATTTATCAAATAAAGAGCATTATGTAGAAATTGTTAATTTGGAAGATGGATATCAAGTTTTGGACGCAATAGATATAGATTCGACGGGAAAATTAAAACCATATAATGAAAATCCGCAGGGTACAACGCCAACAAATCCAACAGATAACATTGGCAATGCTATTTTAAATTTGACAATGACTAATGGAAATGTAAAATCATATACAGTAAGTATGAGTAAATTAAATGACTTTATTAGTTGGTATAATAACAGATCTTCAGGAAGCAATGGAAGTCCATATTATGCGTTTGATAAAACTGATAGTAGTCAACCATTTTCAAAGAAAACTGAATATGTTGTATTTGATAAAATATCGTCTTTTGAAGTGGATGAATATACAAAACAATGATGACTAAGGAGCCTTTAGAGGGCTTCTTTTTCAATATAGAGCGAATAGGCAGGATATAATCCAAAGATAGTGAAAGAAATTTAAAAATATGTATTGTATAAACGGAAAATAAACACTAGGTATACTAGTGCTTATTTTTTGTGTAGTGAAATATAGAGTGGAATTGTTTATCCACTCTACTTAGTTTTTAATATTAAGCTGCTTTTTTAATGCAGATTGTAAGATTTGAGAAAAGTTAATCTTTTTTTCTTCAGCTATTTTATTTAACCAAGAAGGAATTGTTAAAGTCTTTTTCACTGCCTTATTTGCCATTTCTTCACGTATTAAAGGCATATAAGCCTCTATAGGAACAACAAAACTTCCTGGGTGTGTTTTGATTTTCTCCGGCGGTGTAGGGGTTGGAATTTCATCACCATCATCTTCCATACCATATAAATGAAGTTCTAATGCATCTTTTGCCATTGTAAGAGCTTCAGTTAAAGTATCACCTTCAGTTATGCATCCAGGCAGATCAGGAAATGTTATGCAGTAGCCACCATCTTCTGAAGACTCAAATAAAGCAGGATAAATATATTTGTCCATTGAGTACAGCCTCCTTTTTAGAAATTATATATAAACTTTTGCAAGAGGGCTTTATTTTAGCCCTGCTTGCTTAAGTATTGAGTTTAGGGTTCCTGGTTTAAGGTCTTTATTGTGATTGGGTATTGTTACCTTACCAGGTATATCAGGATGAATTAATTGAATATGTGAGCCGCCTTGATGTTTTATTATCCATCCTTTATCGTTCAGAAGTTTAAGTATTTGTTTTGGTTTCATCCCCTTCCTCCTTACAATTACATTATAACACGTATAAATAACACGTGTCAATAATATTTATATAAATGAAATAAAAATTTAATTAAAGATAGGTGAGAGGTGTGAAAGTTGAGAAAATACTAAAGGTACAGCAATCAGATATTCATAAAAAACTAAAAGAAAATAATAATAAAAGAAGATCTAGGAGAGGTAAGGAAGAAGACTTCTCCTTTTCTGATATTGAAAAACTTATGAGACATGATTGCTACAGGAGAATTAATGGAGCTATTAATAGAGGGAAGGTGATGATGAAATGGATTTGAAAAATGTATCTACAAAGAAATTAGTTGAAGAATTAAAATCAAGAGAGGGTGTAGAAACTACTACAGTTGAACCTTATGTAGAAAAAGCAATTAAAGCAAATGGTCCAGCTATAGTATTTGTTGTTATTGACTAAATTATAGTTTTCGCCATGAGTAATTATTTTTTATATAAGCGTGAAAATACTTACCATGTGAAGGTGCAGTCATAAGGCCTTCATAAATATTAGAAGGAACACCAAAATATTGGTATACTCCACCAGAATTAAATTGTATTTCTAATGTTTGAGATGTAGGATCATACCCTACAGAGTTTAAATCAGATGATGTTACAGGAATATGTTGCATAGTTATCACCTCCCTTTAACCCAATATTCAACATTTTATAGTAAAATCCTCCTAATTAGCAGGAATTTTGGAGATTATGACGAATATATGTGTTAAAGGTAGGTGAAGGTTATAGTTAATTTAATATATATTATATTAAAATGTGTATTGCTATTTGTAGTTTTGCTTGTAGGTACAGCTATATTACCTAACTATATTTATAAATTAATTCTAAAATTTAATAAATTAGATACTACTAATGACATGGACTTTTATGTGAAAAATTATAAAAAGTATTTCAAAAATATTAAAGCTTTTAATGATAAAGATACAATTAATTTACTGCAAGGATGTAAATTAAATAAATTTATGGAGAAAATCAAAGAAATATATAGACAGAGAAAAGAAGAAAACTTAATTATATCAGATGAATTGGAACTTAAAGACATTATTAATAATTTAAAAAATAGAAATTTTACATCAGTTCCTTTTATATGCTTAATGTTAACTATTAATGTTTCTGTTTGGATAGCAATTTTAAATACAGATAAATTTAAAAAAGAAGTTACACCGAATTTATATATTTTAATTTTAGCTGTTATTGGAATAGTAACGATAATAGGAATAGGATTAGAAATATTTTTATATGATTTTAATAATAAAAAAACAGCAAGAAAAATAAGTCTTTATGAGTTATGCTTAGAAATACTTTTAAAAGTTAAAAATGAAGAGTTTGATGATAAAAAAAGTAGTGAAAAAAATGAAATTTGTGAAGGTAATCCAATCCCTAGAGATAAAAAAATTAGTCAGCTATATAAGTTCTCGGAACTAAATCAATGGTGGGTTATTAATAAATTCTTTAATTTTTTAAAATCTATACAGGAATGGATATTAAAATTTATATCGAATTTAAAAGATAAAATAGTAGATATTATTGATAACATAAAATTGGAAGATAAGTTAGCTGCTTTTATACTTTTAATTTCTACGATTGTAGTTATTTACATTGCTTCGAAATAAGAAAGTAAAATGGTTCTTAAGATGACTTTTTTCAATATCAAAACAAAACGAATAGGCAGGTGGTGACAGTGTAGAAATGCCGAGACAGAGAAGTCCTAACAGGGATAAAGCATTCGATATTTATAAGAAACATAACGGTGCTATTGATTTAGTAAAGATTGCAGAGCTTTTAAATCTTTCACCTGGAACTATAAGGGGATGGAAGAATAAAGATAAATGGGACAGCAAATTGAAAGGAACGTTTCAAAAGAATACGGAACGTTCCAAACATAAAAAGAATACTATAAATAAAGAGCCAGAGCTTGAAGAAGTTACTGAGGTATTAAACTCGGAACTTACCGATAAGCAAAGGCTCTTTTGTATTTATTACCCTAAATGTTTCAATGCAACTAAGGCTGCTATTAAGGCTGGGTATTCAAAAAATAGAGCCTCAGAAATAGGGTACCAACTACTACAGAAAACTACAGTTAAAGAAGAAATTCAGAGGCTAAAGCAAAATAGGTTAAATAGAGCAATGTTAAGTCCAGACGATATCTTTCAAAAGTATATGGATATAGCATTTGCAGACATAACAGACTATATAAAATTTGGACAAAGAAAATATAAAGTCAAAGATAAAAAGGGTAAGGAAAAGACAATTAAGTACAATTATACTGACTTTAATAATTCTGATGAAATAGATGGTACTGTCATTTCAGAAGTATCACAAGGTAAGGATGGTATTAAAATTAAGCTTCAGGATAAGATGAAAGCCCTTGATTGGTTGTCTAAGCACATGGATATGGCTACAGAGGAGCAAAAGTTAAAGTGCGAAAAACTTAAAATTGAGGTTAATAAAGTTAAAAACCCTGACAAAGATAAACCGATAAAAATAATAATAAAACGAAAGGGTGAGGAATAATGGCTGTAGAAAAGGAAGTCAATCCTCACTTTGAATTGTAAAATTATATTTAATTATGTATTTACCATAACCGCTTATGTTATAGTGAAAGTAGAGGTGGTTATAGTGAAGGAAATATGGAGAGAAATTGATGGCTACAACGAAAGGTATAGTGTTTCAAATTTAGGGAATGTACGAAGCAATGATGAGAGAAGAATAGTATATTGCAAAGACGGAAGAGTAATGAATAAATTAATAAAAGGAAAGATTCTTGCAAAGTTTGAAAATAAGGGGTCTGTAAAAGGATATATTGCTCACAAGGTAGGTTTGTCGTTAAAAGGTAAAACAAAATGGTTCTTAGTCCATAGATTGGTAGCAGAATATTTTTGTGACAATCCAAATGCTTATACTGAAGTAAATCATAAAGACGGCAATCCGTTTAATAATATCTTTACTAATTTAGAATGGATTAGTAGGAAGGACAATGTTATTCATGCAATGGATAATGGGTTGATGAATTTTGAAAAACCTGTTGTTCAGTTAGATAAAAATGGTGATGTATTTAGAATATATAGAAATGAGAAGCAAGCATGTTTACATCATGGTATAAAATCAAATGGTAAAGTAGCAAGAGCTATTAATCTAAATAGAAGATTTCACGGCTTTTATTGGAGGTGGTTTGAAGGTGACTATCATGAAGGAGATAAATCCTCACTTTGAGGATTTTTTATTTGACTGGAAAAATAAATTTTATTTTCTTGTTGGTGGTTATGGTTAGGATCATCAAAGAGTTACCATGTGGCATTAAAGCTAATACTTAAATTGCTGCAGGAAAAAAGAACTGCGCTTGTGGTTAGAGAAGTATTTGATACCATAAGAGACAGCTGTTATTCATTACTTGAAGAAATAATAACTGATATGGGACTAGATGATAAAATAAAGTGCGTAACATCACCAATGCAGGTTAAGTTTCCTAATGGCTCTAAGATAATATTCAAGGGCATGGATAAACCTTCAAAACTTAAATCTATAAATAATGTTTCTATAGTATGGATAGAGGAATGTTCAGAGGTTAAATATGCAGGATTTAAGGAGCTTTTAGGGCGTTTAAGGCATCCAAGCCTGTCATTGCATATGATACTTTCAACTAACCCTGTAAGCAAGGATAATTGGACATATAAGCACTTTTTCAGAAATGACAAGAAAAAAATATTTATTCTTGATGATGAAGAACTTTATAAAAAAGGAATAGTCATAAGAAACAACACATATTATCATCACTCAACTGCAGATGATAATTTATTTTTGCCCGAAAGTTATACAGAGCAGCTTGATGAACTAAAAACTTATGATCCTGATTTGTATAGGATAGCACGTAAAGGCAGATTTGGCATAAATGGAAGGAGAGTACTTCCGCAGTTTGAAGTTGCTCCACATTATGCAGTACTTCAGTCTATAGGCAATATAAAGAATCCAATTAAAAGAGTTGGCATGGACTTTGGTTTTGAAACTTCATATAACGCTATTGTAAGAATGTGTATTGATGATGATAACAAAATACTTTATATCTATTGGGAATATTATAAGAACCATATGACAGATGATAGAACTGCCATTGAGATAGCTGAGTTTAAGAGAACTCAAGAGATTATTTATTCTGATTGTGCAGAGCCCAAGACTATAAAATATTACAAGCAGCAAGGATTTAATATGCGTGGTGCTAAGAAGTTTCAAGGTTCAAGACTTCAAAATACTAAGAAAGTAAAGAGATTCAAGAAAATAATATGTTCTGATAACTGTACTAACACCATAGAAGAATTGAAAGATCTTACTTATGCAGTAGATAAAAATGGTGAGATTATAGAAGATGAATTTAATATCGATAGTCATTCATTTTCAGCTATCTGGTATGGTTTAGATGGATATGAGGTTGCTGATATTAAAGAACAGAAATATGCAGATAGTGTGTATAACAAAGGTAATGGAACTATTAAACTTAACCAACAAAGGAAAGGGGGTGCTGTATTCTAGTGATAAATGATGTAAGGGAAACATTACTGCAATTACCACCTATAGAAAAAAGAGAAAGAAGAAAGGTTCTTAGAGATTACCTTTTCTATAAGGGCAAATGTATAAACAAAGAACTTGCCAAGGCTGATAAAGTGTTCTTAGGTCAAAGCTGGGAAAACAATGATAATGTAGACTATGAGCCAACACAAGATATAAGAAACAAGGCTAAACCACTTTTAAAAAAGCAGGCAAGGTTTATGTTTGGTGTAGAACCTACAATAACAATTAAAGCAGATAATGCAAATGATGCAGATAGTTGTGAAGATTTAAGAAAGTTTATTAATGATATACTTGAGGACAATAAGTTCTGGAAAAATACAAGAAAGGCTTTTCTTATGAGCACTATAAAGAAAAGAATTCTTTTAAGGCTGGAAGTTAATCCAGGAGCTCCAATATCAATTAAGTATGAGAACATAGAAGATTTCTCTTATAAAGAAAAAAATGGTGATCTGCTTCAGGTGAGTTTCTTTCAAGAAGATGATAGGAATGTGTTCCAGCAGGATGATACTAAAAAGATTTATTATATTCATACTTATTTCTATGATAGAGAGAATGAGAATTTACCAGTTCAAGCATATTATAAAAAGCAAACTTATTCTGGAAATGATTTAAGCAGTCCTACTGAAGAAATTACTCAAAGTACAGGTTTTGATACTATTCCATGCTGGCTTATAAAAAATGGTGGAGAACTTAATGATGACTTTGGTGAAAGTGATCTTGAGGATCTAAAAGGACCACAAACTTTATATAATAAAAAGAACTCAGATTATGCAGATGCATTAAGGTTTCAAATGTTTGGTGCAGAGGCTGTTATTGATGGTAATCAAGATGATGTAAGTAAACTAACTATAGCACCTAATGCATTACATGCTGTAAGAACTGAAGATAATGCTAATGAAAATGGTAAACAGGCAGTTGTCCAAAGACTAGAATATAGTATGGGTAATGCTGAAGCAGCAAATAGTTATCTTGACAGAATCGATAAAGACATGAGGGATATTTTAGACATGCCTAATGTCAAGGATTTAAGCAATATCCCAAGTGCAAAAGCTATGAAGTATATGTATAATGACTTAATAGCAAGATGTGAAGAAAAATGGAATGATTGGGAACCAGTTTTTAAGAGCTTGATAAGTTTTATAATTCAATCTGCTAAATATAGTTATAACACCTTTAAAGATGAGTGGTTAGGTATTTCTTATACTGTTTTATTTAAACATAATTATCCTATACCTGAAGATACTGATGATAAAAAGAAACTTGCAATGGATGAAGTTGCAGCAAATGTTAAAAGTCATAAAGAATACATTAAAACTTATGGCGATGTTGAGGATGCAGACGGAGAATATGAACAGATAATTCAAGAAATAAGTGATATTACTGCAGCTGAAAATGATGAAATGCAGACAATTCAGGATGGTAATTTAGATGAATGAGTACCAAAGTTTAATTAAGGAAGCCAGGGAAAACAGAGACAAGCTCACAAGAAATCAGTTTAAACAAATTAGAGACTTATATAAAGAAGCTGCTAAAGATTTAAAAATCAAAGCGAATAAGGCCAGAAAAGGAAGCTTAACAGAGAGGTGGTTAAAGGATTATAGTAAGGCTGTAAGATCAAAAGTTAAAGAAATGAATAAAATGTTAAAATCTATTATTGAAGAAAACATGAAAAGTAGCGCTGAATATGCAACAGCAATACAACTAGATTTCTTTGGACAGATTAATATGAGATATGGATTAGGAATGAGTAAAACTTTTACAAGTATGTTTTCTCAAGTACCT
Source organism: Clostridium ljungdahlii DSM 13528 (assembly GCF_000143685.1). Lineage (NCBI taxonomy): Bacteria > Bacillati > Bacillota > Clostridia > Eubacteriales > Clostridiaceae > Clostridium > Clostridium ljungdahlii. The sequence goes on along the minus strand of NC_014328.1, from coordinate 3,452,380 downwards.
AGTGATGTAGTAGAGGAGGTTGTTAAAGGCAATATATACAAAGATGGTAGAGGACTTTCTAAGAGAATATGGTGGACTGGCAATAAAGTAAATGGTGATATTGATAAGATAATTCAAAAGGGTATAGTTGAAAAGAAAAGTGCTATTGAATTAGCACAAGATCTTCAGGCATATGTAAATCCAGATGCACAAAAAGATTTGGATTGGAAAAAGGTTTATCCAGGTACCTCAAAAACAATTGACTATAGTGCTCAGAGGCTTGCTAGAACTTCAATAAGTCATGCATATACTTTATCATTATTAAAAAGTTGTGAAAGAAATCCATTTATAACGAAGGTTAGATGGCATAGCGTTTTTGCACCAGGTAGGACTTGTAGCTTATGTAAAGATAGAGATGGAAGAGAATACTTACTTAAGGATTGCCCTATGGATCATCCTAATGGTTTGTGTTATCAGGAGCCTTTAGTTGATGATAGTTTAGAAAACATAGGCTCTAGGTTAAGAAATTGGGTTGATGGAAATGATGATAGCTTACTTGATGAATGGTATGAAAAATATGGTGACTACTTCAATAAGAAGAGTAATTATATAAATATTAAAAATAATAGAGATAATGGTACAAATGATAAATATGATGATAAAATAGATTTAGAAGAATTATTGCCTAATATAGATAATGCCATAGTACCAGAACCTAAAATAAAAGACTATGCTTTAAATATGAATCATCCAACAGGCAAAGATAAAGCTATTGCATTTGATAAGGCATTAGGGTACAATCAAGAAAATGCAGATGACTTAATTAGGAATATTAAAGAAAACATAGAAAATTATAAGGCAATTTACAAAGATGAAACGCAGTATGGCAAGCGTTATGAAGTTATAATGAATTTAGAAGGTCCTAATGGGAAAACTGCTAATGTTCTTACAGCTTGGATAATAAAAAATGGTGATGACTTTCCGTCATTAACATCTGTATATGTTACGAAAAAGAAGGTGAAGTGATAATATGACTTTTAAAGAATTTGACAGTGTTAAAGTAAAAAAAGATTACCCTGAATACAAGTTAAAAAAAGGTAGCATAGGAGCAATTGTTGAATGCTTTCAAAAGCCTAATGAGGCATATTTGGTTGAGTTTTCAGACAGTAGCGGTGAAGCTATATGTACTGAATTTTTTAAGCCCTATGAATTAGAAAATGTAGGTTAAAAGCACTTACTAAGTAAAAATAGTAGGTGCTTTTGTTTTAGGGGGTTTTTATGAAAAACAGTTTAAAAGAAACATTAAAAATGCTAGAAATAAAATGTGATTCCTGTCGAAAGACATTTAAAATCAAAAAGCTTAAAACAAAGTGGATAAATGATAATGTTCAAAGAACTTATTTTACTTGTCCATATTGTAAGAAAGAATATACTTCTTTTTATAAGGACAAAAGAATAAGAAAAAATATTAAAAAAATAGATAATTTACAAAGGCAATATGATGAAATAGTTCAGGAAAACAAAGAAATAATGCAGGAACTTAGGGAAAAGTATGAGGCGTAGAAATACGTCTTTTATTATACTTAAAATTAAAAAAGGAGAGGATGTAATGCCAAAGTTAAATGAGATTATAGGAGAAGAGGCTTTTAAATCACTTCCAGAGGAAACTAGAAATAAGTACAAAGATACTGATTTTGTGGACAGTACTGGTTATGTTGAAAAATCTAAGCTTGATACTGCAAATAATTCAATAAAAGATTATAAAAAGCAGTTAAAGGACAGAGATACACAGCTTGAAACTTTAAAAGGTAAAGCCAAAGGCAATGAGGATCTTACAGCCGAGATAGAGAGACTTAAAGGGGAAAATGAAGCTGCTACTAAAGATTATGAAGCTAAACTTACTAAAATTAAACTTGATACAGCAGTTAAAGAAGCTTTAAAGCAATCAAAGGTTAAAGATGTTGAACTAGCAATGAAGCTTATTAATTATGAAAATATAAAGCTTTCAGATGATGGAAAAGCAGTTGGTATTAATGAACAAATTGAGCCTATGAAGAAAGATAGAGAATATCTCTTTGAAAAAGAAGTACTCGGTACTGGACACTTTAATACAGGTGGGATCGACAAGAATCCACCAACGATTACATCTTTAGGAGAAAAACTTGCAAAGCAGAAAGCAGCATCAATGGTTAATACAGAAGAACAAAACAAATTTTTTAAATAGGAGGAATGGTTTATGAGACAAAGTACAACAACAATTATGGATTCACAGGTTAACATATTGAAATATAATCAGTATTTTTTACCTGTAAATCTCAAAGTAGCTAAAACAGCTACTACATTAAATGCTAAAGGCATACTTCCAGCAGGGACTATAATAGATGCCACTGGAAAGGTCGTAAATGATGGTACAGCATTTGGGATCGTCTATGAGAATGTAGATTTTAATAATTCAATGGGCACTGAAAATGTATCCGTATTAATATTTGGATTTGTTGATGCATCTAAATTACCAACAGCTCCAGCAGATGCAGCTAAAGCAGCATTAAATATGATCAAATTTATGTAATTAGGAGGAGATATAAATGACTTTACAAGAATTTATAAATGCGCAGCAAATAGCATTGTATATACAAAACTTGCCACCAGCAACAACAATAGATAAAACTTTATTTCCACCAACAAAGCAGCTAGGAACTGAAATAGAACTTGCTAAAGGTTCCAAGAAAAAGCCTGTAGCATTAAGAATGTCTCGTTTTGATGTAGCTGTTAAATCCAGAGCATTAAACGCTAGCTTGAACTTAGAGAAAAAGGAAATGCCATTTTTTAAGGAAAGTGTACTTATAAAAGAAAAGGACAGGCAAAATTTATTACTTGCAATGCAAGCTAATAATCAAAATTTGGTTGAGCAGCTTGTTTCACAGATATATGGCAATTATCAAGGTTTGGTTGATGGTGCAGAAGTTGACATGATAAGAATGAGAGCTCAAGCATTACAGAAAGGTACAATAAATATTGTTACTGAGGATGGAGATATGGTTGTAGACTATAATGTTCCGGCAAGTCATAAAGAAGTGTTAACTGGCACTGCTGCATGGGATAATCCTGCTGCAGATATTGTTGGCGATATTGAGAGATGGAAGAAAGCCTTAACTGATGATGGATACGGTGTACCTACAAGGATTATATTTACATCTGTAGTATTAGGATACATTAAATTAAATACAGCAATAAAAAATGAATTAATGGCAAGGAATATTGGTGCAACTATTGTAACAAATGCAGATATAATAGCTTATTTAAATTCAAAACTTGATTTATCTACTGGTTTATTGAATGGAACGTATACTGCCGAAGATAATTCAGATAAAAGCTACTATGAAGATAATTTAGTTACTTTAATTCCTGATGGCTCCTTGGGAAGTACTGTTTATGGTACAACTCCAGAGGAAGCAGACAAGATTTATGGCACTGAGAAATTAGAAACATCTATAGTTAACACTGGTGTTGCAATAACTACTATGTTAAAAGAAGATCCAGTGACAGTAGAAACTAAAGTGTCTGAATTAGGAATGCCAAGTTTTGATAGAATAGATGAATGTTTCTTTGCAACTATAAAATAAGTGGGAGGTGTCTACTCCCTTTATTATTTTAAAAGAAAGGATTGATATGAGTGGCTAAGAAAGCAGCCGAAGAAGAGAGAAATGTGAAAGTTAAAGCAAAAGTAAATTTAAAATATGATAGTGATGTAGTAAAGATGGGAGGTGAATTAGAAATAAGAGAGTCTGATTTAGAAGAATTACAGAATAAAGAGTATGTAAGCTATACTCCACCAGTACAAACACAGCAAACTGGTCAAGAAACTGGCCAGCAAGCTCCTCCAGCCGAAAAGTAAGCAGGTGAAAAATTGTGGCTACTAATTTAGATATTTTAAAGTTTAATCTTCAGGAGAAAGAGTATCCTTATTTTGATGATGAGGATCTTCAGCTTTTGTTAGATAAAAACAGTGGAGATGTACAAGCAGCAAGTTATGAAGGCTGCCTAAAGAAAGCAGTAGCAGATGATGCATTGATAATATCAGGAATAACATTAAAAAGTAACAGAGAGTATTGGTTAGGACTTGCAAAGCAGTTCAAGCCAGTTACTTCTTATAATACAAGTATGAAAAGAGCTGATGGACAATGAAATGGGATGAAACTAGAAAGCAGAGAATAAGAAAGCAGCTTATAAGAAAAGTAACTCCATTTATGAAAGAAGTAAAAATTTTAAGACAGGGTAAGAATATTTTTGGAGAAAAGTATGAAGATGATTATGTGTGTACAGTGAAAGGATACTATCATACAGGAGGTACTTCCATTAATGTAGTTAATGATAGTTCAGATGCCGCAAATCTTAATAAAAATTATCAAGACATGTTTTTACTTATAGTAGATGATGAGGTTAAGAAAATAAAGGAATATGATTATTTCAAATTAGATGATGTAATGTATGAAATAATAGATAAGGGAAATATAGAAGATATTGTTTGGGATACTTATCTAAAAAGGATGGAGTGATTTAAATGTCTGGATTTAAATTTGATGCTACTGATTTATTAAGAAGGATTGCTCAAAATGGTGAAGTAAATAATAAAATGAAATCAGCTGCAGGAGTTTATTGTGATAGTTCAGGAAAAAAGATGGAGGGATATGCTAAAAATAATGTTCCTTGGAAGGACCATACAACTCATGCACGTACGACTATAAAAGGCGGATTCAAGTGGGAAAATGAAAATAAGTGTGCTGCTTATGTTGCAGGTAATATGGATTATTCTCCTTATCTTGAACTAGCTCATGCTAAAGGAAAAAGTGAAGATGATGAAGTTGGCATGGAGGTAGGTCCTTCTTTTGCTCAATTAGAACTTGCTAATGAAGGTAAATATGCAATACTTAGGCCCACAGTTAGAAAACTTACACCTGAGTTTGTTAGTGGTATGGCAAATTTATTAGGAAAATAGGTGATTTTATGGCAGGAATAGATTTTAAATATGCAGTCTCAGGAGATATTTTAGAAAACTATATAAAAGGAACTTATAAGACACGTACCGTATGGGAACGTGTCTTTCTACATTTAAAAAGTAAAGGCATAGATGCATATAGTCCAGGTCAACATAAGGGCAAATGTACAACTCCTTATGTAGTTTTAAAAAATACAGGTACTGCAGGATTTGAAGGAAGTAATCAAATAGGTTCTCAAACTCTGGATGTTATCACTTATTGTCCTAGAAGTAATTACTCAGATATAGAACCTTATACAGTACAGGTACAAAGCTTTTTAGGTGAATTAAAAGGATATATAAGACCTACGGGAAATATTACACCTGTAATTTTAGATGATAGTGTGAATGGGTACACACAAACAATAGAATATCAAACATTTCAAAGATTAAGGAGGTAGATAGAATGTCAGAAAGTATGAACTTAACGGAAACCGAGATTCAGGGTATGCCCATAGCAAATATAGCTTTAGCAGAAATTATTAATGAAGTTACCGGACAAAGCTACTATTTTGATACTGCTGAAAAAGCTGATATTAAGCCGGATTTGAGTAAAGGTAAAGAAGATATACTTAGAGTTAAGAATAGGATAATAGCTATGAATAGAACAGAAGACATTTGCATTGGCTATGATATAAAACTTACAGACAATACTTTTCCACCAGAATTAATGTGTTTAGTAGATGGCGGCACAATGACAAACAACGGATATGAAGGTCCTGAAATTGGAGTCGCAGTAAATAAAGTACCATTTACTTTAAATTTATATTCAGAAGAGAAGGATTATGATTCCTCTACTGTAAAGTATGTTAAATTTGGTTTTAAACATAATAAAGGTACACCAGTAGAATTTAAATTTGAAGATGGTAAGTTTTATGTGCCTGAGTTTGAAAGCCATAGCAGGCCTAAAAAAGGTGAGAAACCAGTATATATTGAGTATGTAAATTCGTTACCAAGTGAAAATACAGATGATGATGGCAATAAAACAGTAACCGTACCAAATCCACCAGCTTCGACAAGCCCTGATTCATCTAAAGGTACTCCAGGAGTTACAGTAGGAACTGATTGCAAAGTAACATGGACCTTCGCTGACGCTGTAAATGATGCAGATGTTACAGCTGCTAATTTCAAAGTTACTAAAAAATCAGATGGTTCTGTTGTTACAGGTAATGTGACTATGGATACTACTAAGAAAATAATAACTTTTGTACCAATAGGTATATTGGCAGGTGTTACTTATCAGGCTACTGCAGCATCAATTAGAAAAGCAGACAATAGTGGAAATACAACTGCTGTAACGGTTGAATTTACTACAACATAGGAGGAATTTTAGATGGATGAACCAAGAGTAACAAGTATTGAGGAATTAAAAAATATGTCTACAGAAATAATAGAGCTAAGTCCTTTTTCGGGGAATAAGCCTTTTTATGCAAGAGTAAAAAGGCTTTCTATTTTAGGATTATGTCAAAGTGGACAAATACCTAACCAGCTTTTAGGTGTAGCTAGAAGGCTTTTTTATCAGGATAAGATAGATCAAATAGATCTAAAAGAATATGGAAAAGTTATTGATATAATTTGTGAAAATACATTAGTAGAACCTAGCATGAAGCAACTTAAAGAGATAAATTTAGAATTGACTGATACGCAGAGATTTGAATTATGGGCATATAGTCAGCAGGGGGTAGAAGGCTTGAAATCCTTTCGTACAGCATCAAAGGATAATTTCAATAATAGCAATGGCAAGGACATACAAAATAAGGCCAAGCCAAATTTTAAGAATAGAAAATGATTATGATGCATTTTGTTTTGATGAAGCGTGTGATTATATTTTAAGTGAATTATTAGTTGAAAAACCTAAGACTCCTAAATGGAAGGATGAAGAAAAACATGATGGCAGTGGCAATAAATCTACAATAGAATGGATGATGAAGCATAATAAAACATTGTAAGACGATTGTGTTCCACTAAATACAAACAAATTATTAGAATTCTATGATATAATATATTATACAAATAAAGTATTATTTGGCATAAGGAGCACTATTATGTGGATAGCTTATACTATTGGACTTGTATTTTTAATAATGTTAGTAAAATCTATGATAATTAAACCTATATTATTTAAAGAAAAGTGGCAGGCTGGAGTAGGGTATGGTATTCCTGCTGTTTTGTGTTTCCTATTGTTTTTTATGCTTGCTTATTCAAATTACAGTTCTGAACAAGCGTATTTTAAAGATCAGAAAGATAGATATACTGCATCAAGTTGGCATCCACCAACAGTGAGTGGAAGTGTGACTCCTTCAAATCCTGCAGGTGGTCAATATGTAAGTGTACCAATTCCTCAAAATAAAAATTTAGAAGATGGACTTTTAAACTTGCAGAATGATTTAAATGCGTTAGAGAAGGATGTCGCTGCAAAAACAGCAAGTACAACAGCAACAACTGCATATGCAGCTTCAGCTAGTGATGATCCTAAAAAACAACCTTATATGGATGATAGTGGGAAACCTGCTATTATAGGTGATACAGATAGTAAAATATATCATTTGCCAGGCGACCCTTATTATGATAAAGAAATGCAAAAGTTAAGTAATAACGTTTATTTTAGGACAATAGAGGAAGCTGAAACAGCTGGATATAGAGCAATTAAAGGCTAAAATAATTTAATAGGAATATTGAAAAGAAGAATCACTTAGTTGTGGTTCTTTTTATTATGCACGAAAAATGGAGGTGATGCAGTGGCAATTAATGCTGGATCTGTGGTTGCTTTTATGGAGTTAGATACCTCAAGATTTACAAGTGGTTTAAGCAGTGCAGGAGAGCAGATGAAACAGTTTATGAACTCTAACAATTCTGCTGAAACTAGAATTCGAAGCTTAGGTGGAGCAATGAATACTGTTGGAAAAACAGCAACAAAAGCTGTAACACTTCCTTTAGTTGGAGTTGGAACAGCTGCTGTAAAAACCTCTATGGATTTTGAAGCTCAAATGTCTAAAGTTAAGGCTATCAGTGGAGCTACAGGGAATGATTTTACCAAATTGCGAGAGCAGGCCATTCAATTAGGAGCCGATACTGCATTTAGTGCTTCAGGTGCTGCAGAGGGTATGGAGAATCTTGCAAGTGCTGGTTTTAAAACTAATGAGATAATGAGTGCAATGCCCGGAATGTTAAGTCTTGCGGCTGCAGGAGGCGTTGATATAGCGACAGCTTCAGATATAGCAAGTAGTTCTTTAAGAGGATTTGGTATGGAAGCTGATAAAACATCTCACGTTGCAGATGTGCTGGCAAAAGTAGCTGGAGATACAAATGCTGAAATTACAGATACAGGGGAGGCTATGAAATACATAGCTCCAGTTGCGCATTCACTGGGAATTTCTTTTGAAGACACAAGTGCAGCAATAGGGTTATTAAGTAATGCAGGTATAAAAGGAAGTCAGGCGGGTACTACATTAAGAAGTGCATTAACAAATCTTGCAAGTCCGACTAAAGCAGCATCAAAAGTAATGAAACAGCTGGGAATGAATTTCTTTGATGCAAATGGAAAAATGATTCCACTTGGACAAGTTATACAACAGCTTCAGGATAAGACAAAAGGACTTACCCAGCAACAAAAAGCAAGTGTTATGGAAACTTTGTTTGGTAAAGAAGCTATGTCTGGTATGTTAGCTCTTGTTGATCAAGGGCCACAGAAATTTAATGATCTTTCAAAAGAACTTAAAAATTGTGATGGTGCATCTAAAGAAATGGCCGACACAATGCAGGACAATCTAAAAGGTGCTATTGAATCAATGAAAGGATCTCTTGAAACTTTAGGAATAAGAATAGGAGATGTTTTAGCTCCTGGAATAAAGAAAGCTGCTAATTTTATATCTGCATTAGCAAATGCTTTTAATAAACTCCCAAGGCCGATTCAGACTATAATTGTTTATGCTGGAGTTATGGCTGCGGCATTTGGGCCTGTAATGATTATATTTGGTAAAATAATAACTTCAACGTCAACGGTTGTAGGAGCATTTTCAAAATTTGGGCCGGCAATCACTAAAGTAATAGGAGTTTTTCCTAAACTAATAACAGGTATTTCTAAAGTAGGAACGGCATTTGGGGGATTAAAAAAATCTGCAAGTATATTTACCGCATTGCCGGGATTAATTAGTGCACCTGTTTTAATTACAGTTGGTGTAATAGCAGGGCTAGGACTGATTGTATATGAAGTTATAAAGCATTGGGATACATGCAAAAAGTATGCAGCTGCTTTTGGAAAAGCTATAAAAGATATATTTGCATCTGTTGGTGATTTTTTCTCTAAGTCCATAAAAGGATGGGAGATTGCTTTTGATGAATTCAAAGATTTCCTTTCCAAATCAGCACAAGGATGGAAAATGATATTTAAAAACTTAGGTGCAGATATGAAGGCCATAGGCAAATTTATTTTTGAAGGTTTATTTAATGGTATAAGTAGTATGGCGGGCAAAATAAAAGACAAAATTTCTTCTATAGCAAGTTCTATAAAAAATACGTTTAAATCAGCTCTAGGCATACATTCACCGTCAACTTTTTTTGATGGATATGGTGTTAATACAGGCCAGGGTTATATAAATGGATTGAATAAAATGCAGAATCCTATTAAAAATAGACTTTTAGGATTAGCTAATGGCATTAAAAATTTAGGAAATGTGAAGCCTGATTTTTCACAACTTGATAATATTGCATTAAGTGGAGCTTATGGAAGTTCTGGACAAGGATTGAGTAAAATTAGTAAGTTTGGCTCTAGTAAATTACTTAATTTTGATCCTAAAATAACACTTTATGTAACAGTAGCAGACACAGGAGAAAAAGGTACTGCAAAACTTACCAGTGAAGTAAAATCAATGACTAAGAGTTCATTAAAAAATGGATTAGTAGATTTCTTTATGAATGATGTTATAAGGGATTAGGAGGTGGATTGTTTTGGATATATCTAGACTTAATGAATTTAATATACAACTCTTATATTCAGACGGTGCAGATACTGGTGCATCAATAACAAATTATAAACCTCCTCGTCCTGCTTATTTTAGAAAGGCTGTTAGAACTGTTTCTGGCTATAGTCAGTTTCAGGATAATGTTAAATCAGATTGCATCATTGAATTTACAGCTGCTTTTAACATTAAAGGCAATACAGATGCAGAGACTCAGTTAAATGCACAAAAATATCTTGAATTTGTTAAAAGATACAGCGAGAGGTTAATTTTAATAAATGAGTTTGGAGTAACGTATAAAGGTTATCTTCAAAATAAATTTGATCTGGATACAACAATTGAAGGAGATATATATTATATATCACTTGAGATGCTTTGTAATCATGATGTTTCCGGATGGGTGAGTGATAATGATGGACTCTAGTGTAACTATATATAAAAAAGCAGGCTATGTAAGTTATGGTACAAGTGATGCAGATAAGATTACAGTAAGAAACAGCCTTACAAGCATAAAAACAAACAGGGCTAAAGATACCCAGGTTACAGAGTCTACTATAATTATGGAATATGAAAAGCTTCCTTTAGCAGCATTTAAGGGAGGCAATACAGGAATAATTGACAACTATGCTCACATTGAAGTTTACTTTGATGATCTGATTCAATACTCAGGAGTTATAAAGAAATATAACTATAATGAAGGAGATAAGACTATCACTTTAACTTGTCACGATATGTTCTATAGACTTTTAAATGCCACAAATGAAGATATAGTTTATGGTGCTACTACTGCAGTAAATGTAATTGCAGATTTAGTTGGAAGGGCAGGACTTAATTTTTATCAAGCAGGAGGAGACAATTACAGTATCTCTAATCTAAAGATAGCTGAAGGTACAGTGTATGCAGATGTTATACAGAATTTTTTAGAGACAATGCATGCAGCTATTAGATGCAGTAAAAGTGGAACTATTATTTTGGAAGATCAGTATCCTGACTATATAGAAGGCGGTGGAGATAGAAACCATTTTGACTGGGTTTATAAGGATAACTCAAATAATTCTTCAGATGATGCCGGAAGAGATGCTTCCTTAATGAAAAATATATTAAAAGTTACCTGTGATGTAAAGAATGGTGATAAGACTCAAACTGTTTTTGATAAGTTTGAAGATCCATCAATGACTGAATATCTTAACGGTGAAAAATGGTATGACATAATAGACAATCCTCTGGCAAATACCCAGCAAAAAAGAAAAGCAGTAGCAGGGTGGCAATTTCTTGAGTATTGGAGAAAAAGTACTCCACTTACCATATTGCCATGCAAGGGAAACAAGAATATTGATTTAGGCCATGTAGTTAAACTCCTAAGAGATAATACGGACCCCGGGTACTACCTTGTAGTTGGTATAGATACGGAATTAACAGCAGATGGATATCAGGATACTTTGCAATTAGAAGGTATGAGAGATAAAAATACGATATATTTAATACCTAAATTCCTTGCTTCTGGCGTTATGAAGGAGGCTAGTTAATCATGTCCGGAAGTGGGTTTAAGAATTTTAGGGAGCCTGTAGTATATGTATTAGACCAGGAACTTAGGAAAAGAAATCTTAAAAATAAAATATCCATAGATACAGGGGATCAGCCTTATAGTGGTGAGCTTGTAGAATATCCTGTACAGCTTGTGAGAGATTCTAATACAAAGAAAGTAGTTAAATGTATATATGGAACTGGAACGGACCAATGGAGTGAGGAACTTATCAGAGATACTAATGGAAAAGTATATAGGATTAAAACAACATATCCTGATGGCAGCACAAAGACAATACAAATTAATAAAGGTTTAGACAATCTAGTTGACAATATAGATTATGTTTAGAGGTGATTCAATTGAGCCTACCAAGTTATGTTATAAACTTTGGCGAGTTAGCAGATGCGATAAAGGATTATTTACAAAATGGAGTTAAAGTTGATATAGGAAGTATAACCGTTCCCACAGATAAAATGGAAGACTTGCTTACCCAAATAAGAGATAAACTACAGGGAGTAAATTATACGGATTTAATAGCAGCATTAAATGCCCTTGGAGTTAAACTGGATGGGTTAGCTGGTAATTTAGGCATATCTGGAACACAGAAAATATATGGAGAAATGCTGAAGATACCAGCAAGCACAGGAGTTTATACTATAGAATTTGAGGTTCCTGAAAAGGGAAGAATTACTGGTATAACATATTCTCAATCAGCCTGGAATTTTCAAGATACATGGGACTTAAAAACAGGAGATACCACGTTATTTACTGGTGTCCGGACTAAAGAATATGGAGAAAATAAGTTCTTTAATGTGTTTTATTCAGTAACTGCAGGTCAAAAAATAGACTTTATATTTAACAATGCCAGTGGATCTTCTAAAATATTATGGGTGGATTTTAATATATTGGAGGATGCAGCATGAGTTTACCGAGATATGTTATAAATTTTGATGAACTGGAAGCTGAGTTAAGAAAAGATTTGCTGCAGGCAATAGATGATGCAATGAAAAATAAATATCCACAATTAGATATAGGAGATATTGAAGCACTATTAGCTGACATTGAAGATTTATTGCCTGATGAAAAATACAAAGGCCTTAAAAATAGGATAGAGCAATTTTTATTGTATAAGTATGATGGAGCACAGCAAGTTCAAGGAGCTATGGTTGATATACCTGCAATCATAAATGATTATAAAAAAGATTTTATATTTGATAAAGATGTGTTTTTAACTGGACTCCATTTAAATCAGACAGGCTGGAAAAAGGAAGATAGGTATAGTCTGGTTATAAACAAAAATAAAATAATAGATAGTGCAACTACAAAGGAAATAGGGGAGCATAAATACTTTAATACTTACTATAAAGTAAATGCCAATACTCCTGTTTCTTTTATTTTGCATAATTTAAGTGGAAACAGCAGACAGACTTTAATTGATTTGGAGTACATACAAGGTAAGGAAGTTACGATTAATCCTGCAGATCCTAAGAATCCAGATGTGCCTGATATACCAAATGATTGGGATATAGCAGTCCGTATGCAGTGGGATAAAAATTCCGATACAGATATGGATCTTCATGGATTCATGGGTGATATGCATGTTTGTTTCTGGTATAAATCTTATCATGGATTTTATTTAAATTGGGATTGGCTTCAGCATATATCAAATGATAATCCTGAGATAATATCTGTTAAGGGACACCAGAATAAAGTTTTAGATATATATGTCCATGATTATAATCAAGGGGAATTAAGAAGTCCTGTAAATGTACAAATATATGAAAAACGGTCTTATGGTGCAGTACTTCTAAAAGAATACAACATTACAGTTGAAAATACGAGCCCTTTAGGATATGGGGTATGCAGCATAGATTTAAAAACTAAGAAAATAACAGACATGTTTACTAGAAAAAATATATTTATTAGATAGGAGGTAATGCAAGTGGCAGTAACAGAGGAATTCTACTATGTTGAAGGAAACTGCAGCGTAAAGAATTTAGTTAAGACCTTAGTACAGGAAATAACTCAAAAAGCAGGTGATGCATATAAATGGACTTTAGTAGTACCTGACAGCATAGATAAAATAGGTGTTAGTGGAGAATCTAAAATAATAAATTTAATAACAGACAAAAGTACAACTGATAAGGTTAAAACTACTTTTACAGCTTCAAAGCAAAATGATACCTGCATAATAAAAGCAGCTACATCTTATGGAAAAACTTTTTATGTTAAGATTAGCAGACTTGCAAGAGAATTAACAGCAGCAGAAAAACAAGCTGTACAAAAGTTTAAGAACTCACATACTTATATTAATCTTAGCGGTGTAGCATGTTCTAGAAATGATGCACAAGTTTTAGAATTTATGGCTGAACAAAATGCAGATGGCACTGACAATGGGTACAATGACTATGTTAGTGCTGTGACAGCAGGATTAGCTTTAAATAATATAAGATTTCAAATAGCTAGTGAGTTAAATGCAGATAATACAGATATTAATATTTCACAGGATGTACAAGGTAAATATAATTATAGATTAGCCTGGTATAGAAATTTACAAAATGGAATAAAAGACTTTTTGCCCGTTCAATACTGGCTTAATGTCACAAAAGACAGCATAAATCTTGTACTTAGAGGAGATCCTAGTGCAGATGTAGCACCTTACAATAATTATTTAACAAGTTATGCTTACATTGGTGCTTTAAAGCCAGTAGAAGATAGTGCTTACACAGATGATGAATACAATTTTGGAATAACTACTTCCTCTGATATTGAACCTAATTACAGTAATCCCTATGGCGAGAGAACTGGAAATGGAATGACTGATTTTGTTATGATAGCAAATAAAATTGGTATGCCATATCAGCCGCATTATCCTGCTTTCTATGCAACAAATCCATTTATGGACAAGTGCAACGTGGAAGGTTCCAGGTGGGATCATAAGAAGCATCAATTTAGTGACATAACTCTTGTACATCCAGTTGATATGGAAAGAGGAAAGATGATTAATGTATTAGCCGGTGATTCTTCAAGCATATATGATGCAGATAAGCTAACGTATATGAAGGATACAGATCAAGAGGAAAACTATAAGAAGTTTAAAATTACAGCACCTTTTAATTTCTTAAATAACAGTGCAAATATTAATTATTGTATTGCCATTAGGTGTCCTAAATCCGTTGAATAGGAGTGATATAAATGCCCCTGCATAAAATTCCCTTGTGTGATTTTAAATATGCAGGGGAAGTTCACTCAGGAGCTGCTTTTAAGTATAATACTGCAGTTCAGATATTAAAATACAGGCCAAGAGTCTTATCTAAAGAAATAAAAGAAATTCAGAGAAACAAAACGAATATTTCTAATAAAGTGCTTTACAAAAGTACTGTTTCTATATTTAAAAACAGTAAAAAGTATTTATATAAGAAGTTATATGAAATAAATACTAAAAAATTTGCAATGGAGCTTAGGTTAAGTAATAGAGATATAAATAAAGAATCTATTTTTAGTCTTAAAGCTCAGAATATAGATTTTATAAAAGGCAGTGGTATAGAGTTAGAAAAGAATAATGTTTTAATGGATATGGAATCGAGTGTTTATTTTGAATCAGGTTATCTGAATTTTATAAAAAATAGTTCATTGGAATTAAAAACACCTAATATCTCTATGAATGTAATAACAGATAAAAGTCTGCAGAGCCCTGAGAGTAAAATCATAGATGTGGGAGAAAGTATAAATTTGTTTAGGCGTTGGCAAAATGGGATCTATAAAAAGAGCTTGTTTGCTTTTTTTAATAGACAAGAATTATCATTAAATTTATTTAATCCTATTTTCGTTAGAAGACCAGATAGTAAAGAATTTTATAAAGATGAATTAATGAGACAGACTGTGCCAAAGAAGGACTGGAAGATTAATAAACTTGTATTAGAAAAGGACTTTAGAAGAATTACTCTTAAGCACATAAACTTTATAAATTACAAATACGGGCTTAGAAGGAATGCTCTAAAAAGTATAATAAAAGGCTGCAGTATGCACATTACAAGTAAGTTTAATGAAAGAAAAATAAAGAAAGAAATAAGAAACAAAATGATATATAGAGATGTTAGTGAAAGAATAACAAAAATTGCAGCAAATATATTTATGCCAAGGAATAGTTATAAAGGTATTTATAAAGCAAATCACTGTAGTTTGTCAAGAATTCTTTTTAATTCTATATTTAAAGATAATTTTAATAAGTTACTTAAAAGACAAATAAGTAATGATATTTCCTATAGTAATGTTTTTGGAGTAACGAGAGTACCCAAAATAGATATAATTAGAAATTTAGACAAGTACTTAGGCAGAATAAGTTCTGTTGATGTTTATAGACAAGCAGAAAAAGGAATATGCAAATAACAATCTATTAATATAATTAAGACTCTAGAATGGAATTTAAACAATACCTCTAATACAGCAATTTATAAGGAAGGCAGAAATAACAAATTTATAGATATTACTAAACGCTGGTGGTGGCTAAATCCTACAGATCCAAAAGATAATTTAATTATTCCAAATAAGGATTTTGATTATGACAGTAGTTTATTAAATAACCATGACTATGAATATTTAAGATTCAGCAATCATCCAATTTTATGGGGAAGTAGCTGGGGCATAGATTTTAATATTCCTGCTTATGCAGTAAGTATAGAAATCATGCTAGATCTAGTAAATATCTTAATTGAGATATGGCATCATGACGTACAAGCATGGATGTGCTGCACTGGGAAGGAAGCTATGCAGTTTGTAATAGAATTCTTATATGATTGGTATACTTTAGATACTTCAAACCCCGATGAAGATTATTACAGAACTTACAGATGGGTTAGATGGGAAGCTGAAAAAGTATATTTCTTAAATTTAGATACAGGGTTACAAGGCATAGGGGTTCTTGTAGAAAACCTTATAGATTATTTAAAACAGCATCATTTTAATATAGTTCCAATATGGAGAAATCCAAAAGCCATGGATATTGAAAGAAATTTTAATAGAGTGGCTGAAAATGGCGATTTAATGAAAGCTTTAGATAAATTAAAGGGCAAGAGATATTACTATATAGAAACACAAAAGGTAGAAAAGAAAAATATTTTAGGGAGATGATATTAATGGCAGCAACAATTCCTAGTAGAATAGATTTTAAAACTCCGAGGCAGAAAGAATGGGGGATTATTAAAAGTGGCAGTTTAATTCAACTTAATTATGGAGATGTAACAGATGAAACAGGAAAAGGGGTAAATGCTTATTCATCTAACTGCTACCAGGATGTATTACAGCAGGCGAAAATGCTTATAGCGCAGGGGGCTGGTACAAATGATGTGCAGGTAGTTGAATTTGTACCATATGATTATATTATGCAGCCTAATGTATAGGAGCTGGTTGAATGAAACTTATAAAAGTTAAAGATGGACTGCTTGAGGTTGAGAATTTTTTCTTAACCTCTTCTTTTAGTGATTTTGCCGGAAGTGCTAATGTTGCACGAGATATAAATACAGGAAAATTAGAATTGATATCAAACAATAAAATTGAAAGAAAGTTTAACTATAGTGAATTTGTTATAGAGCTTGAAAAAGAGAACTTTAGTAATATGGTAACAGATGATTATTCAATGATTTATCTAGGAAATGATAAATATACTTTTGGAATCAGGGATAAAAAGCAGGGCGAACAACATAAGTTTTGGAAACTAATAAAGCAGGATAATTACGTACAGGCTTATGTAAGTGATGATGGAGTCAACTATACAAATATAGGTGGCATTAATTTTACGGATTTAATCACTAAACAAGGTCTTCAAAAATGCAGTAATGAGAATTTTGTATTAGATAATTATAAAGTGTATGGGAGCCCGTATGTTACTGTACAAAATTTCCCTGAAAATACTGTATGTGAACTTTACGATTCAAATAATAATCTGTTAAAAACTAGGACTTTTAATAATGATCTGGAGTGTAAAGTATTTCTAGATGGAAATATTCAAGGATATTTTATTTTTAAAGATAGTAGTGGAAATCAGATATATAAATCAGACATGTTAAATCTTAAATATGGTGATGTATATGTATTTAGCAAATACGAACTTGAGGTAATTTATAATGGCTTGGTTGTAACTAATACGAGTCCTGGAGTATTAAAAGATTTGGATGAAAGCATAACTATTAAGAATATTGATACTAAGGGTTATACAGGGTTAAAAATAGGGATACAGACTGCAAGTGATGATTTAATTCAACTAAGCTTGGACGACCAAACTTATTCTGATACTGTAGCTTTGGACTTACTTCAAGGAAAAAGTAAAGATGTATTTGTTAAAATAACTAAAAATGTTGATAATCATAATTTCTCTGTGAGAGATTTTCAACTTGTAATAGATGAGTAGGTAGGTGAGTATTATGAGCGAATTTTTCAATGTAACTCTTGATAAAGATGTTGTTTTAGATGATAACCAGACATCACAAACTACAGGGTGGAGCAGCTCAAAAATATTAGATGAAATAATTAATCACAGGGCAGCAAGATTTGAGAGCCTTGATGATGTAAATGTAGCAAATAAGAAAGATAGGCAGGTAGTAGTCTATTCAGAAGATGAAAAAAAATTTACTACTGTGGATCTGCAGAACATAGGAGATGTTGCGGGCCTAAGCATTAAGCAGTTAACTAAAATGGGGGTTACAGGAAGTGCTTCAGCTCCATATGAAATAGATATTCCAATTAATACAGTGGATTTTAAAGTCCCTAGAGTAAATGTATTACAGTTTCAGCAGGGCGACCAGAATGTAATAAAAACCTTAAATTCATTTAGTAATTCTGAATCCAGTGATTTTCAACCTGATGATATGATAGGGTTTGATAATACAGTACATTTAAAAACGAGTTATGATTATCAAATGAAAGATGAAGGGGCTATAGGAAGCAATAATGAAGAGTATTCGTATGAAATAGATAAAAGTATTTTTAAAAGTATAGAAGACATTAAAGAAAATACTGAAGGAGTAAATGAAATACTTACTGTAACTGCTATTCCACCAGATAGATTATTAGTTGCTAGTGGTGATAAAGATTTAAGTTATGTACAGAATATAGATTATTTTAAGCTTACAGGAACAGGGAGTAATTTAAGTGTAGTTATAAGTGTAGACGGTGGGACAACATGGAAAACTTTTAATACGGATCATTGGGAAGATATAAGTTTAACTGTGAATGATGTAAAAGTAAAAGGTATAGATATACCTAATTTCAATGCTGTTAATTCTACTTACTGGAATTTGCTTAATACAAACAAAAAAATAAGGTTCGCTTATTTACTGTCTATGAATAGTATTTCAGATACAGAGAGCATTGATAATTTAGATTTACAGTATGATGGTCAAGGTAAATGGGCACAAGCTAAGGAGGATACTTATAATGTGGTATATGCTTCAAATACATTATTGCAAGTATTTATAAAATTTAGTGGAGATATAAAAATAAATTATTAGATTGGAGATTATAAAATGGCAGGAACAGTAAAACCCAATATAGTGGGATTAGGTAAAGAAGTTACCCCTACTATTATAGGAACTTATGGAATTGCTACTGCAACAGGTTTATTTGATGGTGCTCAACCTGATTCATGGGTTTCAAATGGTGTTTGTTATTGGGGAAGTGTAGACTATTATATAGAATTATTAATACCTAAAAAATGTAATATATGGAGATCTGGAATTAATTCTTTTAGTAATATGTGTGCTCCTTTTAGCATAATTAAAAAGAATGATTCTGGAGGATATGATGATGTAACTTCTTTATATTCACAAACATTAACACAAATTGGTAATACGCAATGGGAAAAAACAATAATCAATTTATTACCAGGACAATATAGATTTGTAAGTACTGGTAAAAGAATTGATTCAGAATGGTATTTAGAAGAAGTTAATACTAATAAGTTTTTAATAAAGCAAGGTACACAGTATTATTCTATAAAGAACAATGTTTTAACTTTGTTAGGATTACCAACAGATGATACACAAAAAGAGAAGTGGTTTAACGATAATGGTGTAGATGATTTAAAAACTGCATTGTTAACTCCACAGTCTGATGGAAGTAAATTAATTGATAAACTTGATGAAAAATTTGAAATAAGAATGATGAAGCCTAAGGACTAGCAATAGTCTTTTTATTTTGATTAAAACACTTAAATGGGAGGCTTAGAATGAATGATAATTGTAAAGAGTGTCCTTACATCCAAAACTTAAAAGATGATGTAAGTTCACTGAAAAGTGAGCTTAAAAGTTTAGATGAAAGGGTAATTGTTGTTGAAAAATTTTCTGCTTCAGGTGGTGAACAAATAAAAATGATATTTAAAATACTTAATGAAATTAAGGACAGTATCAAAGATATTGGTTCAAAACTTGAAAATATAGAGACAAGGCCATCACAGGATTACTCAAAAATTAAATTAGCTGTTATAACCTCAATATGTTCTGGAATAGTTGGAACAGTACTGGGGTTTATTTTTACAAAAAAATAAGGAAAGGAAATGATGTTATGATAATAACTTATGATTTTGGACATGGAACTGGTGAAGATCGTGGAGCTGAAGGATACAGGAATGAGGAACATGACTGCAGAGAATATGGAGCACTTGTAATTAAAAAGCTTCAGCAACTAGGACATACCTGCTATGATTGCACACCTTCAGCAAGCCCAGGTTTATCTTTAGGACAAAGTCTTGCCTATAGAGTTAACAAAGCTAACTCTATAGGTTCACAGCTCCATATTTGTATGCATGTTAATGCCTATGAAACTGATAAGGCCAATGGATGTGAAGTGGAGTATATAAGTGCTAGTGGAAAAGAGTATGCTGACAGGGTATGCAGTGAAATGTCTAGTGAGCTAGGATTTAGAAACAGGGGTAGTCAATTAAGAAATGGACTTTATGTACTGAAATATACAAATATGACTGCTATTCTTATAGAACCATTTTTCTGTGATACAAAGTCAGATTGTGACAAGTACGATCCTGAGAAACTAGCAACAGCCATAGTAAAAGGTATTACAGGACAAACAGTATCAAGTCAACCAACTGTACCTAAGCCAGTAATACAGCCAGTACCTAAGTATCCTGAAACTATTCCGGAGGGAGTATTTCAGATTCCAGGTACTAAATTTTATATAGAACCAAGAGCTGATGGAGATATGGGAATTCACTTGGATAGAGGAAATTATTTAGTACTTAGAAAAGGTGGAGCACCAGTAGTAGTTTATAACAATAATAAAGGTCAGGGTGGATCTAAAGTGTTATTTTAAATCTCATTTTATCAATTAAAGGATAAGGTGAGAATTTTGCCTTATAAGGCTAGTAAAATAGCCCTTTTAAATTATCAAAAATATAAATAAAAATTTAGGAGGAAAAAAATATGTTAGGAAATGAAGTAGCAAATATAATTTCAAGTGGAGTATTGAGTATTTTAGGAGCTTTAGCTTCTTATGGTGTTGCTGTGGGAGTTACTTATCTTAAAAAGAAAAGGGAAGCTCTTATTAAAAAAATAGGAGTTGACCAGTACAATGAGGATTATAAAATAGCACAGGATATTTATTATATAGTAGAGCAGCAGTTTAAATTTATTCCTCAGGCAGGAGAACAGAAGAAAAATAAATTTGATAAGTTGCTAGTTGAAAAGATCCCTGGGATATCTCAGGAAGAACTGGACCATTTTAGAGAAACTATTTGTGGAAAAATAAATAGTGAGGTTGTAGCTAGTAAAATTTTAACTCCGGCCTTTGACCAAAGTAAGGATGTTGCTGATGTGGTAGGTGCTACAAAACTACAACAAGAAAATATGACTATTACACAAAGCACTGCAATTTCTGAACAACAATAATTTTAAGATTAGGTATAAGGTCTAGGCCTTTTATATATTGTCAATATTTATTCTTTTAGCAATAAGCTAATATAGATTAAAATGTAATTTAAGGTAAAAAAATTTTCCCCTATTTGAGACATTTTGCTATAATAGTAATAAGTTATAATAAAGAGGGGATAAAATTGAAAAAATTTAAAAATACTTTTATTATTTTACTTATTTTAATTATATGCTTTTGCTTATCATCTTTTGGAATGTATGAATACAGCAATTATAAAAATAATATTACTATGCAAAAAGAAAAAGCATTAGCTGCTGCTCAAAATATACAAAAAGAAAAAGCTAAAAATGATGAAATAAATAAAGATATTGAACTTGCAAGTAACTCTGCTAAAGACAGTAAATATGATGATGCTAATAAATATTTGGATGAAGCTTTAAAACTAGATCCAAATAACTCTGAAGCTAAAAATTTAAAAGACTCATATTCTAAAATAATAGAACAGCAAAAACAACAAGCAAATATACAAGCTCAAGCACAAACTCAGAATCAGCAAAATCGAGTATCTTCTTCAAATGATAATACTAAATTTACTTATAACGAAGCTTTAAATTTATTAAAAGAGCAATATCCAGGTTGCTCTTTTACAGAAGTAAATGATTCAGATGGATTAAATCTTATTAAACATCTAAGAATACAAGATAAAAAAATATACGTAAATTGTTATTTTTTTTATGGCCATGATGATAAAGAAGATTATGATTTAGAGGGAATGTTTGCAGTAAGTGAAGGAGAAAGGCATATTTATTCAATAATTACTGGATATGGCTCCACTTTAAGTATCCATTTAATAAAATAGAATTGGTGGTGAACATATTAAATATTTATATTTTTTATAAGTATAATAAAACTCCTTTCTATGGTGGTTTAAAAGTGGGAAATATAGAGAAGTAAGCAATAGAGATTTAGAAGTAGTTAGATTTTAGTCTTGAATTTTGATTCTCGCAAGGGATATTGCTGATGTAATAGATATTATCAAAGAATTAGATAATATTTCTATTGAACAGAATATATAAAATACAAATACAGCTCAATAATAATTTAAAACCTATAATGATAATGAAAACTGTTCTAGGTTTTGTTTTTATTTGCGATTTATCTCGCTATTTTTATACTCGTTATTATTGAAAAAGTATGATTAAAAAACATAAAATGTGATATAATAATTTTAAAAGAAGCCGTTACGGTTTTTTAAATCAGATTGTTTTTAATTAATCAAAGTGCACTCAATGGGATGGGTGCATTTTAATTTTTTGAATGATTATTTCTATCATCATCAACGGTAATAGAAATCTCATTATTGTTATCTTTAAAGTTATTCTTGTGTTTAAGTATAGCTTTCTCTTTTAAGTATGCTAGTATAGCAAAAATTACTGTTGTTCCTATTACTATACCTGTTGTTGTTATGCATACCATGGAAACAATAATAACATAGGCATTCATTTCGTCACCCCCTAGTATGATAAACATGTAAACATTAAATAATAGTTTTCCTGCCTAAAACTTTAATCTATATAACATCTTTATAGTTCTAAAGTTCATTTATATAACTATTGTTTAATAACTCATCTTTTGAGACAATATTCTCGTATAGATAGAGGTTTACGCTCACCCCCATGAGGCTTTTTGACCTCGGAGCAGAGACTGCTGCCTCTTCTTTGCGAGATGTTGCGTATGAGCTGGATGTCAATTGTATTTTTACAATTTTTCGTATATCGAACTAGGCTGTAACTTGCATAGATGAGAGGATTCTATCTAAATAATCTTTTAAATGAAGGTGACTTTTTATGTATATTGTTGGTGTTGATATTGGTAAGAATAATCATGAAGCTACTATTATTGATGATACTGGCTCCATAATCGGCAAATCTATAAAGTTTGCTAATTCCCATAGCGGTGGAAATAAATTAATTGAACATATAAAAAAATATACTGGCAATTCTAAAGTTATATTTGGACTTGAAGCTACGGGGCATTATTGGCTGTCATTATATTCATTTTTACTAACAAAGGGATATGAGATAAACGTTATTAATCCTATTCAATCAGATAGTTTTAGAAATTTGTATATTCGTAAAACTAAAAACGATACGAAAGATTCTTTTATAATTGCTGAAGTTATTAGATTTGGTAAATTTACTAATACAAAACTTTGTGATGATAAACTTCTTGCTCTAAGACAGCTTTGCAGATATAAACTTTCTTTAACTACTGAAATTTCTGAACTTAAATGCAGAATAATTACAGTACTTGACCAAATTTTCCCTGAATATGATAAACTATTTTCTGATATTTGGGGTGCAAGTTCTAAAGCTGTTCTCGAAAAATGCCAAACTCCAGAAGGAATATTAGAATTGGATATAAATGATTTAACTAAACTATTGAAAACAAAAAGTAAGGGAAGACTTGGTTTTAATAAGGCTGATGAGATTCAAAATGCAGCTAAAAATACCTTTGGCATTAAGATAGCTAAAAAAGCTTTTAAATTTCAAATAAAACAACTTATTAGTCAAATACTATTCCTTGAAAAACAAATGAAATCTCTAGATTCAGAAATTGAGTTTTATTATAGTAAATTTGACTGCCATCTAACAACTATTCCTGGAATTGGTTCCGTAACTGCTGCTATTATTCTTAGTGAAATTGGTGATATTAAACGTTTTAAAAACTCTTCTAGTCTTGTAGCTTATGCTGGCATTGATCCTACTGTTAAGCAATCAGGACAATTTCTATCTAATAACAATAAAATGTCCAAAAGAGGTTCACCGTATCTTAGACGTGCCTTATTTTTATCTGCTTCAACATGTGTCTTACATGACAGTCCTCTTAATGAATATTATAATAAAAAACGAAGTGAGGGTAAACATCACTTAGTTGCAATAGGAGCTACAGCTAATAAATTAACACGCATTGTTTTTGCTGTTATGAGAGATAACAAGGATTATGTCCCTATTAACTAAGCAATATTATAACTAGACTAATAGTTTTATGTAAAATTTTAACTATTAATTATTTTAATAGTTTATTTGCTTTGCTCAAAATACTTTCTTATTATTCGTTTTTAATCTTCATATAAAATAAAAAAGGCATAACTCTGCCTTTTTATTAGTAAACAAAATAAGAATAATACGAACTGGTTTATTTATTACTATTAACAATTTCTATAGCTGCCTTACCTGTCATATGTTCGATTTTGACTTCAATTAAACATACTCTATTCCATTCTCTTTCAATTTCTTGCTGCCCTTCTTTAATATAGTCAGGTGAATATTTTTCAACTAAACTTTCAATGGCATATCTCCTATCGGAATCGTTTGTAAGAATCCTTGCTCTGCCAAATATGGAAACACTCCGAAAATGGGTAGTAAAAGTTTTTTGTATTACTTCGTCTTTTTCTATAACACAAAATGTCACTTTATCATTCCTTTTAATGCTGTCAATCTTATGCCCTTGTTTTGCACCATGCATAAATAGTTTGCCGTCTTTAAAAACATAACTTATTGGAACGGTATATGGATAATCATCGTCACCAATTACACCTAAGACGCCAGATGTACATAACTTTAGAATTTCAATTGTCTCTTCTTTGGATAATAATTGTTTTTTTCTTCTCATATCTCTAAACATAATTACACCTCTAATTCTTTCGCTATTTTATTTCTTATCATTTACTGCAATTCTTGATTAAATATTACAATTTACACTTACGACGTTTTATAAAAATATAATATATTAGCATTACTAAATATTTAATAATGTACTTGAAATTTCCTCAAATCGTTCATCATTTATACCAAGTTTTTTCTTAAATTTTTCATCTTCCATTCTTGCTACAATTATTTTGTCAGGAGATATTGCTTTAATAATATTTTTTATCTTCTCAATTGATTCTTCATCATCGTTATAGCCTTTAATGATAGTAATTTCAAATATAAATTTTCCTTTGTATTGTTTATTAAAAGAAACCATGTTTGAAATATATTCTGCTAATGTATATCCTTCAATAGGTCTTTGAACTTTTTGAAAGCCTTCTTCTGTTATTATTTTTATTTCTCCAACAACCTCATCACATTTATTAGCAATTTTCATATATTCATCTCTACCTAGTAAATATCCATTAGAAAGTAGTCTTACAGGCAAACCTTTGTCTTTGATAAAGTCAATAATATCACCAATTTTATCATTTACTAAGGCTTCTCCTTTTGAGTTAATAAAAACTAATTCTGCTTTTGTACTTTCTATCCTGTTTCCAAGTTCAATCAATGAGCTGTCTATTTCATCAAATGACATTTTTGTATCTACCTTATTTTTCGACCTTCCAATAGGACAAAATATGCAATCAAAATTACAATACTTTTCTGGAAGTACATTAATCTCCAGTACCCTTCTTCCATCTTCCATATAAATATCTTTATAACTAAAACCACTCATTACCTTTTTTTCTCCTTTCGTATAACCATGGGACAAGCAATCCTGACCGCTTTCGCTCACGAGTTACTCGTTAAAGGTCATTTAGACCTTTAACCTCAAATTAATCTATTAATACTTCTTTATTGTTAATATCAAGAATTGAAATCTTGCACGTTCCACCTAAATTATCCTGTACTATTTTTGCTAAATCTTTTAAAGCATTCTCAAAATCTTTAACTCTTCTCTCATCAACTAATTCAATGCACAAAAAAGCATTCCTTGTATTTTCAGTGAGCATTGTTCTTACTGATTCACGCCAATTAAAACATCTGCAAATTGCTCCTTCGTTATCTTTATATACTATTTCACCTTCATATGGTAGTGCACTCTCATCTGTTCCTAATGTAATAAAGCTTTCATCTCCAACTGCCTTAGTCAATCTTATATCACCAGCAAATTTATCCATATCCTCTCCACCACAAGGCAATGCATATGTTAAAGAAATAGAATTGTAAATATCAACTAGCGGATTAATAGTTCCTATATGAGTTCCTTTATCAACTCGTTTTAACAATGCTTCAATAGATGATCTTGCACCTTTCTTTGTTTTAAACTTTTGGAAGGCTTCTCTCCATACTTTTATGACTTCATTGCTGCTGAATTCTACATTCTCCAAATATTTTAATGCTTCCTTTTCTGACTTACTAATCATATTCTTGTATTGATCTTCATCTTTTATAAAGTTATCTATGCCATGACAAACTATAATTCCTATCCTTGCACCTGGAAACAGACTCCAAAAATCATCTTCAATAACAAACTTTTTCATTAAAATTCCTCCTTCATATTAAAGCTAAATAACTGCATATTTTCTTCTTATCACTTTTCTTTAATTAAAATTATATTTATTTTTGTTATTTATAAGCTATATACAATTATTAGTCTATTGATATTAATTTTAAACCAACGATTCCAAGAACTATAAATACAATACAACTCATACGCATTACATTAATTGGTTCTTTAAATAAAATAACACCTAACACTACAGTGCCAACAGTTCCTATCCCTGTCCAAATTGCATATGCATTGCCTAATGGTAATCTTTTTAAAGACAATGATAAAAAATAGAAGCTTGCAATCATTCCTATAACAGTTAGGATGCTAGGTAATATTTTTGTAAATCCCTGCGAGTACTTCAGCCCTATTGCCCAGCTTATTTCGAAAAAACCTGCTATAACTAAATAAATCCATTCCATAAACTTTACCTCCCTAAATTTTATTAATTAAGATTAGTATAGTAATATTTCATGGCTTATTTAAAAGAAAATAAAACAAAAAGCCTAAGGAAATATTACAAAAATATCTCCCAGGCTTTTATCCTTCCGTGTACACAATTAAATGTGCGCTTCCTCTCGGACCAGCCAGTTACAAACTGCGGAACCCTAGAAAACTCAAATATATAAACTTTTTTATAATTTATAAGTTACAACTTATAAATCTAATTTAGCATAGTAGTGGGTTTAAATCAAGTTAATATTTTTAATTCGCAAAATCTTACTCTTGCGAATTAAAGTATTTATATATTTTAAACATATTACAAATTTTTTTATAAAATCTATTGACTTCTCATAGCTGGTCTCTGCTGTCAATTAACCGCAATGACCTCATTGTAAGAGATAAATTCCGGAGGGTGACTAACCAAAAACACTTTATTCTCTTGCAAATATTATATGATATTTTTGCAGTTACTAATGATATTTATCACAAGGCATATCTATCTTTACCTTGGAAACAAATATATGTTCGTATGTGATAGTATTATCTGGAATAAAGGAGGTACCATATGAATAGTTTTATAGGTTGGATAGGTGGAAAGAAGCTATTGAGAAAAGAAATAGTTAAAAGATTTCCAGAAAAATTTAATAGATACATAGAGGTATTTGGAGGTGCAGCATGGGCTTTATTTCCAAAAGACAAACAGGCCAACATGGAAATTTAAGACAAGCTATGGAAGTGACCATAAGTTATATGGATGTGTTAAAAAGGATATTAATGTGGCAACTAAATATCTTACAGATATCCAAGAGAGGCTTTCAGGAGTAGTTATTGAAAATAAGGATTTTGAGGATTTACTCAAAGTGTATGACAAAGAAGATGCGCTTGTATATTTAGATCCTCCATACTATGGTACTGAAAGGTATTATCAGAATAAGTTTTCAAAAGGGGACCATATAAGATTAAGTGACTATCTTAAAAATGTGAAAGGGAAGTTTATTCTTTCTTATAATGATTGTGAATTTATAAGAGATTTATATAAAAATTTTAACATAGATGAAGTTCAAAGGAATCATAATCTTGTGGGAAAATATAGCGGTAGAAATCATAAATATAGTGAATTGATTATTAGAAATTATTGATTTATACAGGATTTAAGGCTAGAAGAGAAAATTATTCTAGCCTTAATTTTTATGTAAGATGTAATCATATTTGTGAGTTATTTGTTAAAAGTATAATACTATGGAGAAGTTCCATAACTACTAAAACTAGGAAAATAATCTTTAATAATTAATGATGAAAAACTTTATATTACATTATATCTATATTCCTCTAGTAGGTTTTCTTCTTTGTATAGAACTACTTTATTTCTACCTGTATTTTTAGCCTCATATAGTGCAGTGTCTGTATCATCAAGTAGATTATCTATATTGTCAGTTGTACTAGGATAGGTTGAAACTCCTGATGAAATTGTTATATGAACAGTAATTCCATCAGAAATATGAAATGGATAAGCTTCAATGTTTTTTCTTATTCTTTCAGCAACTTGGACTGCATCTGCAGCTGGATAATTTAATAGTAGTACCGAAAATTCTTCACCGCCATTACGGGATACAATATTAAAGGCTCGGCAGGTGTCGTTTAAAATATTAGCCAAATTTTTTAATACAATATCACCTGAACTATGGCCATATTTATCGTTTATTTTTTTAAAGTAATCAATATCTAATAATATTAGTGATAAACATTTGATTTTTTCTTTTTTCTCCATTGCAATACTGATGCGATTTAAACTTTTATTAAACCATCTTACATTATTCAGACCAGTTAAAAAATCTATCGAGGCTTCAGTTCTATATTTTTTATACACTTCAAAAGTTTTTGTTAAAGATTCTATGAATTTATATATAAAATATGTTAAAAGTATAGTATAAATATAGTAAATTATAAAAAATTGAGCTAGCAGCCTTGAATCTTTAATAAGAATTATATTTCCAATAGAGCTCACTACAAGTGAATATAAAGTACAATAAACCCACTTATTTTTTATTGTTGTTTTAGTATTTGAGATAAAAATAAATCCAGTTAATAAAAACAAATCAGTTAATAAAAAAACCATAGGAAGCTTAAATATCAAATAACTTAAAACATTAATTATGATGGTAGTTACAATTGCAGATAAAACTCCTCCATAAAGAGATGATAAAATAATTGGTAAAGCATGAAAATTAACTAATAAACCGGGCATAACATCTATAGGAAACAACAATAACAATGTTTCCAGTAAACCACCAGTCATTCCAATAAAGAGTTTTTCACGTATAGCTATTGATGATTTTGAAATTAGCATTTTATCTTTAAAAAGAATACAAATAATACTTATGGCAGTTATGAAAACGCAGAAATTGATAAAAAATTCAATAATCATCATATACACCTTCCTATTTAAAATGGTTTTATTAAATATACAGTCCATATGATATTCGTATGATATTATATGGACTGTATATTTAATAAAAATGAATTTATGGTTTTTTTGTTTAAATATGTCGTAAAATAGTGAATCCTTTATTCTATATTTTAACTCAATTATATTTTCGAAATAATAATATAATAAATTTATCTTCTAGCAAAAATGCAGTTACAGAAAGACTTTGTTTCTATATTTAATACCATACCTGTTTTAACTTACTTTTATGAATATTACTAAATATTCATCCAATTACCTAGAGTAATTTTTATAGTAATGTATAAACTTTAAATATAACCAGTAAAGTTTTCTATAAAAAGGAGTGAGTACTATGTCATATAGTAATAAACCAGTAGTTCCACAAGCTAAAGCAGCACTAAATCAATTTAAAATGGAGTCAGCTAAGGAAGTTGGTGTAAACTTAAAAGATGGCTATAATGGAGACTTAACTTCTAGAGAAGCTGGATCTGTAGGTGGAAACATGGTTAAGAAAATGATTCAAGTTTATGAGCAAAATTTAAAATAAATATATAGCAAAAACCTGTACTCTTAATAATAGGGCACAGGTTTTATTATTATTTGTCAAGATATGGATTTATTAATAAAATGATAGCATTAAATAGGAATTTATTCAATAGGTAGCAGCATATAATTATATATAGAACTTAGATCAACCCTCAGTTAGGCATATCTTTCTCGATATAATTTAATTATTTTTAAAATTTCAATAAATTTATAAATTATTATTTTTTAATTTTACCATAATTATGGTACACTGTGATATAATGTATTTAATAGCAGCAAATCATGTTATGTAATTTACCTTCTCCCGTAATTGCTATATGAGTGGATTGCAGGTATAATGGGTTGACACAATGGGAGGAGGTAATATGAATGAGCTTTTTCTTTTTGTGCATTATAGTGCTTTCCATAACTGAAGTATCAAGTCTATGTATTTTATCAGTATTTTGTTATAAGCAAGATAAAATTAAAATGTTTTTTGAAAGCAAGACAAGTGTTTCAAAAGATAAAGTTTTAAATGATGTTAGGGTCGATGTAGATAAACCTAAAAAAGAAAATAGCAAGTAACTTCGGCTAAAAGCTACTTGCTCATATAAGTTTTTTCATGCATGACATAGTTTTGTGAATGTATACAGCTTCCTGTAATCCACTCAACCTTACATATTTATTATTATATTATAAACTGGACAAAAAATACACTATATAATTTAAATTTATGTTATACTTTTATTATTTTTATGTTAGCGTTTTAGTGAAATAGATATATATTATCATAATAAAATCATAAATATTTTAAAGTAATATTTAAATTATGCTGATAAAAAGGAAATGAACCTAGCTCTAATTAGGCTCATTTCTTACTTTTACTATTTACTTGTAGTTGATTTTTGTAAGTTTAGTGAAAAATCATTTAACAATTTTTTTGTATATGTGTATACATCTTCTCCTAATAAACCTCTATTAAAATCATTGCATTGTGACGTATATTTAATAAAGTCATTATAAAAAGAAATGCTATTAGGATTTCCTGTTTTATTTTTTGAACTATACATATCATACTCAAATGATAAACTTAAAGCAATATGGGCTCTTTCATTTTCAGGTACATTTAAAAGAGCTTCTCTAAAGGCTTGTCTTACATATCCAGGAGCTGTTGTTGGTGGAAAACCTGAGATACGACTTTTTTCCAGTTCCCATGAAGAAGAGTTTTTAAAATCTATACCAGCTTTTCTTAAATCTGAATAGAAAATTAAATCTTCTTGTTTTTCTATAGGATCTGTCTCATTGTTTATTTCGTCAAGTATATGTTTATCACCAGTAGACCTAGGCTTAAAATTATAAACTTCTGCGTCCTGTGAGTTAGAGTTATTCCTCTTACTAATTTTATCATTAAAATTATATTTATTTATATTGATATTATTTAAATTTATCATGTGAACCTCTCCTATATTTGTAATAATAAATAACATAAATATCTATTTTATGGATGGGAGAGCACAATGAGTCCGATTTTTTCATATAAATCCCCCTAGAAAATTTATAAATTTTTAGAATATTGTTCATATATATAATAAAATAAACTAGTTATTATGAAGAGATATTTTAGGATTAAATATAATAAATTGGTGCTTATTTTTATCAAGTTTACAAAATGTTTAAAAAGTGGGGAATTAATTTACTTATATGACATCAAATTGTAACAAATCCTTTATATACTTAAAACGACGTAAAGAATTGTTTTAGTGATAATAGTTTATTCATATGTAGGGCACAAAAGTAAAATAATATCCTGTCTGTGTCTGTGGTTGCAGGGCACGTAAAATTTAAATGCAACCATCACAAGATAGTATATTAATTGATTTCCTTTAAAGCATTCTAATACAAAATAGGTACCTATTATTTAGGGTGCCTATTTTGTATTCTGGATTGTTTCACGATATAGTGGCATATAAAAAGAGTTCTTGGTTTCAGGTGCGTTTTTTTACCCATCTGAAACTTATTAACAGGATTCTTAGTGCTTTAGCACTTAGAAGGCGTTATCCTTATAGGTGAAGTGCTAAAATTTCTTTAGTGCTTTTAAACACCTTCATCTATAATAAAGGTAGCTGGAGAATTACTTAGGCCATATAAGTTTTTACTGTGACTCTTATAACCTTTTTAGCATGAAATATTTCGAAAATATGATAATATTAACTCATAGGATTGGTATATGAAAGATTTTATGGGGGTGTAAAATGAAAAAGATAGCATTGGTAATCTTATCTTTGTTTATCATACTTACTGGTTGCTCTACAACAAAAACACAACAGATTAGTTCGCAAAAACAAGCATTAGACTCACAGCGGTTATTGCAACCTAAGCAAGTAGTGGAAAATTATTTTAAGTATCTTAATGAGAAGAATAAAAAGGCTTTGTTTACAACAATAACCGAATGGCAGAAGGCGCCAAATGTGGAATGGGGATTTGATATTCGTGAATATATTAAGCTTATTTCTGTCAACGAAGAAACGAATCCTGTCTTTAAAGTTGTTTCCCAAAAACTTAAGTAAAGAATATTTTATAATTATTAAAAAATTTCTAATTCGTGCTAAATAGAAATTTATATTGAATAACTAATGGTATTAATTATTTCTTGTTA
Organism: Clostridium ljungdahlii DSM 13528; assembly: GCF_000143685.1. Lineage (NCBI taxonomy): Bacteria > Bacillati > Bacillota > Clostridia > Eubacteriales > Clostridiaceae > Clostridium > Clostridium ljungdahlii. The sequence goes on along the minus strand of NC_014328.1, from coordinate 3,419,629 downwards.
TTGAGAATAAGTTTTGCAAAAGCTTCATATGATGAGTCATCAATTACTGTTACATCCCTTAGTTCTTCAGAAGCAGCCCTAAAAAAACATGATGGGAGTGCACCATCATTTAGACAAATTTTAATGCAGAGATTACAACCTTGATCATGATTACGTGGGTTAAACTTACAACTATAATTTTTACATGTACAAAAATCAGTATTAGCCATAAAAAGTTCCTCCTTAAATGAGCAGCACGAATTAGTTAAGTATCAAAAAAAAGTATAATAAATTAGAAATGATTACTCAATTATATAACAATAAGTTGTCACTTTTTTTTCATAAAAGGTATTTAAAATACTATATCAGATGTATAAATACTAACTATAATATTATAAACTGGTTATTATACAATGAAATTATATAAATGAATTTTAATTCTCACAGCAATGTAATATTTTTATGAATAAATTTGCAAATCGGTGTTTTTACGTAGATGAAAATATGATTAAACAAAGATAAGAACTGGTTAAAGCTGGTGCTTATTCTTATATTATTTACAGGATATTCAAAAAATAAATAAATAATTTACTTGTATGACATTAAATCGTAACAAATACCGTATATACTTATAAGTGTCCTAAGGAAATAGCCTTAGCGGAAATGAAAATAATGAATTTACATATATGAAAGAAAAGTGAAGGTAATTATCATCCTCGTGTCTGTAGTTGCAGGGCACGTTAAACTTAAGTGCAACTGCCACAAGAAAGTATATAAATTAGATCCCCAATTATTTGTAGAATAGGCATCCGTCATCTAGGATGTCTATTTTGCTATAAAAGTGAAAATATTAAGAATCAGGGACTTAGTTATATATTGTTTGTAGGAAGTTTTATTAATATTTTAGTTTATTTAAGTTATATGGTATTAGTATTATTTAGAAATAGTTAGTATAATTTTTATAGGAGGTGTACTTTTATGTCAAAGTATAAGGGATCTTATAAGTGAAGCTCAAATACATATAGATGATAATGAAATTGCTAAGGCCCAAAGAATACTAATAAGGGAAACAGGATCAGAAGAATTAAGGTTTTCATGGTGGAAATATGAAGGTGAGAAACCGATGTTTATTCCTAGACCACTAGATTTACTAGAAGAGCAATGGGTTGAATTATTTTATGAAGCAGTAAAAAATAAAGTAGTTACTCAAAAATTTATTAAAGGAATCATAAAGGTTTTAGCTAAAGGATTAGAATAATTTTATTGGTTGAAATAGATTGAGAGTTTTGGAGAAATTCAGGGCTCTTTTTTAATACAAAACATTTCAAAAATATGATAATATTAGCTTATGAAATTGGTATATGGAAGATTTTATGGGGGTGGAAAATGAAAAAAATAATGTTGGTAATTTTATGCTTTGTGATTGTAATTACTGGCTGCTTCATAACAAAAAGGAAAGTTTCAAATCCAGATAAGCAGTCGATAGACCCTGCTCAACAGGTAGTAGAAAATTATTTTAAATATCTTAATGGAAAAGATTTAAAAGAAATTAATTCAACACAAGTACAGAAATGGAAAGACATAGATAAAAATCTTAAACATGTTAAACTTGATAGTATATCTGAAGATAAAAGACCATCACAAAAGGAGGCTTATATGAAGTATGGCCGTGGTACAATAACTCATGCAAAAGCTGAAAACATAAAAGTTTATAAGGTTGAGTACACAGTTAAATATAAAAAAGATGGAATTGGCCCTGAAGATAGTGGAAAAGATATTAAATGGTGTACTCTTATTAGAAAAGACAGGAATTCACCATGGTTAATTGATGAAATTGGAGAGGGATAATTGATATTTTATTTGCCTGTCCCATTTCTAAGAAATACATTAATACAACCAATTGAATTCTTTTTAAGAGTCAATATGACTTTCATGGATATATTTCAGTTGCTACTTGGGTATATAGTTATTACGAGTTTATATAAGGTGTCGGAAGAATAGATTTAACTAATCTTATGTCGTAATTTTCTAAAAATATAGCATAAGTTCAGGTTATTATTGGATAAACTTTATGGGGGTGGAAAATGAAAATAGCAAAGCTTATGTTAATTTCGTTAGCTGGTGTGTTAGATATGCTTTTAATTGCTGCTCAAATATTAATAACAACCACGAACTTTAAATGGTCACCTTGGTATGACCCCGAAAATGGTATGGGAATATTTATATTGACATTTCAACTAAAAACAATTGTAATTGTTTTATCAATTTTGTGTATAAACCTTCTTATAAAAGAGACAAGGTTAAATATTAAAATGCTTTTTATAATCTCAGTAAACCATATTGTATTACTTTTTAGTTTTAGTTTATTAGATGTAAGTTGGATACTATTTAATATGGTTCTTATAGGAATTATAGTAGTATCTATTACACTTATAATTAAAATACTCTGTAATACTATAAGAGGTTTTAATGAAATAATAATTTAAGGGAAGCTGAGCCTCCCTTTTTCTCAGCTATACTTTAAATGCTTATTTTCAAAAAATGCATTTTATATGCTGGCCATGAACTTTGGTAGGGTATGTTCAAAGCCTCAAAAGAATGATGAGATATTAGTGGCTTATTGTGTAAGAGTGATGTAACTATTGTAGAATGGAAAACAAAGCCTTTGTTATCTTCAAAAAATATAAGATCCCCTGGTTTAAGCAAAGAAACATTTTGAACTTCTAAACCTTTAGCACCGGGTAAGTGTGACGCCTGATTTATTTTCAAGTACCAGTAAAGAGAATTTGCTACTGCCCAAGATATAGACCAAGTATCTCTATTTATATTTATGCTACTATGTCTATACCACCAAGGGTTTCTAGTGCTATAATTCATAGGTGCACCACCGGCGTGTAAACATTGAGAAACAAAGTTAGCACAATCACCACTAGTGTTATTATTTGTTAGAGGAAAATATCTATAAGCAGGATTAGGTTTAAGTGCATATATAATGGCGTATTTTACAGCATTAGCCTTGGAATATTGATTTTGTCTAAATGAGTCCATATTAATCTCCATAAAATTATTTATAATTATATTTTATGTAGTAATAGAATATTTTTGTGTACTGAGACGTTAAGAGTTTGGGATATATCCAAGGCTCTTTTAATACGAAATATTTGAAAAATATGATAATATTAACTCATGGAATTAGTATAACGAAAGTTTCAAATAAAAAATCTATACAAAAATTTTAAGGAGAAATGTTTTATGAACGTAAAAGCTTATACATTAAATTCATTTGCAAAATGCATAGAGGGAGGGAACCCTGCTGGAGTTGTTATTAATGCAGACGATCTATCAGAATATGACATGAAAAAGGTTGCAGGTATAATTGGCTTTAGTGAGACTGCTTTTGTCATGAAATCAGACTTGGCAGATTTTAAGGTGAGATTTTTTACACCTAATGAAGAAGTTGATATTTGTGGTCATGCCACGATAGCAACCTTTAGCACACTCTTAAGCCAAGGACGCATTGAACCAGGTAAATACTCTCAAGAAACTAAGGCCGGAGTTTTAAACGTGGAATTAAAGGAAGATTTATCAATTATGATGAGCCAAAATACCCCAAGCTATTATGAAACAATATGTAAACAAGAAATTGCAGAGTCGCTGAACATTACTACAGCTGAAATAAGTGACGAGCTACCAATACAAATCGTATCTACAGGCCTTAGGGATATACTTATACCTATTAAAAATATAGATATGGTAAATGCTATAAAACCAAATTTTGAAATGGTATCAAAAATTAGCAGTAAATATAATACAATTGGTTATCATATTTTTACGCTTGAATCACTTAACGGCTCAAATGCCTATTGTAGGAATCTGGCACCTCTATATGGAATTCCTGAGGAATCTGCAACTGGCACATCCAATGGTGCACTTGCATGTTATCTATTTAAATATGGTAAAATTAAATCTGACCATACTAATCGTATAGTTATTGAGCAAGGTTATTCAATGGGTAAACCTTCAGAGATAATTGTTTCTTTGGTAACTAAAGGCAAAGAAATTATTGAAGTTAAGGTTGGTGGAAAAGCATTAAATTTGTCTGAAATAGAGGTTGAAATATAATATCTAAGCTAAAAATCACTAATAAAATACAAAGAATAAGAAGAAAATAAATTGATAGCTTCCACATTCTTCTTATTCAATGAAGTGATTGAAAAAATGAACGATTTACCTACTATATTATACTTGTGAAAGTTGAATTAAAAAAGGTTATAAGAGAATATGATAATTTGTATTACTTCACAGAATTATATATCTTGAAGTTCATCATAACATTGATAAAAAATTTTGTATTTGGTGATTATTAGTTCTATAGACAAAATAACTATTGATTTGAGGTGTATCAAAATCAATTAATGGTATGGAAATCAAGGAATCATTTTCTATATAGGATTTTACGATGCTTTTGGGGAGAAAACTATAACCAAAACCATCAAGTAAATATTGCACGAGTTTTGTACTGTTGTCAATCTCAAAGAGAAATTGATAATAATTAGGAAATAATGAACGTATAAATTGTCCAGTTCCTTGTAATGCAAGGTCACACATGAGATAATGTATTTTGGGTAGATTATTTTTATAGATACCATTTATAAAGAAATTATTTTTAGGATTGGTAACGAGAATCAGCTCATCAGAGACAAATGGGATACATTGATACCCAGACTTTTTATAATATATATATGAAAAAACAATATCCAGTAGTTGGTTTTCTAACAGCTGCAGTAAGTCTTGTGAATGATCAAGCACTACTTTGACTGAAGTGTCATGATTGGAAGTTAGAAAAGAACTGATAATAGGATATAAATGACATTCATAAATAGTATTGCTACTTCCAATTCGAAGTGTGTGTTTAAAAAAATCCCCCTGATTCATTTCTTGCATAGCGTTTTCTTCTAATTTTAAAATTTGCTTTGCATAACTCTTAAAAAGAATACCTTCTCCAGTTAGTTCTATATGCTTTTTATCCCGGATAAATAATTTCTTACCAATTTCTTTTTCCAATTCAGCAATACGGTTTGTGACAGTTGATTGTGCTACAAATAAATTTTCAGCTGTAATTGAAAAATTTTTTAATTTTGAAAGTAAAAGAAAGGTTTGTAAAGTCTGTGTGTCCATATTAAAACTCCTTTAACTATTCGATAAACGAATTAATAGTATCGATAAGATTTATTTAACAAATAATAGCATGTGTATTATAATAAGTCAAGATAATGAACTAGAGGAAAAGGAGTTTTGTTGAAATGAATGAAATTGATGAAGGCAAATATAAAAAATGGATGATCTTTGCAGTGACTAGTATGGCGAATCTAGTTGTATCATTTTCTATAAATAGTTTGAACCTTGCCCTTCCAACATTGACAAAAGAATTTGATGTGAGTCAGAATAGCATTAGCTGGTTAGCACTAGTATACTCACTAATACCATGTTGTACTCTTTTGATTTTTGGGAGGACGGCAGAACTTTACGGGTATAAACGACAGTTTAAAATTGGTTTTTTATTTTTTGGGGCAGTATGTATTTCAGCACCATTATTGTCAGTAAACTTAGAGGTGCTGATTTTTTTTCGCTGCTTACAGGGAATCGGATATAGTATTATGATTTCTATTACACAGGCAATTGTTAGCCGAACTTTTGATTCAAAGGAACGTGGTAAAGCTCTCGGCATCAATTCTGTATTTATTTCCATAGGAATGGCTGCAGGTCCTACAATTGGCGGCTTTTTATTGACTCATTCCTCGTGGCATGCTATTTTCTATTTTAATGTGCCATTTTGTATTTTGGGCTTTGTTGCAACCTGCCTTGTTATGCCAGATGACAGGACAGAAGTTTCTGAATGCAAAAGTATGGACTGGCTTGGTGCCATTTTATTTTCAATGTCAATAGGTGCCTTTTCGGTAGGACTTAACTTTAGCATTAAATGGGGATGGAAATCAGTTTCTTTTCTAGGATGTATGCTTTTCAGCGTTCTTGCATTATATATATTTATCATGCGTGAAAAACATACAGAATCACCGTTAATGTCTCTGCATCTATTTAAAAGTAGAACATTTTGCATGGCAAATGTTGTATGTATGCTTTCCTATCTTGTACAACAATTAATCACATATCTAGTTCCATTTTATTTAGTGGACATACTGTTATTGTCATCGGATCAGTCAGGACTGATTATGCTGGCATCTCCTATTATGATGATGGTGATGTCGCCAGTTGGAGGTAGTATGTCTGATAAACATGGAACACGTTTACCATCTGGTATTGGATTGATTTTCATATGTGTAAGTTGTCTGTTTATGAGTTTATTAAAAAAGTCTTCCAATTATACTGTAGTGATATTTACATTAATTGCTATGGGAATCGGAAATGGCTTGAGTGTTTCTTCCATCAATGCAGCCATTTTAAATTCAGTTCCTAGGAAACATGCCGGTGTTGCTTCTGGAATGTTAGCAACCATGCGTAACCTTGGACAGACGCTAGGGGTTGCGTCTAGTAGTGTTATTTTAACGTCTCGTCAGATAGTTTATAATAAAAACACAAATTTGAGTGTGAAGGATATCTATCTGTTTGCACAGAGGGATACTTATTATTTTGGAATTCTTATTTTAATAGTGGCACTTGTTTTTGTCTTTTTACTTCCTCGTTCCATTACAGATAAAAGTGATATGGTTTAAAAGTTTTAGAATAAGATTTATGTCGGAACATTCTTATTTAATGAGAGATAATACAAACTAATAAACAGGAAGCTGCAAATATTAGTAAAGAGCTTTTAACGGATTATCGTCAAAAGCTCTTTGTAAAGTTTATTGCCGTTTGTTGATCTATACACTACTTATTGGATTCGATGATTTCCCATGCCTTTGCCACTGCACCCAGTGCGTTCTGTAAAAATAGCTGTTCATCAGGGCAGTCTTTTCTCTGTTGAATTTCATGTTGGCAAAGATTAATTTGCTGGTTTGCTACTTGGAGTTGTTGCCCAACTTGCTGTTTCCATGTGGAATTATTATTCATAATTACACCTCCTAATATTTTAAGATATAGATATCTTGCTCTATTTAAGAAGATGTTATTCCTATTTAACATAACAAATATTAGCTAAAAGATTGGAAACTTTGGGTTCTCAACCATGGTAAAGCATAATCAAATATGACTACTAGAATATAAAATTATATTGAAAAGCAAGTATAAAGTGGTAAATTTCAATATATTTACTCTGTCTTTTACAGTTTGTAATTACATCCAAATAACAAAATCTTTGTACTTAAAAGTACCACTGCCATAATGCAATTTACCTTCCGATTCTAGCTGTCTAAAGGCATTGTGCATTCTAATGAGTATTTCTGGATGTATATTCAAACGATGTGCTGGGAAAACCTTTTTTAAATGAATATGAGTTGCCACATCAGTTACTGGCTTATCAGTTAGTTTTATAGCTTCATCATAAATATTGCAAATGCCAAGGCCATTATCAATCAATAGGCTCCTTTCAGTACCATTTAAAAGATAGGCATGTGTTTCCTCCCAATGTCGGTATTCGCTAATGATATGTGTATCCTTATCAATATGATCTATTGTAAACCAATTATCCATTTAACTTGTCCCTTCTATTTTATTTATTGTTAAATAATAATACATATATATAACAACTACAGATTATTTTTATATTATTTACAGGATATTTAAAAAATAAATAAATAATTTACTTGTATGACATTAAATCGTAACAAATACCGTATATACTTATAAGTGTCCTAAGGAAATAGCCTTAGCGAAAATGAAAATAATGCATTTACATATATGAAAAAAAATAGAGGTAATATCCTCATCGCGTCTGTAGTTGCAGGGCACACTAAACTTAAGTGCAACTGCCACAAGAAAGTATATAAATTAGATCCCCAATTATTATTGTAGAATAAGCATCTGTCATCTAGGATGCTTATTTTGCATAATAAAAAAGATTTTCTTAATGATACCCTAAAAAGTGATGCGTGTTTCGTATATATATATATGAAAATACATAGGAAATAACCTTAATAAAAATAAAAACAATTATTTGAAAGGGTGAGTAAGGTGTATAATTTTCCTAATTCTATCATAACTTATACTGCAAATAAATTAGAAGATATAGAAAATAAAGTAGAAGAAATAAAACTGGAACATAACAAATTAAATAGAGATTGTGTAATTGAAGTAATATCTGAACCTAATCATGAAATGATTACTTTTGATGGACATACAAATATATCATTTGAGCTTTCAATATATATTAGACATTTAACATATGTTTCGAATATATAATTAGGGGTGATAAAATGAGAGTATATCCAATTATCAAATCTAATGATGAATTTTATAGGAATTTAAATAGTGGATATGAAAATAGACATAAAAGAAATAATGAGACTGGTATTTTGTTTTATGAAATGCTAGAAAAACATATATTAGAAAATACATATGAAAAAATGGAAAATGCGAAAAAAGTAATAGAAAGTTTATATTAAGTTAAACTAGATGCTCACAAGATTATATTTGCCGGAATAATATATAGGGGTAAATATTAAATATCGGAGGAATTTTAGTGGGCTATTATGTTGAAGTGGAACCTTGGGTGAAAGTTTATGTGGAGGATATTAATCCTAATGGAAATAAAACCATAGTGTTTTTACATGGTTGGCCTGGAAATCATAATTTATTTGAATATCAATTTAATGTACTTCCTAAACATGGATATAGATGTATTGGCATAGATCAAAGAGGATTTGGTAAATCTGATAAACCATTTATAGGGTATGATTATAATACGCTGGCAGATGATGTTAGAAAAGTGGTGGAAGCTTTAAAACTGAAAAATTTTACGCTAGCAGGTCATTCTACAGGAGGAGCCATTGCTGTTAGGTATATGTCAAGGTATAAAGAATACGGTGTATCAAAACTTATGAACTTTGCAGCAGCAGCTCCTAGTCTTATTAAACGTCCCAATTTTCCATATGGACTTGATAAGAAAACTGTAACTAGTATTATTAATCAAACATATAATGATAGACCCAAAATGTTAAGTGATTTTGGTGATATATTCTTTTTTCAGCATATAACTAAACCTTTTGCTGATTGGTTCTTAAGTTTGGGATTACAGGCAGCAAGTTGGTCAACTATTGCAGTAGCTAATACATGGATACGAGAAGAACTGTTTAATGATTTATCCTCAATAAGTGTTCCAACATTAATATTACATGGAATTCACGATAAAGTTGTACCTTTTGAATTGGGAGAAATACAAAATAAATGTATTAGAAATTCAAAACTCATACCATTTAAATATAGTGGACATGGATTATTTTATGATGAGAAAGATAAATTTAATGAAGAATTAATGAAATTTAATGAAGAATAGAATTTAAAGTTTCTATTAAAATTTTGTATTAGTAGATTTTGATTAGACGCCACCAATTATTAACAAATTGATGGCTTTAATGTTTTGTGTTATGCAATGTTTTTTATGGATGGTAGTTTTTGTATTGACTTAGTCCAGAAGCTATTTTTTCACATTCGTCAAGACAAGTAGAAACTTGGTTTAACTGAGTATTTATTTGATTTTTAATATTAGAATTTTCCACTTCATTTGCAGCCATTTGCAAACCTTGCTGAGCACTTTTCAATGATTCTTTTACTTTATGAATATTATCCCTTGCTTGTGAATTCATATATCAATTCCTCCCTTATCATCTACTTTGATTAATATTATTTACAATATAGAAAATATAATACTAAAATTTTTCACTGAATTCACACTAAGCTATATAGAGTGTTTTACAGATCTTTTTATCTGATGGCTACCTACTGTAACACTCCCACGCACTCTGTGAAAGCGATTATCACTAAATCATAGATTTGGGATACCTGCTTTTCTATCAAAGTGGGAGCTAACAGTAGCTACGCCCCTAGATAATTCATCTAAACTTAGTGGGAGAAACAAATTCCCACTAAGTAAGATTCATTGATATTAAAAATAGAAAACCTACATGAACAAATTAGAAGTTTGATGAATACTTTAAAAGTGGGGCGTTGATATATTTAAAGTGGAGGAAAATGATATGATTAGTGTAAATGATATTGTAGCTATAGGTGGAGTATTAGTTGGTGTAATCGGAGGTATATTTGGGTTAGTACCTTATTTGAATAAAAGAAATATTGATGTAGACAAGGTATTAAACACAACAGAACAAGTTTTAACTGCAACAGAGCCACTTATAAAAATTTCAGAGACTTTACCTGCTTTAAAACCTGCAGGAAGTTTAATAGATTGGATGGAACAAAAAGCAAAAGCAGGTGTAAAAGCGGCTGAACAACTATATCATTCAGGAATGTTAAAAACTGATGAAGACAGATTTAAGGCAGCTCAGAACACGGTATATGCTGCACTTAAGGAAATTAATGTGGAACCTACAATGAATCAAAAAAAGCTTATTAGTGATTTTATCCAAGAGGCAGTAAATGACTTAGGACATGCTATTCCTACAGAAGCTGAAAAAAATGCACAAATTCAAAAGGTTCAGCAAGATTTAGCTGGAGTACAGAAAGAAAATGAAGAGTTGAAACAAAAACTAGCTAATATACAGAATACTGTAACTCCTGTACAAAAGGCTGATACAGCAGCTGGAGGTAACGTATCGTAAACAGAGTTCAATAAGAAATAAAATCTAGAGTAGTGTAAAAGCTATTTTAGGTTTTATTTTTGTATATTAACGGTAATGATTTCTTTGAAAAAGATAAATTCTAGAAAAGGAATTTTTAATTCAATATAGAATACTATTTAATACAAATAACAGATAATGTTATCATCGTAAGTTAAGTGACAGTCACATAAGGATAGCACTTAGTATAGTAACGTACACTTAGTATAAGTAAAGGGGATGGATAATATGATTTTGGGAATTAGTGCAAGCGGAAGAAAAGATGGAATTACCAGCAAGACAGTGAAAGCTATATTGGAAGCAAGTAATTCAGAGTATGAATACATTTCATTGTCAGGCAAGAAAATTAATGGTTGTATTGGATGCACACTCTGCGCCGCCGATAATCAGTGCAAAGTTAAAGATGACTGGAATGAAATAGCAGAAAAAATGTTAATGGCAAATGCAATTGTTTTTGGAGCACCTAATTATGGAGGAACTATAAATGCTCTTGGCCATGCATGCTTGGAAAGAACTTTTTGTTTTCGACACAGAGAAGCTTTTAGTCTATCTGGCAAGATTGGTATAGCGGTTAGCGCTAGTTATAATGAGCAAGGAGCCAGTTTAGTCAATACGATTATAAAAAAATCTATGATGGTTAATAAGATGTCAGTAGTTGGTGCTGTATCCGCTCATGGATATTCTCAATGTTACACATGTGGATTTGGTCACAAATGTAATGCAGGGAATGTGGTTAAGAAATATGGTATTTTGGATAAAATCGAAAAGAAACATCTTCCACCTAGTTTTGAAGAGCAGGAAGATACAATCCTTAAAGCTAATAGTATGGGGAAATTATTGGAGTCTTTAGTGTCTAAGTAAAGAATATAATCAAATAAAAGTGTCATACACTACATTAAAAGATGATCAAATGACGGCTGAACAAAAACAATAGTTAATAGAAAAAATGACAAGTTTAACATCTGAAATAATTTTAATAAAATAATTGAAATATGCAAAATAAGCACTGGTTAAAGCGGGTGCTTATTTTGCATTAGAAGGTTTTAAATCTATTCATTAGTTTTTTTTAGCTGTTCAAGCATGTCCATGATAAGAAATGATAATTGTAATTGAAATATAGTTTGATAGTCTGTAAAGTCTAGTCCTGTTAGTTCCACAATTCGATTAAGCCTATATTTTATTGTATTATAGTGAGTAAATAATGATTTAGCAGTTGGTACAATTTCTAATCTATTGGTAATATATGCTTTTATGGTTTCTAGTAACATGTGGTATTTATCTGATTCTAGTTCTTGCAAAGTCTTTATAGCTGGATGGATCAAAGGTGACAAATCCTTCTGATTGGCATAAGTCAAGAAAACGTGTTGAAGAATAATATCTGAATATTTAATAATGGGTTTAGAAAAATGTAATTTCCAGCCTGTATGCAGTGCTTCACAAGCAGAACGGTAACATTCAGGCAATGAGTAAAGATTGTTAAATACTAAGCTAATACCAGCACGACAATTAAAAGAATTTAATAAATTTTCAAAATTAGTCCATTCAAATTCTGTGAACGGTTCGCTTGATTTATAATCATAAAGAGCTACAAGGTGATTATCGTAATATACAATGTTATCTCGTCCCAGGAAGTTTTGAAGCTTTCGTTTAAATAGAAAAGCTTTATCTTTGTCTTGTAAAAGGTCATTTTTTAGTTCAATAACTATCAATACCAAATTATCATATAATTTTAAATTAAATTGGTGTATGCGTTCATTAATTGCATTACGATCATATAATTTTTCATTTAATAGAGATATTAAAAATGATTCTATTAGGGGAGAACAAGAAGCCTGCTCTGCATGATTATTAGTTAAAAACTGGCAAAGACAATTTCCTATAAGTGTAATAATCTGTTGATCAGTTTCAGATATTGGTTTATTATATGCTAATGTTTTAAGATATCCTACAGGAGTATTATTGTATAAAATACGAAAAACTAATTGATCATGATTTAAAATACCCTTTTCCCATATTAAAAGAGGTTTTTGTGGATACGTTCTTTCATCAGCTAGTCCATCCATCATTACAGAGTTAACATATTCTTCGGTCACATATCCTTTAGATAATGTCCATTCCCATAAAGGTTCATTAATAACGGTGTTACCGCCAGCATGAGCAATAAAACAAAGTGAAACATCTACTAACAAGAGAGGATTCCCTAATAACTCCAGACCTAAATCGAGTACTTCCTGCAAAGTGGAAGTATTTTTATTTAATTGCATAATTTTGAGAGCACATTCAGATACATACATAGCATTATCAAAGTAATCCTGTACTGAGTTAAATAGCATATTAAGGTCTGTACTAGGTTCAACATATATATATTCACATTTAGGAGCTAAAGAATCGTATGCAAAAGTGTCACTATCCTTTATCAGCAAAAATGTTGTTGGCACAGTTGGTGAAATAGATGGTAGTTGAGAAGTCTTACCTATGTAGATACAGTCTGAATGTAAGTCACTTAAGTTGTTATTTAACAAACGAAAAGTACGCACCTCATGATAACATTTACATGTAGAAGCTGGTTTAAATTCTGAAAGAAATTCTAATAAGCTGTTAATTTTTACTGCCATAATAATTCCTCCATAATATAGTCTTTATTAAATTATATAGTAAGTAGTGTAAACAAGCAAGATGATAGGTGTCTAAACATGCAACATTATGAAGTATATTGCAATTTATTGCAAACTAGAGTTAATAAATTATCAATAAATTATAAAAATAAAATGCAATATATTTAATGATAATAATTTAACAATTTCACTTTTAGACGATGCATTGAAAGGCAGGTACGTGATAAAATTAGTTTAAGAAATAACCCTACTATATGAAAGGAGAGAAATGTTTATGGAAAATGCAAAAGGTAAAATCAAGTTAGGAATCTACGGCATTGGATTATTAATGATGGGTGTTATCGGCATTTCTAGTTCTTTATCGACAATAGGAGCTAAATTTCCTGAAGCATCACAAACGATGATTCAGAATCTAATTTCAATACCATGTATTGTAATTATACCTACAACTATTGTAGTCGGCAAGCTTATGCAAACGATTTCTAAAAAGAATATTGCATTGGCAGGAATTATAATTTTCCTTATAGGAGGAGCAGCACCTGCATTTATGACATCTTTCACAACTATTCTGGTTATGAGAGGAATACTTGGTGTTGGCATAGGAATATGTCAAGTTGTTAGTACTGCGATTGTTGCTGATAATTTTAGCGGAGTTGAACAACAAAAAGTACAGGGTACATTACAAGCGAGTCAAATGGCAGGAGCGGCTATTATGGTTTTTGCAGGTGGGTGGCTCACAGAAGTGAGATGGAATTATGTATTTTTCGTTCATCTACTTGCAATCATATCACTAATTTTAGTAGCAACTATGGTACCAAATACAAAACCTGAAAAAATGACAACAACAGGTGATGCGCAAAAAACAAAGCTTACAAGTGCTACATGGGGATGGGTTATATTCATGTTTATCCTATTTATCAGTGTACAAGTATATTCAATTTCATTGTCGTTTCTTGTAACAGAAAAAAATCTTGGAACTGCTGCAGATTCAGGACTAGGATTAGCATTCTTTGCAATTGGCGGTATTATTATGGGCTTGTTATATGGTAGTCTGGCAAAGAGAACTAAAAACTGTGCAGTTGCAGTTGGCTGTTTGATGCTGGTGGTAGCTTATGTAGTCATAGCATTTGCTAACAGTATGATTGTGTGCCATATTGGCAGCATACTTGTTGGTATGGCCGTTTCTGCTGCTTTACCTGGTATCTTTATCAATACAGGGATGTCTGTAGATGGATTTTCAGCAGGTATGGCAATTTCTGTTGTAACCTGTGCACAAAATTTTGGCCAATTTTGCTGCCCATATATTATTAATCCAATTGCCGCATCAATTAGCGGCGGCCGCGGTGTAAACTTTATGTGTTTCATCATAGGAGCAGTTGTGGCAGCTGCATTAACTATACTAATGTTAGCTTGGGGAGTTAAAAAAAATAGGCAAGTAATTTAAAAATATACAGCTTGGAGGGGAAAAAATATGTATCAAAAATTATTTTCGTCAAAAAATATTGGATCAATGACTGTGCGAAATAGAATAGTTATGACTGCAATGGGTAACCATTTGGCAGAAGCAGATGGAAGTGTTTCAGAATCAGATATAGCATTTTATGGAGAACGAGCAAAAGGTGGAGTAGGTCTTGTAATCACAGAGTGTGCTTGTATCAATTTAAAAATTGGAAAAGGAAATTGCCATCAGATAGCAGTAGATGATGATAAATACATTGAGGGATTAAAAAGAATGGCAGATGAAATCCATAAATATGGCTCAGTTATAGCTGTTCAAATCTATCATCCAGGTCGCCAGGGCATAGCAGTAATCAATGGAAATACAAGCATGCAGGCACCTAGTGTTACAGAATGCCAGGTAGTTCATCAGCCAACTCATGAGATGACAAAAGAAGAAATTAAAGATACAATCCATAGATTTATTCAGGGAGCTAAGAGGCTGCAGAAAGCTGGAATTGACGCAGTTGAACTTCATGGAGCACATGGCTATATGATTGGTCAATTTCTAAGTCCGTATACGAATAAAAGAACTGACGAATATGGTGGAAGTTTTGAAAACCGTATGAGATTTTTAGATGAAATTATTGCAGGAGTTCGTAAGGAATGTGGATCAAGTTATCCTATTATTGTGAGATACTCTGCAGATGAATGTATGGGTTATGCGGGATATCCGGAATTAGGAATACATTTAGATGAAGGAGTAAAAATTGCAAAGCATCTAGAGGCACAAGGAGTTGATGCACTTGATGTAAGCTGTGGTATTTATGAAACAATGAATACATCTTGGGAACCAGTTGGTTTTGATCAAGGATGGAAAATTAATATTCCAGCTAAGATTAAAGAGTCAGTTTCTATCCCGGTAATTGGTGTATCTGTCATTCGTGAGCCAGAATTTGCAGAGAAGGTTCTTGAAGAAGAAAAAGTAGATTTTATAGGATCAGCCAGACAATTTTTTGCTGACCCAGAATGGGGAAATAAAGCACAAGAGGGAAAAGAAAAAAGCATTAGAAAATGTATCTCTTGCTTGTATTGTATGGAAACTTTAATGTCTGCAGATATGGGAGCAGCACCTATGGCATGTGCAATTAATTATCAGGGTGGCAGAGAAAATCAATATGGAGACGATTGCTTAAAGAAAGATGGTAAGGGACGTGTAGTTGTAGTTATTGGTGCCGGACCATCAGGAATGGAAGCAGCTCGTATACTGGCAAAACGTAAATTCAAACCAATTGTTTTTGAAAAGAATTCCAAGGTTGGAGGACAAATTGTATATGCTTCTAAGCCACCTAAAAAGGAAAAAACAGCATGGTTAATTGATTACCAAAAAGGACAATTGGATGAACTTGGTGTTGAAGTAAAAACAAATCATGCACCAACAATAGATGAAATAAAAGCATTAAATCCCTATGCAGTATTTGTTGCACAAGGCTCTAATCCTATAATGCCAAAAGCTATTCCAGGACTTGATGGAGAAAAGGTTTATACACCAGTAGATATTTTGAGTGGAAAAGTAACACTTAAGGGTAAAAAGGTTGGTGTTATTGGTTCAGGTATGACAGGAATTGAGACTGCAGAATTATTGGGATCACAAGGCAATAAGGTAACAGTATTTGAAATGGCAGATGAAATAGGGCCGGGAATATTTTTTCAAAACCTGATTGATGTTATGGGAAGAATAGCAGAACATGAAATTAAACTATATCCAAAGCATAAGTTGGTAAAAATTGATGGAACTACTGTGACAGTGGAAACGACAAATACTAATGAAACTAAAAATTTTGATTTTGATGCAGTAGTAGTTTCTTTGGGAACAGCATCTAATAAAGAATTGGTAGAAGAAATAAAAACGGCATTTGACAAGGTTGTATTGCTTGGCGATGCGGCAAAGGCAGGGCGTATTGAGGCAGCTGTTGGCAGCGGATATAAAGCAGCATTTGAATTATAAAAATAATAGGTTAAAAAAGGGGGAAATGATAAATGTTAAAATCAGGAGTTTACACACAACTATCACCAGTACTTTTTGGAAATGGAACTTTACAGCAAGTAGGTAAAAAAGCAAAAGAATTGGGTATGAACAAAGTATTATTAGTAACAGATAAGAAAATTTCAGAAATTGGTTATGCAGAAAAAGTAGCTAATATTATAAGAGAGGAGGATGTGCAAGTTGTTATATGGGACGGTGTAGAAACGGATTGCCCTGATTATACAGTAACAGCGGCAGCAGCTATAGGTAGAGAAAAAGCAGTTGATGGTATTGTAGGACTTGGAGGCGGTAGCACGCTTGACAGCGCAAAAGCCATTGCAGCAGTAATTCCAAATGGTGATGAAGTATTACAGGAAATTGTACTTTATTTAACTGGTCAAAAGAATTATGCGGTAAAACCAATTACAATGCTATTAATTCCTACAACATCAGGAACAGGTTCAGAGAGCACTTTTGTATCAGTTATTTCTTCGGAAATAATGCAATGCAAAATTGGACTGCCATGTCCCCCTGATTATGCAATTGTAGATCCAGAACTTACAGTTGGATGTCCGGCATTTATTACAGCATTTACAGGAATGGACGCATTTTCACATGCCAACGAAGCATTAACGGAAGGAAAAAATACACCACATTCTGATTTGCTAGCTTATGAAGCTATTCGATTAATAACAAAATGGTTGCCGATTGCAGTAAAAGATATAAACAATGCAGAAGCAAGAGAAAATTTAGCCCTAGCAAGTAATTTTGCAGGTATTGCATTTAATGAGTCAGGAGTGCATATGGGACATTCAACAGCACATGCTTTAGGACATATGTACCATATTTCTCATGGTATATGCTGTGCGTTAGTAACTCCAGCTATTATAGAATTTGCTGCTAAAACATATCCTGAGAAAATGAAAAAAATTGGAGAAATAATGGGAGTTACTTTTTCATCAGAAGAACCAGAAGCAATTGGAAAAGCAGTAGGTAATGCAGTTAGAAAGTTGTGCAAAGAAATACAAATTCCTTCTTTTAGAGAGCAAGGATTTACAAAGGAACAGATATTAGCGGCAAAACCAATGATTTATAAAGAACCACTATGTATGTCATTTGGAGGAACAATTACGGAACAAGATGTAGTTACAACATTAGAAACTTTATATGACGGTTATCAATAAAAAACATTGCTTCCTTTAGATTTTACAAATATAGTAAAGAAATATATATTAAAGCCTATTGATGAAAGTAATATTATATTGAAAAACACTAAAAAATGGGGCTGTCGCACTAAAAATAAATTCTACAACATATTGTGTTAGCAAGTGACTTTCAAAACAATGTGTTGTATGTAAATTCCTTAGTGTGACAGTCCCATTTGCTATTATATTATAATTTATTTAAATATGAAGTATTTGGAACATAACTGTAATCAATATCGCTGTTTTTCTTATATAGATCTGAATTTAGAAGTAATTCAGGATTTTTTGCTAGTATAGGATTTTGTAATATTGATTTGGCTTGCTTTTGTAACTTATTGATATAAGAAGATTTTTTTGCAGATATAAAAGCTTCTTTTATGGAATTTTCTTGATCTTTAGTGATAGTACCATTTGATACTAGAGCATCTAAAGGAAATAGAGAATTATTTTTTGAAGTACCCGAGTATGATAAAGAAGAATTTTTTGCGGATATAAAAGCACTTTTAATAGAATTTTCCTGATCCGATGTAATGGTACCGTTTGATACTAAGGCATCTAATGCAGAGCTAAATGTATTGTTGCTAGAATTTTGTAAAGAGCTTAAAGCACTTAATGCTTTAGGACTAAGTTTAACTGAATCCGAACTTAAGTTAGAAATTAAATTATCTGAATTGTCAGAAGAATTATCTGAATCTAAAATTGGATTTTGTGAAACTTGATTACTTGTATTTATACTATTCAAGTAAGAAAGTAAAGAATTAATAGTATTAGACATAAATAGTACACTCCTTTATAAATTATTTCATTAATTTATCGAATTAATTTTATAAAATATAATATAATTTACAATATATTTTTCATTTGCTAATATTTTGGTAAGTAAGTATAATCTATGGAGTATAGAATTATCATTTTTTTATATAGTTACTGGTTAGTTCTAATAAAAGATGATAAACTTAGTATAGAATATATGAGTCAAGGAAGGATGAAAGGTAAAATAATGAAAATAGAAAATTTAAAAGTATATGATCTGGAAGAAAGCATAAAAGCAAGTAAATATCCTATGGCAGTAGATACAGATAAATGTAATTCTGATATTACAAATACAGTTAAAAGTCTAGCTAAATCAC
The DNA here is from genome assembly GCF_000143685.1 of Clostridium ljungdahlii DSM 13528. Taxonomy (NCBI): domain Bacteria; kingdom Bacillati; phylum Bacillota; class Clostridia; order Eubacteriales; family Clostridiaceae; genus Clostridium; species Clostridium ljungdahlii. The sequence continues at coordinate 3,400,489 of NC_014328.1, read as the reverse complement.
CTAAAGGAGAAGCTCATGATCAATTTTTGTCAGGAATACGTGTTGCCTTTGATTTAACATTTACTAATAAAGCATGGGTTGAATTAGAAAGATATAGATTTATTACTTTTGTAAGTAGTCAAAGTACAATGCATAGAATATCGAAATTTGATTTATCCAAGCAGTATAATGAATATGTAGATAAAAGAATTATTGATATTATCGAAGAATTAAAGGATACATACAATAAAACTCAGGATAAAGAAGATTACTTAAAGCTTTTATACTCTAATCCTGCAGGATTTGAACTTACTGCAAGGCTAACTACTAATTATAGATGCTTAAAGGGTGTATATAGCCAGAGAAGGAATCATAGATTACCAGAATGGCGAGAATTTTGTAAATGGATTGAAACTCTACCATACGCTAAAGAATTGATAATTTAAATTATATAAAAAGTGAGCACTGGCTGAAACCAGTGCCTATTTTTATATAAAAAATTTATAATGCAGATATTTAAATCGTAAATATTGGATGCTAATTAAAAAACGTAAATAATATAAGCAATATAGCCATAGGAATAACTGCAAACACAACTAATAATGCAGGTGGTATGTCATCTTCCTGTACAGGTTTATCATTAAGTTTATTTAATTCTTCAGTTGGTGGCTGCTGTACAGTACGATCTTTTTCTATTGATTTTTGTCCTAGAGAACCTAAGTTTGCCATCAATATACACCTCCTTATATTAATTTTATACTTAAACAAAAATTTTTTTTTCATTAATTCTTATTTAAGTATACGTTTACAGAATATCCACATTTTGGTTAAACAAGAAATAGTTTAATATATTTCTTACTTATATTATATACAATTGTTTCCGATTTGTGAACATTATTTAAATTATTTATAAAATTTAATTTCGCCAAATTTGGATTATATAAACAGAGTTCTAAGTTTTAGGTGGAGTTTTTTCTCCATCTGAAACTTAGAAATCGTTATCCAGGGACGTACCTGCTCTTTACTCCAACTTGGATAAGTGGGAGTATTAGAGCAGGTAGTCATCGGATAAATTATCTACTAAATGTCTGCGTGTCTCCCAATAATTTAATTGAATTATTATCAACAATTATTCCACCAGTATTTTTAATAGCATATACTGTATCTGTTTTTTCATTTAGCACTTTATTTATATAGTTTTTTTGTATTTCTGTTTCTTTATAATGAACTTCAATGTCAAAATTTTTAATGAAATTTAATCCTTCATTATATGAGAATGTGTCGTAATCTTCATCGGGAGTGATATGATACTCTTTTATCTGAATCATTGCTCCAGCACTACTGCCAATAATTGTTCCGGTAAAGTTTTCAACTTCATTTATTAAATCAAACTCCTTTAAACGGCACATCATTTTATCAGGCAGACCTCCAGTGAAAAATAGTATATCACTACTTGTTATTTTATTTTTTGCATTTTCCTTTGTATCTTCAAAATAATTTATGCAGTTTATATTTTTATTTTTGATTCCGTAGCTTAAAAAAGGTTTTATGATAGCTTTGTAATGATCCCCATTATCTTTGCCAAACTCATTCTGCCAATCCACATTGTTCTTTATGTTTTCACCAAAAGAAAATGGAATTATTAGAACCTTATTACTACAATTTATATATTTTGATACTGCATCTTTTGCCCAAGTATCATTAAAATTATATAAGCTAAATAACATATTTACCATTAGTATTTCTCCTCACTAATTTTTTTAATATAAACATAATTCTATTGTAGATATTATATCATATTGAAGATATTTTAAGCTTATCATAATTCTGAGGTAAGTTTATTTTGATGAAAGGAACAATAAAATTATGATAAATTCCTATTTAGATAGGATATAATATAATTGCAAGAAAGTAGTGAAAATGGATAAACGGTGTTATATACACTTTTTCTCTACATGACAATGCGTAATATTATCCTATATAATAGTAGCATACTAAAAATTTTGGGGAGAAGGTTAAAAAGTAGTATGAAGAGAATAAATGAAATTTTTAGTGATTATGAAACAGAAGGTAACATAAATGCTGCCATTGTAGAATCTGTAGCCTTAAGTAAAAAAACTAAAACTCTAGAAATGAAAATTAACTCAGATAAGTATATTGAAATAAAAGAAATCCAGCGTCTTAATAAATTTATAAGAGAAAGGTTTTCACTAAAGAATTCTAAAATTGATGTAAGGTATGCTGAAGATACAGATAAAAAACCCATAGAAGATGAATTGAAAAATATTATATTTTTGGTGGCAGATAAGCACCCTGCTTTAAGAGCAATACTCTTAAATAATAGTGAATATGAAGTAAATGGAAATACCATAAACTTCAATTTAAAAATTTCAGTATCAGAGTTTCTAAAATCTATGGATTATGATAAAAAAATTTCTAAGGCTATAAAAAGCATGTACGGTACAGAATATAAAATAAACTTTGTTGATAAATTAGGAAGTGAAGAATTAATAAAGTTTGAAGAGGATAAACGTGAAAGCGAAATGCTGTTTATTAAAAAGGAAATTAATAGTGCACGAAGCAATAATGTGTCTAAATTGCCAAATAAGCCTGTAGAAAAAAATCAGGAAACGAAAGTAGAAAATCATAGGAAAAAAACTAATAATCCATTCTTGATATTAGGTAGAAGTAATAGTATTAGAGAGCCTGTAGTAAAAATTACTGATATCACACCAGATGAAGGTAGGATAGCTATAGAAGGTGAAATATCCAACATGGAGACAAAGGAACTCCGAAGTGGAAAAATACTAATTTCCTTTGACTTGTATGATGGTTCAAGTTCCATGACCTGTAAGGTATTTTGCAAGCCCGGTGAAGACAGTGAGGTATTATCAAGACTTAAAAAGGCTAAGGGTATTAGGCTTTCTGGAAACTCAGGTTATAGCAAGTTTTCTCAGGAAATTGAGATTATTGCCAATACTATAATTGAAACAGAAGGCATGAAGAAAGTTCAAAGACAAGATAAATCTGAGGTGAAGAGGGTAGAACTTCACATGCATACGCAAATGAGCCAGATGGATGCTATGACTAGTGCTACTGATTTAATTAAAAGAGCTATGAGCTGGGGCATGAAATCAATTGCTATAACAGATCATGGAGTAGTTCAGGCTTTTCCTGAAGCACATAAACTTTTAGGAAGAGATAATCCAGATATGAAGATTATATATGGGGTCGAGGCTTATCTGGCACCAGATAAAAAGCCATCTGTAACAAATCCTAAAGGACAGAGTATTGATACCACTTATTGTGTATTGGATTTAGAAACCACAGGATTTTCGCCAGTAACAGAAAAAATTACTGAAATAGGAATCATGAAAATCAAGGATGGAAAGGTAATAGACACATTCAGCACTTTTGTAAACCCTGAAAAGCCAATTCCATTAAGAGTTGTAGAGGTTACAAATATAACTGATGATATGGTAAGAAATGCAGAAACCATAGAGCAGGTATTTCCTAAAATGCTAGATTTTATAAAGGATAGTGTTTTGGTTGCACATAATGCTGAATTTGATGTGGGATTTTTAAAGCATAATGCCAAAATTTTAGGGTGTGACTTTGATTTTACATATGTAGATACTTTGTCCTTAGCACAGGAGGTCTTCCCTGATTTTAAAACCTATAAATTAGGGAGAATTGCTAAAAACCTTGGTATAAAGGTGGAAGTTGCCCATAGAGCTTTGGATGATGTGGCAACTACTGTTAAGGTGTTTAATGTAATGCTTGAAAAGCTAAAAGAAAGGGGAGCAGAAAACCTTAAAGATATAGATATATATGGCCGTGATGAGGCAGCTAAAAAGGAAGAGTATAAAAAGCTTAAAACTTATCATGCAATAATACTAGCAAAGGATTATGTGGGATTAAAGAATTTATATAAGCTGGTATCTTATTCTCATTTGGATTATTTTTATAAAAAACCTCGTATATTAAAGAGTTTGTATAAAAAATATTCTGAGGGCTTAATTCTTGGTAGTGCCTGTAGTGAAGGTGAACTGTATCAAGCAATACTACTTGGAAAATCCGATGAGGAAATTGAAGAATTAGCAAAAGGATACGATTATTTGGAGATTCAGCCTCTAGGAAATAATGATTATTTAGTAAGGACAGAGCAGGTACCTGGTAAAGAATATCTAGAGGAAATTAATAAAAAAATTGTAGCCCTGGGAGAAAAGTTAAATAAACTTGTAGTTGCTACAGGAGATGTTCACTTCATGGACCCGGAGGATGAGATATACAGACGTATACTGGAAGCAGGACAGGGATTTAAGGATGCAGATAATCAGGCTCCATTGTATTTAAAAACTACAGAGGAGATGCTTGAGGAATTTTCTTATTTGGGAAAAGAAAAGGCCTATGAGGTGGTAGTTACAAATACCAATAAGATATCAGATATGTGTGAGCCAATTAGTCCTATTTCACCGGAGAAATGTCCACCACATATAGATGGCTGTGAACAGACTATTAAGGACATTGCTTATAAGAAGGCCCATGAACTGTATGGAGATCCACTGCCAGAAATTGTTCAGTCCAGATTGGATAGGGAGCTGGAATCTATTATAAAAAATGGATTTTCTGTAATGTATATTATTGCTCAAAAGCTAGTATGGAAATCAAATGAAGATGGCTATCTAGTAGGTTCTAGAGGATCTGTTGGTTCCTCTTTTGTAGCAAATATGACCGGTATAACGGAAGTAAATTCTCTGCCACCTCATTATAGGTGTCCTAAATGCAAGTATTCGGACTTTTCAGATTACGGTGTTAAAAATGGATTTGACTTACCGGATAAAGTGTGTCCTGTTTGTGGAGAAAAGCTAGCTAAGGATGGTATAGATATACCTTTTGAAACCTTTTTAGGCTTCAATGGAGATAAGGAGCCAGATATAGATTTAAACTTTTCAGGAGAATATCAGGCAAAGGCTCATAAATATACAGAGGTTATTTTTGGAAAAGGCACAACCTTTAAAGCTGGAACTATAGGTACTATAGCAGAAAAGACGGCTTTTGGATACGTAAAAAAGTACTTTGATGAAAAGAATATTCCAGTAAACAAGGCAGAAATAACAAGAATCTCAGCAGGTTGTACAGGTATAAAAAGAACCACTGGACAGCATCCGGGAGGAATTATAGTTGTGCCAAAGGGGCGTGAAATCTTTGAATTTTGCCCTGTACAGCATCCTGCAGACGATCCTAATTCAGATATTATAACCACACATTTTGATTATCACTCTATTGACCAGAACTTATTGAAGCTTGATATACTTGGACACGATGATCCAACAGTTATAAGAATGCTGCAGGATATAACTGGGGTGAATCCCCATGAGATACCGATGGATGATAAGGAGACTATGTCTATATTTTCATCTACAGAAGCTCTAGGAGTAACACCAGAACAGATAAATTCTAAGGTAGGAACCTTTGGTATTCCTGAATTTGGTACTAAGTTTGTAAGGGGAATGCTTGTAGATACAATGCCAAAAGCATTTTCTGATTTAATATGTATATCAGGACTTTCTCATGGTACCGATGTGTGGCTTGGAAATGCAAAGGACTTAATTGATGATGGAATAGTTACATTAAGTGAAGCAATATGTACCAGGGATGATATTATGATTTATCTTATCAAAAAAGGTCTGCCGCCAAATAGTGCATTTAAGATAATGGAGCTGGTACGTAAAGGAAAAGTATCGAAGCAGCCTGAAAAATGGGCAGAGTATGAAGCTTTAATGAGAGAACATAAAGTACCGGAATGGTACATAGATTCCTGTAAAAAGATAAAATATATGTTTCCTAAAGCTCATGCTGCAGCTTATGTAATGATGGCATTTAGAATAGCCTGGTTTAAGGTTCACATACCAAAGGCTTATTATGCAGCATACTTTACTATTAGAGCAAAGGCCTTTGACAGTGAATTTATGATATTTGGAAAAGAAAAGGTTATAGAAAAGATGAGAGAAATTCAAATCATGGGTAATCAAGCCACTCCTAAGGATAAGGATATGTATGATGACTTAGAGATAGTTCTGGAAATGTATGAGAGGGGATTTAAATTCTTACCAATTGATTTGTATAAATCTCATGCTACCAAATTTATAGTAGAGGAAGATGGTTTAAGACCACCTATAAATAGTATATCTGGCATGGGAAATATCGCAGCGGAAAGTATATTTAGTGCAGCACGAGAAGAGCAATTCAGCTCTATAGAGGATGTAAAGAAACGTGCTAAAATTGGAAATTCTGCTGTAGATTTACTTAAAAAGTTTGGCTGTTTAAAAGGTCTTCCAGAAAGTGATCAAATAAGCTTTTTTGATGTAATTTAAAAGATAATTAAAAAACCAGGGATTTAAAATATCCCTGGTAAAAAAATTAATCGAAGAAGGCTAATGTTGAATTCATACAATATTATGTGTAGAATAAAATTATTTATACATGACACACAAATTATCACATTATGCGATTACCTTGTTTCTTCCAGCATTTTTAGCTTCGTATAATTTTTTATCTACTTCTTTTATTAGATCTTCTTCATTAAGGTTCTCATTAAATAATGTTTTAACGCCAAAGCTTGCAGTGACTTTTATAGAGGCACCTTCATAATTAATTATAGTGTTTTCTATTGCTTTTCTCATTTTTTCAGCAACTTTTACGGCTGTATCTTCACTTGCATTTTTTAAACAAATTATAAATTCTTCTCCACCATAACGGGCTGTCCAATCTACATCTTTTCTAACAGAAGCACTAAGTATAGAAGCGATTACTTTAAGTACTTCATCTCCAGCTACATGTCCATAAATGTCATTTACTTTCTTAAAAAAATCTATATCTGCCATTATTAATGACAATGGTTTATTGTTTAATAAACTCTTTATTATGTCAGCTGGAAGTCTTTCGTATATAAATCGTTTATTAAAAACTTGTGTAAGAGGATCTAATACTATTAGTTCATTTATATGATTTACTGCATGGCGTATAGTGTCGCTATCTTTATTTTCTATATTTTCTATGACTCCACTTTTAGTTACATCCTTGAGAAGTTCAAGAACTACTGGTAAATCATCAACTTCAACTGGTATAGCAGTGATCATGTAGACTTTTGTGCCAGTGTACTCTATTTTTACAAAAGTTTCTTTTTCATTATAAGCTCTACCAGAAACGCAATTACTACATACTTTTCCCATCCTCCAAAGATTATAACAAGAAGATTCCAATTCATTAACCTTGTTTAACTTTAAATCTAATAATTGTTTTTTTACTGGGTTTACTACCCTAATTACGTCATATAACGTCTCAAATATTGACATGGTGTTAATTAATGTATTCATACTAATACTTTTATTACTTGTATTAACTTTTTCCATATTATTTCCTCCTAAAATAGAGTCCATTATTTTCAATCATATCATAAATATTATGTTTTCTGTAGTAAAAAAACTCCAGTAACTTTTTTAATTACAAAACTATCTATAATAGCAACTTACTTTATTACAATTATATACTTGCTAAACAAGAAGTTAATTGAAAGTGAAAAAGAAGATAGCTGGCTGCTACCTTCTTTTCTTGTATTTAAAAATTTTATTTTCTTTAACTATTTTTTCAATTCTGCATTGTATACATCCATAGCAGCTTGAGCTACTTGCATGTCTTGGTCAACAGAACCACCGCTTACACCAATAGAACCAATAACCTCACCATTTAGTAGTAGAGGGAAACCTCCACCCAAAATAATTATATTGCTATTATTTTGTATACCATATAGAGATGATCCTGGCTGAGCGAGAGATGTAAGTTTACTAGTTGGCATTTTTAGTGCAACGGCAATATATGCTTTACCCTGTGATATTTTTTCACTAGCTAAAATTGCGTCAGCCATTCTATTAATTCAAATTAAGTTTGCATCAGCATCGTCAATAGTAATATACATGGGAACCTTTATTTCATTTGCTTTTGCCTCGGCAGCAGTAGTAATTTGTATTGCATTGTAAAACTAGTATAATAAACTTTTAATTATTAAAAAATTAACAATACTTAAGCCTATTATTTATTAATATTGCAATAGACCTATATGTGGTGTATAATATTAATTGTCCTAAGTTAATATATAGATAGTTAACTGTAAAACTAAACTAGTTATGATATGGAATACAAGTTAAGTTATAGGGTTAACAATCTATATAACTTGGAGAAAATTAAATTTTATTATATTGCTTTATATATTTGATAAAATCACTGATAATAAGGGGCTTACTAAAATAATACCCTTGCAGTTCATCACAACCTTCATCTATCAATCTGTTAATTTGTTCTTGAGTTTCTACTCCTTCTGCAACGGTTTTTAAATTAAGAGTTTTTGCCATAGAAATAATACTTGGGGTAATGTTCTTGTGATTTATATTTGCAATATCGTCTATGAAGGATTTATCAATTTTTAAATAGTCGGCAGGCAAACGAGTTAAATAACTTAGAGAAGAAAACCCTGTGCCGAAATCATCTATTGAAATACCGATTCCTAATTCCTTTATTTTCTGCAAGTTTTGTATTGCTTTCTCAGTATTTTGCATCAAAAAACTCTCTGTTATTTCAATTACTAAATCAATATTTTGAGGACTATTCTCTTTGAAAATTTCTTTAATTTTTGAAACTAAATTGTTATTTTCAAATTGCTTTGAGGAAACATTAATGGATAATTTAATATTAATACCACTGCTTTTTAGTATTCTATCAATTTTAAAAATTTCTTCTAATATCCAATTACCAATAGGTATTATCATTCTATTGTTTTCAGATACAGGTATGAATTTATCAGGTGTAAATATTTTTCCATCTGCTGTTTCCCACCTAATAAGGGCTTCAGCGCCAACTATTTTAAATTCATTTCCATCAAATGCAGTTTGCGGCTGAAGATATAATATAAATTCCTTGTTATGAAGCGCTGCATTGAGCCTTATTTGCATTTCGAGAATTTCCTGGTTTCTCTTCTCAATTTCTTTTGAAGAAAAAGAATATTTTCCTTTTCCAGATTCCTTCGCATCGTACATTGCAGCATCTGCTTTTCTCATTAATCCTTCAACAGTAGATTCATCATAGGGTGCTAATGCTATTCCTATACTTACCCCTAAAGTTATTTCCCGATCAAGTATACTATAAGGAAGCAGTATTTTATCAATAATAACTTCTGATACAGCTTGTACATATTCATGGCTGTCTACATTTTCAAGTATTACAGTAAACTCATCCCCTCCTAACCTTGATACAGTGTCAGATTTACGGATACTAGATTTAATGCGAGCTGCAACTTCTTTGAGAAGCAAATCTCCAGCTGCATGACCTAAAGAATCATTTATAACTTTAAAACCATCTAAATCCATAAAAAGTAAAGCTACTGCTTTTTTGTTATCATTAGCCCTTATAAGTGATCTTTCAAGTCTTTCATAGAAGAGAGTTCTATTTGGTATTCCTGTTAATAAATCATAATAGGCAAGACTGTGAAGTTTATCTTCTGTCTTTTTTATTTTACTGATGTCTGTAGATATAGAAATATAATTTTCTACTGCTCCGTCTGATCCTTTTAAAGAGGTTATTGACATCCATTTAGGGTATATCTTGCCGTTTTTCTTTTTATTCCAGATTTCACCTTCCCAATAACCATTAGTACTTAAACTGTGCCACATATTTAAGTAGAAGGTTTTGTCATGACGCCCGGATTTTAGTATTCTAGGATTTTTTCCAATTAAATCATCTTTTTTATACCCAGATACTCTCTGAAAAGAATCATTTACTTTAATAATGTTTCCAGAAGCATCTGTCATCAATATACCTTCCATTGCAGTGCCGATTATTCTATATGAAATTAATAATTCATCATTTAGTTGTTTAAGGTTATTAGTGTATTCCTGCATTTTAGTTATATTGTGAAAGGTAAATAATCTGCCAATTTCAGATTTATCTGTATCAAAGATAGAAGATTTATATACTCTATAGTAAAAAGTTTTATTGTTGAAGTTAAAAGTAATTGTATATTCATTGCTTGTATCGCTTACTGTAGTAACATGTTTTATATCTGGTACAAATTTTAATAGATCATTAAATTTTATTCCTATGAAATTCATACCTTGTTTAATATTAAATTTTTTATTTTTGAAAGACATTATAAGCTTGATGCCTGCTGGATTGATATCTATTATTTTGTTAGAAGAATCTACTATAATAACAATGTCCTTAATATTTTCTATTAAAAGATCTCTGGCAATTGGCACTATTACTAACTTAGGCATATGAAACATTCCCAAGTATAACACAATCAATGTTAATAGCATGCAAATAGGAGTAACATCTATAAAGACTGACTTAAAATTAGCACTAATAAATAAAAAGTTAATTCCGATAGATACAATTGCACCTGTAAAAATAAATGTACTTTGCCTGCGGTATAATTTGGGAGACTTTATTGCTTTTATCATAAGAATGCAGCATCCTACTAAAATACTGCATTAGGTATAAATGAGATTAATGTAGAATCCAATATTTGGCGCGTACAACAATATGGGAATACCTTTAATATATGACATACTAACATGTGACATAAATTTGTAAGGTATGCTGTTGGAAGTTAAAGACAATAATGATAATGCTGGTATAATAAAAATTAATAAAATAAAGTAAAGATTTTTTCTATTTTTATTAGCATATTCATTTATTATTAGCAGGTAAAGTGGAGAAATAAATACTGTACTAATAAATTCTATTTTTTGGAATAAGATATCTGCTTTCTCTATTTCTGTATAATAGCTAAGTACCTCCATTAAAAGCCACAAAGAAACAAGTATAGTGTTTATGATTAATAATTTTCCCATGACAGTATTTCTTATTCTATACAGAAAAGCTAATAAAGTTATAGAAACTATAAAACTTATACCGAATAAAATTCCATACATTGATATGCTCCTCTAAAATGATTGATATATTATATACATAATTTTAAGGTATAATATACATAATTTCAAAGTTTTTTGTAGAAATTTTTATTTCTAAGCATTGACTTAAAGTTACAGAAGCAGTAATAGATACTTTAATTAGATTAGAACAGTAAAACAAATGGATTTTCCATCCTCACTTCTAACTGAAATCTTTCCATGATGAGCCTGTACAATGGATTTGGCAATGGAAAGCCCAATTCCATAACCTCCAGTTTCTCTGGATCTTGAGGAGTCCACTCGATAGAATCTGTCAAATAGCCTGTCTAAGTTATCTTTATCAATTTCGTCGGTTGTATTATATACTTCTAGTTTTGAGCATTTTTTTGCAGTAGACAAAGAAATTTTGATAGTTCCTTTCTCATTAGTATATTTTACAGCATTGTCCACAAGAGTAGAAACGAGTTGGTCGATACTATCTTCATCACCATGTAATTTTATTCCTGGCTTAATATCCATTAGAAACTTTTTATTCTGTGCCTCTGCAATAGTCCCAAATGGAGCTGTTGTTTCAAAAACTGAATCACTCAAATCAAAATCAGTAAACACCAATTTAACATTTCCTTCATCCATCTTTGAAAGTGTTAGTAAATTTTTTACAAGCTTGTCAAGACGGGAAATTTGATTTCGAGTGCTTGTAATCCATTCGCTTTTACCGTGAGTTAGCTCCAGCACATCTGCATTAGCTGAAATAATGGCAAGTGGCGTCTTGATCTCATGTCCTGCATCAGTAATAAATTGCTTTTGTTTCTCCATATTTTCAATAATAGGATTAATCGCTTTTTTAGAAAAAATAGACACAAGGATAAACACAAGCAAAAGGGTTATTAGTGCAACTCCACAAGAAGTTAGTAAAAATAAAGTAGCTATCTGGATCTGACTTCTACAATCCATGAATACAAGCATTAGACCATCCGGTTTATTTACTACTATATATTTATAGATATCACTATATCCACTAGTTTTACCACTGCCCAGTACCTTATTGGCATATCCTGCTGCATCGGCTGAAGAAACAGCAGCAATATGGTTTGTATCAATTTCCCGTATACTGCCGTCTTTATTGACATGTACTACAAAATATCGTGTTTCAAACTGGGTTTCTGCATTCATTTGAAAACCAAATCTTTGCTCATTAGGTGGCAGCTTCCCTTTTTTATATATTGGAAACTTTCCCTGATTTTCTGAAAGAATTTTAAGGGCACCATTCACTTTACGGTCTATCTGATAAAGATTAACTATATTAATGGAGCCAAGGAGAATGAATACAACCAAAGCCAGTGAACCCATTGTAATCATAATGAATTTTCTCTGTAATTTTTTAATCATTTAATCTCCTCCAATGTATAGCAGGCATCTCTCCTTGAATTAATTTTTACATTAGCACCTAAAGATGACAGCTTTTTACGCAGATAAGAAATGTATACCAATACCACATTGATTTCAGCTTCTTCATCATATCCCCAAATTCGTTCCATAAAATGTTCTGTGGAAATCAAACATTTTGGATTATTCATTAGCATCTCAAGCATCTGAAATTCCTTGTTGCCAAGTCTTAGAGAGGATTTTTTACTTGATAATTCATAGTTTTCTTTGTTGAGGCTAATATTTCCTACTTTAAGTAAACTTGGTGCAAATTCACTTTTCCGTCTGGTCATAGCATGAACTCTGGCCAGCAATTCCCCCATAGCAAAAGGTTTGCTCAAATAATCATCTGCTCCTGTATTTAGTCCAAGAATTCGGTCTTCAATCTCAGCCTTTGCAGTAAGCATCAAAATCGGTGTATGTATTCCTTCTTTCCTTAAATTTCCCAATGCTTCAAGTCCATTCATCTTTGGCATCATAATATCTAAGATAATCACATCATAACTTTTGTATAATCCACATTTTAAAGCGTCTGCTCCGTCATACACAGCATCCACTGAATAATTGTTATGTTTTAAAATGGCAGCCAATGCATTTGACAATTCTTTTTCATCTTCCGCAAGTAAAATTCTCATAATATATCTTCTCCATCTTAATATTGTATTTCATTTATCATATCTGAAATAGTCTGCAAATTTAAATCTGTTGAAGCAATTTCATCTGCACACCGTTTTAATTCATTAATAATCATCTTCTCATTAGAAATGTTTTTTTTGTATTTTAACTGGTGCTCTAAACTTGCCCAACAATCCATTGCAATAGTACGTATTTGAATCTCACAGTACACCATTTCAACCCGGTTTTCTAGATGTAATGGTACTTGTAAAATCATATGATAACTACGATAGCCATTGGGTTTCGGATTGCGAATATAATCTTTTTCCTTAATAATCTTAATATCCTGCTGGTTCTTTAGCATGTTTACAATCCAATAAATATCATCTAAGAATGGACAGATAACACGGATCCCAGCTGCATCATGGATTTCCTTTAAAGCACTTTCTACCGTAACAGGTAAATTTTTTCGCACCAACTTTTCTTTCATGCTTTCAGCTGACTTAATTCTCGCCTTACAGTGTTCAATAGGATCTTTACATTGCTTTGCTACTTTGTATTTTCGAATAATATCCAATCTGGAGATAACTTCAATAATTGTTCCTTCTAATAGTATATAAGATTCTTTATAGAATTCATGTTCAGGTGACAGCGTTTTACATTTAATGTCATATTTAGACTGCTGCATTATGTATTCCTCCTTGCTGAAATAGTTATTTTCAATTTCTAATATAAAAGATAACATTGTAACCTTAAATATAGGTTAAATTTATAGTAGTATAAATAAATAACTCAACTTTCGTACATATAAAATTTTGACTTAATATAAAAAAATTGCGAAGCAAAGCTTTTTAAAATAACAAAGTTCAAATAACAAAGAACAGATAAAGATGATTTCCCTCGTGTCTCAGGAAACCTATAATTTTAATATTTTCTGACGTTAGGAAGAAAATTATCTTTATTTGATATTTGAACTTTGAACTTTGTTCTTTAAGAAAATTGTTTCGCAATATTTTTAAACTGTGAAAGTTGAGTAAATAATTCATCATTTGTATTATAGTAGAGTTGCCCAAATGCTTGAATTTTGATAATATAATAATAAATCTGACAAATGGTCAAGCTATTTTCTATTAATGAATCTTACTTAGTGAGAGTGTTACAATAGGAAGCCATCAGATAAACGATATAGGGGGCAATTAAATGTTTAAAATTCAGAAGTACAATAACATTTCACAAGAAAAACTTAATACAATGCCAAATGATTTATATGAGATTGGGGAAAATTTCGATAATCCAGACGGAATTCTTCTTAGAAGTTTCAATTTACTTAATGCCGAACTTCCTCAAAGTCTTAAAGCAATTGCAAGGGCAGGAGCTGGAGTTAATAATATACCAATAGACAAATGTTCTGAAAATGGAATTGTTGTATTTAATACCCCAGGAGCTAATGCAAATGGTGTTAAAGAGTTAGTTTTAGCATCTCTCTTTCTTTCTTCAAGAAAGATATATAGAGGAATAAATTGGACTAAGTCTCTTAAAGGAAAAGGTGAAGATGTTGTAAAGTTAGTGGAGAAATCCAAAAGCCAGTTTCAAGGCCCGGAAATTAAAGGAAAAAAGCTGGGAATTATAGGGCTGGGTGCTATAGGTGCAGCAGTTGCCAATGATGCACTTGCACTTGGTATGGAGGTAATAGGGTATGATCCATACATATCTGTAGATTCAGCATGGAATCTTTCTCGAAAGGTAGAAAAAGAGACGAATTTTGATAACTTACTTGCTGAAGCAGATTATATTACTATTCATGTTCCATTAAATAATAATACAAAAGGTATGATTAATAAAGAAAAGTTTGCAATTATGAAAAAAGGTATGAAAATAATAAATATAGCAAGAGGTGGACTAGTTGTAAATAAAGATTTACTTGAAGCAATAGAAGATGGCACTGTAAGTTGCTATGTTACAGATTTTCCGGAGGATGAATTAATAGGAAATGATAATATTATTACAATTCCTCATTTAGGAGCTTCAACGCCCGAGTCAGAGGAAAATTGTGCAGCTATGGCGGTAGAGGAACTTAGAAATTTTCTTGAAAGAGGTACTATTAAAAATTCAGTAAATTTCCCAAATTGTGATCTAGAGTACAAAGGTCACATAAGACTTTTAGTTGGAAATATCAATGTTCCTAATATGGTTGGACAGGTAACAACTATATTAGCACAAAATGAAATAAATATTGCCAGTCTGTTAAATAGTCATAAGGGAAAAATTGCATATAATATAATAGATGTTGATGGTAATGTAACTTCCGAAGTATTGGAAAAAATTAAGGCAATCGATGGGGTTGTGATGGTAAGAATTATTAGATAGTTATGCTGTAGTCATCGGATAAACAGAGTTCTTGGCATCAGATGGAGTTTTGACTCCACCTGATGCTTAGAAATCGTTATCCAGGGACGCAGCTGCTCTTTACGACCGCTTGGAGAAGTGGGAGTATTAGAGCAGGTAGTCATCGGATAAAAGGACAGCATACTGTATTTTATATATAATGCATCGCCTTATACCATACAAAGGCGATGCATTATTAGTTAATCACAAAATTGAGAAAAAGTAAACTTAGGTTTTTCAACTCATATTAATTTAACTTCATATTATCAACCAATATCTGTGAATTTTCAGTGATTTGTGTTATTGTTGCAGATACTTCTTCTAATGAAGCGGCTTGAGTTGTGGCTATTTGGCCTAGTTCATTTATAGTATCTATTATTACTTTCATATTGTTGTTCATCTCAACAAGTGCTGAAGAGATCTTTTTGGAAGATTCACTACTATTTGATGCCAATTTTCTCATTTCTCCTGCTACTACGGAGAAACCCTTTCCGTATTCTCCAGCTCTTGAAGACTCTATTGCAGCATTAAGTCCAAGAAGATTAGATTGTTTTGATATGCTTTCAATTAAGTTAATAGCCTCATTGCTTTCGGTTATTAGTTTTTTTGTTACTTCAGTATTTTCTATAATATAATTTAATTTTTCAGACAATTTAACAGCATCGTTAGTAATTTCTGATATACTTGAGGTTGTTTCTTGAAGAGAACTCTTTAATTCTGATGTGGACTTTTTAATTTTTATGAGGTCTTCTATATCTGTTGATAAAATTAATACTCCGACAACTTGGCCATCTTTATTAATTGCGGGAATTATGGTAACTTTAGCATCTATACCATGTTCATTTTTATTAAATACAGCTCTAAATGTTTCTTTTTTATTAAAAATGGTATCATTGGCACCAGTATTTTTCATGAGATTCATATCGGATTTGTCACCGACTTTTACAGTAGATTTTTTATTTTTACTGTCTAGAGCATATATACATTTTTCTTTGTCCCAAATTGTGATAACTGTATTTCCCTCAAGTGCTTCACTTATGACTGGTGCAGTATTAATCAATGATTGAAAAATTTTTTCCATTTATAATTCCTTCTCTCATAATTTTGTGAAATATTTTATTAACAATATATCACAATTTAGGGCCATTTTCTACTTTTAATAAATAGTATATATTTCCATTTGCTATAGATCAAGTTATACTCTTGATTGTGCAGAAAATATGAACTTATAGAAATATAATTATCAAACATGACATGCAGTTGTCATGTTATTTTTGATATATTGTATGGTAAAATAAAACATAGGAAGGTGCTAAAATGGAATTAGTAAAGGTTACGGAAGAAAACATAGATGAAGAACATATTTGCTGTGCAATTTCAAGCAATAAAGATTGCCAGGTTGTTTCAAAAAAAGAATGGCTGAAGAAACGTTTTAAAGAAGGGTTGGTATTTTTAAAAGGAAATGTCAGGGGAAAGTGTTTTATAGAATATGTGCCATCAGAAAATGCATGGTGTCCTATTGAGGCAAAGGGTTATATGTTTATTGACTGCCTGTGGGTATCAGGGCGATTTAAAGGGAAAGGATATTCAAATGAACTTTTGAATGCCTGTATTTCTGATAGCAGGGAAAAAGGAAAATTAGGGTTAGTCATATTGTCTGCTAAAAAGAAAATTCCCTATATTTCAGATCCTAAGTATTTAAAATATAAGAAATTTCAATTGGCTGATACTTCAGAGCCTTTCTATGAATTATTTTATTTGCCATTTAGTCAAAATGCACCTAAACCATGTTTTATGAAGCATATAAAAGTACCTTCAATTAAAGAACAAGGTTTTGTTTTGTATTATTCAAATCAGTGTCCATTTACTGCAAAGTATGTGCCTATTATTGAAAAGGTTGCTTCGGAGAAAAAAATTGCCTTTAAATCAATCCGATTTGAATCAACTAAAGAAGCAAGAATGTCTCCAGCACCATTTACTATATATAGTTTGTTTTATAATGGCGAATTTGTTACAAATGAAATCTTATCTGATAAGACATTTGAGAAAATGATATCTAAGGTTATTGACTAAATATTAATGAATCTTACTTAGTGGGAGTGTTACAGTAGGTAGTCATCAGATAAGAGTACCCTGTAAGATTATACACGATATCATTTCTGTGTCTATCCTGCAGGATACATTTTTATTTTAAATATCAAATAAATTAATTAACCTATGCATGTCCATATGTTAACAATTTTTAATTTTCTTTATTAACTCCTGGGCAACTTTCTGTCCTGAAATTAACATACCACCAAAAATTGGTCCCATTCTTTGACCACCAAAAGTTGCATTAGCAGCCATACCGGATACATAAAGGCCAGGGTAAACTTCACGAGTATTTTCAACAACTTGTTCTTCTCCTCGATTTGCCCACATTGGCTTTTCACCTTCCAAAGTTCCATTAGGAGTGTTTAAAACATTTCCCATTCTGGTTACTAATTTATTCACAACTGATGCATCATGTCCGGTAGCATCAAGAACATACTTTTATTCTATCATTATAGGATCAATAGGCATTCTTGTTTTTTCAACAGAGGCCCAATTAATAACTAGACTTGAAATACGTTTATCTTTAACGATTACATCTTCTACTGTAATCAAATTTAATATTCTGGCTCCAGATTGTGCTGCATTGAAAGTAAGTCCAGAAACACATTCAATGGAATCAGCTGTATAGTAATTTTCTTAATGTAATTTTTGAAAATTTTTTACTTCTAAAAATAAATAGACTATGTTTAATCTATTATCAGCTAATTAAATCCCTTTTTTAAAATAACTATACATTATGAATATTTTGACTAATAAATTATAACATATTATAACATATTATTAAGTAAAATCCGTTGATTATAAAAAAAATATCAAAATATTACTATTATTTTAAATAAAATGGAATAATATATGTCATAATTTTCAGTTTATGGAATAATATCAAAATAAAAAAATAGCAAATAGGCATGAATATATTATTTTCTATACAAAATATTCATTTTGTTTAATATGAGGAGGGTCTCTAATGAACTTATTGAAAAATGTAAGAGTAAAAGTAAGATTACTTATTTCCTATTTAATTGTAGCTGCATTGATTTTAATTGTAGGAATAGTAGGAACAATATCTTTAAAGAAGGTTTCGAATAATTCCCAAAACATGTATAATCAAAATATGCAGATTGTTTATAAGTTGTCCGATATGAATAGGAATTTATCTGATATAAGGTCAGATACTTTAAAAATGGTTTATCAAAAGAGCGATACAAAAAGGCAAGATGCTGAAAAAGATATAAATGAAAAAGAAAGCAATAATGCGGAATATATTAAAACTTTTGATACATTTCAAATGGATACTTCACAAAAGAGTGCGTGGGAAACATTTAAAAGTCAATTGAAAAGTTATAATGATGAAGTTAAAAATATCAATAATTTTTCATCAAAAAAGGATTACGAATCTGCAGAAAGTGAATTGATAAATAAAGCTACACCTATGAGAGAAAATATGTCTAAAAGTTTAAATGATTTAATAAACTTAAATCTCAATTATGCAAAAAACGATAATCAAGACGATATAAAATTATATAATATGTCAAGTGTAATAATGACCATATTGGTAATTTTTGGATTTGGCCTTGCGATATTGATAGGATTGCTTACATCAAATGACATAAACAAGGTACTTCATGACATACTTAATTTTGCACATAAATTAGAGAAATATGATTTATCATATAAATCTTCAATGGCTAGAAAAGACGAATTTGGAGAAACTGTAGTTGCGCTTACAAATGCTAGAGACAATATAAAAAATCTTATTGAGAATATAATGGAAGATTCTCAGGATATGAGTGCAGCCAGCGAAGAATTATCTGCTACTGTTGAGGAGCTTTATTCTAAAACTGAAAACATGCAAAATGCTGTGGACGATATTGCATCTGGAGCACAAGAAACAAGTGCATCTACTGAAGAAATTACAGCATCTATTCAGGAGGTAAATTCGAGTATAAGTGAGCTTTCACAAAAATCTTTAGATGGAAGTAATAGTGCAAACCAGTCAAAAGAGCATGCTTTAACCGTACAGAAAAGTGGTAACAGGGCAATCGAACAAACAACAAAAGTCTATAATGAAAAAAGAGAAAAAACATTGAAGGCAATTGAAGATGGTAAAGTAGTAGAAAACATAAAAATTATGGCTGATACGATATCGAGTATAGCGGAGCAGACAAATTTACTTGCATTAAATGCAGCAATAGAAGCAGCAAGAGCTGGAGAAAAAGGGAAGGGATTTGCTGTAGTTGCAGATGAAGTAAGAAATCTTGCGGAGCAGTCTTCAGAAGCAACAACTGGTATTCAGGACACTATTTCAAAGGTACATGAAGCATTTAAAAACCTGTCATTGAACAGCAATGATATATTGGATTTTGTATATAAAGATGTAGGTAAAGAATTTAAAGCTTTTGGAAATATGGGCAATCAATATTATAGTGAGGCTGAATTTGTAAGTAAAACGTCGGAAGAAATTGCGGCTATGTCACAAGAACTTACTGCAACCATGAATCAGGTGAGTGAAGCAGCACAGAATATGGCAGAAGTAGCTCAGAAATCTTCAGAAGATGCATTTGTGATAAAAGAAAGTATAAATGAAACTACACAGGGAATTGAACAGGCGGCTAAAACATCACAAATTCAGGCATGCAGTGCTCAGAAACTTAATGAACTTGTACAAAGGTTTAAATTATAATTATGGGTGGAAGGTTTGGTATGATCGTTATTGCAAATTAATATTTTATGAGAGAAGGTAAAGCAGTGACAAATGTTACAATGCGTATGGCAACTAAAGCAGATGCAAAAGAAATTTTGGATATATATGAGCCTTATGTTAGGAATAGTGCAATCTCTTTTGAATATGATGTTCCATCTATTGAAGAATTTACTGAGAGAATTAATAACATATTAAAAAAATATCCATACATAGTAGCGGTAGATAACAATCAGATTATTGGTTATGCATATGTTTCATCATTTAAGGAACGAGTTGCATATGATTGGGCTGTTGAAACTACTATATATTTAAGTCAGGACTGTCGAGGTAAAGGTGTAGGAAAAAAATTGTATTTAGCTTTGGAAAAAATATTAAAGAGACAAAATATCATTAACTTGAATGCGTGTATAGCCTATACAACTACTGATAATGCATATCTTACAAATGCTAGCATGTATTTTCATGAGAATTTAGGATACAGGAAAGTTGCACATTTTACAAAGTGTGGATACAAGTTTGGAAACTGGTATGATATGATTTGGATGGAGAAAATTATTGGAGAGCATTCTGAAAATCCAAAACCAGTTATTCCAATATCAGACTTGCAGTGATTTTATTTTGGTTTTCAGCAAATACAATACTACATTTAAAGAACTTCTAAATGATGTATTGGAAAATCAATCATAATATTTTATTAGTAATAGTGTATAATATTATCTAGGGTTTTAAGGAGGGTGACGATAATATGCAAACTGTAACATTAGGAAAAACTGGACTAGTTGTAAGCAAAAATGGATTTGGGGCACTTCCAATACAGCGTATTTCAAAGAAAGATGCCGTATACTTATTGCAGAAGGCATTTTATAATGGTATCAATTATTTTGATACTGCAAGAGCGTATTCAGACAGTGAGGAAAAGCTTGGAGCTGCCTTTTCTTACATAAGAGATAGGATTACTATAAGCACAAAAACAGCAGCACAAAATGCGAATGATTTTTGGAAGGATTTAGAGCAGAGTCTTAAAAATCTTCAGACAAATTATATTGATATCTATCAGTTTCATAATCCTGCGTTTTGTCCAAAACCTGGCGATGAATCGGGACTTTATGATGCAATGATTGAGGCAAAGAAACAGGGAAAAATTCGTTTTATTGGAATTACAAATCACAGATTGGCAGTAGCAAAAGAGGCAATAGAATCAAATTTATATGATACGCTGCAATTCCCATTCTCTTATCTTGCAAGCAATGCAGATATAGAAATTGTGGAAGCATGCAAGAAAAATAATATGGGTTTTATTGCAATGAAAGCTTTATCAGGAGGACTTATTACAAACTCTGCTATGGCATATGCATATCTTGCACAGTTTCAACATGTTGCTCCAATTTGGGGTATACAGCGTGAGAGTGAACTAGATGAATTCTTGTCCTATAATGATAATCCACCAGTTTTGACAGAGAATATGAAAAAACAGATTGAACATGACAGAAAAGAATTATCAGGAGATTTCTGCCGTGGATGTGGGTACTGTATGCCCTGTTCTGCTGGGATTCAAATTAATGATTGTGCAAGGATGAGTCTTCTCCTCCGACGGGCACCGCAGAATGTTTACTTATCAGAAGAATGGCAGGAGAAGATGAAAAAAATAGAGGATTGTATTCACTGTAACAAGTGTATGAGCAAATGTCCATATGGCTTAAACACTCCGGAACTTTTAAAAAAGAATTACGATGACTACAAGACCTTTTTATAAGGCATTTGAAAGAAAATAGCAAGTCAAAGATGCGACGGATATTTTTTATCAGACAAGGAGGCAGGTTCCGCAGATAGGAATTCTATTTAAGGGTTCTACCTCCTTAAATCTTACAAATCCAATGAATTTGTGAGTTTCGTCAGTAACTTTTGTACTATACTTATAGCACAGTTTATTATTAATCGGTGTTACTTGCCTTACAGATTATTTTCTCTTTCATGTTTAACTATATCTTGAGCAATTTTATGGGCGTTTTTTGCTATTTCATCTGTATTCATGGTAATAAGTTTTCCATCTATTGAAACTATTTTTCCGTTAACAATGGTCATTTTTGTATAACTTGAGTTTCCAAGGCATACTAGCGAAACAAGTGGATCATGGCATCCTGCATATTCAACTCCACTAAGATCAAATAATATTATATCTGCAGCTTTTTCTCTATCTAGCCTTCCAGTATCAGTTCTTCCAAGCACATCTGCACCACCTCTTGTTGCAATCTTTAACATTTCATAAGCATTAAGTCCTTTTGTTCCATACTTTAAATGATTTAGAAGATAGGCACGTCTAATTTCCTCCCACATATTAGAACCATCATTACTAGCACTTCCATCGACCCCTATACTTATTTTTCCGCCTTTTTGAACAATTTCAGAAGTCCTGCAGATTCCACTGCTGAGTTTCATGTTGGATGAAGGACAGTGTGCAATACCTGTTCCACTTAATCTATCTATTTCTGCATCGCTAAGATATATACCATGTGCATACCAAACATCAGAGCCAATCCATTCAAGTTCCTCCATAAGTTCAAAAGGCCTTCTTCCGTATTTTTCAATACAAAATCTCTCTTCATCCAACGTTTCTGCAAGATGAGTATGCATCATAACTCCTCTTTTTCTAGCTAAATCCTTCGTTTTAAGCATTAACTCTTTCGTAACTGAAAATGGTGAGCAGGGTGCTAGTGCGATTCTTGTCATTGAAAAATCATTTACATCATGATACTTGCTTATAAGTCTATCACTATCCTCTAATATTTTATCTTCCTCTTGAACAACTGTCATTGGAGGAAGCCCTCCTTGGTCTCGTCCTAAAGACATGGAACCTCTTGTGGCAGTAAAACGAATTCCTATTTCTTTTGCTGCTCTGATTTCATCATCTATTAAAGTTTGAGGCTGATTGTTTGGAAACACGTAGTGATGATCTGAAGTTAAGGTGCATCCGGTTCTTAATAGTTCACTAAAACCAACTAAAGCACCATAATATACTGCATTGGGAGTTATGTTTTTCCAAAATTCGTACAATCCAATAAGCCATGGGAAAAGAGGTTTTTCTTG
This sequence comes from Clostridium ljungdahlii DSM 13528, assembly GCF_000143685.1. Taxonomy (NCBI): domain Bacteria; kingdom Bacillati; phylum Bacillota; class Clostridia; order Eubacteriales; family Clostridiaceae; genus Clostridium; species Clostridium ljungdahlii. The sequence goes on along the minus strand of NC_014328.1, from coordinate 3,377,236 downwards.
AACTTCTTTTATTCCTCTAAATAAGGTTTGATATAAATGGTGATGGGTATTTACAAATCCAGGCAAAGCTACAAGATTGGTACAATCTATTATGTCTGTCTTATCAGGTACACTAAGTTTCTTACCTATTGAAGTGATTTTTGGACCTTTTACTAATATGTCTACATTTTCAAGTATTTCATCTTTGTCATTAAATGTTACTACAGTTCCAATATTTTTTAAAAGTAATGCTTCCATAATAAAATCCCCCTTAGAAAACAAAAAAACCGCTTTGAATGAGTATATTCAAAGTGGTTAACTCGACACTGATTTAAATATAAAGTTGTTTTTCTTCTAATATTATATTACCAATTTTATGAATACTTGTATAGCTTTTTATTATTTAAATTCTATTCTTGGATTTGCTTTTCATGATTAATAAAGCAATTGTTAGTAGTAGTGTAAATAAACCGCATGCAAAATATCCAAAGCCTGCACCTGCCTGTTGCATAACAGCACCTGCAAATGAATTTCCAATAGGAGCAGAACCTGAAGTAATTAAAGAATATACGCTCATAACTCGTCCCCTATACTCATTTGTTATATTAAGCTGCAAGATAGAATTTGACATGTTTAAAAATGTCAAATAGAAAAATCCTATAAACACTATTAAAATAGCAACTATATAATATTGCCTAAAAAAGTATGTAAATATTTGAGTTATTGATATTAATATTGCATCTCCAATTTGTATGATTTTGCTAAGTCCAAGCTTACTTCTTAGTACCATAAAAATTGCACCGCTTAATGCTCCCACACCAAATGCTGATAAAAGAAAGCTGTATTCTTTTGCACCCATTTTTAGTATTTCACTTGTGAATACCGGTATTATAACCTCCGAATTTGCTGAAAATACACATACTATAATCATAAGTAGAACTGTAAATTTTAAAATATCATTGTCTGCTATGTATTTAATACCATCTTTAATTTCTTTTATTACATTCTGATTATTTCTCTTTAATTTATTCTCTTTAACTTTTATTCTACATATTCCATAAATAACAGGTATAAAACTTATTCCATTAATAAAGAAACAGGTAGTAGTACCGAGTTTGACCATCAAGATACCTGCAATAGAAGGTCCAACAATCTTTGCCAAATTAATAACTGTAGAATTTAAAGAGATTGCATTCATTAAATCCTCTTTTCCTATTATTAATCCTCTTAGTCTATTATAAATTCAATAATGTTATTTGAATAATACTATTAATGTTATATAATTGATAGGATAATACTATAATGACTTAATTTAATAAATTAAAATTCATATAAAGAGAGGATTTATCAATTTGCCTGCGCTATTTTAGATGTATGAATGCAGTGCTGGCACCTAATGTTGAAGCACTAATCAAAAGCATATATGCTTTCAGTTGACGCAAAATCATTAACTTAATGGCATTTGGAGAAGTGTGCCCTTTTTATCCGAGAGCAAAGATCATTGAGAGGAGGATTTTAACTGAATTTATAATGGGAAAATTTTAATAAAGAAATTGTCCACTAGAACTTGACACAAACTAATGACGTCAAATAATTGTAATTTAAAAATGTATATATTATAATAACTGTAAATGATCGTTGATAAGGTATTAAATATTAAATTGAGTAAGGAGATTATATGGGTTCACTATTTGAAAAAATTGAAGTTACAGATTTAAGACCCATCAGAGAAATAGTCTTTGAAAGATTAAGAAAGGCAATTATTGATGGTAATCTTGAACCAGGAGATAGACTTGTTGAAACTTTTATAGCGGAAAACATGGGAGTTAGTAGAACACCTGTTAGAGAAGCTTTTAGACAACTAGAAATAGAAGGTTTGGCTGAAAATATTCCTAGAAAAGGAACTATTGTTAAGGGAATATCAAAAGAAGATATTATAGAGATCTATCAAATTAGGGAAGTACTTGAGGGGTTAGCATTTAGGTTAACATGTTCTAGAATATCTGAAGAACAGATAGTCGAATTAAAAGAAAAAATTTGTAAAATGGATCAGTATATTGGTGATGAAAATATAGCACAATATTGGTCAGTACATGGAGAATTTCACAATATCATACTATATTTAACTGGTAATAAAAGACTTATAGATCAGATGAAGCAAATTTATCAATATTTATCAAAATTGAGAAAGGCTACTTTGGTTATGGATAAAAGAAGAGAGCAAGCTATGAAGGAACATAAAGAACTTATAGAAGCTTTTGAAAAAAAAGATGAAAAGTTAGCTGAAAAAATAGGCAGAAAGCATACTATAAATGCTAAGAAGTTTATTGAAAAAGAAGTTCATTTATTTTAAGTTTTATTTTGTAACTATTACTGCCAACGGTACAAATAGTAATGAAAATATGGCTGTGTTTTTTGTCATATTGTTATAGTTAAGTTAATAAAAAGATACATTATAGAGTACATTGAAGGTTACTTTGCTTAATTCAAAATAGCATTTTAACTAGTGTAAGAATCATTTTTAAACCATAAATAAGTGGTTTTTTTAATTGCACGATAATCGTTGTTCTAGATTTTCGTTAAATAGGGTTCCTAACTAAAAATAACTTATACATAAACAGATTTCTAAGCATCGGGTTGAGTTTTGACTCCACCTGATGCTTAGAAACAGAATTCTTAGTGCTTTAGCACTTAGAAGGCGTTATCCTTTAGGAAAAATTGTTATTCAGGGAGGTAGCTGCTCGTAACGTACATTTGGAGAAGTTGGAGTAGTAGAGTAGGTAATCATCGGATAAAATATACTAACAAAATTGTTTTAAAAATATTGAGGTTAAAACTTATTAAAAGTTTTAATGTGCTAAAAATTGTATGTATATGGCTAGTATAAGCTATTTTTAGACTTGAAATACTATATATATTTAAATTTCACAAAAAACGATTGCAAAATTCTTAAATATGTATTATTATAAAAACAGTAAAGCTTTTCCTAGTTATATTTTACATTGTATACAAGTATACGATGTAAAATATAAGAATAAAAGTGTAATATAAAATAATTTATGTTTATATTTTTTGCTTATAATTGTATACCTGTATACAATTATAAGCAAATGAAAAGGCATTATATATTAAAAAATTTATTTAATTCTAGAAGTAGCTATTAAAATAGAAATAGGAAAATAAGGAGGTGTAATCAGATTGTTGGAATTTTGCAATTTGATTAAAAAAGTATGGTTATGAATGTAAAAGAAGAATCCTTAAAATTACATAGAGAAAAGCACGGTACTATAGAAATCGTTGGAACAATGCCATTGAGAAACGGTGATGATTTGGCAGTAGCTTATACACCAGGTGTAGCAGGTCCATGTCTGGAAATTGCCAAGGATGAAGAAAAGGCATATGAGTATACAATAAAGGGAAAGACAGTAGCTGTAGTTACAAATGGAACTGCAGTATTAGGACTTGGAAATATAGGACCAGCAGCAGGTCTTCCTGTAGTTGAAGGAAAAGCATTGTTACTTAAAAGATTTGCAAATGTAAATGCAATACCAATATGTGTAGATTCTACAGATCCTGATGATATAGTAAATACTATTAAAAACATTGCACCGGGATTTGGGGGAATACATCTTGAAGATATAAAAGCACCTGAATGTTTCTATATTGAAGATAAGTTAAAAGAAGAATTAGATATACCAATATATCATGATGACCAGCATGGTACTGCTATTGCAGTGTTAGCAGGCCTGTACAATGCTTTGAAAATAGTAAATAAAGATATTAGTGATATAAAAGTTGTTATAAACGGTGCTGGTGCTTCAGGTATTGCAACAGCTAAGCTTTTGATTTCAGCAGGAGTAAGAAACATAGTACTTTGTGACATAAACGGTATAGTTTACGAAGGAGATAATTGCTTAAACGAACCTCAGAAACAAATAGCAAAGGTAACAAATAGAGGCTTAGCAAAGGGAACATTAAAAGATGCAATGAAGAATGCAGATGTTTTTATAGGTGTTTCTGCTGGAAATGTAGTAACTGGTGAAATGGTAGAAGGTATGAACAAAGATAGTATAATTTTTGCGTTAGCCAACCCAACACCTGAAATAATGCCTGAGGAAGCAAAAAAAGCAGGAGCTAAAGTTATAGCAACAGGAAGGTCAGATTTTCCAAATCAAATAAACAATGTTTTAGTTTTCCCGGGAATTTTCAAGGGAGCTTTAAGTGTAAGAGCCAGAGAAATATGTGACGAAATGAAAATTGCTGCAGCTAAAGGACTTGCAAATTTAGTAAAGAAAGATGAATTAAATGAAGAATATATAATACCAAGTGTATTTAATAGAAATGTTTGTGATGCAGTTTCCAAAGCAGTTATGGATGTAGCACAAAAGAAATAATAAATTTACAGCATAAGGTAAGAAATCTGATAAAGAGCAGAAACTTTCACAGGTAAAAAATTTAGTACCGAACACTACCTACAGATTTTTGTGTTCAAAAGAGGCAATACCGATAATTAATAAAATTCAAAATAAATAGATTTAATATAGGAGGTTCACTTATGGAAATAAAAAAAGCTGCTATAGCAGGAACATTTGAGTCCAGCGATATTACAATATCAGTACAGCCTAATCCGGAGAATGAGGTGGCTATAAAGTTAAAAAGTTCCGTGGAAAAACAATTTGGAGACAAGATAAAAAAAGTTATAATGGACACTTTAGAAGAACTAGATGTAAAAAGCGCCATTGTAGGTGCCAATGACAAAGGAGCCTTAGATTGTGTTATAAAAGCAAGGGTACAAGCTGCAGTTATGAGGGCAGCAGAAGAAACAAAATTCAACTGGGAGGTGGAAAAGTAATGTACAAGTTAAGAAGAACAATGATGTATGTACCGGGAAACAATCCAGGAATGGTTAAGGATGCACATATATATGGAGCAGATTCTCTAATGTTTGATTTAGAAGATTCAGTATCCCTAAATGAAAAGGATACAGCTAGATTCTTAGTATACAATGCACTAAAATCCATAGATTATGAAGGCACAGAAACAGTAGTAAGAATAAATGGACTTGATACACCTTTTGGAATGGAAGATTTAGAGGCAATAGTAAGGGCACAACCTGATGTTATAAGACTTCCAAAGACAGAATGTGCACAAGATGTTATAGATGTAGAAAAGGAAATAGAAAGAATTGAAAAACAATCAGGAATACCTGTTGGAAAGACAAAAATTATGGCAGCTGTTGAAAGTGCTATAGGAGTTATGAATGCCTATGAAATAGCTACAGCAAGCAAGAGACTTATGGGAATAGCAATAGGGGCAGAAGACTATGTTACTAATTTAAAGACAACCCGTTCTTTAGATGGAATAGAACTTCTTGCAGGAAGAAGCCATGTATTATTAGCTGCCAGAGCAGCAGGAATATATGCCTTTGACACAGTATTTTCTGATGTAAACAATGAAGAAGGATTTATAAATGAAGTAAAGCTTATAAAGCAGTTAGGATTTGACGGAAAGTCCGTAATAAACCCAAGACAAATTGCTCCTGTCCATAAGATATATACACCTTCACAAAAAGAAATAGATAAATCCGTTCGTGTTATAAGAGCTGCAAAAGATGCTGCAGAAAAAGGATCTGGAGTAGTTTCACTAAATGGAAAAATGGTAGATAAACCTATTATAGAACGTGCACAGAGAGCTTTGATGTTAGCAGAAGCTTCAGGTATATGCGTAAGTGAAGGAGGAGAAGACATTGACTAAGAATAAAATAGGAAGAGAAATACCAGATTACATAGAAGGAATTGGAAAGCTGATACCTTATGGTGGACCATTTGATTTTAAACCAACAAAGAAAAAATTTGCAAGAAAAATATCCAGTATAAAACCTGGAGAGAGTAAATTGCTTGAGAGCATAAAAGAAGCTGTAATAAAGACAGGATTAAAGGATGGTATGACAATATCATTTCACCACCACTTTAGAGCAGGAGATTACATATTAAACATGGTGCTGGATGTTATAGCTGAAATGGGAATAAAGAACTTAACTTTAGCACCAAGTTCTTTAAGCAGTGTCCATGAACCAGTAATTGAACACATAAAAAATGGTGTTGTTACTAAAATCATAACTAGTGGTGTTAGAGGACCACTTGCAGAAGCTATATCAAATGGAATTTTAGATACACCTATTATAATACGTTCCCATGGTGGAAGAGCGAGAGCTATAGAAGCAGGAGATTTAAAAATAGACGTGGCATTTTTAGGTGCACCTAGCTGTGACGACTATGGAAATGCCAATGGATATACAGGAAAATCCTTTTGTGGTTCACTAGGATACGCTAAAATAGACGCAGAATATGCAGATAAAGTAGTACTTATTACAGACAATTTGGTACCATATCCAAATGTACCTGCAAGTATAGAACAAAACAATGTAGATTATGTAGTTAAGGTAGATGCAATTGGAGATCCTAAGGGAATAGCATCCGGTGCAACAAGATATACAAAGAACCCAAGAGAACTTTTGATTGCACAGTATGCAGCAGAAGCAATTGAAGCTTCAGGATATTTTGTACCAGGATTTTCAATCCAGAGTGGTTCCGGTGGAGCATCCCTTGCAGTAGCAAGATTTTTAAGGGAAAAGATGATCGAAAAAGATATTAAAGCCAGCTTTGCATTAGGTGGAATTACAGGCCAGTTTGTAGAAATGCAAAAAGAGGGTCTTATTTCAAAAATCTGTGATGTACAGAGCTTTGACTTAATAGCAGCAAAATCCATAGGAGAAAATCCAGATCACTATGAAATAAGTTCATCCCTATATGCTAATCCACATAATAATGGATGTATTTCTAATAAATTGGATATAGTTATATTAAGTGCACTGGAAGTAGATACAGACTTTAACGTCAATGTAATTACAGGTTCAGATGGAGTAATTAGGGGAGCATCAGGTGGACACTGTGATACTGCAGCAGGAGCAAAACTTTCTATGATAGTTTGTCCGCTTATTAGAGGTAGAATACCTACTGTTGTGAAGAAAGTAAATACTGTAATAACTCCAGGAGAAACAGTAGATGTAGTAGTTACAGACAGGGGAATAGCAGTAAATCCTCTTAGAAAAGATTTACTTGAAAAATTTAAGAAAGCAAAGCTTCCAGTATGTACTATAGAAGAGTTAAGAGAAAAGGCAGAAGAAATTACAGGAAAGCCTAAGGCAATTGAATATGGTGACAAGATTGTTGGTGTAGTTGAATATAGAGATGGTACTATTATCGATGTTATAAAGCAAGTAAAATAAAGTAGTATAAAATTGGCTTACTAATTGTATACAGGTATACAATTAGTGAAGCAAACATTTTAATTTTTAGGAAGGGTAGGTAAATAATAGTGGGAGAAAATATAACTAGAAAGATTTTAAAATCACATTTAGTAGAAGGAAAAATGATTGCTGGAGAAGAGATATCAATAAAAATTGATCAAACACTAACACAAGATGCTACAGGTACAATGGCATATTTATCCTTTGAAGCATTAGGAATACCAAGAGTAAGAACTGAAGTTTCAGTAAGTTATATTGATCATAATACATTACAAGCAGGATTTGAAAATGCAGATGATCATGCATTTTTACAGACTATTGCTGCAAAATATGGGATATACTGCTCAAAGCCAGGAAACGGAATATGTCATCAAGTACATTCAGAAAGATTTGCAAGACCAGGAAAAACTTTACTAGGTTCAGATAGTCATACTCCTACTTCTAGTGCTTTAGGTATGATAGCAATAGGTGCTGGTGGAATGAGTGTAGCTATGGCTATGGCTGGACAGCCATTTCCTCTAGTTATGCCTAGAGTTATAAATGTTAAGTTAACTGGAAAATTAAGAACAGGAGTTGCAGCAAAGGATATAATATTAGAGCTCTTAAGAAGAATGACTGTTAAAAATGGAGTAGGAAAAGTAATAGAATATAGTGGTTCAGGAGTAGAAACTTTAAGCGTACCAGAAAGATGTACTATAACTAATATGGGAGCAGAGTTAGGAGTTACTACATCTGTATTCCCAAGTGATAGAGTTACTTATGAATTTATGAAGGATCAAAAAAGAGAAGCTGATTGGATAGAACTTAAAGCTGATTCAGATGCTGAATATGATGAACTAATAGAAATAAATCTTGATGAAATAGAACCTTTGGTTGCTAAACCACATATGCCAGATAAGGTAGTTAAGGTAAGAGATGTTAGTGATGTTAAGGTAAGTCAAGTATTTATAGGAAGTTGTACTAATTCATCTTATTCTGATTTAGCTAAAGCAGCAACTATTTTAGATGGAAAATGCGTAAATCCTAATGTAAGTCTTTGCATAGCACCAGGATCAAAACAAGTTTTTGAAATGATAGCTAGAGATGGAATACTTCAAAAGTTAATTTCTGCTGGAGCTAGAATTCTGGAAAGTGCTTGTGGGCCTTGTGTTGGCGTGGGACAAGCACCTCAATCAGGAGGGGTTTCCTTAAGAACAAATAATAGAAACTTCATTGGAAGAAGTGGTACAAAGGATGCAAAAGTTTATTTAGCAAGTCCAGAAGTTGCAGCTGTTAGTGCTATAACTGGTGTAATTACTGATCCAAGAGATTATGATGGCATAGATTTGGAAACTATAAGTAAAATAAAAGACACAAAAGAAAGAATTATTGATGATAGAATGATAATTGCACCAAAAGATAAAACAGATGATGTTGTTGTTAGAAGGGGTCCAAATATTAAACCACTTCCATTAAGAGGAGATTTAGAAGAAGAAATAAATACAGCGGTACTTTTAAAAGTAGGAGATGATATTACAACTGATGACATAATGCCAGCAGGTGCTAAAATTCTTCCATTAAGATCGAATGTTCCGGCTATATCACAATATGTATTTAATGGAATAGATCCTACATTTTCTAAAAGAGCAAAAGAAAATAATGGTGGAATTATTGTAGCGGCAGAAAATTATGGACAAGGATCAAGTAGAGAACATGCTGCACTTGCACCTATGTATTTAGGCGTTAAAGCAATTTTAGCAAAATCTTTTGCAAGAATACATCATGATAATTTAATTAATTATGGAATTTTGCCATTGAGATTTAAAGATAAGGCTGATTATGACAAAATAAATCAAGGTGATGTATTGGTTGTTAAAAATGTTAGAGAGCAAGTTAGTAAGGGTGAGTTTATTGTAATAGATAAAACTCAAGGATTTGAACTCAAGGCTTTTGTTATTTTCTCAGATAGACAAAAAGAAGTAATGATAAGCGGCGGTCAATTAAATTATGTTAAAAAGATGATATAGTTAGCAAAGACATTGTATACAGGTATACTGTATACAATGTTAAACAAAAAATGTTGACAATTTAATGCTTAAGGAGGAGTTATAATGAATAAAACTCAATGTACTCTTATGAGAGGTGGAACAAGTAAAGGTGCATTCTTTAAATATGAGGATATGCCAAAAGATAAAAATAAATGGAGTGATTTCCTTTTAGAAGTTATGGGAAGTCCAGATGCTAAGCAAATTGATGGATTAGGTGGAGCAAATTCGTTGACTAGTAAAGTAGCAATTATAAAAAAATCAGATAAAGAAGATTACGATGTAGAATATACATTTGCACAGGTTAGCTTAACTGACAGAATGGTTGACTTTAAAGGAAATTGTGGGAATATTTCTTCAGCTGTTGCACCATTTGCAATTAATGAAGGTATTATAAAGGCAGATGGTAATAAAGCAAAAGTTAAAATATTAAATACAAACACAAATAAATTGATAGTATCAGAAGTAGAAATTGAAAATAAACAAGCAAAAGAAAAAGGTAATACATATATACCTGGAGTACCTAATCCAGGATCACCAGTTTATCTTTCATTTTATAATTCAGAGGGTGCAGTTACAGGAAAATTATTACCTACAGGAAATGTACTAGATTCCATAGAAACTTCTGTAGGAAAAATAAGTATTTCTATTGTTGATGCTGCAAATCCATTAGTATTTATAAATGCTGATGATATTGGTTTAAAAGGTACTGAGTTACCAGATGAGTTTACAGAAAATAATTTAAAATTAATAGAAGAAATACGTTCTATAGCAGCAGAACTATGTGGATTTGCAAGCAAAGATGAGGCAACAAAGAAATCTCCAGCAGTACCAAAAGCTACAATAATATCAATGCCTAATAAATATGTAGATTTAAGTGGGAAAGAAATAAGTAAAGATAATATGGATTTAGTTGTCAGAATGATGTCAATGCAAAAACCTCATAAGGCGCTAGCGATAACAGGTGCAGTATGTATAACAACAGCAGCAAGCATTGAAGGAACTTTAGTTAATAAGATAACAAGAATCAATAATGGAAAGGTAAGAATAGGACATCCAGGTGGTGTCATGGAGACAGCAGCTAAAATGAATGGAAAAAAAATTGAATGTGTAAAAGTTGTTAGAACAGCACGTAGAATAATGGAAGGTTATGTTTATACAAGGGACAATATTAAGTAGTAATAAATATTACTACTTAATATATTAATGTAATCGTTTGTCATTTAAATAGAATGGTGTAAGTTAATAAAAAGCTATATCATATACGAAGGAGTGTTAAAAAATGTTTAATTTAAGTAATTTTATACTCAACCCATTTGTATTACTATTTGCTGCAGTATTTTTAGGAATTTTATTTGGAAAAATAAGAATTGGCCAATTTCGTTTTGGACTTTCTGGAGCATTGTTTTCGGGTATTGCTTTAAGTTGGTTAGTATTAACATATGCAAGGAATATTAAGAGTAGTTCTCCAGTGTACAAGGCAGCACAACAAGCAATAAATAAGGGACTTATATCTCAAGACCTTTTTAATTTATTTCTTATTTTATTTATTGGTGCGGTTGGCCTTTTAGCTGGAAAGGATATAAAAGGTGTATTAAAAAAATATGGAGCTAAACTGATTATAGTAGGTTTAGTAATTACATTTACAGGAGCTGCACTAACTTGTGTATTCTTAAAAACTAATAAAAGTTTTAATTCTCATGAGGTATCTGGCATATATTCTGGTGCTCTTACAAGTTCACCAGGTTTAGCGGCTTCACTTGATGCTGCTAAAGGACATGGAAATGAAATAGCATCAACATATACTTCTTTATCTACTGAACAGAAAAAAGAAGTATTAAAAATGATTGACAAATCGGGAAAATTAACACCAGAAAATACTACTAAGTTAACAGATGAACAAAAATCATCAATTATTAAAGCTGTCCAATCAGATGTAAGCTCAGGATTTACAGCAGCATTTCCTTTTGGTGTAGTAACAATTATATTGTCTATGGCTATTCTTCCTAAACTTTTTAGAATAGATATAGAAAAAGAAAAAGAAATGTTTTCATCAGCTATGAGCGAAGTTGCTGCTGATAGTGAAAAGGGAAATATTAAAGAAATTGGTTTTGATCTTGCTGCATTCGCCTTAGTGTGTTTTGTAGGATACTTTATAGGATCAATAAATATTGGTTTAGGAAAACTAGGAAAGTTTTCATTAGGTACGCCGGGAGGGGTATTAATAAGTGCTCTTGTATTCAGTAACGTAGGTAAAATAGGTATGATTAGCTTCAGAATGAATGGAAAAATATTAGGAGCAATAAGACAGTTTGGATTAGTATGTTTCTTAGCAACAGTTGGTTTAAGTTATGGATATAATGTTATTACCATATTTGCAGGAGCAGGAGCAATGTTAGCTCTTATGGGATTGATAGTAGTCTGTGTAGCTATCTTAATGGGATTCTTAGTTGGAAGATACATATTTAAATTAAATTGGGTTATATTAGCAGGATCTATATGTGGAGGAATGACTTCAACACCTGGATTGGGAGCTGCTGTTGATGCAATAGGTAGTGATGAGGCGGCTACTGGATATGGTGCAACTTATCCATTTGCATTATTATTTAAGGTACTATTTATAACTATACTATATAAAACGTTTTTAATGTAATATTGTAAATTAATTGATTAAATTAGTTTAATTAATTATTAAAAGATTGCACTTTAGTATATATTAATTTTATTTATACATATAAAGTGGTGCTACTGCCTAGAATGGAGTGTTTCTGGTACAGTTTAGAATTGTATGCAGTAGTGAAATCGTTCTATAGAATATTAGAGAGCTTACTCAAGATGTACGTTATGAATCATCTGAACAAGTTCAAAAACAAATCTTTAAATAAAAGGAAGCACTTTATCTACAGGAAGCCTTCCTTTTATTTTTATCTGGAAATTTAACTATTATAAGGATGATGAGGACTAAAAGGTGCTGCAGTTTTATGTAATTACCTAAATTTCGTACAAACTAAGATTAATTAATGTGAATAAGTTTCCACAGTAGTACAGCAAAAAAATAATTGAAGCATATTTCTTAAAGAAGAAAAATCAATGTGGATATCAAATGTCAGCAGCATTTATGCGTAAACATTTTGAAACTATTGCCATGTACCTTGCCGTAAAGCTTGAGCGTTGTTGTCTTAAAAAATCCTTTTTTACTTCAAAATAGAGGCTATAACGAAATATGCGATGTAACTGAACTGTCACTAAGCAATAGAAGATGATTAATTATTTTTAAGTATTAATTTTTACTAAGGAGAGGTATTATGGAAAGTATAAAAACAAAATTAATGACAAGTTTTACATTATTAATAGGAGTTATATGTATAGGGCTAGGCATAATTTCATTTACGACTTCATCAAATGCATTAAAGTCTAATTTAGAAAAGACTTTACCTAAAATTGCAGAGCAAGCTGCAAGCAATATTCAAGGAAGGATAGATGGTGAATTAAGTACTTTAGGGACAATTGCTGCGAGAGATGATATAAAAGATCCTAACATTCCTTGGCAAAAAAAACTACCAATTCTTTTACAGGAATCCAAAAGAATTGGTAGTATTAGGATGGCAATTGTAGATACGGATGGAAATTCACATAATACCCAAGGGGGAAGTGCTATTTCTAAAAATAAAGATTATTTTAAAAAAGCACTATTGGGTAAAAGTAATGTAACAGATCCAACAGTGAGCATAATTGATAAAACGATTGTTGTTTTATATGCAGTTCCTATTAAATGCAATAATGAAATTGTGGGAGTATTGATTGAAGCACGAGATGGTAATAAATTAAGTGGTTTAACTGATCAAGTTAAATTTGGACAAACAGGAACTGGATTTATGATAAATAAAGTGGGAACTACTATTGCCAATAAGGATAGAAATTTAGTACTAAAAATGGAAAACATGATTAAAGAGTCAAAAAAAGATTCAAGCTTGCAATATTTAGCAGATATTGAAAATAAAATGATTGCTAGGCATATAGGAATGGGTGAATATAAATATGGTGGAACAGAGAAATACATTGGTTATGCTCCGGTAAATGGAACAGACTGGTCTGTAGGGGTTGAAGTAGAACAAAATGAGATACTATCAGAACTAGGCAGTTTAAAAGTTTTTGTTATGGCATCATCCATAATATTTATACTAATAGGACTTGGTGTAATTTTTGTAATTGCTAATAATATATCTAAAGGAATAAGATCAACTTCTAACCATTTGAAATTATTGGCAGAAGGCAATTTATGTGGAGAAATTTCTACTAAGTATTTGAAATCAAGAGATGAAGTTGGAGATATGACGAATTCAATGAAAGTAATGCAGGAGTCATTAAAAAACATGATTAAAAAAATAAAAGAAAATTCTTCAAATATTAATATGCAGTCAGAAAACTTATCGGATATTTCAGAAGAAATAGCAAATGTATCACAGAATGTTACAGAAGCAATATCTCAAGTTGCGGAAGGAACAAGTAATCAATCACAAAATCTAATACATATAACCGATATTCTTAATGAATTTAGTGAAAAATTATCTGGAATAGTTAAGGAAATACAGGTTGTAGATTCAAATTCTAGAGCGATAGGTTTAATGGCAAATGATAGTAGTAGGGAAATGAATGAATTAAATCAGTCGGTAATAAATGTGAGCAGTTCATTTAAAGAATTCTATAGTAAAATTATGACACTTGGAAAAGATATAAATGAAATAAATGAAATCACAAGTTTAATAAATAGTATTGCAGAACAAACAAATTTATTGGCATTAAATGCTAATATTGAAGCAGCTAGAGCAGGAGAAGCGGGAAAAGGATTTTCAGTAGTTGCAGAGGAAATAGGAGAACTTGCAGAACAATCAAAAGATTCATCAGAAAACATTAGCAAATTAATTAATGTAATATCCAAGAATGCTGACACTATAGTTCGAGAATCTGGTATGATGAGTGATGAAATGATGAATCAAGCTAAAATTGTAGGTAATTCAATAGTATCCTTCAAGAAAATAGTACAAGCAGTGGACGAAGTAATTCCTAAGATTGAAACAGTTAAAAGTTCCGCTGAGAATATAGAAAATGATAAGAAAACTATTTTGACTAGAATAGATGAATTATCTTCAATTTCAATGGAATCTTCATCATCATCAGAAGAAATTTCAGCATCATCAGAGGAGATGAACGCTTCAACAGAAGAAGTGGCTTCTTCAGCACAAGTGCTCAATAATATGACTAACCAAATGATAGAAGAAATGAATAAGTTTAAAATTTGAAAAAAGAAAATATAGTTGAGTAGAACCCTTGAGTATAGGTGATGTACTTGAGGGTTTTTAGTATGTCTATAACCAAATAAAAAATTAATTACATAAATTAAAAAAAGGTCGATTAAAACAATGATTTAATGTAAGAAAACTTGAATAAATAAAGAATTATAGGACTTTTAAAGTATTGATAATATGTTAAAAATGGTGATGGATATTTACAAATCCAGGTAAAGCTACAAGATTGGTACAATCTATTAGCTCTGTTTTATCAGGTACACTAAGTTCCTTACCTATTGAAGTGATTTTTGGACCTTCTACTAATATGTCTACATTTTCAAGTATTTCATCTTTGGTATTAAATGTTACTACAAGTTTCAATATTCTTTAAATGAAATGGCACTGCCCTGTCCAAAAATATCTAAAGTTTTTATGCTTAAGAGCAGAAAATGTAATGTTTAATTTTGATATTAGTTTCATGTTATATTACCTCTTATATTGTATCAAATAATACTCAAGTCTATTATAAATTCAATAATATTATTTGAATAATACTATAATGACTTAACTTAATAAATTAAAATTCGTACAAAGAGAGAATCTTATTACTATGAATTTTCATCAATTAGAATATGTAATAGCTATAGCAGAAGAAAATAGTTTTTCTAAAGCAGCAAAAAAACTTTATATATCACAACCATCCTTAAGTGAGTATATTATGAGATTGGAAAAACAATTAGGAGTAAAACTATTTGACAGATCTACAAGCCCTCTTACTTTAACTTTTGCAGGAGAAATTGATATTGCCATTATGCATTTACCAATACAAGATAGTCGTATAGTATATGAACCTATATCAATTGAAAGGGTATTTTTAGTAGCTCCTCCTGGACAGCATACCCGCTCTCTTATAGAACTTGAAAAAAGGCAAAAGTTCGACTTCATCTGCTTAAAGAATGAAAAATTCATCCTAATAAAACCAGGGCATAGAATAAGATTTATTGCAGATGAATTGTTTAAACGTGCACAATTTGAACCTAATATTCTTATTGAAACTAGAAATATTGATACTGAATATAATCTTGCAAATGCAGGTATGGGCTTTACCTTAGTCCCAGAAAGTGTAATAAGGTTTTTTAACACAAACAATTACAAGAACTATTTTTTAATAGATGACATAAATTTCATACTTGCTGTAGCTTATAGAAAAGGAGATTATATAACAAAGGCATGTCATGAGTTCATTAAAATTACAAAAGAAGCTTTAGTTTCAAAACAAGGATCGGTATTTGCACCCCTGGGGTAGTAGTTATATAGCAGAATGTAATAATAGATATATAGATGAAGTGTCTAAGTTAGGTGTATCTATTGGATTTGCAGATCCAGTTTCATCCACTAGTCTTATAAGTCCAAAACAATTTAGAGAGTTTTCATTATTTGAATTTTACAAATGTTATTTTGGAATCAGCTAAGTAATATACATATAAGAGTATAATTCTGTCGAAAATTATAGAATTAAATAGTTTTTACTCAAAATAAATGGTTTAATCTGTGATATAATTTATTAAACATATTTATTAAAAGTTATGTATAGAAATGGAGGTATGTTATTTATGATTTTCTCATCAACAAAAGGTATTTATCGAAATTATTTGATGGTACTTCCTAACTTAAAAGAAATAATACAGGAAGATGTCATGGTTTGTTTGATGGATGGCCAAAAATTTCTTGGCTATTTTCCTGGAGATAAGATGGTTGCAGACATTAAGACTGGAGAGGATGTGCCAAAAGATGATCCACTACATAAGACAGTAAGTGAAAATAGAATAGTCTGCCAAATAGTACCAGAACATGTTTATGGTTTTCCTTTCAAGGCTGTAACCTTTCCTGTAAGAGATGAAGATGGAAAATGTATCGGTGCAGTGGGTTTTGCAAAATCTCTTGAGAAGGAATATGACCTTAGTAATTTGCTTAAGAATCTTACACATGCATTTGAAGAAGCTAAAGTTAGCATGGAAAGTGCATCTTCTCAACTTAGTGGTATTTCAGCTAATGCTCAGGAGAATTCATCAACATTAGAAGAAGTTTTAGGAGATGTTGATGAATTGATGAAATCCGCAAAAATCATAAATGATGTTGTTTGTGAGACAAAGTCATTGAGTCTAAAAATGAAAGAAGAGACAAAGAGTGGAGAGAAACTAGTTAATAATATTACTGATATAGTAAAAGACATTTCAGATTCATCAGGAAATGTTTTTAGTCTGATGACAAGACTGAATGATTCAACAAAAAGGATTGTAGATATAGTCAATCTTATAAATCAGGTGTCGGAACAAACAAACCTTTTAGCGTTGAATGCAGCAATCGAAGCGGCAAGAGCAGGTGAACAGGGTAAAGGCTTTGCAGTAGTAGCGGATCAGGTAAAGAAACTTTCAGAGCAGTCAAAGACTGCAACAATGGATATTAATACTCTTGTACAACAAATAGGCCAGGAAACAGGTAATATATTAAAAGCAATTACGGTGTCCGAAGAAAGAATTAAAGACGGTGTAGACGCCTCCGAAAGGACACTCGAAAGAATAATGGGAATAACTGAGGAAATTGAAAAAGTAGATAAAAGAATTGAGTACATAGCTGAAAAATCAAGTATACAGTCGGAGCAATCGGAGAAAATATCTACTTGCATGAAAAATGTAGCTGAATCAGTGAACAATACAGCTTCGTATTCTGTTTCAGCCTCTGAACAAATAATTGAAGAAAAGAAGAGACTTTCTTCTGTGGATGAAGCTATAAGCAGTATTGCTAGTGAATTAGTAACAGTATAAAATCAATGGATTAAACTTTGCAAGTGGATTTACAAAGTCAGCACTTGTAACTACCTGCTTTGCAGGTAGTGTTCTTTATATGAATATAGACTTTGAATGTGTTGTGAAAATATACTTTATTATTTAAATTCTGTAAGATGAGACCAATATCTTTTAGGCATGCAGCGGCTGCGCAGCCTTAAATTTTTACGTTCTTCTATGTTGACGGATTTATAAAAGGTTTTCCAAAGAGTTTCAAATTTGCCATCTGCTGAGTTTAAAATTTTAGCGTCTTCCTTTTTAAATTCAGTTATGATAGCGGTCTTTTTGTTGTATATGATTGCCAGTTCTCTTTTTAAATCATGAATTATAAAATTCTGATCGGAAAATCTTTTTGTAAAATGATTGAGTATTAATGGTAAAATATTGTGATCAGGTTCTATAGGAGCATAAAAACTTAATGGTGCTATTTCTTTAAATCTTACAAATCCGTTGAAGTTATGAGCTTCAGAAGTAACTTTTCTAGTATACTTGTCAACTAAAATTATAATATCATTATTTTTAGCTAAATTAATATTTGTACCATATTTATAGCAAAGTTTAAGATACTTTAAAGAAATAGAACTGGAATCTGAAATTCCACAAAGATATAAGTAATAAATATTTGTTAAAACTTTTCTATTAAGTTTTTTAATGATGCTCTTATAAACTCTATCAAATTTATCGTACTCAATTGAAATATTTAAAATTTCATTGAAAAATGAAGGTATATAGTCTTTTGACTTTGTTATGATACAAGATTCTCTGCAGCTGTAGGCATAGAAAATAGCTGTAAGTAAACCTTCAAAAGTATCATCATATATATATTCTTTCAAGACACAACCTCCTATAATTCACCAGTAATTGAGGTGAACTTATCATTTAACAAAAGCAATTTATTATTCGATGAAATTTTAGGGATAGTTAAATTGTTCATATTATCAAAGAAACTTAATTGTTCTCCCTTATCTATTGAATTTAAATCAACTTTAGGAGAAAGAGCCTTCTTGATGCGAATATCATCAAATTTCACAGCTCCATAATATCTGCCTTTGCAAGTAATAAAATATTGAGCCCTTTTTATGACTATGCCAAGTTTTTTTAGATCAAAAAAGTCCAATAAACCAATTCTGCGAGCACTTATTATCTTATGTGTACCTCGTATACCAATCCCAGGAACCCTTATAAGAATGTTATATAAGGAGCCTTATTTATTTCAACAGGAAATAGATGAATATTGTTTAAGGCATAATCATATATGCAGCAATTTGTTAGAAGTATCTTAAGCAGGGATACACACCGTCCATTTGGAGTAAAACTGTGGCATATACCACTTACATCAGCTGAACCAAGATTACCTTTTTTTGAATGTCTATTTGAGCCGGAAGATGAACAAGATACATCATATTTGGCTGCAGAAGATAAAATTCTTAACTTTTCACCTATTTCCATACTTCATCACCAATCTTTGCATTTCTATGAATTAATTATAACTCATTTTTTACTACAGAACAAGTGTTCTGATAGAACCTACGATATTAAACGGTAGATATGGTTTCTTTTGAAGTATATATAGAAGAATTATTTAGATAGTAAATGGAAAGTGATAAAAATTATATGCGAGATAATATAAAAAATATATTATTATATTAAAAAAATAATTAATAATTTATTAAATAAGAAAATTGTGCTAATTTTTTTTAAGAAATACCCAATATTATAAATATAATTGCCAAGAAATTAATGGTAAAACCGTTTTATAGTATCTAGAGAATATCATTACAGTAGATATGACGTTAAATAAAAATACGCTTAGCAGAATATATATATAGTATTAAGCATAAAAGAGTATATTTCATAATTATGAGTATGATTAAAATAATCTTGATTATAGTTACTTTATTAAAATTTATATAAAAAATACTCCAAAAGGAGTATATGTATATTAATTTTTGTATGCCATAATTATAAATTGTATACGAGGTTGTATTTTGATAATTTTTTAAAGAAATATTAAGAGGTAGTTTATGAAAGATTATAAAGAAGAACTAAAAAGAATTACAGGATTGCTGCTTAAAAAAGAAGACAATTATGGAGAAATAAAAAAAGCTGCAGATGATTTATACCATCTTTTTGTAACTGTATCTGGTTTAGAGGAAGATGATAAAGCTTGTAGGGAGGATTACTATTTACCAAAAGGAAAGGCAATAGGAACAGTTTGGGCAGGAATGTGTATAAAAGAATTTATGAGAACAAAGAAATTTGTCCGTGGAGTATTTTTAGGAATGAAATGTGCAAAAGAAAAATTCCCTAATAGGAAGATTAATATATTATATGCAGGTACAGGACCATTTGCCACTTTAATGCTGCCATTGACCACAATTTTTTCTAGCAGTGAGGTTGGATTTACTTTACTTGAAATAAATTTACGTAGTGTAGAAAATCTTAAAAAGGTGATTAAAACTTTTAAAGTTGAGGAATATGTTGAGAAGATAGTTCAATGTGATGCAGCTGAATATAAGGTAGATAGAGACAAACCTATTCATATGATTGTTACAGAAACTATGCAGAGAGCACTTCAGAAAGAACCTCAAGTTGCTATAACTTTAAATTTAGTCCCTCAAATGGAGCCAGATGGAATTCTAATACCAGAAAATGTAGTTATTCAAGCAGGATTATTAGACACTAAAAGAGATATGGATAGAATGATGGGAGTAGAAGGAGCAGATAAGGATTATTGCTACCATTTAAATGAAATATTTCAACTAAATAAGAGTACTGCAAGGATGGAAATGCAAGGAAAATACTTTTTTGAGGAGGTTGAAGTTGAAATTCCATCTGATGCTGATAAAAGATATAAAAATTTAAATTTGTTTACCAATATACAAGTTTTTGAAGAAGAAAGGTTATCATATCTACAGTGTTCATTAACATTACCTTTAAAAATTATGAATATAGGTAATGGTGATAATGTAAAGAAAGTAAATTTTCAATATGTTATTAATGAAATTCCAGGATTCAGGCATAAATTAATTAATTAGATATGGAAGGAAAAATAAGTTTGAAAGAAATTTTCCATGATGTTTTGTAACTTAAACGAAAGGATGGTTATATAAAAATGAAAGAAACTACGAATGAAAATGAAAGTAATAGTATTTCATTATGTCCTGCTGAACCAAAAGATTATGAATTTTTATTAAAAGTTTTTAAAGAAGGTCGACCAGAATTAAATTTTATAAGCAATTTAAGTGAAGAAAAAAAGGAAGATATTATAGTAGAACAGTTTAAAATACAGCAGCAGCAGTTAGCGAGAATGTATCCTAAGGCTGAATTTTATATAGTAAAATTGAATGATGAATCGGTAGGAAGGTTATATTTACATCGTGGAGAGGCTAACTATCGTATTTTGGAAATAGGACTTTTAGAGCAATATAGAAATCAAGGTATTGGAAGGAGAACTATGAAATTAATAATTGAGAACGCTATAAAAGAAAGAAAAAATTTAAGTCTTCAAGTAATTTGGTTTAATAATAAAGCTTTTTTATTTTATGAGAAACTTGGTTTTAAAATTACTGAAAATAATAATATTTTTTATGAAATGCAATATATAATTTAATTTACTAATGTTGGTAATCAGGTGTATTTAATTATGCCTTTGATTATAGATAATAAATAAAATGGAAGGAGATTAACAAAATGGATGAAGCTTATATAGGATCAATTGTATTATTTGCAGGCACTTTTGCACCACAAGGGTGGGCTTTTTGTTGGGGGCAGATGCTCCAAATCAGTCAGTATACGGCACTATATTCGATACTAGGTACTAATTATGGAGGAAATGGGTCAAGTACCTTTGCACTGCCGGATCTTCGTGGTGCTGTACCTATTGGTTGTGGTACTCCAACAATTTATGGAAGGATAACTTCTACATTGGGACAATATGGAGGGTTGTCTGCAGTCAAATTAACAACTGATAATTTGCCGCCTCATAACCATACTTTTACTGCACAGACACAAGGAATGAACTTGAGTACAGCGGCTGGAACTGGGACTTACACTATTCCGGCAAGTCCTAATACAGCAACTGTTACTACACCAACTGATAAAACCTATCTTGCGTTGACACAAGATCCAACTAGTGGTAATAGTACACCTATATATAAGGAGCCTGCTTCTGGCGATAGAGATAATGTGCAAATGCCAGGAGGTACAATAAATATACCATCCGCTGCAGTAACAGGTACATTAGGTACTATCGGTGGGACTACTGCTGCAACAGGTGCTGGACAGTCTATTAACACGATGTCTCCATATGTTGCTATGAATTACATTATTGCCCTTCAGGGCTTGTATCCTTCAAGAGATTAATAATGTTGATAGCGAGGAGAGAGATTATAATGTTGGGCGCCTTTACAAATAAGACTTTTAGTGTAGGTGATATTTTCAAGGTTTCTGATGACGAAGAAAATTTTTTTGAAATTGTTCTAGTGAAGGTTTCAGAGGGAAAATATAAGATGTCTAATGCTAAAAGAGATCCATTTACCCTTATTTTTAAAAGAAAGAAAGATATATTTATAAATCAAGGCACATATAAGATAGAGCAAGAGAAAGTTGGTATTTTTCATATATTTATGACTCCAATGCTTCCACTTGATGGGGATCAAGAAGCGTACTATTATCAGGCTTGCTTTTCTTGATGCGAAATCTAATTGAGCTAAGTGCAAGTGTCTTATAACAGATAGGATATACAGACGGATTTTGTACGTCCTGAGGTTTCGACGATTAAGGGTAATTTCAATATGGAAACTATAAGTAGATTTAGTAAAGGAGAGTAGAAATTTTGAATGTATTTAAGAAAAGATTAATTTCATTAATACAGGTCATATGTATGTTAGTAGGAATCATGTGGGGCGTGCCTTTTAGTAGAGGAAATAAAGTGTATGCAGCTTTGGCAAATCATGTTGTGATTAGCCAAATTTATGCTGGAGGAGGTTTGGATGTAGGTAATCCAACCTATAATCGTAAATTTGTAGAATTATATAATCCTACAAATTCCAGTGTAGATTTATCTACCTGGTCCCTCCAATGTCAGGAGAATAAATCTATTAATAGTGTTAAAATAAACCTTACTGGTACTATTCAAGCACATGGATATTATTTAATTGTGTCAGCGATTGCTGGGAGTGTTGGTCAAGATATACCTGTAGGAGAAGATGTGTTATATAATTTTAAAATAAATACATCTCAGCAAAAAGTTATTCTTGCTAATACACAAGATGCTTTAACATTTACTGATATAACTGGAAGTCCAAGAAGTGCGAATATTATTGATGCAGTAGGGTATGGGATTGGTAAGTACTCTTATTCAGAAGGAAATAGTGCTCCGACGCAATCTGTTACTCAGAGTCTTTTACGTAAGGCAAATGATGGCAGTACGCCATATATCGGTAGTGGCAATGGAAATGGGTGGGATACAGATGATAATGCAAGTGATTTTGTTGTATGTAACACCCCATTTCCAAGGAATTCATCGGTTGTAGAACCAGTTCCACCAGCAGCATTTACAGTAAACCAGCCAACAAGTGCAGATAATGGAGTAAATGATGATGGAAAGAGCAGTGTAACAGTAAACTGGACAGATTCAGCAACAACCACAGTAGACCACTATGAAATAGTAGCAAAGGAAGGATTAGCACCAGAAGTTAGTGATATAGTGCCAGGAGAGACAAGCATAGCAAATAGAATACAGACAGCTACCTTTGACTGGACAGCAGGAGAAAACTTATATGTAGGAGTGGTGGCAGTAGATATAAATGGGTTAAGGACATTGTGCACTGGTACACCAGCAAATGTGACAGTAGCAGCAGATGGACATACAGCATCAAATGTAGCAACAGTAACATCAGGAAGCTATACAGTAAGTGCAGGAGGCACAGCAAATGAAACAATAACAAATGTACCATATGGGACGACAAAATCAGATTTTGTAGCAGCACTGACTAAGGGAGAATCCCATGAGAGCTTTGATGAAACAGGATTGCATGATCCAGTAGTAAGCGGAGACAAGATAGTAGTGACGGCAGAAGATGGAACAACAAAGGTGACGTATACAATTACAGTAAAACCAGCACCAAAGAGTACGATAGCAACGGTAACATCAGGAAGCTATACGGTAAGTGCAGGAGGCACATCAAATGAAACAATAACAAATGTACCATATGGGACGACAAAATCAGATTTTGTAGCAGCACTGACTAAGGGAGAATCCCATGAGAGCTTTGATGAAACAGGATTGCATGATCCAGTAGTAAGCGGAGACAAGATAGTGGTAACAGCAGAAGATGGAACAACAAAGGTGACGTATACAATTACAGTGAATGCTGCACCAAAGAGCACGGTAGCAACGGTAACATCAGGGAGCTATACGGTAAGTGCAGGAGGCACAGCAAATGAAACAATAACAAATGTACCATATGGTACATCAAAAATAGCATTTCAATCGGCATTGACAAAAGGAAATGCAAGCCAGACTTGGGATGTATCAGAGTTATCAGATCCAGTAGTAAGTGGAGACAAGATAGTAGTGACGGCAGAAGATGGAACAACAAAGGTGACGTATACAATTACAGTAAAACCAGCACCAAAGAGTACGATAGCAACGGTAACATCAGGAAGCTATACGGTAAGTGCAGGAGGCACATCAAATGAAACAATAACAAATGTACCATATGGGACGACAAAATCAGATTTTGTAGCAGCACTGACTAAGGGAGAATCCCATGAGAGCTTTGATGAAACAGGATTGCATGATCCAGTAGTAAGCGGAGACAAGATAGTGGTAACAGCAGAAGATGGAACAACAAAGGTGACGTATACAATTACAGTAAAACCAGCACCAAAGAGCACGGTAGCAACGGTAACATCAGGAAGCTATACGGTAAGTGCAGGAGGCACATCAAATGAAACAATAACAAATGTACCATATGGTACATCAAAAATAGCATTTCAATCGGAATTGACAAAAGGAAATGCAAGCCAGACTTGGGATGTATCAGAGCTATCAGATCCAGTAGCAAGTGGAGATAAGATAGTGGTAACAGCAGAGGATGGAACAACGAAGGTGACGTATACAATTACAGTGAATGCTGCACCAAAGAGTACGATAGCAACGGTAACATCAGGGAGCTATACAGTGAGTGCAGGAGGCACATCAAATGAAACAATAACAAATGTACCATATGGGACGACAAAATCAGATTTTGTAGCAGCACTGACTAAGGGAGAATCCCATGAGAGCTTTGATGAAACAGGATTGCATGATCCAGTAGTAAGCGGAGACAAGATAGTAGTGACGGCAGAGGATGGAACAACAAAGGTGACGTATACAATTACAGTAAAACCAGCACCAAAGAGTACGATAGCAACGGTAACATCAGGAAGCTATACGGTAAGTGCAGGAGGCACATCAAATGAAACAATAACAAATGTACCATATGGGACGACAAAATCAGATTTTGTAGCAGCACTGACTAAGGGAGAATCCCATGAGAGCTTTGATGAAACAGGATTGCATGATCCAGTAGTAAGCGGAGACAAGATAGTAGTGACGGCAGAGGATGGAACAACAAAGGTGACGTATACAGTAACAGTAAATTCACCAATAGTACCAGCAGCATTTACAGTAAACCAGCCAACAAGTGCAGATAATGGAGTAAATGATGATGGAAAGAGCAGTGTAACAGTAAGCTGGACAGATTCAGGGACAGTCACAGTAGATCACTATGAAATAGTAGCAAAGGCAGGATCAGCACCAGGAATTAGTGATACAGTGGCAGGAAAAACAAGTATAGCAAAAGGAATACAGACAGCTACCTTTGACTGGACAGCAGGAGAAAACTTATATGTAGGTGTGGTAGCAGTAGATGTAAATGGGTTAAAGACACTTTGCAGTGGAACGACAGCAAATGTAACAGTAACAGCAGACGGACACACACCGACGCCACCTGAAATAATCTCAAAAGGTACTGTTATAGATCCAGAAACAGGTAAGGAAGTCGAAAGTATAGAAACAAAGGTAACAAAAGAAGTTGATGGAACTGAAACTGTGTCAGTGAAATCACAGGAAGCTATAGTGTTAAGAACTCCAGATGGTAAAGTAAATCCAGTAATAAATATCTCGAAACTAGGATTTTCATCAGAAGGAACTTCAATTTAATCAGATGGAACCATTAAAATTGAAAATTTAGCAAAGGGTACGGAATCAAAAATTAATGTAACTTTTGATTTAGGTTTTGGTCAGAAAATTATTATCGGAACTATTGATGTTAAGGTTTCTGAAAATGGGGATGTAAGCTTAAACAGTACATTAATTGATCCTTATGGTATAATAACAGATGCATCAAATGGAAAGGCAATTAATGGAGCTAATGTAATACTTTATTATGCAAACACTCCAAGAAATATAGCTTCAGGTAGGAAACCAGATACTGTAGTGCAACTTCCAGCTATAAATGGTTTTAAACCTAACAATAATGAAAACCCACAAGTAAGTGATGCTGCTGGAGCTTATGGATTTATGGTATTCCCTAATACGGATTATTATATAGTAGCATCCAAAGATGGCTATGATAAATACACAAGCCCTACTATTTCTGTGGAAAAGGAAATTGTAAAGCATGATTTTAAAATGAATAAATCAGTGCCACCAGTACAAAATTCAACAATAAATCCAATTACAGCAGAGTTTGATAAAAATACTTCCAAACAAGCAGATGTAAGCACAACAATGACTTTAAATGGCAACACTTTAGTAAGTGTTGTAAACCTAAGCAAAACTTTAGTAAATGGAACAGACTATGAAGTAAAAGATAATGCAGTAACAATTAAGAAAAATTACTTGTCACAACAAAGTATAGGAACAACTACATTAACTTTTAATTTTAGTGCAGGAAATGCTCAGACTTTGGTAATTACAGTAAAGGACACAACATCATCCTCCAGTGGAGGATCAAGTGGTGGCAGTGGAACAGCACCATCACCTGCAAAAGCGATATTAGAAAGAATATATGGACAAGATAAAGTAAGTACAGCTATTGCTATTGCAAAAGCGACATATAAGGATAAGGTTTCAAAGGTCATTTTTGCATCTTCAGACAATTATCCAGATGCACTAGCGGGAAGTGTATTAGCCTACAAGGAAAAAGCACCAATACTGTTAGTAGGAAAAAATGTTGAAGATCAAGAAAAAGTAATAGCTTATATGAAGGAAAATATGAATCCCACAGGAAATGTATATGTTCTTGGAGGAATAGGTTCAGTAAGCAAGGATATGGAAGCTAAAATAAATGCAGCTGGTTTTAGTAATATCACCAGAATAGGTGGAGCAGACAGATATGAAACGGCAGCAAAAATTGCTGATACAGTAGGAGTTAAAGAAGGAACACCAGTAATTATTGTATCAGGAGACAATTATCCAGATGCAATATCAGTAAGTAGTACTGCAGCAGTAAATCAATACCCAATATTTATGGTAAGTAAAGATAAAAATCCAGATGTAGTTAAGAAGGAAATTTCAACTATAAAGCCAAGTAAAGTCTATGTAATAGGCTTACAAGGAGCCGTAAGTGTAGGAGTTGAAGATCAGTTTAAAGCTTCAGTAGGCAAAACAAATGTAGTAAGAATAGGTGGACAGGATAGATATGAAACTTCTCTTAATGTAGCAAAATACTTTAATACATCAGTGGAAAAGGTATCTGTAGCGTCAGGAGAAAACTTCCCAGATGCGTTAGCAGGCAGCAGTTATGCAGCAAATAATAAATCACCTGTAATACTTGTGGCAAGTAGTCTTACAGAAGAACAAAAAGAATATTTAGAAGATGCTAAATTAAAAAATGTTACGATTTTTGGTGGAACAAGAGCTGTAACTACTGAAGTTGAAAATGAAATTAAGGAGTTAATAAAAAAGTAATTTTATGATTAAGAGGAAGGTTTTAATATCTTCCTCTTATTATATTAAAAATTGATGAAAGTTAGAGATATAAACATATGAAGCATATTTAAATCTTACAAATCCATTGAAGTTATGAGTTTCAGAAGTAACTTTTCTAGTATACTTATCAACTAAAATTATAATATCATTATTTTTAGCTAAATTAATATTTGTACCATATATTAAAGTCTTATAGAAAGAGTTTGACCTATTGGTATTTAATATGGTTATAGAAAAATTATTATTGTAATGATAGAATTCAACTAAAGACATAAAGTAGGGAGTTGATCTTGTTGATTAAAGAAGAAATGACACCAAAAGAAAGAGTACAAGCTTTTTCTAAAGGAGAAGAAATTGATAGAATAGTATGTGTACCTGATATGGGGGTTACCATGACACCTTTTATTGGAGTTAAAGCTAGTGAATATTATCATTCACCACAACTTATGGCGGATCTAGAAATAGCTTTATTTAAAAGACTTCGTCACGATGGGGCAAGTATATCAACTAGTCTTAGAGGAGTTGCTGAAGCCATGGGAGCCAAAATAGGGTATCCTGATCATGGCATATCTTATCTAATAGAGCCAGCAATTAAATCTGTAGAGGAAATAGAATCTCTCAAAATTATTGATCCTTTAAAAGATGGTAATTTGCCAGTTTTAATTGAAGCTATAAAGCTCACTAAAAATGCACTTATGGATGAAGTAGATGTTGGGGCTGCTATGTCAGGGCCTTTTAGTGTTGCAGCTTCAGTAGTTGGAACAGAAAATTTGTTAAAATGGATAATTAAGTGTCCTGAAAAGGTTCATACTTTAATGGATATAATAGCAGAATGTAATAATAGATATATAGATGAAGTGTCTAAGTTAGGTGTATCTATTGGATTTGCAGATCCAGTTTCATCCACTAGTCTTATAAGTCCAAAACAATTTAGAGAGTTTTCATTACCTGCCCTTAAGAAAAATATTGATAGAATAAAAGAAAAGACAGGAAGTTCTCCTGCAATACATATTTGTGGCAAAAGCAAGGATATCTGGAAAGATGTTGTAAATGCAGGTGTTTCTAATTTTAGTATCGACGATTATGAAGATTTAGAAGAAGCTAAAGAAATAATGGGGGACAGAGTGGTTATTACAGGAAATGTTCCACCAGTGGATGTTATGTATGAAGGAACAAAAGAAGATATTTTCAACTCAGTTAAAGAATGTATTAGAAAAGGACATGATTCTAAAAAAGGATATGTTTTAAGCACAGGCTGCCAAATTCCAATGAACACTCCAATAGAAAAGGTTGAAATGTTTATGGAAGCTGGAAGAACCTATGGAAAATATCCTTTAAAATTGTAAATTAAGATAAGTAATTTAAGA
Source organism: Clostridium ljungdahlii DSM 13528 (assembly GCF_000143685.1). Taxonomy (NCBI): domain Bacteria; kingdom Bacillati; phylum Bacillota; class Clostridia; order Eubacteriales; family Clostridiaceae; genus Clostridium; species Clostridium ljungdahlii. Next base: position 3,348,438 of record NC_014328.1, on the reverse strand, counting down.
GAAGAAAAGTCAGAAATCAGTAAACAGCATCAAGTAAATCAACATTAGAAGAAGTTTTAGGAGATGTTGATGACTTGATGAAATCCACAAAAATCATAAATGATGTTGTTTATGAGACAAAGTCATTGAGCTTAAAAATGAAAGAGGAGATAAAGAATGGAGGAAAACTAGTTAATAATATTACTGGTATAGTAAAAGACATTTCAGATTCATCAGGAAATGTTTTTAGTCTGATGACAAGACTGAATGATTCAACAAAAAGGATTGTAGATATAGTCTTCTTTATATGAATATAGACTTTGAATGTGTTGTGAAAATATACTTTATTATTTAAATTCCGTAAGATGATTCCAATATCTTCTTGGCATGCAGCGGCTGCGCAGCCTTAAATTTTTGCGTTCTTCTATGTTGACGGATTTATAAAAAGTTTTCCAAAGAGCTTCAAATTTGCCATCTGCTGAGTTTAAAATTTTAGCATCTTCCTTTTTAAATTCAGTTATGATAGCTGCCTTTTTGTTGTATATGATTGCCAGTTCTCTTTTTAAATCATGAATTATAAAATTCTGATCGGAAAATCTTTTTGTAAAATGATTGAGTATCAATGGTAAAATATTGTGATCAGGTTCTATAGGAGCATAAAAACTTAATGGTGCTATTTCTTTAAACCTTACAAATCCATTGAAGTTATGAGCTTCAGAAGTAACTTTTCTAGTATACTTGTCAACTAAAATTATAATATCATTATTTTTAGCCAAATTAATATTTGTACCATATTTATAGCAAAGTTTAAGATACTTTAAAGCAATAGAACTGGAATCTGAAATTTCACAAAGATATAAGTAATAAATATTTGTTAAAACTTTTTTGTTAAGTTTTTTTATGATGCTCTTATAAACTCTATCAAATTTATCGTACTCAGTTGGAATATTTAAAATTTCATTGAGAAATGAAGGTATATAGTCTCTTGACTTTGTTATGATACAATTTTCTCTGCAGCTGTAGGCATAGAAAATAGCTGTAAGTAAACCTTCAAAAGTATCATCATATATATATTCTTTCAAGACAGAACCTCCTATAATTCACCAGTAATTGAGGTGGATTTATCATTTAACAAAAGCAGTTTATTATTCGATGAAATTTTAGGGATAGTTAAATTGTTCATATTATCAAAGAAACTTAGTTGTTTTCCCTTATCTATTGAATTTAAATCAACTTTAGGAGAAAGAGCTTTCTTAATGCGCATATCATCAAATTTCACAGCTCCATAATATCTGCCTTTGCAAGTAATAAAATATTGTGCCCTTTTTATTACTATGCCCAGTTTTTTTAGATCAAAAAAGTCTAGTGAACCAATTCTGCGGGCACTTATTATCTTATGTGCACCGCGTATACCAATTCCAGGAACCCTTATAAGAATGTTATAAGGAGCCTTATTTATTTCAACAGGAAATAGATGAATATTGTTTAAGGCATAGGTTGTTTTAGGATCAAAGTTGATATCAAAGTTAGGATTTTTTTCATTTAATAATTCTTCTGCTTTAAATCCATAAACCCTCAGCAGCCAATCACCTTGATACAATCTGTGTTCTCTTAAAGTAGGTGGAGTTTTAATATCTGGAAGATTGGGATTGCTATTAACAGGAACATATGCGGAATAGTAAATTCTTTTTAGATCAAATTTGTTATATAAATTTTCTGTTAAATTCAGTATATTTAAATCATTTTCTTTTGTAGCTCCCACAATAAGCTGGGTGCTTTGTCCTCCAGGCACGAATATAGATGAATTTTTATATTTTCTACGGTCATACTTATTTGCAATAATATTATTTTTAATATCTCCCATAGGTTTAAAAATATCGTGCTTATTTTTTTCAGGTGCCAATAATTTAAGCGATTTTGCTGATGGCAGTTCTATATTTACACTCATTCTGTCTACAAGGGAACCGGCCTTTTTTATAAGGTCTTTGTCAGCTCCGGGAATTGCTTTCATATGAATGTAACCCCTGAAGTTATATTCATTTCTTAGTTTATAAGCAACAGTTGTAAGCAGTTCCATGGTAAAGTCGGCATTTTTCACAATTGATGAACTTAAAAACAAGCCTTCTATATAATTGCGTCTGTAAAAGTTCATTGTCAAATCTACAATTTCATCGCAAGTAAAAAAAGCTCTTTCAATATCATTGGATTTTCTATTAATACAATAAGAACAATCATATATGCAGCAATTTGTTAGAAGTATCTTAAGCAGGGATACACATCGTCCATCTGGAGTAAAACTGTGGCATATACCGCTTACATCTGCTGAACCGAGACTGCCTTTTTTTGAATGTCTATTTGAGCCCGAAGATGAACAAGATACATCATATTTGGCTGCAGAAGATAAAATTCTTAACTTTTCACCTATTTCCATACTTCATCACCAATCTTTGCACTTTTATGAATTAATTATAACTCATTTTTCCTAAAAGAACAAGTGTTCGCAAAATGAAGCTAGATAATGTGTAAAGTAATCAAAAATTTATTTGTTTTACTGTTCTAATTTAAATTTAAGACAAATGTCTGAAATTTACCTATTTTTAAATCTAATTTTTCAATATTCAAAGGAAGTATTTATCAAAAAAACAATATATAATAATTGTTAAAGAAATAACAATTATTATATATTGTTTATAACTAATTAAAGATAAGGAAGGGGTAGAGAAGTGGTTAATATTATAATTGACGGAAAAGAAATTACAGTTCCTCAAGGTGTAAGCGTTTTAGAAGCAGCACTTCAAAATGGAATTTATATTCCACATTTGTGTCATCATCCGGATTTACCAGAACTTGAATCCTGCCGCTTATGCATAGTTGAAGTTCAAGGAAGGGAAGGAGTTTTTACTTCCTGTACACTTAAAGTAGAAGATGGACTAAATATTTGTACAAAAAGTGAAAAGATTGATCATTTAAGAAAGTTAGCAATGGAATTATTGCTTGCAGCTCATCCTGAAGATTGTTCAACTTGCCCCAAATATGGAAGATGTGAATTTCAGACATTGATACAATATATGGAAGTATCGGCAACAAGAATGAGGACAAGAGTAAAAGGATTTCAAAGCAATGAAAAAAATCCTCTCTTAATTCATGATATGAATCGATGTGTACTGTGTGGAAGATGTGTGCGTGCTTGTAATGATTTGAGGGGAGTAAAGGTTCTTCAATACAATAAGAAGGACATGGAAACATATGTAGGAACTCTTCAGGATAAACTATTAAAAGATTCTGATTGCTGTTTTTGTGGAGCATGCGCAGAGGTTTGTCCAACAGGAACTATTCGTGACATGTTAAATTATTCTCCAATTGAAAAACGTGATACTTTAATTCCATGTGAAGCTACTTGTCCTGTACGTACGAATATACCTAAGTATTTACGTTTTGCAAAAGAAGGTAAATTTGCCGAGGCTACAGCAGTAATACATGAAAAACTTCCTTTCCCAGAATGTTTAGGTCGTGTATGTGCACATTCATGTGAAAGCAAATGCAGGCGTGGTGAAGTTAATGAAGCTGTGTCTATTCGTGATATTAAAAGATTTGCTGCAGAACATGACAATAATAAATTATGGAAGAAAAACAGTAAGCATCTTCCATCAACAGGAAAAACAGTTTGCGTAGTTGGAGGTGGTCCAGCTGGACTCGCAGCAGCATTTTATTTGGCTAAGCAGGGACATGAAGTTGTTTTGAAAGAAGCATATCCAAGGCTTGGTGGGCAAATGCAGTATGGAATTCCATCTTATCGGTTGCCTCGTGAGATTGTAGACAAAGAAGCCAACTATGTAAAAGAAGTTGGGGTTAAAGTTGAATTAAATACTAGAGTAGAGAAACCTAAAGAATTATTGGAGAAATTTGATGTAGTACTTATGGCTATAGGAACCCATAATGGAGTACGTCTTCCTATGGAAGGGAATGAGCTCAATGGTATTACAGTTAATACAGAATTTTTGCGAAAGGCTTCAATGGGGGAAGATACTGGAATTGGAAAGCATGTTATTGTTCTTGGAGGTGGAAATGTTGCTTTTGATTGTGCAAGAACTGCTAAAAGGCTTGGGGCAGAAGAAGTTCATTTAGCATGTCTAGAAAAACGTGAAGTGATGTTAGCTGATGATGAGGAAATTTTACAGGCTGGTGAAGAAGGTATTTTTGTACATCCTGGACAAACTTTTGAGAGAATTGTTGGTGATGATAAAGTTACCGGTGCTGCTTTCTGCAATGTTAAGAACTTTTATTTTGATGAAAATCGTAAAGCCATCATTGAAAAGGAACCAAATTCAGAGCACATTATTAATGCAGATACTGTTATATTTGCAGTTGGACAGAGAACTGCAATTAATGAAGATGCAGGGTTAAAACTTGGGCGTGGAAATTCCATTGCAGTTGAAATTGGGAAAAGTGCTAAGACGAGTGTAGAAGGAATTTTTGCCTGTGGAGATGCAGTGTATGGAACTAAAACTGTAATTGAGGCAGTTGCATCAGGAAGAGCTGCTGCCAGTGAAATTGATCGTTTCCTTGGAGGAGATGGAGACATTTCAGAAGTGTTAGCACCTGAGGAACAAAAGCTTTCAAACATTGGAAGAATAGAAGGATTTGGGTATTTAAGGCGTGCAAAAGAAGACATTGTACAAGCAGATAAGCGAAAGAATAACTTTAATGATGTAAATAAAGGACTTTGTAATGATGATATTTGCAGTGAGGCAGGAAGATGCTTGCAGTGTGACCTTAGATTTGATATTACAAAGCATCGTGTTTGGAGCGATTATTCTATAAGCAATGAAGTGGAGGTGAACAAAAATGCTAACTAATAATACTGAGGCACTTATATTGGCAGAAAAGATTGGAAAAGAAGCTGCACTATCATGTTTACAGGGAATGTATGATTATGGCACAAGTCCTATGAAAGTTTTAGATATGATAAAGGAAAAACCTAATTGTAAAGTTATAGTTGGAGCACTAAACAATTCGGATACAGATGGAATGCTTAATATTTTGGCAAAAACAAATCCAGCTGGACTTGCAGCAGGTCTTTCAGTATTAGCAAAGGCATCAGGAGCAGAAGAGGCCCTATTAGAACTTCGTAATACGGATAATGAAGCTGAATTATTAGCCAGTGCAAAAACAGCAGGAGTAAAACTTAGAGTAGAAGTAGGTGAACTAGTTGATGTAAGGGCACATAAAGAGCATATTATTTTTAATTTAGAAACTTTAGCCGGAATTGCCGATAAAATTACGGGCACAGCACCAGGAATTATTATAGCAGTAGATGAAGATGTACCTAAGGAAGTTAAATTCGGTACAAAACTTGTGGATTTTTTAGACACAGCTAAGGTTAAATCGGTTATGATTAACCACCATTTTTATAGATTAGATGTATTAAATAATGGCATTATAAAGGAAAACTCCTATGGAAGTGGTGTTATTCATATAATTTACGAAAATGATTGCATAGTAGAAAAAACAAAAAAAGAACTAGAAAATCTTAGAAAGCAAAGCTGTGGAAAATGTACTTTTTGCCGTGAAGGATTATATCAGCTTGATGTTATATTTGATGACATGATAAAAGGCAGATCAGAGAAAGAGGATCTTGCTATGGTAGAAGAGTTAACAAGTGCAATGAAATTTTCATGTAATTGCTCATTAGGAAAATGCTCAGGAGAACCAGCAGCAAGTGCAATAACAGAATTTAAATTAGAAGTAGAGCAGCATATAAAGAAGAGGGGATGTCCTGCTGGCCAGTGTTTAGCCTTTACAAATATATACGTAGATCCTAGAAAATGCAAAGGTTGTGGAAAATGCTTGGAAGTTTGTCCAGAGGATTGTATTGAAGCAAAAAAGGGCTATATTTCCATGATTGACGAATTTGATTGCACTAAATGCGGCATATGTATAGATGAATGTCCCAATAATGCAATTGTTAAGGTAAATGGCAAAACCCCTAAACTTCCTACAAAACTAACAAGAGTAAAAGGAAGTAAAAATATAACAGAAGAGGACACAGAGAAGAAAAAACGGCACAATTTAAAAAGACACAGAACTAAGCTTGTTATTCCACTTAAAAAAGATAATAATAAAGCATCTGAGAAAATATCAGAGATTAAAAAGTCAAAGGAGGGTACTATTATGAAAAAGATGGAAACAGATATTATAATCGCAGCAGGAGGCCCAGCAGGACTGGCAGCAGCTATTACAGCTGGAGAGAACAATTTAAAATCTATTCTTTTTGAAAAATCTAGTACAACAGGTGGAGCAGCAAACATGGGTATGGGACCACTTGGAATAGATACTAAAATTCAGAAAGATAACTTTAACAATATAAGTGTAGCAGAAGCCCTTGACATGCATATGAAATATACTCATTATCGTGTAGATGAGGATTTAGTTCAGACATACTTTAATAAGAGTGCAGAAACAATTGAATGGTTACAGGATATGGGAGTAGAATTTGCAGGAGCATTTCGCTATTTTAAAGAATCAGCGGCAACTTGGCATATAGTTAAGCCGGAAAATGGAGTTATTGGACCACGTGCAGCTAGTGGAATGGCAAAAATAATGACAGAACGTGCAAAAGAACTTGGAACAAAAATCCTATTGGAAACACCAGTGGTTTCTTTAATAAAGGAAAATGGAAGAATATGTGGTGTTAAAGCACAAGATAGTGAAGGTAATATTATTGAAGTCAGGGCAAAAGCTGTTATTGTTGCAACTGGTGGTTTTGGCAATAACAAGAATATGATAAAATCTGAATTTGGTTTGACAATTGGAGAAGATTATTTCCCATTTATGGTTCCTGGAATAACAGGTGATGGCTTGAAAATGATGTGGGAAGCAGGTGCAATGAAATATGGAGAAAATATTGAGGCAATTTATCAGCTTCCTGATAATTTAAACTGGTTTTTACTAGATGCAGTGCTGCGTCAGCCAAATCTTTTAATTAATCAACTTGGTGATCGTTTTATGAATGAAGGAGATATGGGAAATACTACATTTACTGGAAATGCCATTGCAATGCAGCCGGGCAATTATGCTTACTGCATTATGGATGAAGGAATTTTAAAACATTATAAAAAGAATGGTCCAGATATTTTTGATATTGTTCATCCAGCAGATGCTTTCCTTGCAGTTGATGGAGAGATTGCTAAGGCAGTAGAACAAGGTTATGAATCATATTTTGAAGCACGAACAGTAGAAGAGCTTGCTAAAAAACTTAATATTGATGCTGAAAAGTTACAAGATACTATTGATGAATATAATGAAGCCTGTGAAACGGGAGTAGACACTAAATTCCATAAAAAACAGGCATATCTCCATCCTATCACTGGAAAGGGAAAATATTTAGTTGGAAAATTCTACCTTGGAGCTTATGGAACAATTGGTGGTGTTCGTATCAATAAATATTGTGAAGTTTTAGATGAAAGCTTTAATCCAATTGAGGGACTTTATAGCGCTGGTACTGATGCTAATACAATTTATGGAGACAGCTATAATTTTACTCTTCCTGGTAACAGCATGGGATTTGCAATTAATTCAGGACGTATGGCTGGAGAAAGTGCCGCAGAGTATATTGAAGAAGTATAAAGAAAGGGGAAAGATAGATGTCAAGTGTAATTACAGAGGAAGAGAAAAAATTACCTTATGCAAAATATTATTATATGCCGCTTGCTGAGATTCCACAGGAAAAGTTAGATATATGGAATGGTCCCGCAGCAGATAATAGAGGAGCTTTAGCTATAGAAAACCGTAACTTGTTTTTAGAGGAAGAGGTGCCTGGCTTTCAGGTTGGATACTGTGTAGCCCAAAATGGCACAGGTTATGTAGCTAATTCAACTTATATGGAAGGTGTTACACCTGAGATGTTTAGTTGGTGGTTTGGATGGCATTCAATAGGAAGTGATCTGCGTTATAAAATTTGGGATAAAGAGGATCATTATTATGCAAGAGCGGATAAACCTGAGTATGTAAAAGATCCTAAAGTACCTTGCAGCGAGAAAACTTGGGGAGTAAATCATAGTATTTTAGAGGACATTGGTACGGGACCAGATCCGCTGACACTTTGCTTTAAAAAACCAGGTGATTTAGGTTATGATATGAATAAAATTGGCACAAAAGGATGTGCTGCTATGGTATGTGCAGTAGGAGAGGGCAAGGCACCAGCTTTTATGACACATAAGTGTAGAAAAGTAGATGGTGGTATTATTCTTGAGTCAAGATTTTGGATGGGATATGGTCTTAATAAAGAAGGAAAAGTTGTTAAGTTAATTCCTGATGGAGCGGCTGTGCCGGATATAATGCCTAAAATGCTATTTGGACATAACATTAAAGAATTTTCTAATCTTACAGCAATTCTTCCCAAAGTATACTCAGAAGAAAAGGATAACTGGTAAGAGATGAAAAAATTAAAACGAGGGGTATTTATATTAGCTTTTTGTATTGCGCTATTTCCGCCAATTTGGGCAGTGCTTGCACCATATGTAGGTGTTACAACTGGTGCAGTTGCACTTATTTGTGCAGGTTTGTATGTAACAAATGGAAATAAAGCTTCAGATGCTGTTAAAATTTCTTTTGGCTTTTTAATGGGAGATTTTTGGGCAGCATTTGCACTCTTTATTATGAATTATTTGCCTTTTAATAAAGATATAAATTTATTTATAACGCTTTTTATTTTAGGTGGACTTGGAGTGATAATTTCAGCATTGTTAGAAAGGTGGGTTTTTTGTCCAGCACTGCTTTGTGGATGGGCAATTGGTCTTACTATACTTGCACCAGTAGGATATGGAAAGTTAGGAACACTGCCAGTTCAGATAGGTGCAGCTATGCTTGTTGGAGTATGGTATGTTGGTGTTATTGTAAACAAAATGCAGATAAAAATAGAAAATTTATTTAGGAGGAAAAGTAAGGATGAGTAAAAAAATATTAGGCATTACAGCAGGGCGTAAAAATAGCAACAGTGAAATTTTATTAAAGGAAGCATTATTAAGTTGTGAAAATCAAGGCGCAGATGTAACTATGATAAACCTTAGAGATTATAATATTATGGATTGTACAGGATGTACTTCATGTACCAAAGCTATGTCTGAAGGTAAATATATTGGATGTGTTTTAGATAAGAAGGATGACAAGAAAAAAATCAATGAGGTAATGTTAAATGCTGATGCAGTTATTTTTTCTTCTCCAACTTATGATCTTATAACATGTGCTACTTATTTAAGATTTATGACAAGAAATTTAAGTTGTGAGACATCGTTCTTAGAAACAATAGGGGCTATTGAACACAAAGCTAGAGTTAGTGCACTAATTGCAGTTGGCGGTTCCACACGTTCATGGCAATCTATGGCACTTGAAAGTATGCAAGCAACTATGTTTACCTGTGATTTCAAAGTCGTTGATATGCTTCTTGCAACAAGGGTTCCAGCACCTGCACAGTGTTTGCTTGATGATAAACTTATTGCGCGTGCAGCTAAAATTGGAGATAATATTATGAAAGCTGTAAATACTCCAGAAGAAAAAAGAACATGGCTTGGTGATGAAGATATGGGGTGGTGTCCAAATTGTCATTCAAATGCATTGGTTCTTGGAGAAAAGCAGTGGGATGGAACTCATTACCCAGTTGAATGTCAGGTATGTGGAGCCGGTGGAAATTTAGAAAAAACTGAAGATGGAAAGTGGAAATTTGTAATTGAGAGGGATGGTTTGTTAAAGGACAGAACAACTGTAGCTGGCCGTGCAAAACACTTAGAAGAAATCAAGGAAACACAAGGTGGATTTTTCAGTGATTCAGAAAAAAGAGCAGTTGTAAATAAAAAACTAGAGAAATATGAAAAAATACAATTTAAAACTATATAATTTTATATTGAATCAAAATTCCCAAGGTGCAGAGAAAATTTTATCTTGATCTATTCTTAGAGCGAAGTAACAGTGATAAAGGAACAATTTAGATTTATTATCTTTGTTTAATGTTCCAAGGTACTCTTACTTCGCATTATTTATTTGTATCTGTTAAATTTAAGTAATCAAGAATATGAAGAGAAAGTTCATAATTATATAATCTTTCATAATTATTTAGTGACAAATGAAGCAATTCTGTGATTTTATTTAGACGATAAAAAAATGTACTTTTATGAATATGAAGTGCTTTTGAAGTTTTCACTGAATTGCGATTTTGCTCCAAATATGTACGCAAAGTTAAAAACAGTTCACTGTTGAATTTTTTATCATGTTCAAGTAAAAAAAGAATATCTGGATGAATTGCAGCAAATAAAAAGTGTCTATCAATACAATGCAGCAGAAGGGAGTCTGTTACTTCATTTTCATAATATATAATAGATTGATTGGACTTAGAAGCTTTTTCTACTACAGATGGAGTATTTAAAAGATTATATGCTTGATGATAGTATTGGCGAAGATTTAAAAGGTTAGTACAGCAATAACTTAAGGAGCCAATAAAATAATTGAAATGAAGAAAACTGTTGAGCTTAAATTTTTCTAATTGACTAAAGGGTTCATTTGAATTTTTGCTAATAAGTACAGTTAAATGCCTATTATAGTAGGCTACTAAATCTGCTGGAAAAATAACATGCAATTGATTTTGCAGATAGCTTGCTTTAGAAGAATTGTAATCCTTTTTATCAGTACTTGAAATTATTAAGAACCAGAAGTTAGATAAAAGAGGATGTCCTAATTGATTAAAGCGCTCCTTGAAGTATTCAGGGTTATCAATTGTCTTCTCTATTAAATCACTTAAGAGATATTCAGATTGAGCTTCATAGGTTCCATAATAAAAATCACATTTCTGCATCTCTAGGGATAAAATACCTGATAAAATATCTACGATTGCAATATCCAAATCAGTAAAATTTCTATTTGTGTCACGTACACAGATATAGCCAACCACTGATTTACGAATACGTATTGGACAGAAAATCATGTGGTAATTATAATATTTAGATTCAAAGAAAAATGCACTTTTTGCTTCAAAAATTTTCTCCATAAGTTTTTCTTTTTGCATGGTTTTTAAATTAGTTAATGGCAAGTAGAGGGTCCCATTTTTATCATCAAGCAATTCTATATATTCACTTTTAGGATAGTTTTCTATTATGGAATAAGTGGAATTACAAATGGTAATAGCATTTTTTAAATAATTATGAGCTAATTTCAATATTTCTTTTATACCATAATTGTTTAGAAGCGAATTATAAAGCACTTCTTTTACCTCATTAAGTTTAATATCATAATGAGATATATTTGATGTTTTATTCATCATTAATGCCTCCAATTTTATTTGTATTTGCATATTTTTATATATGAATATCATATTACAATCATATAATAAAAACTCTGCGAAGCAAAGCTTTTGAAAATAACAAGGTTCAAAGAACAAATAAAGATGATTTCTTTCGTACCTCAGGAAATCTATAATTTTAATATTCAAGACTTTTCGTTTAAATAAGGTTAGCCTATGATAGAATATAGATATAGGATGGTGAGAAAGCTATGGTGGAAGCCTATTCCATTCATTATACTTATATACGCATAAGCCATAACAGTGCTTTACTAAATCTTTTAGAAATTTCAGTAAAATGGCCACCATTATTCCATTCCATTATTATGTTTTCTGTAGATATAAGCTGTTTTGACAATATAGAAAATGTCTTTTGAGTACAATCTCCAACTCTAGCCATACGTTGATTTCTACTGCGTTCTTCACTTTTGCCAAGAGAAAGGTATACTTTTGCAGCAGTATTTATAGGAGAATTGGAACTCATGAATTCAATCCACCCATCATACCATAATGAACCAGACAAGCTTCCTACTTTTCCAAAGATTCCAAATAGGTAAAGGCTGTATAAAGTCGCAAGTCCACCTAGGGAATATCCAATTAGTACAGTGTTTTCAGGTTCAGTTTTTGTCCTGTAATGTGTATCTATAAAAGGCTTGATAACCTTAGTAAGGTTATTTAGATATTCATATGCACCTCCACTAAAGGCTTCTCTGTTTTTTGCTAAAGTAGGTGCAGGCCATGGAGAAAAATCATGATTCCAGTTTTTTGATTCAATACTTATAAGTATAAAACCACTGCAGTCTACATCAAAATGAGATTCTATAGAATTTATTATTTCTTCCGTATTATTATCTCCATTCATGTATACAACAGGATAATTAACATCAAGTATATTATAGTTAGGTGGAAGGTATAGTGAACAATGATGCTCGTTGATATTTAAATTTTGTATAGTTCCTTTCATATCCTCACCCCTTAGAATATTTAAATTGATAATTATTAATTTACAGCAAATTATGGAGAAGTACAAATTTTTTTGGCTTTATGAAGCAGCAAGGCAAGTATTTAAAGTGTGATTTGTATTGTTAAACAACGGTTTTAACTTAGAAATAAAATTAAAACAACAATGTCAAAAATACTCATGTGAATGGGAGTAAACCTCTATCTATACGAGAATATTGTTTCAAAAGATTAGGTATCAAACAATAGTTATATAATAAATGAGTTTTAAAATCACAAAGATGTTATATAGATTAAAGCTTTAGGCAGGAAAACTATTATTTAATGTTTACGTGGTTATTATACTAGGAGGTGTTACAAAAACCGAAAGTTTCTGATTCCTTAGAGGTTTAATTTTGGTGCTTATAGGTATATGTAAATTAGATTTGTTATTTTGTACATTATAACCATAATTTAGAGGAAATCTAGTTTTTTTGTAGAAATATATATAATAATTAAATTGTGGATATATTTGGAGTAGTGGATATGATGTAGATATGTGAGTGATAGGAAGTTGATATAGATATTAAATACTAGACTGTATTAAATTGTTGGATGTTTACGATTGTATGAAGTTGAATTAAATGAGGTGATACAATGTCAGATATGAAAGAAATTGTTAAAGGAGGTTTTTATTTAAATGAACAAAGTAAAAGACTTAATGGCCTAGCAGCATTATCATTAAAGATAGCATTGAAGTCATATTTTTCAACTTATCAAAGTATGAAATATTTTTTACATATGTTTAATTTAGATAAGATAAAAAAATATAATATAAGTGAAGATGTAATAAATGAATCTCATTCCGAAGAATACTGTGAGAAGAGTAGTGAATCTATAATTCATTTTCATCATTTCTTTGAGTTAGTTTGCAAAGATATTCTTAGAAGGGAACATCCATTGCTTGCTGTTGATGCTTCAAATAAGCATGAAATATTCTATAAACTGTTAAAAGGTGAAATGGTAACGGAACAAGATCAAGAAGGACTTAAATCTATAGAATTCAATGAAACACTAGAGCGCTTGTGTCAGCTAATAAAAAAAAGAAATATGGGTTCAGGATCACTTGATTTCTTCATCAGTTCAAAAAATTTTTTAAGAGAACTTAATGTTCTAAGAAATAGATTATTACATAGAGGAGTTTATATCTTAAGATATCCTGCATTTGACAATTTAGTAGGTAAGTTTGTACTTCCATTACTGAAAGATATATTAGCTCTTCCTCAATACAAAGGTTTAACAAACGTATGGAAATATAAAAGCCTAAATTGTGGTATAGATCCTATAAATGAGATAATAAGCGATTTTAAAAAAAGTAAATATGATATTACTAAAATTGCATTTTTGAAGGAACTTGGCAGGAGTGCTTATAATAATCAAATAATGCAAGCAAGAAATAATTTTTTAAATGATGAGAAAATTAAAGAGATTGAAAAAATGGCAAAAACGCAAATTGGTGAGCCTAATATTAGCTATATCACCCAATGTCCTGTATGTGGTTTAGATACATTAATTGTTTATGATGATATTGAAACAGATGATTATGATGAAAAAACAGGTACATATGCAAAAGCATGGCTATATACTTGGCAGGTAAGATGTATTAGTTGTACTTTTGAAATCGACCGCCATTTAAAGAACCCCAGTGAATATGGTTTCGACATTCCAGATTACTGGAATGGAAAAGAGTTATAGAAGTATACTCTTTCATAATGAAGTGTTATCGCATTATGAAAGAGTAATTTTATTTAAGATCAACCATTTCTGAAATTCTAATACTAAATATTTATAAAACCCCATAGCAAGAATTTATTAGAAGCATCTAAGACATGGAGCTATTGACATATCTTAGGTACAAGTTCTTGCACAAGTACTGTATATTAAGTATATTTACCAGTGAATTTCAAGAATTTAACCTATATATATTTAAGTTAATAATAAATGTAATTACTATAATTAAAAATGTCTTTATAAACTTGTATCTTTGCAGTTTACATAAATCTTTGATATAGGATTTCTTTTTAAGTTGTCCATGTTGAAATAAATATAAGATTATGTTGAATTAGTATTTGTTTGTAAGATAATGGATTTAATTAAAGACTTGTCAATCTAATATTTCTTAAATATGAAGTGATAAATTTGTTATTAATGGAGGGATGTTTTATGAATTTGAAAAAATTGAGATTGTGTAGATTTCGTTGTTTTGGTGATGATGAACAGGAAATTTACTTTAATAACTTAACTACGTTAATTGGCAATAATAGCTGCGGAAAAACAACAGTATTACAGGCTTTATTAAAATTATTTTCATATAATTCTAATGAACGAAATTTAATAAGAAGTGATTTTTTCTTACCAAAAGGTGTAAAGCCTGATGAAATGCAAAAACAAGATTTATATATCGAAGCAGTATTTGATTTTCCTGAATTAGATGATAAAAATATAGAAAATAAGGATTCTATTCCAATATTTTTTAGACATTTTATAGTTGAAGAGCCTAGTGGAAAGCCTTATTTACGAATAAGATTAGAAGCTTCGTGGGAAAAAGGAAACAATGTAGACGGCTCTATTGAAAGCAGGATAAGTTATATTGTATGTCCTGAAGAGGATCAAATTAAGGAAGAAGATAGAAAAATTGCAAATCGCCATGAACTGGATAAAATAAGGATGATTTATGTTCCAGCAGTTAGAGATCCATCGAAACAGCTTAGAAATGTGTCTGGTACTATGATGTATCAAATTATGAAGAGCATTAATTGGAAAGATGATACCAAAGAATCTGTTGATAAAAAAATAGAAGAATTGAATGAAGAATTTGAGAAAGAAACAGGAATTTCCATTTTAAAAGATTCAATTCGTACTCAATGGAAGAATTACGATTCGGATTATAGGTATTCAAATGCTGATATGAGATTTAATAATGTTGATATGGATTCCATGCTTAAAGGATCAGAAGTTGTTTTTTCACCTACAGTTACAGGAAGAAAATATTGTATTGATGAAATGGGTGATGGATTACGTTCTTTGTTTTATATATCATTGGTCAATAGTATGTTAGAAGTAGAAAGTGTAATTCGTAAGGAAATGAATTTGAAGAGCGAAAAACGTTCTTTTAATATTACACCTCCTGTACTCACGTTAGTTGCTGTGGAGGAACCAGAAAATCATATTGCACCGCATTTAATAGGAAAATTAAAAAATAAACTTAATGATATTGCAGAAAAAGAAGATGCCCAAACAATTATAACGTCACATTCTCCAGCAATTGTAAAGAGGATAGATCCTGAGGATATTAGATATCTTAGAATGTATCCTGATGATTTATCAACTAAGGTGAAAATAATACATTTTCCCTTAGAAGAAAAATATGAGGACAGATATAAATACATAAAAGAAGCAGTACAAGCTTATCCTGAAATTTATTTCGCAAGATTAGTTGTATTAGGAGAAGGAGATAGTGAAGAGATAGTGATACCAAAACTATTGGAATTAAGTAATGGAAATGTTGACAGTAGTGGAATATCAATTGTTCCATTAGGGGGACGTTTTGTTAATCATTTTTGGAGACTACTCAAAGATTTGGATATACCGTTTGTTACTTTACTTGATTTAGATCAAGAAAGATATGGTGGTGCCTGGGGAAGAATTAAGTATGTACTTCAGCAATTAATTGAAGTTGGCGAAAATAGAAAGAAATTATTAAAATGTAAAGATGGTATTTTATCAAAAGATGATTTTGAAGGTATGATTAATTGGACAGTTGAAAAAGATGATAAGTGTATGTTAAGTTGGATTGAACTTTTGGAGAATTATGATGTATTTTTCTCAGCTCCATTAGATATAGACTTTATGATGCTTGAATGTTTTGGTGATACTTATAAATCTATATTAGAAAATAATGAGGGACCTTATATAAAGGGTAAAGAGGATGGAAAAGGGAAAATTAGTTATATTGAAGAAAATGAAATTGATAGTGCTGAGTATAAAGAAAGAGTAGAACATGATGTACATTGTACCCTAAAGGAAAATGGTGGTGATGGACAATCTTATTCTAAAAAACAAAAAATGCTTATGGTATGGTACAATTATTTTTTCTTGAATAGAGGGAAACCAAGTACACATTATTTAGCCTTATCAAAAATAGATGATAAAGAACTAATGGATAATGCTCCAGATGTCTTAAAACGCATGATAAAAAGAATAGAAGAAAAATTAAATCCTACCATATAGGAAAGAAGGTTAATTCTAGTTATGGAGAAAATAATTTCTGAGGATAAGTGGTTTCCAGCTGATGGTATAGTATTAGAAGAAAATGCCTTAAGTGCAATAAAAGAAAAAAATAATGTATTAGTTGTGGCAGGCCCAGGTGCTGGAAAAACAGAATTACTAGCCCAGAAGGCTTGCTATCTTCTTCAAACAAATAAATGCAATAATCCAAGGAGAATTCTTGCAATAAGCTTTAAAAAAGATGCAGCAGAAAATTTAAAAGAGAGAGTAGAAAAACGTTGTGGAAAAGAGCAGGCGGAAAGATTTGATTCTATGACGTATGATGCTTTTGCAAAACAATTACTTGATCATTTCTATAGAGGATTACCGAAAGAATATAGACCATGTAAAAATTATGCTGTGAATGATGATAAAAGTATTGAGTTTTCATTTAAAAAATCTGGTTTTGTAAATAATAGTGGCAAGAATATTTCTAAATTCAAGAAATATTTTTATGATCAGCTTTCGAGTGTGACATTGCCATTAGAAAAAAGTAAGTCTACAAATATAACGGAAAGAGCATGGAAATTATTATTAAATGGTAATGGAGTAGATGTTAAATCCTGTCTTACATTTCAAATGATTTCTAGGTTAGCAGAATATATGATAAGAACAAATAAGTATATAAAAAATGCTTTAAGGTGTACTTATTCTTATGTGTTTTTAGATGAGTTTCAAGATACTACTGAGATACAATATTGTTTGGTGAAAACTTGTTTTATGAATTCAAACTGCAATATGACTGCTGTTGGTGACAATAAACAGAGAATAATGTTATGGGCTGGAGCTTTAAAAAATATATTTAATGATTTTTGTTCTGATTTTTCTGCAGTAGAAAAATTATTGTTAATGAACCATAGATCAGCACCTAAACTTGTTCAATTGCAAAAAATGATGTATGAATCATTAAGGGATGATACTAAAGAAATAATTTGCTCTGAAAAATGGAATAAGAATGATGGTGAAATATATCTTTATGAGTTTAATGATTATCACGATGAAGCAAAAGTAGTAGCAATGAGTATTGAAAAAAAATATAAGTCGGGTTTCATGTTAAATGATACTTGTATTTTAACAAAACAAAAACCAGAAAAATATACTAAAGATTTGATAGAAGAATTAAAAAAAAGAGGAATTAGAGCAAGGATAGAAAATGATTATCAAGATTTAATTAAAGAGCCTGTAACAAAACTTATTATTAATGTACTAAGTTTAATTTTTGATAATAAAAGACCAGATAGTTGGAAATATCTTGTAGATTACTTAAGTATTGCTTATAAAGAGCAAATAGATAGTGACTATGATTTCTTAATTGAGAAAGAGAGTAAATTGAGCCATATTTTGAAAGGTTATCGGGAAGATTTAAGTAGTTGTGATGATATAAAGTTATTTGAAGATGTTGTAAATGGCATTTTAAACTTTTGTGATATAGGTACATTAAAATCAATTTATCCTCAATATATGCAAGAAGACTGCTTTAAATATACAGTTGAGAAACTAATAACGTTATTGTGGAATGAATATGAAGAAGTAGGTAAAAATTGGAGTAAAACTTTGGAGAGCTTTAAAGGATTGCATTCTGTACCGATAATGACTATTCATAAGAGTAAAGGTTTAGAATATGATTCGGTATATTTTATAGGATTAGAAGATAGTGCATTTTGGAATTTCAAAAAGCAGCCAATGGAGGATAGGTGTGCATTTTTTGTGGCTTTATCAAGAGCTAAAAGTTATATTTGCTTTACTTTTAGCAAAAATAGAAATGTTGGTTTTAATAATGTACAAAGGCATAGAAATATTAATGAATTTTATGATTTGTTAGAAAACTCAAAAATCGCAAAAGTAGTAAGGAAGTAAATTAATTATTCAAATGATAAAATAACTATTTACAGTATTTTTATAAATTGTTATTTTAATTGAAGGGTATTGTTAGTATGTCATTAGTAAATATTTAAAAGGTTATGGATATAATGTTGAAGATTATAATATTAGCAATAGTAGATTTGATAGTATTGCAGAAAATGATAGTATTAATGTAGAAAATGTTGTTTTTAAAATAAAATATAAAAATACTTATTTAAATAATGATAAAAATATGATGTATAGATGATACATCAACTAATAGATTATAATTTTAAAGCTCAGAAGATGAATAAACTAGTGCTATTTTGGTTTTCAAGAGAAAGTAGGAAGTCTTTTGAAAAGTTTAAGCCAGAATTTAATGAAGTAATTATAAGTGGCAACAAATGATAATAGATAAAAAACATAAAACTTTAATTGTAACTGATATGCAAATTGTTATAATCAGGTTTAGTTTATAATTATTTATACAATATGAAGCATTTCCACATGCATCACATATGAAGATCTATTTATTACTAAAAAGGTAAAAATATAAGCCGTATAACTAAAAAGATAGCAAAAACCTAGTGCCAAGGTTTTGCTATCTTTTTCTTATGGCAATAATTGAAACTGGGTAAGTCAAAACAAACTTAAGATGAAATTAAGATCATATTAAATCCACCTTAAACTCATACATATACAATCTAACTGAAGTTAAATACAGGAGGAAATCTTAATGAATATAATGGAAGTTAGAGATGTAAAAAAGGTGTATGGTTCAAAACATGGTGGAAGTAAATCAAATGCACTAAATGGAGTGAGCTTTTCTGTTCAAAAGGGTGAATTTCTTGGAATTATGGGACCTTCAGGAGCAGGTAAATCCACATTATTAAATGTAATATCAACCATTGATACTCCAACATCAGGCACAATTGAACTTAATGGCAAAAGTTTTTTAAATCTTAATGAAGATGAATTATCAATGTTTAGAAGAAAACAGCTTGGATTTATTTTTCAAGACTACAATCTTCTTGATACTTTAACCTTAAAAGAAAATATTATTTTACCACTTTCCTTATCTAAGGTAGATGTGGCATCCATGGAAGAAAAATTAAAAAAAATTAGCGGCATCTTGAATATTGAAGACATATTAGGAAAATATCCTTATGAAGTTTCAGGAGGTCAAAAGCAAAGGGCGGCAGCTGCAAGAGCTATAATAACTGATCCAGAAATAGTATTTGCAGATGAGCCTACAGGAGCACTGGATTCAAAATCTTCAACAGAACTTTTAAACAATCTTTCTTTATTAAATAAGGAAAATGGAGCCACAATTGTTATGGTAACTCATGATGCATTTGCAGCAAGCTACTGTGAAAGAATTATATTTATAAAGGATGGAGTACTTGATACTGAGATTGAGAAAACAGGCAGTAGAAAAGATTTCTATAATAAAATACTAAGCACTCTTGCTAAAGTAGGGGGTGCTGAAAGTGACACTATTTAATCTTGGAATAAACAATGTAAAACACAACTTTAAAAATTATGTTTCTTATTTTATAAGTACGGTAACTTCAGTTTTTATCCTCATGATATTTTATTCCATATACTATAATCACGAAATACAATTATTTAGCTCAAGCAAGGTTAAGGTTGGTGCTATTTTTAAAGCTGCAGCTTTTGTAGTTATAATATTTTCAGCCATTTTCATAGGCTATGCTAACAGCTTTTTTATAAAAAATAAAAAGAAAGAAGTTGCTATATATTCACTACTTGGTATGAAGAAGAAAGAAATAGGCACACTGATGTTCTTTGAAAATATCTTTCTAGGAATATTAGCCTTAATTGTTGGTGTACCCTTAGGAGCATTTACCTCCAGGTTCTTCTTAAAAATACTTAATGTATGTATGAAATCAAACAAGCCAATACAATATACCTTTGATATTAGAGCTATAGTAATGACGATTTTTGTTTTTATGATTATATTTTTGTTAAACTCCATAAAAGCTTACGGAATAATATATAAGTTTAGGCTTATAGAGCTTATACATGCGGCTAAGGAAGGAGAGAAGAAACCTAAATTTTCTAGAGTTTTAGCATTATTATCATTAATAATGGTTATTGGCGGATATATTGGTGTATTAAAAATGAATTTGGAGTCTGGTGGAGCCCAGATGTTATACAAAGGTCTCCTTATAATGATGCTTGTTGTTGCAGGAACTTATATATTGTTCAACAATTTCATAATTTATATCTTTAAGCTATTTGAGAAAAATAAAAAAGCTTATTATAAAGGAGAAAATTTAATAGGAGTATCTCAAATAATCTACAGAATTAAAGGAAATTCTAATCTTCTGGCAACCATAGCTGTTGTATCTGCTGTTGCCATCACAGCATTATGTTTTACTTTCAGTCTTAATTTGACACTTAATAAAGTTGCACCAAGTGGATGTCCGTTTTCAATAATGTACCAAAGCGGCAGCCAGGAATTAAATAAAAAAGTTGAAGCTGTTATTAATAATCATAAAGAAATTAAAACAACTTATAAGACAGATATTGTAATGATAAATGGAAGTGGGCTTACACAAAAATATAAGGGCCCTTTTGAGAAAGATTTAAAGGCTCCTTTTGATATGTTTGTAATGTCTGCATCTGAATACAAGGATATTGTAAATAATTCAGGTTTTAATGATGGTACAGATATTGTGGATAGAGCTAAGAATATTAAAATTAATAAAGAAAATCAATGTTTTTTCATTGAAGTAAGTAATTCAGCTGAAGCAAGAGGGAGACTAGCAGGTGATGAGCTTAATGCAACTATTGGGAGGAAAGCTTATAAACTTGATATCTCCGACTCAAGTAAGAAATGTGTTTTAGGAGTTAAATTTGAAAAAACAACTATAGTAGTACCAGATACATTTTTTAATAAGCTTTTAAATGATAATAGAAATAATACAACTGTTATAAGAGCATATAATTTTGATAATGCATTAAAAAGTGGAAGTGTTGTTACAGAGACTTCTCAAATGATGCCAAAGGACAAAACTTTTTCTTCTTACTATGATATGTATACCGAGGTTCATACTTTGTATGGAAGCTATGTGTTTATAGGTGCATTCCTAGGTATTCTCTTTGTTGTTTCCACTGGAAGTATAATGTATTATAAACAGTTAACAGAAGCTTATGAAGATAAGAATAGGTATTCTGTACTTTCAAAAATAGGTTTAACCAAAAAAGAAACTTTAAGAATTATATCAAAACAACTGGGATTTATTTTTTTAATGCCGCTTTTATTTGGTATTCTTCATAGTATATTTCCACTTGTGGCCTATATGAAATATCTCTGCGGCTTTTCAATAACACAGATGGAATGGATGGGTATGACAATGGGAGTATATGTAGTAATTTATTTATGTTTTTATCTTCTTTCTGTTAAATCCTATATGAAAATCATAACAAAAAATACTGTATACTAATATTATTGAGTTCAATAATAAAAGGGGTGTTTTGGGGTGGATTTAGTAAGTAATACAGATAAAAAAATATTACTTATAGATGATGAAGAAGATATAACGGATTTAATAGAGGATATTTTATTAAAGGAAGGATTTAAGAATATCAAAAAAGCTCATTGTGGTTTGGATGGTGTGAAAATATGCCAGAGTGAAAGGACTGATATAGTAGTACTTGATATAATGCTTCCAGATATTGATGGAATAGAGGTATGTAAAAGGATAAGACAATTTTCTTACTGTCCAATTTTATTTTTATCTGCAAAAAATAGTGATGTTGATAAAATTGTTGGACTGAGTATGGGAGGGGATGACTACATTACCAAACCCTTTAGTCCAAGAGAAATTGCCTTTCGCATTAAGGCACAGCTTAGAAGACAGCAGTATGACGGTATAAAGGAAGTTAAAAGTAGTGAAAATGAGAATATAATCATTGGCAGCATTACTATTGATAAGTTGCACAGTCAGGTATATAAGGATGGTTCAGAAGTAAAACTTACAGCAAAGGAATATAAGCTTCTTTTATATCTGGCAGAAAACTCAAATAAAATAGTCAATAAGGAAAGATTATGTGAGGTAGTATGGGGAGATGATTATTTTGGATATGATAATACAATCTCCGTTCATATAAGACATTTAAGAGAAAAGCTTGAGAAAAATCCTTCTAAACCGGAAATTATAGTTACTGTAATAGGACTTGGATACAAACTTGTAAAGAGGAATGAATAGGATGAAAAAGTCAGGATACAAGGTAATATTTAATTTATATTTTAAATTTTTTATTGCCTTTCTAATTTTAATTTCAATTTTTTTAGGAATAGGGCTTTATCTATTAAATGTTAATATAAGCAGTGAGAATAGTTATGCTAACTGGAGCAGCTGGCCTGCATATTTTACATCTAATTTTTATAAAAAAATTAGTTTTGATAAAGGTAAACCAAAGCTCACAGATTCAGTAGTAGGTGAATTAAAAAAGTACAAGCTTTCTTTTCAAATTGCTGATAAAAATGGAGATGTAACTTTAGAATATAATGAGCCTAAAAGTGCCCCAAAACATTATTCTCCAATAGATATTGTTCAGTTATATAAAAATGGAGATAGTGCAGGAAAACATACTATATTTGTCGGAAGTGTCAATAACTGTGGACAAAAGTGGACGTATATCATGGGGTTTCCTGTGAAAATATCAAAAATAACCTTATATATGAATTATAACAAAGTTTTAAAGATAAAGTTTGTTATATTGGCATTATTTATATTACTTATACTTATTGCTGCAGTTTATGGTATATGGATGAATCGTACATTATTAAATATAACATCAGGCATAAGAAGACTTGCTTCAAATGATTATATTCCTATGAAGGAAAAAGGAACGTATAAGGATATAAAATGCAGCCTTAATATTTTAGATAGTAAACTTAAAGCCAGCGAAGATGAAAGAAAAAAGAATCAAACTTTAAGGGAGGAATGGATAGCCAATATTTCACATGATTTAAAAACTCCACTATCGCCAATAAAAGGTTATGCGGAAATATTGAGTGATCCTAAGTATGATGTTACATCTCAGGATGCAAAAAAGTATGGAAAAACAATACTTAGAAATGCAGAAAATTTAGAGAGCATAGTTGAAAATTTGAATTTTACCTATCAATTGAAAAATGGAATGCTTCCTATAAATCGTGAAAATGAAAATTTAGTGCGTTTGCTCAAGGAAGTAATTATAAGTATATTGAATAATCCTAAATATGAAAAAAGAAACATTATTTTTAACTGTGTAAAAGATATTATAGATTTTAATTTTGACAATATACTTTTTAAGAGAGCTTTCACTAATTTGATTTATAATTCAGTAATTCACAATAGTCCCGATACTGAAATAAGAGTTTCTATAAAAAAGGAAGATAAAATATATATAAATATTGAGGATAATGGAAAGGGTATGTCAGAAGAGGAAGTGAAAAAGCTTTTTGAAAGATACTATAGGGGGACTAGTAGTTCAGTAAGTGTTAAAGGTTCAGGCCTTGGAATGGCAATTGCAAAGCAAATAATAGAAGCACATGGTGGAAAAATTAATGTAAAAAGTAAGTTGAATGTTGGTACAAGCATAGAAATTGAGTTTGAGATATAATGTTAGTGACTCAACTTTTGCAGTTTAGAAAAATTGCGAAGCAATTTTTTTAAATAACAAAGAACAAAGTTCAAATATCAAATAAGGATAATTTTCTTTCTAACGTCAGAAAATATTTAAATTATAGATTTCCTGAGGTACGATGGAAATCATCTTTATTTGTTCTTTGTTATTTGAACTTTGTTATTTTCAACAGCTTTGCTTCGCATTATTTTAATATTAGACCAAAATTTCGTATGGGAGAGTAGGGGAAAATTTATATAAATTCAGCAGAACAAGATGAATAGATACCATATATAGTAAAATATTTCATATTTCACTAGGGAAAGATTTATTAAATTGCTAATTGCATTGTAGTATAATGGATGTTATAAGGAAGTGGTAGATATGAGGATTTTAGTTGTGATTCCGCTAAATGAAGATGAAAAAGAAAGACTTCAAGCAAAAATGCCAGAAGCGGAGTATATTTTTATATCAAATAAAGAAATTAGCGATGAAATTGTAAAAAGTGCTGATATAATTATTGGAAATGTTCCTCCAGAATACATAAATGGAAGTAAAAAGCTTAAATGGCTTCAGTTAAACAGTGCAGGTACTGATGGATATTGCGAAGCTGGTGTAATTCCTGAAGGAGCATATCTTACAAATGCATCAGGTGCCTATGGTCTTGCAATATCTGAACATATGCTGGGTATGCTGCTTGAAATTAAAAAGAAGCTGAACTTATATTATATAAATCAGAAAAAGCATCTGTGGAAAGATGAAGGAAATGTTACTTCAATAGAAGGAAGTACTACATTAGTTGTAGGACTTGGTAATATTGGAGGAGATTTTGCAAGGAAGATGAAAGCACTTGGAAGTTATACTATAGGTATAAAAAGGACCAAAGGACAAAAACCGGAATATATTGATGAATTATATACAATGGAGGCTCTGGATGAACTTTTGCCTAAAGCTGATATAGTGGCTTTGAGTCTTCCAGGAACAAAGGATACTTATCATTTGTTTAATAAGGATAAGTTTAATTTAATGAGGAAAGATGCAATCATTCTTAATGTAGGAAGAGGAAACTGTGTATGTACTGAAGATTTATGCGATGCCCTTGAAAATGGAGTTATTGGTGGAGCAGGTCTTGATGTAACGCAGCCAGAACCGCTGCCATCTGAACATAGATTATGGGATGCCCCAGGGGTTGTTATTACTCCTCACATATCAGGATTTTTTCATCTTCCAGAAACTTTAAGAAGAATTGTTAACATAAGTATTGAAAATCTTGAATATTTTAAAAATCAGCAGCCATTAAAGAATATAGTGGATTTTAAAACTGGTTACAGAGTTAATAAGAAGAAAGTTTAATAGAAGTATATTAAATTATTTATAAAGTCATAAGTAAAAGATATTAATAAATATAATGTTGCATAGAGTGATAATGGTAGTTATAATTGTTTATCAATTTTTTATTATAGCAAAATTGACTCAAAATAGTATTTGAAATTTTTAGTTTTATAATATACTTCTTAAATACCCATAAGAGAACTTACACCTGAAATTTTCATAATTTTACCTCCGAAATTCTATTTATTTTCTATATTAATTGAAAATTTTGCATGTGCAAAAGTTGAGTTGTGATATAATATAAAGAATTATATAAAAATACATTATTGGAAATAGAAGGTTATGTAATAAATACAAAATAATATACAATAAGATTAAGAGGTTATGATTTATGAAGTTTTCAACATATGATTTTATTTCCATGTCAGAGGATAGGGTTAATGAGGATATTACCTATGCAGAGGACAATTATGGTTGGTTATAGATGGTGCAACAGGACTTAACAAAACTAATCTGACAGGTTCTAAAGGTGATGTGTATTGGTTTGTTAATGAATGGAATAATTACCTTAAAGATAATATTTTAGATAAATCAAAAGATATTAAAGAAATTGTTTCTAAAGGAATGGATTTTATAGGTAATAAATTTAATAAAATTTCTTCACTAAAATATCCTGATAAAGTTGATTTGCCAGCTGCTTCTATAACTATAATTAGAATTAACAATAATAAAGTAGAATATTTTTTACTTGGAGATTGTACACTTATAGTTGAGAATAATAATGGAAAGTCAAGTATTATTAAACAGACTTTGCTTGATAAACTGGATAATATAGCTAAAGCTGAAATGAACAAGTTAATGTTAAATGAAGGAATAAGTTTTGTTGAAGCTAGACAGAGGATAAATCCACTGCTTATTAAACATAGATTGCTTAAAAATACTCCAGAAGGTTACTGGACATTAGAATTTGATAAAAGTGCAGTAGAAAATTCTCTTTATGGGTATTTGGATTTGGAAGAATGTAAAAAGGCTTTATTAATGTCAGATGGGTTTTCAGCAATTTTTGATAATTACAAATATATGGAGACTGATAACCTTATTTCAATTATTGAAAAACAAGGATTGCATCAAGTGTATAAGACTTATTGAAAATGAGGATGCAGATGTAGTGAAATTTCCTAGATTTAAAAAAAGTGATGACTCATCTGCAGTGATATTTTTACAATAAATTTAAGTGGTATTGTGCTAAAAAATAAGGGACTGTTACATTAAGAATAAATATTACAACATATTATATATAAATTTTTTAATGTTACAATCCCTTTATTTTTAAGCTAGAATATTTGTCTCGTAAGTTGGTAAATCTTCATTTTCTGATGATTTATATACAGCAAGTGCGGTTTTTATATGAGTATTATTTTTTTTATTGTTTATAGATTCAGATACATTAGAAATTTTAGAAGAATTTTTTAATGTATTCTTTATTTTTAATTTATTTGTAATACCAGTTTGCGTAGTGATATTATCTAATTGTTCTGGAATAGATTTATTTTTATTAGAAATATGCTTATTATTTTTAGCTTTTTTTCCAGAATTAGTTTTTTTAGTTTTTCCTTTCATTTTTGCAGATTGTTTTTCCTGTATTTTAGCTTCAATTGATTGGAGTTCACTTTTTAAAGGACTAATCAATTCATCTTTAGCTTTTGATGATGTAAAATCACCTTTTATACTACTAATTTTACTGTTTAAACTTGATTTTTTTTGTTCAAGACTTTGTATTTCATTATCAATTTGATTTTCATTTCCATCAATATCCTTTGGAGAATCATCATTGGAGCTGTTAAAAGTATTGTTTAACATTGGATTATAAGTAGTTGAATTAATTTGCATACAAAACATTCCTTTCTTAAAGCAGTCCTCAATTAATCACTAATTATTTTTTACTTTAAGCATAATATTTAAAATAAATTTATTTTTTTCTGATATGATATCTAAAATTCCATTATATTTTTTTACTATAGTTTCTATATTAGATATTCCTATGCCGTGACTATTTTTATTCTTTTTTGTACTTATAATTTTATTATTCTTATATTGAAGTTTATTTGCGGAGGTATTTGAAACTTCTATTAGCAAATATAAATCGTGGATATAAGAATTAATGGTGATTTTCTTGTTAATAGTTTCGTCTTCAATTTTCATACAAGCTTCAATTGCATTATCTAAACAATTGCTTAATATTACGCATAAGTCTACAGAATCAAGTGTAATTTTGTCAGGTACGATAAAGTTACAAATAAATTCAATATTATTCATTTTAGCAATATTGTATTTTTCATTTATAATGGCATCAGAAATTACATTTCCTGTTTTGATTTTATAGTTCAATTTTTTTATAGTTTGTCCAAGTGTGTATAAATATTTGTTTATTTCTTTTGTGTTTCCATTTTCGGCTAAAATCTTTAAACAAAGTAAATGATTATTTATGTCATGCTTAACACTACGTATACTACTATAGAGAGCTTCAAGATTTTTACTATGGTTAATTTGAAGTTTAAACTGTTGTTCCATTAATAAGTTTGTTTGTTCAATTTCCTGTATTTCAATTACTTTTTTAAAGATGTATGCATTAATAAGTATAGAGATTAACAATATAATACATACAAATGGCACGACAAAGTAAATCTTGGGAAAAATTGAAAAAAGATAATAGCTTTTATTATCAACATGAATATATTGAGTAAAATAAAAAATTAATATCAAGCTATAAGTTGCAAAACAAGGAACAAACAAATATAAGCTTTGGTAAGCATCTACAATTTTTTCTTTAAAGTTCAAAAGTTTATTTATTTTTTTCAATAAGATAAACAATATAATTAAGTTTAAAGATTCTCTAGTAATGTTTATCAGAAAAAGAACAGAAATATTCAGTATTGAACTCATATTTAAATTATAAATACAAGATGAAACATAATAATCAAAGTTTAAAAAAATAGTGTAAGTAAGTAATAAAATTGTAGTTGGAACAATTGAAGCATAAAGTTTTAACACAAAATTACCAGGATATAAATAGTATAAAAATATAAAACAAAGCAAATCATTTATAATAAATGTTAATGGAGAAGGAAATTGTATTTTGTAAGTTAAAATATTAAGAAATAATAGAGAAATTACAAAAAAGATACATTTCCATATTTTATTTTCAAAACCTAGGAAGTTATTAAAAAAACGTATTTGTATTATATAATGAAAAGGAAGGACAATTAAAGTGGATAAAAGTCCTAATGTGTTAATAATTTGAAGATTATTCATATTATTGTTCTAAACTTTTTAGATAATACATAAATGCTTTTGAAAAATCAGAAAGCTTGTATTTGGAAATATATATTTTTTCATCATTTTTCAAAGTTATAAATACATTATCATAACTTCTTACATATTTTAAATTTACAATATAACTCCTATGACATTTAAAAAAATTAAAATTCTTTAGTTCATCTTCTATATCAGATAATTTGTGATAATACTCAATAACATCATAAGTAGTGTGAATTTTTATTTTTCTAAGCTGGGATTCTATGTATAATATATCCTTAACAAAAATTTTAGTACACTGACTAATTGTTTTAGCAAGAATAAAGTTATCAGTTTCATCAATTTGTGCTAAAGCAGAATAAAGTACATTTCTCAATTTTTCTTCTGATATAGGTTTTAGAATGTAATGAAAAGCTCTTACATCAAAAGCTTCAAATACATATTCTTTAAGTGCAGTTATAAATATAATAATTGCTTCTTTATTTAAAGCTCTAATTTTTTTAGCTGTTTCTATTCCGCTTAGCTTATCCATACCTATATCTAGAAAATATAAATTCATTTCCAATTTTGACTGTAGTAGATCTTCACCATTTTGATACTGAAATATTGAATACATGGTATGTTTAAGTTCTAACGCTTTTTTTAACATACCTGAAATTTGAATTCTGTGACATTCTTCATCATCACAAAGTCCTATCTTTAGCATAAGCTCACCTCAGCTGTAATTATATCATACACAGTTAATTTTCTAATAAAAATAATCCTCTAAAATTAGTGAAAAAATAAAGACTGCATTTTTTATACAAGTCTTATTTCGTGAATTATTTTTTTTAGTTCACTAGAATGTAATGAGTAGGGGGGAAGAATGTAATGATTGGAGTTTAATGAAAAACATATCATGATGATTTACTAAAAAAAACATACAAATTTTAGGAGAAGCTAGTAACTTCCCTTGCTTTGCTTTTTAGTAAATTTATGAATTGCTTTTATTTAACATGTTGTTTGACAGTACTGTGTGCAGAACTACTTCCAGATGTTGTCTGTGTAGTAGTTTGATTACAGTGATATGCAGATAAATAAGCATTAGTTATTGCAGTAGCCTGTGATTGAGTGATTGTCCCATTGAATACTAAACTATTCAATGGATTTGTTTGAGAAATTAAATATAAAACCATTTACTCTACAGGTTTTTCATGTAGTAAAAAGTTTAAGAATATGCTAATATATTTAAATAATAATGATTGCTAATGATATTTTTCTTTTATGTTTAGTTGGCAAAGAGATACTATATTTTTTATAAGAAATTTTGATTATTAAAAAAATTAATTATTTCATTTGGAGGTGTATATGAGAGTTATTAGTGTCTCCAGCCTGAAGGGGGATGAAATCCTTGGAAGGCAAATTTATGATGAATTCGGTAGAGTTTTACTTAATATAGGAGTAAAATTAAAACCTTATTATATTAAGAGAATTAAAGAAATTGGAATTAACTGTGTATATATTGATGATGATATATCGAAAAATGTGATTATTGAGGAAAGCGTTTCTCAAAAGACAAGGCAAATGAGTAAACATGCTGTTAGGGAAATGATTGGAACATATTGTCGAGAAGGAAAAACTGATAATAGTAGTATTATGAATTCAGTAGATTCAGTAATTGAGGATGTGGTATCGAATAAAGAGGTTTTGATAAATGTTGCAGAAATAAGTGCAAGTGATAACAATATATATTCCCATTCAGTAAATGTTTGTGTATTAGCTACAATAATAGGAACTCATATGGGGTACAGTGTAATGAAGCTTAAAGACATAGCTACAGGTGCTCTGCTTCATGATATAGGTAAGATAAAAATTATGAATGATAGGAAACTTTTAGATAATTTTAAGACTAAGGAAGAATTAGACAAATACATTACATTAATGCATCCAAAGGTCGGCTATGATTTTTTAGGATCACAGTATATTTGGAATGCATCCGTCAAGGTAGTTGCATTAATGCATCATGAAAGAAGTGATGGCAGCGGGTACCCTTTAAAATTACAAGGTGATGAAATAAACAAAATTGCAAAGATGATATCCATATGTGACGTATTTGATAATATGATATCAGGTAGAAATGGTTTGAAAAGTAAAAGTGTCAATGAGGTTATTGAATATCTTGTTGGTATGAGTAATACTTATTTTGATGCAGAAATGGTAAGAAAGTTCACTATGAATATAGCCGCTTTCCCAACAGGAAGTGGAGTTATTTTAAGTTCAAATGAAAAGGGCTTAGTAGTAAAGCAAAACAATTCAATGCCAATGAGACCTGTGGTAAAAGTTATATATGATAAGGCTGGAAATTTACTTTTAGAACCTTATGAAATTGATTTATTGAAAGAATTAACTCTTTTTATTACGAAAACCTGTGAGATTCAAATTTAGGGGGGATTTTATGAATGGTGAAGGCAATTACCCAAATGTTAACTATTCCAGTGGTTTCCTGAAATTAATTCATAATATTTTTCAGAAATTTTTAGATGTAAATAGTAATAATTATCAGATTGAGTTAAAAAAATCGCTGGAGGAAATAGGCTTATTTTTTGATTTGGATAGAATTTTTATCTATTACTTTTCTAAAGATCCTACTTTTATGCAAATAGAAAGTCAATGGAATAAGAAAGGTATAAAACCAAAAAGAGAGATTGAGGAGGAAGAGGTAGTTTATGCTTTTCCGTGGCTGATTCGCCAGATTAAGAATAAGGATTTTGTTGTGGTGAATAGTGTGGAGGAATTTTCTGACGAAGCAGTATTTGAAAAAGAGGCTTTTTTAAAAGAGGGAATCAAAACTTCTCTTATAATTTCATTAAAAAGCGAAAACAAGTTAATTGGATTCATAGGTTATGAAAGTTTATCAAAGCCTACAGTATGGAAAGAGGAGCAAATTGAAATATTAATAGACATTTCAAAGGCTTTTTCGCATACAAGAACAAGAATTGTAAAGGAGAAAACATATAAAAAAGCTCTTAGTGGACAGGCAATTTTACTTAATAATTCTGAATCACAAATTTGGGCGTTAAGTAATGTTACTTCTTACGCAGCTGTTAATGAAGCCCATGCAAGTTTTTTTGGAAAGAAGAAAAGTGATTTAGAATATCAGGATTTATACGATATATTTGATATAGATACTGCAAATAAACTTTCTGCAAGCAATTGGGAGCTATTTCAAAAGAATGAGTCGGCAAAAAAAGAAATTGAGGTTAGAAACTTCAAGGGTGAAAATAGACTGCTTCAAATTAAAAGTAAGCCTCAGAAGGATAAGACAGGTAATATCAAGTATCTTATTTGCACTGCTGAGGATATCACAGAGCAGAGATTAGCAGAAAGAGAGTTATACAAGGCAAAAGAACAAGCAGAAGCAGCAAATATTGCAAAGAGTCAATTTCTTGCAAATATGTCTCATGAAATAAGAACTCCAATGAATGGAATATTTGGATTCCTCGATTTACTTCAATCAACTAATTTGTCTTTAGAACAAAAAGACTTTATACGTGAAGCAAAATCTGCTTCGAAGGTATTATTGTATATTATTAATGATATATTGGATTTTTCAAAGATTGAAGCTAAAAAGCTAACCATGGAAAAGATTAGATTTAATTTAAGAAATACTATTGAAGATGCGGTTTCACTACTTGTCCCTAAGGCAGTAGAAAAAGGACTTGAACTTTATACCATGATTAGTGAAGGTGTTCCTGAAGAGGTTGTTGGTGATCCATCAAGGCTTAGACAGATATTAAATAATCTTATAAGTAATGCAGTAAAATTTACTAATAAGGGTGAAATTTCTGTTACAGTTGATTGTTTAAAGGAAGAAAATGAAACAGCTGTACTTAACTTTGAAGTAAAGGATACTGGAATCGGAATTCGTAAGGATCATATTGATAATATATTTAAATCTTTTAGTCAAGCAGATACGTCTACAACTAGAAAGTATGGAGGAACGGGGCTGGGGCTTGCCATATCTAGTGAATTGGTAAAAATGATGGGCGGTGAAATTCACGTTGAAAGTATATTTGGAAAAGGGTCTATATTTAAGTTCGATGTGAGATTGAAGATTGTAAAAAGAGCCTCAGGGCAGAAATTTGCGTTTGAAAAGCTTGATGGTATGAATATTTTAATTGTTAATGATGATGTAAATAACAGGAAAATTATTAATTCATATCTTCAAGAAACTGGTCTTAAAGTATCTGAAGCTGAAAACGGCAGTAGTGCCATTACCACAATTCTTTCAAATGCAAGTACAAAAAACAAAATAAACATTGCCATCATGGATTATCAAATGAATGATATGAGTGGTTATGAACTGGCCAATACATTAAAAACAATACCTTTTGCAAAGAATATAAAATTAATACTTCTAACTAGTATAACTCAAAAGGGAAATGCTGAGACTGTGAAAGAATATGGCTTTTCATCATATTTGAGCAAACCTGTTAGAAGAGATGACTTACTTGCCTGTATTGCTATGGTATTGGGCCTTAAAAAGGAAAATGGAGAAGGACATCAAGTTATAACGAAACATATAGTTAAAGAAGTTAAAAATGCATTAGAACCAAGAATTTTATTGGTTGAAGATAATAAAATGAATCGTAAAATTGTTATAACTATGCTTAAATCACATGATATGACTTGTGATGTGGCGGTGGATGGTAGTGAAGCATTAAAAGCAGTGTTACAGAAAGATTATGATGTTGTTTTTATGGACTGTCAGATGCCGGTAATGGATGGGTATGAGTGTACATCTAAGATAAGGATGTTAGAAGGAGACAAAAAGCATACTACAATTATAGCAATGACTGCTAATGCTATGGATGGTGACTCAGAAAAGTGTATTAAAACTGGAATGGACGATTATATTAGTAAGCCTATTAATTTTAATAAGATGTTTAAGATGATAGAAGCCAATACTAAAACGAGAGAGTGTGTAGATGATTATAGTAAAATAATAGACGATAATATTGACTGCTTTGTTAAAACTACAGGACTTGGAAAAGATGATGCAAAAGAAATACTTGAAGAATATATAAGATGTTTACCTGATTTATTATCAGATATTAGCAAGGCTATTGCTGGTAATGATTTTGATAAATTGGCCTGGACAACTCACGAGTTAAAGGGTTCTTCTGGAACTCTAGGAATACTTTCTATTCATGAATTAGCAATAAAATTAGAGCAGGCAGCTTTAAAACATGAAATAGATGAATGTGCTAGATTTTTTGCTAAAATAAAAGATTTGCTTCACTAAAGAGGGTCTTTAAAAATTAGGGATATAAAGGAGTTTTTAATATGAAAAAGGTACTAATAGTTGATAATTCATCGTATATGAGGATGTTCGTAAAAAAGATTATTGAAAAGGGAGGGTTCCAAAGTATATTTGGGGCATCAAATAAACAGGAAGCAGTAGAGCTGTTCAAGCTTGAAAAACCAGACATTGTGCTTTTAGATTTGAATATGTCTGAGGTTAGGCTGGATGGTGTTGAAGTCCTAACTGATATAATGAAAATTGACCCTAACGCAGTTGTACTTATTATGTCAGCAGTAGGACATGAAGAAGTGAAAGATGAATGTATAAAACTAGGAGCTAGTGGCTATATTAGGAAGCCTTTTCATACTGAAACTTTATTGAAAACATTAGAAGAATATAAATAAATTTAATGAATACATAGTAACCGTATTAGAGAAATCATATGTTTCCCTTATAGTAGATAGTTAAATAACTAAATAGTCTACTATAGGGGAAATTCATTTTTCTATAGTATTATACCTATGCTAAAGCAAATATAAATAGGTCTATGCGGTACATTGTTAATTAGAAATTGTTCTTTCAAAAACAATTTCTCCATTTATGATTGTCTTTACTACTTTTGTATTTACCATATCTAGAGGATCACCGTTTAGTATAATAATATCTGCATCATAACCAGTCTTTATCTTTCCTATTCTATTATCACATCCTAATATTTCAGCAGCATTAGTTGTTATTGATTTTAAAGCATCTAAAGGCTTTAATCCTTCTGAAACTGCAAGTAAAGCTACTGGTCTTAGTTGATCTATAGAATTATAAGGATGATCCGTCATTAATGCTACTTTTATACCTGCTTCTACTAAATGCAGTGCAGAACTATAATTACGTTTTCTAAGTTCCATTTTTATTCTTGGAGTCAGCATAGGACCAAAGGCTACGGGTATATTTTTTTCTTTTAAATAATCGCTTACAAGATGGGCTTCAGTGCCGTGTTCAATAACGAGTTTTTTTATATTAAATTCTTCTGCTATTCTTATAGCAGTGATTATATCATCAGCTCGATGGGCATGAGCTCTTAAAAACATATCTCCCTTTAATAGTGGAATTACTGCCTCTAGTCTAATATTTCTTTCCTTAATTTTGCCTTGTTCCTTTTGTTCCATATAGTCCTGTGCTCTCATAAATAATTCACGTATTAGAGCAGCTACTGCCATTCTAGTTACGGGACAATTTCCTTTATTACCATAGCAGCACATAGGATCTTCTCCAAATGCTATTTTAAGACCATAAGGATCTTTAACTATCATATTATCAATTATATTACCATGAGTCTTTAATACGGTATTGAGCCCGCCTACTGGATTATTACTTCCTGGGCCACTCATAACACAGGTGACACCAGCTTTTACTGCATCCTTAAATGCTATGTCTAGGGGGTTTATTGCATCTATAGCTCTTAAATGAGGTGTTACTGGATTTGAGGTTTCGTTATTATCTAAACCTAGTTTGCCAGTAGCCTCCTCTATAATGCCTATATGTGTATGACAATCTACAAATCCTGGTAATACATACTGTTCTTTAACATCTATTGTCTTTAAATTCTCACATTGGAAGTCTATAGTGTCAGCAATCTGTTGTATCTTTCCATGTGTTATTAGAATGTCCTTGGTAAATTTGCTATAATCGTGATAGTTTGTTAGTAAACAATTTTTTAACAGTATTGGATTCATTCTCTCGCCTCAATTCAAACTAATTAAAAAGTTTTTTGAAAACAATATGTTTATTTGTACAAATATATTGTTTTCAAAAATAAAAAAAATACACAAGTAATATATTGTTTCAGATTTAAAAATTAATTTTATATAATATGGTAATATTAAATTACAGTTGTAAATGTTTATGAATGAAGAGGTTATTATTTATGGAAGTATTCAAACCAATATTTTATTTTGAACAAATTAAAAGTTTCATGAATACACTAAAATGGGGGCATTGGCATAACAGTTACTAGACTCCTTTTGTCCTAAGTATTTAATAAGAATACAATAGGAGGAATGATTTATGAAGATAATGAATGGAATAGACGTATATGAAGGAGATAATATTTCAGATTGGAATGTTATTAAAAATACAGATGGTATTTCTGTAGTAATTCAAAAAGCAACACAAGGTCTATCTCGTGTAGATAGTTTATTAAATTATAGATATCAAAGAATTAAACAGGCAGGACTTAAATTGGGATTTTATCATTACGCAAATGGTAATGATCCAATAGCGGAAGCAAAGCACTTTCTAAAAACTATCTCAGGATTGGAAAGTGACACTGTTCTGTGGCTGGATATAGAGGGAGAGGAAAATTGGAGTAGGAGCAATGCTATTAATTTTGCAAATGCATTTATCAAATATGTACAGTCACAAGGCCGTAAGATAGGAGTATATTCTGGATATGCATTTTATAAAGATTACCTGGCAGGTAATATTTTAGATGTTCCACTTTGGATTGCAAGTTATGGCAGGCAGCCTTCCCTATATCCAGATGATGCTTCATGGCAGTATTCAGAAACCGGGAAATTAAACGGAGCTGTGGGATATGTAGACTTAAATTATTTTATAGAAGATATATTTACTGGAAATGTATCACCTGTTAAGCCAAATACTCTTGTACAGCAGATAAAAGCACTTCAGTATAACCTGAATTTAGATTATAGTGCAAAACTAGCTGTAGATGGGATTGCAGGGAATGAGACTATGGCAGCATTAAAAGGAATCCAGAACATTATTGCTAAGGGTCATAAATCTCATGTAGTGCTGTGGATACAACAGAAACTTGAACAATATGGCTATTTAAAGAAAAATTCCTATACTCCTATGGTTTACGATGAAGCCACTTTTCAAGCTGTAACTAATCTCCAGAAGAATTGGAGAAAAGCTACAGATGGTATTTTAGGTCCAGACACATGGAGTATATTTTTGAATAACTAAATTAAGGAAACTGTGAAAAGAGGTGCACCTCAAATGTTTTATACGTATCTAACATTTGGGGTGCACTTTATTACATGTATTTGTTTAAATACCTGTATATAGTAGGCTCGGAAACCAGGAGAGCTTTGGCTACTTTAACTACAGCCCCTTTCAAATTGAAAGCTCCTTTATCGTATAAATATTTTACTACACAAATCTTTTCATTAGCAGACATGCGTTCTGGAAGAATATTTATTTCAGATATAGCCTCATTGATCATGGTACACAAGAGATCATCCACATTATCATAAAATTGTTCTTGTGTTTTTATGTTTTCATTTTTGCTCACATCGGTATTTGATACAAAACTTAATTTGTCCATTAAATCCTTAACTTTATTATAAGGTTCAACATCTATATTTACACAAAGTAATCCTATTATCTTGTTATCATCATTTTTAATAAAATAGCTTGAAGATTTGAAAGTTTTAAAATTACCTACTGCTTTGTAGTTAGCTGCGTAATTTTTATTTGTATAAATTTTATTCTGAATTATATTGAAAACTAAGTTAGTAAGGGGACTACCTATATTTCTTCCTGTTAAATGACCATTTTTTATAAAAATTATAGAATTGTTAGGAGTAGTTATATCTTGTATTACTACCTCGCAGTTATCTCCTAGAATTTCAGAAATAAATTTAGCTACAGGTATGTATTTTTTTAATAATTCTCTGTTATTCAAATTTTTCACCCCAATTATTATTTAACTTATAACAATAAAGATAATAAATAAAAATAACAATATACCACTTAATGATAAAATTATTAAAATATATAAAAATACTTATTTAGATTATAACATTAAATTCACATATTGAAATATATATTTATAAAATTTTTTATAATATAGCACCTATAATGAAATATACAAACATACATAAATGCTTTTTTTAGAAAATAATAAATTTAATTAAATTAAATACATACAAAAGACTGTAAAAAAATTACCAAAATCATAAAAATGTATACAATACAGCACTATTTTTGACGTAAAAACGAAAAAATATTAATAAATTTATAATTTTACTATTGTATTATTTAAAGTATGCAACTATAATACTTAATATAATAATATATTATTACTATTATAAAATATTATCACAATAAAAATGATAAATAAGCAAAAACACTTTGTATAAAATACCAAAATTATAAAAATACTTTCTCAACCACTAATTACTATATTTTATTTCTAGATATATTTAAAAAGTAAATGAATGATGAACTATATAATTATTCATTTGACTTTTAATAATATTATTCTAAATAATAAGGGGGAACTGATAATGAAGAAGAAAAAAATACTTATCTTTTTACTTGCACTTGTTGTTATTACAGGACTATTTGCAGGATGTTCATCATCTGACACAAGCTCTACGGGAGTAAGTACTACTTCTGAAGGAAAGAAAATAGATAAAGACAAGATAAAAGTTGGCTTTATTTATGATGGTAGTTTAGGTGATGGTGGTTGGGTTGATGCTCACAACGATGGAAGATTAGCACTTAATAAGATGGGAATCAAGACTATATATAAAGAAAATGTTCCAGAATCTCAGAAAGTTGAACCTGTTATAGAAGATATGATTAGCCAGGGATGTAATGTAATTGTAGCAGCTAGCTTCGGATACATGGACTATGTTTATACGGAAGCACAAAAACATAAGGATGTTATATTCCTACATAATGCAGGATATAAAACAGCAGATAATATGGGCGCATATTTTGCTAAATACTATCAATCAACATATTTAACTGGTATATTGGCTGGTATGAAAACCAAGACAAACAAAATAGGTGTGGTAGCATCTATGCCGATACCAGAATTATATAGACAAATTGATGCTTTTGCATTAGGAGTACAGTCTGTTAATAAAAATGCTGTAGTAAATGTAAAGTGGACTCATACTTGGTATGATCCTGCAAAAGAAAAAGAAGCAGGTAAGGCACTTGTTGATCAGGGAAATGATGTTATAAGTGAAGAACAAAATACTACATCTGCATTAGATCCTGCTGAAGAGAAGGGACTTGCAGGTATAGGATTTGATAGAGACAAGAAGAATGAAGATCCTAAAATGTACATGACAGCACCTGTCTATCATTGGGATGTATATTATAAACAGCAAATTAATGATTTAATAGCTGGAAAGTGGAAATCTGAGAAATGGTTAAAAGGTCTTGAGTCAGGAGTTAATGATCTTGCACCAATTAGAGAAGAAAGTGCACCTGCAGGTGGAAAAGAAGCTGTAGAAAAAGCTAAAGCTGATATAATTTCAGGTAAATTGAAGATATTTGCTGGACCAATTAAAGATCAAAAAGGTGAATTAAAAGTAAAAGAAGGTCAGATTTTAGATGACAATTATCTTGAAAAAATAGATTGGTTTGTACAAGGTATAAATGGTGCAAATGAAAAATAGGAAGGAAGTGTATCCTTTTGAATGAAGAATACTATTTAACTATGAAAAATATAACTAAAAAATTTGGTGACGTAGTTGCTAATAACAATGTTAATTTTAATGTTAAAGGCGGAGAAATTCATGCACTGTTAGGTGAAAATGGTGCAGGCAAAAGTACACTTATGAACATGCTGTCAGGAATATATATTCCTGATGGCGGTTCAATTTTTATACATGGCAAGGAAATTAGGTTTAAATCACCTACTGATGCTATAAAATCTGGTATAGGTATGATATATCAACATTTCAAACTTATAGAATCGATGACTGCAATACAAAATATTATTTTGGGAAAGAAAAAAAAGTTATTTCTAAATTATGATAAAGAGGTAAAAAAAGTTCAACAAATAAAAGACAAATATGGCTTTGATGTAGATTTAAAAAAATACGTTTATGATATGTCCGTAGGAGAAAGAGAAAATCTTGAAATCTTGAAAGTAATGTATAGAGGAGCTGATATTCTTATTTTAGATGAACCCACAGCAGTATTTACCCCTCAAGAAACCAAGAAATTATTTAACTTAATGAAAAGGATGAAAAAAGAAGGATGTTCTATTATATTTATAACTCATAAATTAGATGAGGTTATGGAAGTAGCGGACACAATTACTATACTTAGAAAAGGTGAATCTGTAGAAACTGTTACAAAAGATAGTACTACACCTAAGGAATTAGTAGATAAAATGATAGGTTATCATGTAGATTTAGCTATAGAAAGATCAAATACGACTATTGGCAAATCCATATTAAAAGTTTCAGATTTAAACTTAATAAATGATTTGAACATTCCTATACTTAAAAATATAAATTTTGAGATACATGAAGGAGAAGTAGTTGGAGTCGCAGGAATTTCCGGATGTGGTCAGAAGGAACTTTGTGAAGCCATAGCTGGAATTACTAAAATATCTAGTGGAAAAATAGAATTTCAGGGAAAAGACATAACTGATAAAGATGCTTCAAAACTTTCAAAAGAAAATTTAGGAATAAGTTTTATACCGGAGGACAGGCTTGGTATGGGACTTGTAGGATCTATGGATATGGTCGATAATGTGTTTTTAAAATATTATAAAAAACAAAAAGGACTGTTACTCAAAAAAGATGATGTTGAAAAGAAAGCTGAAAAAATTAAAGAGGATTTAGAAGTAAAGACCCCAAGTATACATTATCCAATTAAAAATCTTTCTGGAGGAAATATACAAAAAATACTTTTGGGAAGAGAATTAGGATTAAATCCTAAGTTGATTTTAATGGGTTATCCAGTAAGGGGACTTGATATAAATACTTGTTATACCATTTACAATTTAGTAAATGAAGAAAAGAAAAAAGGTACAGGCATATTATTTGTTGGAGAAGATCTGGATATACTTTTAAGTATTTGTGACAGAATTATAGTTATGTATTCAGGGGAGATAACGGGAAGCTTTGAAAGCAAAAATGTTACAAAGGAAACAATAGGATATAAAATGCTTGGCAATAAGCGTAAGGGTGATGAGATTTATGAAAATGAAGTTTGTTAAAAGAGAAAATATAAGTAAAAATAAAGAAGTGTCTATTAGAATAATTGCCATATTATTAGCTTTTGTTGTAATGGGAATTCTTTTTGCAGCACTTAAGTGTAATCCTATATCAGTTTATATTTCAATGTTTAAAGGTGCCTTTGGAGGTCCCAATCCAATTAAACAGACTATAAATTCGGCTATACCACTTGCAATTACTGCCCTTGGAATTGCAATAGGCCTTAAATTAAAATATTATAACATAGGCGGTGAAGGTCAGATAATAATGGGAG